>JAQVHL010000054.1 GCA_028696185.1 Halothiobacillaceae bacterium
TGGCGCCTGTTTGAAAGGCTTAGCCTCATGGCGGGCGAAAAAGGGGTTCAGCGCTTCTTCATAGGGGCTTCAACTGGCTGCTAAAAGCAAGCGGACAGGCTTGCGCGCTGTTTCGCCCGCCTCAAGCGACGCACTTCGAAGCACCCGAAATCACACGCGGGCGAGCCCCCTTTTCTTGCTCGCTCTTCGAGGCGGGGCAAAAAGAAGGACGCCCCCCACGCCCGCCGCCAAGGGGGAGGGGGGCGTCTGCCTGTCAAGAAAAGCTTTGTTTTGTAAACATCCTTGAACCCTTGCTGAAAACCCAAGGGGCGGGTCAAGGCGGCATCCAGGGCAAGCCGCCTTACGCCAGGCGGAATTCACCGATGCGTTGTTCCATTTCGTGCGAACGCTGTCCCAGTGTTTGCGCTCTGTGACGCAAGCGCTGAGCGCCTTCGGTCGCCTGGGTGGTCAGCTCGGAGATGCGCACGATATTGCGGTTGATTTCTTCGGCAACGGCGGCTTGTTGTTCGGCCGCGCTGGCAATGTGCAGGTTCATGTCGCTGATGGTGACGATGGCTTGCACGACGCCCTGCATTGCGTTGCTGACCTGCTGTGCCTGTTCGGATTGCGCGCGGGTGGTGTCGCGACGCTCCTCGATGCCTTGCGCGGTTTCATCGGCACTGTGGCGCAGACGCTCGATCATGGCCTGAATTTCCTGGGTCGATGCCTGTGTCTTGCTCGCCAGGTTGCGGACTTCTTCGGCGACGACAGCAAAACCACGCCCTTGTTCGCCGGCGCGGGCGGCTTCGATGGCGGCGTTCAGCGCGAGCAGATTCGTTTGTTCGGCGATGCCGCGAATCACGTCAACCACGCGGCCGATGTCATGACTGTCGCTTTTGAGCCGGTTGACGCGTTGCGACGCCATTTCCATGCCTTCGGCAAGATGCTGGAGATGCTCGGTGAGTTCGTCGGCATCCTTGCGCGCGCTCTGCGAGAGTGTTTGGGCATCGGCGGCGGCCTGGGCGGCGGATGCGGCATTGGCGGCTACTTCGTTGACGGTCGAGACCATCTCGGTCATGGCTGTGGCCACGCGTGTGGTTTCGTCTTCCTGCGCGCGTGCGCGCTCCAGGCCAACATCGGCTTGTTGATCCAGTTCGGAGGCGGCGTTATGTACGGCAAGCCCCGTGTCTTGCACGCCTTTCATCAGGCTGCCGAAACGGCGGAGCATCGACCCCAGACTGTGCGCTGTCATGGCGATTTCATCCTTGCCTTCGATGTGTGGTTGGTAGGCAATATTGTTGTTGCGCTCGATCTCGGCCATTTCGTCGCGCAGCCGACGCAGGGGAAGGACGATGCTGCGGGAAATCCATACCAGCACCGCAAGGCCCAGCAGCATGGCGGCGCCACTGACGGCCAGTGTGGTTTTCCACAGGTTGTTGAGTTGATGGCCGGTGTCCTGTTGGACTTCTTTGTAGATGTTCTGCACCTGTTCGTCCATGCGCGCGAAGGCATCGCGAGCGGCATTGGCTACCGGCGTGGCGTTCTTGTGATACGCCTGCCAGGCGGCGTCACGTTGCTCAAGCGTGTGTGGGCCGGGTCCCAGAGCGCGCATGCGCTGGATGCCGTCATCGACAAAAGACAGCGTGGTTTTGCGGCTTTCTTCGAGCAGGGCAGGCAGGGCGGACGCGTTGGATTGAGAGGCCAGCGCCTGAATATTGGCGGCCATGTTCTGGAAGCGCTTTTAGATACGGGATCGACGCTCATCGAGGGCGCTCAGGTTTTTTTCAAGATTATCGCCCAGCATGATGGAGCGGGTCAGGCGGGAGACGTAGTTGACATCGGCTGTGATGGCCGCCGTATCGACCCGCAGCGTTTCGGCGGCGTCCAGCTCGTTCTTGATGTGATGTTCGATATCAAAGGCCGCGTTGAGATTCAACCAGCCGACGATGGCCTGGCTGCCCATGAAAAGCATGGCCACGATCAAAAGCCGCACACCCACAGTGATGTTGTTCACAAAAAGCGCTCCATGAAAAACGAGGTAAGGACGTCATCGCCTTTCGCGGCCTGACGGCGCTTCATGCCTGGTGTCCTTGGGGGGGCTTCCTGTCAGGAGGCGCCCGTCTTGCGGGATGAAGCGCTGCGCTCGCCGGTCATGTCCGGTGCCGACACCGCAATGCCCCCCCTGGGCAGAGCAAAGCGGCGACGACGGGGTGACGTATGCCGCAGGAAATATATTCCTCTGGACGGAAAACGTAAATATGAAAATGAATTGAAAAAATAAATTTGTGTAGAGCGAAGCTATCCCTCCCATCCAGGCTCCTCGCGGAGCCTGGATGGGGGGCGACACTGTTGGAAAGCGGTATTTCAATACCCCGCTCATCGGCTCGCCCTCATTCGAGCCGCGTTCGCGATTCATCAGACGCGGAACTGCCCGACCAGGCGCTGCAGATCGCTGGCCAGTCGCGCCAGGCTATGACTGGCGTCGGCCAGTTGCTCCGAGCTGACATGGGTTTCATCGACGATCTGCCGGACCTGCGAGATATTGCGGCTGATTTCCTCCGAGACAGCGCTTTGCTGGTTGGCGGCGGTGGCGATATGCGCGTTCATGTCGTTGATCTGGCTCACCCCCCCCAGGATGCGTTCGATGGCCTGGCCTGCCAGCTGGGCCTGTTCGGCGTTCTGGCGTGTGGCGATGCGCCGCTGGCTGATACCGTGCGCCGTGCTTTCGGCGCTGCCCTGCAGGCGTTCGATCATGGCCTGGATTTCCTGGGTGGATGCCTGGGTTTTGCTCGCCAGTGAGCGTACTTCTTCGGCCACCACGGCAAAGCCGCGCCCTTGTTCGCCGGCACGGGCCGCTTCGATGGCGGCATTCAGGGCGAGCAGGTTGGTCTGTTCGGCGATGCCGCGGATCACATCGACCACGCGACCGATGTCCTGGCTCTGGGTGCGCAGCTGTTCGACCTTGGAGCTGGCGTTTTCCATTTCGCTCGCCAGGCGATCCAGGGTGGCAATCAGCTGACGGATGTCGCCCGAGGCATGTTGGGCGGCGGCATCCGACTCGCTGGCCGCATGGGCGGCGTCATTGGCGTTGTGCGCCACTTCGGCAATGCTGGCCGCCATTTCATTCATGGCCGTTGCCACCATGTCGGTCTGTTCGTGCTGACGACGAATGCTGTCCTGCGATTGATGGGTGATGACGGACATCTGTTCGGCGGCGGCGGCCAGTTGGCTGGTCGATCCCACTACTTCGCTGACCAGACGGTGCACCTTGTCGACGAAACGGTTGAAGGCTTGCCCGAGGGCGGCAATTTCATCGTGGCCGCTGGTATCGAGGCGGCGGGTCAGGTCACCTTCGCCATGCGCGATGTCGTCCAGGGCGTGGATGGTGCGCTGGAGGCCATGGCGCAGGCCGCGCAGCACGAGAAGCATGATGACCAGCCCGCCGAAAAGGGCGATCAGGCCGATAATCAGGCTGGCATTGCGGGTTTGCGTGGCATCGTGGCGCAGCTGGATTTCCCGCGCTGCGGTGGCGTCCTTCTGCCCTTTGATGAGTCCTTGAAGGTTGCGGCGTATCTGCTGCCAGGCCGGATGCTCGATGTCCGCCAGGCGGGCGATGGCTTCCTGGCCTTGTCCGGCTTCGGCCATTTTCAGGGTTTCCAGGCGAACCTGTTGCACAGTGCGCCATTTGCTGGCGATGTCGTCCAGCAGGGCGAGGGCTTCGGTTTCCTGGGACGGCGTCAGTTCACGCGCTTTTTTCCAGGCGGTATCAAATTGTTCGCCGGTGTTGGGGACCAGTTTCATGGCTTCCACGAGCCCCGGTTTGAACACCTTGTTGCGTGTGGCAATACCGCCGAGCAAACCGTTGCCGTACATGTCGTTGAAGGCGGTCATGCGCTGGTTGTCGCGGGTTTGAAGGGCGTGGAAGTCGTCGGTGATGCGCTGCATGCCGTACAGGGCGTAGCCCAAGGCCCCCATAAAGAGCAGGGCGGCCACAAGGAAGGACAGGATGATCTTGCTGCTGTTGTTATGCAGGTTGAACGGCATGCGTGAAGCTCCTTGTTTTTGGGCTCTGCGGAAGAGGAAAACGTGCCGGCTAGGCTAGCACCAAAACTGTGCGAAGGGGTATGTTTGAAAAAAAGGCGACCAAAGGCCGCCTTGAGATGAGATGCGTTTCTGTCAGCCGGTATTGCGCATGCCGGCGGCGATGGAGTTGATGGAGCGCAGCAGGGGCGGCAGCCATTTTTCGCGCTCTTCCTGGGGAACGCTTTCGTCGCGGTAGCGGCGCAGCAGGCTGATCTGGATGTGGTTGAGTACGTCCAGGTAGGGGTTGCGGCGCATCATCGAGGTGCCGATGTAGGTATCGATCTCCACAAGGCTTTCCACCTGTGCCACGCGCAGCACTTCGGCGTAGGCGCGTTCGTATTCCTCGCGGATCAGGCCGTAGACCTTTCGGGCTAGATTCGGGTCGCTCACCAGCTGGGCGTATTCACCGGCGATATGGATTTCGCCTTTGGTCAGCGAGAGCTGGGTGTTGCGCAGCATGCTGTGGAAGAACGGCCACTGGTTGAACATCTCATGCAGCAGGTCGGTCTTTTCCGGGTGGCGCTTTTGCCACTCGTGCAGGGCCGATCCGATGCCGTACCAGGCGGGCAGGGTGTGGCGCGATTGCGCCCAGCCGAAGACCCAGGCGATGGCGCGCACCGAGGATTTGGACAAATCGCCCTGCTTGCGGTGCGAGGGGCGTGAGCCGATGTTGAGCAGGCCGATCTCGCGCACCGGAGTGGCTTCGTAGAAGTAGTTGAGGAAGCCCGGTGTTTCGTCGGTGAGCTGGCGATAGGCTTTTTCGCCATAGCCGGAGAGTTCAGCCACCACTTCTTCATAGGCCGGCGGCGGCGGGGGTACGGGCATGACCAGATGGCGGCAGGCTTTCATCAGGCCGGTGGAGCCCATGGTCAGCTCATAAATGGCGGTTTCGGTGTTGCTGTACTTGGTGGACAGCACCTCGCCTTGTTCGGTGAACTTGATCTGCCCCTGCACGGTGCCGGTGGGCAGGGAGAGGATGGATTCGTGGGTCGGTCCGCCACCGCGGGCAACGGTGCCGCCGCGCCCGTGGAACAGGCGGCATTGCACGCCGTGGCGTGCGGTGAGGGCAATGACCTTTTTCTGCGCCTGATACAGGCTCCAGACCGAGGCCAGCGAGCCACCGTCCTTGCAGGAATCGGAGTAACCGAGCATGACTTCCTGCATCTCGCCGGAGACACGCAGCATCTCGCGGTAGGTGGTGTTCTCGAACAGGTTCGAGAGCACTTCTTCGATATGGGTGAGGTCGTCGATGGTCTCGAACAGCGGGGAAATCTGGATGTCGCAGAACCAGTCGCCCCCCCGGCGCCCGGCGAGGCCGGCGAGGCTCGCAAGATACATCACTTCCATGACATGGCTGGCGGCATGGGTCATGGAGATGACGTAGGTGCCGAAACACTCGTGGCTGATGTCGTCCATCAGCATGCGCATGACCTGGAACACGCGCAGGGTTTCCGCCGTGTCGGCCGTGAGATCCTTGAGCGCACCGGCCGCGTGGTGGCCTTCGCGGATGACGCGGCCCAGATAGGCCAGCCGTCCGGCTTCATCGAGCTGGGCATAGGCGGCAGAGGGGTCGAGTTGTTCGAGAATCTCGCACACGGTGCGGGTGTGGCGGGTGGATTCCTGGCGTACATCAAGCTTGACCAGATGCGAGCCGAAGGTTTCCGCCAGACGGATGAGATCCTTGAGGTCGGCATTGGCCAGCAGCGCGTCGCCTTCGGCAATCAATGAATCGCGGATGCGGTACAGATCGGCCAGGAAGTCGTCCTTGTGCTGATAGGCCTCGCGCGGCAGCGCGGTCGGCGTGCCCTTGAGGTGGTTCTGCACATAGTCGAGGTTGTGCCCCAGACGGCGGTGCATTGCGCGCAGCTTGAAGCGGTAAGGCTCCTCGGCGTAAAAATCGTCCCCGTCTTCAGGGCGACCGTGCATGCCCAGCAGTTCCGCATCGGCGTTGAGCTTGAGGCTTTCCACGCAGATTGCCGGGCAGAGATTGATGGAATGGGTGAGGATGCGGCTCAGGGCCAGCAGACGCTCACGGTATTCCTCGATGATGGTTTCCGTGGCCTTGCAAACGGCATAGAGCGTGGTGTCGGCCGTGACGAAGGGATTGCCGTCGCGGTCGCCGCCGATCCAGGAGCCGAAGCGCAGGAAGCTCGGTACGCGCAGCGGCGTTTCGGCGCGGGCATAGTTCAGTTCCACCGCGCGCTCAAGATAGCGGTAGGCCATGGGTACGGCCTTGAAGATGCTCTGCTTGAAGTAGTAAAGCCCCAGGCGGATTTCGTCATGCACTTCCGGACGGGTGGTACGTACTTCGTTGGTCTTGAGCAGGGCGAGGATCATGGCCTTGATCTGCTCGTGCACGCGCTGACGCTCGATACCCGCAAGCCCCGGCTGATCCAGCTCTTCGCAGAGCAGGAAGATGCGGCGCTGCAGGTCCATGACCGTGCGGCGCTTCGCTTCAGTCGGGTGCGCGGTGAACACGGGCATGTACATGAGCCTGTCGAGCAGGGTCTGGAATTGCTCGGCATTCATGCCCTCTTTGGAGAGCTCGCGCACCGTGTCGTAGAACGAGCCCTTCCACAGCCGCAGGCCCAGGCGCACCATCTTGCGGCGCTGCTTGTGCTGGAATTCTTCTTCGGCGATGTTGATGAGATTGAAGAACAGACCATAAGCGCGCACCACGAGATTGACGGTTTCCGCGTCCATGTCGCGGATCATCGTCATCAGTTTCTTGTGGGTCTTGGGATTGTCGCCCTTGCGCAGGCGGATGAAGCCACGGCGCAGGGTTTCGATGGTTTCCAGCAGGTCGTCGCCCGCCTGCTCGCGAATCACTTCGCCCAGCAGGTCGCCAAAAAGTCGCACGCGCGAGCGCAGCGCTTTGTCCAGGTCGCGGCGCGGAGAGGTTTTATTCTGCATCAGTTAAGGCTCTGTCTGTCGGGTTGCAACCCGCCGGCACCGGCGAACCCGGGCCGACGCACCACATACAAGCGCGATGGGTGGCGCTATTATACCTCAAGCGCGTCGATTGCCCGGATTTGCGCGGCCGCGCCCGCCTCATCCATGTCGCCTGCGTTCATCTACTTGATCTGCTTGCCAGGGAGACCCCCAATGCGTATCGGAATCTACGGACTTGGACGAATGGGCGCCAACATGGCGCGCCGCCTTGCACGCGGCGGTATCGAGGTGGTGGGCCTCAACCGCAGCCCGGCGGCGGTCGATGCCCTGCGCGAGGAGCCCGGCTTCCTGCCGGCCTATGCGCTGGATGACTTCCTTGAGCAGCTTCCCGCTCCGCGTGTGGTCTGGTTGATGCTGCCGGCCGGTGCGGCCACCGACGCGGCCATCGATGCCCTCCTGCCGAGACTCGCCGCCGGCGATGTGCTGGTGGACGGGGGCAACAGCTGGTACCGAGACACCCTGAACCGCGCGGAAAAAGTCCGTGCCACGGGCGTGGATTATGTCGATGTCGGCACTTCGGGCGGCATCTGGGGCCTGAAAAACGGGTATTGCCTGATGGCTGGTGGCGAAGCTGCGGCCCTTTCGCGTCTTGCGCCGGCGCTCAAGGCCCTGGCTCCTGCCGCCGACCGGGGCTGGGCGCATGTGGGGCCGGTGGGGTCCGGGCATTTCGTCAAGATGATCCACAACGGCATCGAGTACGGCATGATGCAGGCGTACGCCGAAGGGCTGGCCCTGTTGCGTCGCAAGGAAGAGTTCGCGCTGGATCTGGCGGAAATCACCGAGCTGTGGCGGCATGGTTCCGTGGTACAGAGCTGGCTTCTGGATTTGACGGCCGACGCGCTGGCGCACAAGGGGCAGGATCTTTCGGCCATTGCCCCGGTGGTGGCGGATTCCGGTGAGGGACGCTGGACAGCCAGGGAAGCCATCGATCTTGGCGTGGCCGCGCCGGTCATGACGCTGGCCCTGCAGATGCGCTTCGACAGTCAGGACGCCGAAGCTTATGGCAATCGCCTGCTTTCGTTGATGCGCAATGCCTTCGGGGGGCACGCCATCGTCGATGCCGGCGCCCCGTCTGCCGAGAAAAACTAGAGGGCCGCGCCATGCTCAAGAAACCCAAGTTGCAGGCCAGTTGTGGCGGACAGCCCTTTACCATCGTCATTTTCGGCGCCACCGGCAACCTTGCCTGCAACAAGCTCCTGCCGGCGCTGTTTCAGCTCGATTGCGTCGGCAAGCTGCCGGACGAGACCCGCGTCATGGGCTTCGGGCGCCGCGAATGGCGGGATGAAGACTGGCGTGCCGTGGTGGCCGCCGATCTGCATGAAAAGGGCAAGGTGGACGACGAAGGCCGGCTGGCTGGTTTTCTGCAGCGCCTGCATTTTCACAACGGCGATCTGAACGACGAAGCGTCCTTCCTGGCCCTGCGCCAGCGGCTGGACGGCGAGCCCGGCTGCCAGGGCGGGCTGGTGTTCTACTTCGCGGTGACCCCGGAAGTCTATGCCCCGATCTGCGCCCATCTGGCCACGGCAGGCTTGACCGACGAAACCCAGGGATGCCGCCGCGTGGTGGTGGAAAAGCCCTTCGGTCACGATATCGAGAGCGCGCACATCCTCGACAGCGTATTGCACCGGCACTTCACCGAACGGCAGATCTTCCGTATCGACCATTACCTGGGCAAGGGCACGGTGCAGAACATCATGGTCCTGCGCTTTGCCAACCTGCTGCTTGAACCCTTGTGGAACCGCAATTACATCGACCATGTGCAGATTTCGCACTCGGAAACGGCGGGCATCGGTCGCCGTGGCGGCTATTACGATGGTGCGGGCGCCCTGCGCGACATGATTCAGAGTCATCTTTTGCAGATGCTTGCGCTGATCGCCATGGAGCCGCCGCCTTCGCTGGACCCCGAAGCGGTACGCGACGAAAAGGTCAAAGTCCTGCGTTCCATCCGCCCGATCTCGCCGCGTTCAGTACATGCCCACGCCTTCCGGGCCCAGTACGCGCGCGGCACCCGCAATGGGCAGACCCTGCCGGGCTATCTGGACGAGGAAGGCATACCGCCCAATAGCACCACCGAAACCTACAGCGCACTCAAACTGTACATCGACAACTGGCGCTGGCGTGGCGTGCCTTTCTATCTGCGCACCGGCAAGGCCATGACCGAAAGCCGCTCCCAGGTCAGCATCCGCTTCCGTCACCCGCCGCAGCAGCTGTTCCGTGAAACCCCCATCGAGCAGGTCGCCCCCAACTGGCTGCTGATCGGTATCCAGCCCAACGAAAACCTGCGCATCGAAATGCAGATCAAGACCGAAGGGCTGGAAATGCGCACCCGCACCACCCAGCTTGACGCAAGTTACACCCGCGAAGGCATGGTCAAGCTCGATGCCTACGGCGCCCTGTTGCTCGACGTGCTGCTGGGCGACCAGACCCTGTTCCTGCGCTATGACGAGGTCGAATGGGCCTGGCGTGTGGTGGATCCCATTCTCAAAACCTGGTCCATCGAACGCGATTTCATCTACACCTATCCGGCGGGCAGCTGGGGGCCGGATGTGGCGACCCGTCTGTTCGATTCCGACGATCATTTCTGGCGGAATGAGCTGTAACTGCCTTTTTAGCTGGGTTTGGTGTGCCGCTTGCGAGGAATGACTTCCCGATCCAACGGGAAATCATGCGCTTATTGCGTAAACTGCCGGCCGGGCGCAGAATGCAAAAGACGGTTTTTTGTAGTGGAATACAGGGAAAAAGGAGCTGAGCTATGAAGATCAAGAAGACGCTGCTGGCGGGCCTGCTTGGGCTGGCGGGCATTGCTGGTGCGGCCCAGGCGGCACCGATCACCTATACCTTGAACATACAGGGAGCGGCCGGTGAGCTGAACGGTGTACTCTTCGGGCCGGATGCCAGCGCCGTGCTGACGGTGCAGGCCGACACGTTGAATATCATTTCGACTACGGTAAACGGTGCCCCGGGACACTGTGTTCCGGCGAGTTTTGCCTCGGTGAGTGTCAATGGGGGCACGGCCGTTCAAATCAGCAATGCCAATTTCTGCGCAACAAACGATGGTTACTATACGGGTGTTACCCCGATGGGAACGGGTCCGTTCTACAGTGATTTTGCACTTGTGATGAACATGAGTCCGACTGTCGCGGGGTTTCCTGGTCATGCTTGGGATCTGGCCACTCCGGATGCCTTCGGTCCTGTGACGCATGAGACGGATAACATTGGTGTAGGGCATCCTTTGCTGCTCACAGGCGGTGGAAGCTTTGAGTTGAATCAGCCCTATTTAAGTGTTTCAGGCACAACCTTGCAGGTATCGTCGGGTGCTCCGGTACCGACCCTCTCCGAATGGGCGACCGGATTGCTGGTGCTGATGCTCGGCGGCCTGGCTGTGTTTGGCGTGCGTCGGCAGCGTGAGGGTACGGTGGCAGCGTGAGCCTCCGATCCCGATAGGGCACTATGACAAAGGCGCCGTTAGGCGCCTTTGTCATCTGTCAAAACGGACCAGGATGTATCAGATGGCGTGTGATGTTTCGTGAGGATTTGGTCTTGGTTCGTTAGGAAATCATGCGCTTATTGAGTATTTCGTCTGCCTGACGCAGAATACTCAAGCATTGTTCTTGTTCGTGAAATAATGAAAAGATGGGAGCTGACCAATGAAGATCAAGAAGACGCTGCTGGCGGGCCTGCTTGGGCTGGCGGGCATTGCTGGTGCGGCCCAGGCGGCACCGATCACCTATACCCTGAATGTACAGGGGGCCGCTGGCACGCTCAATGGCGCGTCGTTCGGTCCGGGGGCTAGTGCCGTGCTGACGATACAGGCTGACACGCTTAATATCGTGACTGCAAGTTTTGTGGGATTTGCCGGATCACACTGCGTGCCTGCGGATTTCGCCTCTGTAAGCGTCAATGGTGGAGCTGCGGTTCAGATCCTCGACGCAAATTTCTGTGCAACCCCTGATGGGTACATTACCGGAGTCACCTCGACGTCAGTCAATCCTGCAAGCGGGGTTATCTATATGGACTTTTCCTCGACGGTCGCAGGCTTTCCGGGGGGGGCGTGGGATCTGGCGACTCCCGATACTTTCGGGCCGGTGACACATGTAGGTACAAATATCTCGACCGGTGGAAACTCATTGTCCTTGTCCGGAGGGGGAACTTTGTATTTCACCGCGCCTACTGCCGTGTTGTCTGGTACAACCTTGCAGGTATCGCCAAGTGCTCCGGTACCGACCCTCTCCGAATGGGCGACCGGATTGCTGGTGCTGATGCTCGGCGGCCTGGCTGTGTTTGGCGTGCGTCGGCAGCGTGAGGGTACGGTGGCAGCGTGAGCCTCCGATCCCGATAGGGCACTATGACAAAGGCGCCGTTAGGCGCCTTTGTTCTCTGTCAAAACGCGCCAGATCTCAGACCGGCGCTGGACTGAACTGCCCGGGTTTCGCCGTGGAGCCGCTTCTTGAAAGAATGGAACCCTTATGAGCAAGCCTGACCGCCCCGGATTTTCCCTGATGATCCGTGACTGCGCCATCGCCTGGGTATAGCGCTTGGGGCGCGCGAGCTAAGCCGTTGGCGTAAGTTTACCGGCGGCTTGTGGTTGGGGAAACAGGGGCGTGCGAGGTGTCTTTCGCCCTTACTGGGGCGGGGTAATACGTCCTCTCCCCCTTCCTCGCGCGCCGTTTTCTGCTATGTTGACAGGCACGGCCCACAACGCATGATGTGTCATGACCCGACTGGAAACCACGCCTGCCTGGCGCGCGCTTAACGACCTTGCCCGTGATGAATCCGGCCTGCACATGCGGGCGCTGTTCGAGGCCGATCCCGGGCGTTTTCCCCGCTACTCGCTGTCGGTCGCGGATCTGCTGATCGACTATTCCAAGCACCGCATCACCGACGAAACGCTTGCGCGGCTGTTCGCCCTGGCGCGTGCGCGCGAGGTGGAAAACTGGCGGGAGCGGATGTTCGCCGGGGAGAAGATCAACTTCACCGAGAACCGCGCGGTGCTGCATACCGCGCTGCGCAATCGCTCCAATCGTCCGGTGCGGGTGGACGGCGAGGATGTCATGCCGGCGGTGAATGCCGTTCTGGCACGGATGCGCGCTTTCGTCGCGCGGGTGCACGCGGGCGAGTGGCTGGGGTGCAGTGGTCGGTGCATCACCGATGTAGTGAATATTGGCATCGGCGGTTCTGATCTCGGGCCGCGCATGGTCTGCGAGGCGCTCGCTTCCTGGGCGCATCCGGGGATGCGCGCGCATTTCATTTCCAATGTCGCGCCTTCGGAGATTGCCGCCACCCTGCGCGAGCTCGATCCGGAAACCACCCTGTTCGTGGTGGCCTCCAAGACTTTCACCACCCAGGAAACCATGGCCAATGCGCGCGCGGCGCGTGACTGGTTCCTGGCGCATACCGGCGCGCAGGATGCGGTGCACCGGCATTTCGTTGCCGTCTCCACCAATGCCCGCGCGGTGCGCGAGTTCGGCATCGATACGGCCAATATGTTCGAGTTCTGGGACTGGGTTGGCGGACGGTATTCGCTGTGGTCGGCCATTGGTCTGCCGATTGCGCTGTATGTCGGCATGGATAATTTCGAGTGCCTGCTGTCCGGCGCGCATGCGATGGATGAGCACTTTCGCAGCGCGCCGATGGAGCGCAACGCACCGATCCTGCTGGCCTTGATCGGGCTGTGGTATGTCAATTTCCTCGGTGCGGAAAGCCATGCCGTGCTGCCCTATGGCACGCGGCTGCGCAATCTGCCGTCCTACCTGCAACAGGCGGACATGGAGAGCAACGGCAAAACGGTCAACCGCGAGGGCGAGCGGGTCGGGCATCATACCGGCCCGGTGATCTGGGGCGGGCCGGGCACCAACGGTCAGCATGCCTACTACCAGCTTTTCCACCAGGGCAGCCGCCTGATTCCGGTCGATTTCATCGCGGCGGTGAATACGCATACGCCGGTGGGTCAGCAACAGGACATGCTGCTGGCCAACCTGCTGGCCCAGGCGCGCGCGCTGATGACCGGCCGCACGCGCGAGGAGGCGGAAGCCGAGATGCGCGCGGCGGGAGTGGATGAAGCGCAGATTGCCCGCCTCGCGCCGTTCCGCGTGTTCGAGGGCAACCACCCGAGCACCAGCATCCTGTTCGCCGATCTCACGCCCGAGGTTCTCGGCGCGCTGATCGCGCTGTACGAACACAAGATCTTCGTGCAAGGCATCATCTGGGGGCTGGATTCCTTCGACCAGTGGGGGGTGGAGCTGGGCAAGCAGATGGCCGGTGAAATCCTCCCCGACATCGCCACCCCGTCCGGTCGGGCCTTTGACGCCTCCACCGACGGACTGCTTGACTTCATCCGCAGCCACCGCCGGAGCGCTTCGTGAAGCTTCTGGCCCTGGACACCGCCACGGAAGCCTGTTCCGTGGCCTTGTCGGTCGATGGTGAAATCATCGAGCGCTTCGAGCTTGCCCCGCGCCGGCATACCGAACTGATCCTGCCGATGGCCGAGAGCGTGCTGGCCGAAGCCGGGCTTGGTTTGCGCGACATCGATCTGTTTGCCTTCGGCGCCGGGCCGGGTTCGTTCACCGGGCTTCGCATTGCCGCCGGCGTGGTGCAGGGGCTGGCACTGGGGCTGGATCGCCCCGTGGTGCCGGTCTGCACATTGGAAACCCTGGCCGAAGGCGCTCGCCGTCGGGGTATGCTGAAGGGTGTCGACATTGTGCTCGCCGCCATCGATGCGCGCATGAGCGAAGTCTACTGGGCCGAGTGTCGCCCGGATGCGACCGGGCGCATGCGCAAGCGCGCGCCGGCGCGGGTCGAGGCGGCGGCGAGCGTGTCGGTGGCGGGTACGGGGCCAGTGGCCGGTGTCGGCAGCGGCTGGGCGAGCTATGCCGATGCCTTGGGGCATGCCAGTGCGGGGCGGGTAGGGGTTGTCGATGCGGACGCCCTGCCGCGCGCCGTGGACATGCTTGAGCTGGCCTTGTCCGCCTGGGAACAGGGGCAGGCCCTGCCGGCCGAAGCAGCGCAGCCGGTTTATGTGCGCAATCACGTCGCCGATATTCCGCCCACGCCCGATCTTTCCCGCCTCAGCGGGCGTTGAGAGGCCCTGGCCGCTTGAAACCTCCTGCAGGATTCTCGGAGGGGTGACAAGTTTTGTTGGACGAGCGTGGGTGTAAGGAAGGGCCCCCTTGGGACCGCCGTGGACTGGCCTGTGGAAGCCGGGTAAATGGGCCAGGGATGGCCCATTTAGC
>JAQVHL010000055.1 GCA_028696185.1 Halothiobacillaceae bacterium
ACTTGATCCCAAGAGCGTGATCCCGCCTTTTGTTGCCATCTTCGCGATCACCGTGCGAATAAGCGTGGCGTACTTCAAGAAATATCTGTGATCCAACCTATTCAGGGGTTGCGCGATTAAACGAGAAAGCCCCCACCTGACTGCCCGCTTTTCCAAGTTTTTCTCGCACGACCGACCGTTAGTATGAACTGCGCATCAAAGCACAGTCGAGCACGTGAACTCATGAGGCAACCGACAATCGCACACCAACCCCCACTTTGGATCGCGTATGCCTGAGCATCACACAATCCGAATCGAAAGAAAGCCCGCAGTGTTAAATCGAACCGGGATGAGTCACGCGACCCTCTATCGCCGAATCAGTGAAGGTTTGTTCCCTCCCGGGGTTTCCCTTGGCAATCGTTCTGTCGGGTGGCTGGCCCATGAAGTGGACACGATATTAAGCGCATACGCCTCGGGGAAAACGACAGAGGAACTTCAAGCCGTGGTAAAACTTCTCATTGAAAGGAGGCAGACTCTGGCCAACTGATTGACTGTGGTTCGGTGTGTCGTCCCCATTGGGTATCCTTGCTTGTTACTCATGGTGGATAGGAGATCCAGTCGATGTCGAACAGGAACCACTGGCCGCACTTCCTGGCGCCATGACAGCGCATCGAGCCCGGATTGGAAATACGGAACGAAAGAGGTTGCTTCCGTCTGGCAAAACATACTGACACCAGCGACGACGCCCGACAGCGAACTGAGCGGATGCCCGATGGCATCCGTCTCACTGAAGACCATGTTCTTGTGGTCGCGGTTGTCGGAGCTGTCTTCGGTGCGGTTGCCGGCACTGCCTTCGCCAAACCCATCGCCGCACGTTGCATCCGCGCGCGATCTTCTTCATGGAGTTGCTGGAAACGCTGCAGCACAACTTGCTTGGATTGCTCGGGATCGGCCGTAAGGCCATCAGACAGCTTTGTTTCGATACGCTGGATGCCATCCAGTTCGTAGATGTGGAACTCCATTCCCGTGGAATCCAGCTTCCGGTTGAAGGTTGATTTACCCGTGACAGGCGATTCGGTCGTGGTGAATACCTCGACGATGTGGGGACGCACGTCTACCAGTTCACCCGCAGGTGCAACTGCGGCAGCGAGAAGAGCCGATACCGGCAAGAAGAAGCGTATTGAATATCTGTTCCCGATCATCTGCACGAAAAGCCCACGGAGAATGAGATGGCTATCGTGAATCACAAAAGGAGATCAGGGAACGGATAACTCGATCAAGGTGCGGCGTGGTTTCTCCCTAGGCATCAGCTCGAGCGACAAAATAACGAGGGGAAATGGCGCATGCTCCGAATAAGCAATCCCCCGCCCGAGCTTTGAGGAAGCTGCCAAGCACGATATTGGAGTTACTCTTCCTCCCAACTGGGAGTGTCAAATTCTGCTTCAATGCGGCATGCATTGATCGCATTCCTTTGTCCCTTCAGCTGTTGGCCATACGTCCATTGAATCGGGCACGAGCAGCGACGATCTCGGGCTGGTGGCGCTCGGCCCAAGCGATGAGTTCGGTCAGGGGCGACATCAGCGAAGCCCCGAGCGGAGTGAGTCCGTAGCGCACTGAGGGTGGTGTCGAGGGCGTGACCTCGCGCCAGATGAGTCCGTCGCGTTCCAGGTGACGTAATGTCTCGGTCAGCATTCGGCGCGAGATATCGGGTACGGCGCGGGCCAGCGCATTGAATCGCTGTGGGCTCTGCGACAGGGTGACCAGGATCAGTGTCGACCACTTATCGCCCAGGCGATCTAGCACGTCGCGCACCGGACAATTGCGGTGTCCGGTGGACGAAGGTGCCGGGTCAAGGGCTGAAGCGGCGTCGGTATTCAGGTCGTCGGGCGTCATGTCGGTTCTCTCAAGGTAACTATAGGCGGTGGGTGTGCCTTCTTGTCTGAATAGCAAGGTTACTTTATAAGACCAACACTCGCAAATAAACCGAGAGGAACCTCATGAAACTCTATTACAGTCCCGGCGCCTGCTCGCTCTCGCCCCACATCGTCCTGCGTGAAGGCGGGTTCGACTTCCAGCTCGAGCGCGTCGATCTGCAGGCCGGAACGACCGAAACCGGTATCGATTACACCCAGATCAACTCCCTGAGATATGTCCCGGCCTTGCAGCTCGACGACGGCCAGGTGCTTACCGAGGGCCCGGCCATCGTGCAATACCTGGCCGACCAGGTGCCCGACAAGCACCTGGCGCCCTCGGCGGGTACGCCGGCACGCTACCGGCTGATGGAGCGGCTCAACTTCATTTCCACCGAGTTGCACAAGGGCTTCGGCGCGCTGTTCAACCCGGCCTTCCCGGACGACGCGAAGGCGATCGTCACCGCGCAGCTGAAAGATCGCATCGGGCATGCCGAGCGGCTCATCGGGGACAAGACCTGGCTGATGGGCGATGACTTCAGCGTGGCCGATGCCTACTTGTTCACCGTGCTCAGCTGGGGACAATACGTGGGGATCGACCTCTCGCCCTGGCCAGGGCTGGCCGCCTACCTCGGCCGCGTCGCCGCCCGTCCCGCCGTCCAGGCCGCGCTGGCCGCAGAAGGCCTGGTTCCCGCTGCCCAACAAGGAGAATGAGAATGACAACGTTGTTCACATCGACCCAGCTCGGCCCCCTTTCCCTGCCCAACCGAATCGCCATGGCGCCGATGACCCGCTCGCGCGCACTGGACAACGTGCCTAACGAATTGATGGCCCAATACTACAGTCTGCGCGCCGAGGCCGGGCTGCTCATCACCGAAGGCACCTCGCCCTCGCCCAACGGCCTGGGCTATGCACGCATCCCCGGCCTGTATTCCGAGGCGCAGATCGCCGGCTGGCGCCAGGTGACGGACGCCGTGCACGCGGCCGGCGGGCGTATCTTCGTGCAGCTGATGCATACCGGGCGCATCGCGCATCCGGCCAACCTGCCGCAAGGCGCCCGCATGGTCGGGCCGTCGGCCATCGCCGCGCCGGGTGAGATGTGGACCGACAGCGAAGGGATGCAGCCCCATCCCGTACCACGCGAAATGTCGGAGCAGGACATCGCGGCGGCGATCGAGGAATACGCCGCTGCCTGCAAGAACGCCAGGTCCGCGGGCTTCGACGGTGTCGAGCTGCATGGCGCCAACGGCTACCTGATCGACCAGTTCCTCAACACCGCCTCCAACCAGCGCAGCGACCGCTGGGGCGGTTCGCTGGAGAACCGCATCCGCTTCGCGGTGGAAGTGGCCCGCGCGGCCGCGGCGGCCATCGGGGCAGAGCGGGTCGGCATACGCATCTCGCCCTATGGCGTGTTCAACGGCATGGCGCCGGATGCGGAGGTGGATGCCCTGTACCTGCGTCTGGTCGAGGCGCTCAACGATATCGATCTGGCCTACATCCACATCGTCGACCACAGCTCGATGGGCGCGCCACCGGTGAGCGAAGAGCTCAAGGCGAAATTGCGCGCGGCCTTCAAGGGCAAATACATCCTCTCCGGCGGCTACGACGCCACACGCGCCAATGCCGACCTGGACGCCGGCAAGGGCGATCTGGTCGCCTTCGGCCGCCCCTTCATCGCCAATCCGGACCTGGTGCAAAAACTCAAGACCGGCGCGGAACTTGAGGCGCCCGATCCGGACACCTTCTACACCCCCGGTGCGAAGGGCTATACCGAGTTCTGATGCGTCAACCCAGCCTGTTCATTCCCCACGGCGGCCCCTGCTTCTTCATGGAGTGGGAGCCGCCCGATACCTGGGCGCGGCATCGCGCTTTTCTGGAAGGGCTGCCCGCGACCCTGCCCGAACGGCCGCGCGCCCTGCTGGTGATCTCCGCTCACTGGGAGGCGGCAAACTTCACCGTGCAGCGGCACGTCGCGCCACCGCTGCTGTTCGACTACGGCGGTTTTCCGCCTCACACCTACCAGCTCACCTGGTCCGCCCCCGGCGCACCCGCGCTGGCCGACCGCGTGGCGGAACTGCTGGGGGCAGCGGGTCTGCCCTGTGGCTTCGACTCGGCGCACGGTTTCGACCACGGCGTGTTCGTGCCGCTCAAAGTCGCCTTCCCGGCCGCCGACATTCCCTGCGTGCAGTTGTCGCTGCGCGGCGATCTCGACCCGGCGGCCCATCTGGCGGCGGGGCAGGCCCTGGCGTCGCTGCGCGACGAAGGCGTGCTGCTCATCGGCTCCGGCAACAGCTACCACAACATGGCGGTGATGATGCGCGCCTGGCGGACGGGCTCGACGGACACGCATGGACTCGATTTCGACGCCTGGCTGACTGAAGCCGCCACCCATCCCGATCAGGCCGAGCGCAACCGGCGCCTCGCGGACTGGTCCCGCGCCCCCGGCGCCCGTGAGGCCGCACCGCGTGAAGAGCACCTGATCCCGCTCATGGTCGCCGCTGGCGCCGCCGGCAACGACGGTGGGGCAAAAATCCTCGAGGATCGCGTCATGGGCGCGGTGCAAAGCGCGTTTCGCTTCGGTTGAGCGCAACGGATCAGACGCCGACCGCGTGACCAAAGCGCTGGATGCATTCTTTCCGTTTCGACTCGATTCATCCGAACTGCCTTCTGAATCTTTGCATTGCTCTTTGAGCATCTGGTCAATCTCGGCCTGCAGCCACTCTTCTGCCACATCCACGCCCCTTGATAGCTGTCCGATTTCGCTGAATGGCTTACGTGGACGGGGCCAAAGGTGCGACATATGGCGTATTTTGACAGTTATTATGTCTTACTTATATAATAAGCAATATGTATTAATTGATGATGCCAACTCATGAAATTGCCACAAGACAGCCTTGGTTTCCTGCTGGCGGACGTTTCCCGTCTGATGCGGCGGGAGTTCCAGCAGCGCTTGGAGAGCAGTTCCCTCACCCTTGCTCAAGCGCGGACGCTCGTTTATGTCTCTCGCCATGAGGGTGTCCACCAAGTGAAGTTGGCCGAATTGCTGGAAGTGCAACCCATTACGCTCGCCCGTTTGATCGACCAACTGGCCAATGCCGGGTTGGTAGAGCGCCGGCCTGATTCCGTTGATCGGCGGGCCTATCAGATATTTCTGACGCCAGCCGCTGCTTCCCGCCTGACAACAATTGGACAGGTCGCTGCGGCGATCCAGGCCGATGCCCTGCGCGATCTCGACGAACAAAAAGTCGCCCTCGTCTTCCTCGCTCTTCGCAAGATGCGCGACAACCTCGGATCGCGGTGAGAACCCGCAAAGCAACGTTATTCCCGGAGCCACCTGTTCATGAGCGATTCCCCGATCGTCGACGAAACGACTACCATCGAAACCGTACGACCACCCAAGCACCGCTTAAAACGGCTGATGCTGCTGCTTGGGGTTCCGTTGGTCGCTGCACTCGTCGTTGCGATCGTCTACCTCAAGGGCGGGCGATATGTCGAAACCGACAATGCCTATGTCAAGGCCGACAAGGTACCGGTCAGTGCCGAGGTGTCCGGGATGGTCAAGGAAGTGCTGGTTCAAGAAAACCAGTCCGTCGCGGCAGGCACGCCGCTGTTCCGGCTTGATCCTGCGCCGTTTCAGATTGCGCTGGCTAAAGCCGAAGCCAAACTGGCGCAGGTGCGCATCGGTTTAGCTTCACTCAAGGCGAGTTACCGCGAGAAACAGGCGGAAATCGCGCTGGCGCGAACCAAGTACACGTTTGCCCAAAAGGACCTACGGCGACAAGCCGATTTGGTGGGGCGGCATCTTATCTCGGCGTCGAAGTTCGACGACGCCACGCAAAGTACCGACATCGCCACGCAGCAAATCAAAGCCTTGGAGCAGGATCTAAAGCGCATCGCGGAAACTATGGGAGGCAGCGTCGATTCGCCAGTGGAGCGCCACCCAAGCTATCGGGTAGCGCTGGCCGAACTGGAGCAAGCCAGGCTCGATCTGGCGCGGGTCGAGGTGCGCGCCTCCCTGCCCGGCATCGTCAGCAAGCCACCTAAGCCCGGGCAGTATGTCGCCGCCGGCTCCATGGCGCTCGCCTTGGTGGTCAGTGGGAACTTGTGGGTCGAAGCCAACTTCACCGAGACGGATCTCACCTACGTTCATCCGGGCCAACCGGTCACTATCCATGTCGATACCTACCCCGACACGGTATGGAAGGGGATGGTGGAAAGCCTGAGTCCCGCCACAGGGGCGGAGTTCTCGATAATCCCCGCTCAAAATGCCACCGGCAACTGGGTCAAGATTGCACAGCGCGTGCCCGTGCGGATCAAGATCGAAACCGCATCGAACCTGCCGCGACTGCGCGCGGGGTTGAGCGCCACGGTGGAAATCGACACTGGCCATCGCCGTCGCGTACTCGGATTTTCGCTCTGAGATCAAATAATGACCGCTGCGACGACAGCCACAAGCCCGGAAAGCGCACATCGCGGCTTGATCACCGTATCGGTCATGCTGGCGACCATCATGCAGGCATTGGACACGACTATCGCCAACGTGGCGCTACCGCACATGCAGGGGACAATGGGCGCCACCCAGGATCAGATTGCTTGGGTGCTGACCTCGTATATCGTGGCGGCAGCGATCTTCATGCCCCTGACCGGTTTTCTTTCGGCGCGCTGGGGACGCAAGCGCGTTTTCATGTGGTCGGTGATCGGCTTTACTCTTGCATCGATGCTATGCGGCGCCGCGCAAAGCCTGAACCAGATCGTACTTTTTCGTCTGCTGCAAGGAATATTCGGCGCGAGCCTCGTACCACTATCGCAGGCCGTACTGCTCGATACGTTTCCGCGCGAGCGCCATGGATCGGCGATGGCGATGTGGGGCGTGGGCGTGATGGTGGGGCCGATTCTCGGCCCCACGCTCGGCGGCTGGCTGACCGAGTATTACAACTGGCGCTGGGTCTTCTATATCAACCTACCGTTTGGCCTGCTGGCATGGTTCGGCCTGGCGTCGTTCGTGCGTGAAACGCCGATTGACCGTACGCGGCGTTTCGACTTGCTCGGCTTTGCACTGCTGAGCCTCGGCATCGGCGCGCTGCAGATGATGCTGGACCGTGGAGAATCGCTCGACTGGTTTACCAATCCGGAAGTGGTGATCGAGGCCATGCTCGCGGGCCTCGCGCTCTATCTTTTCATCGCTCACATGTTCACCCACGAGCATCCGTTCATCGAACCCGGGCTGTTCAAAGACCGCAACTTCAGCGTCGGCCTGCTGTTCATCTTCATCGTTGGGGTCATCCTGCTCGCTACCATGGCACTGCTGCCGCCGTTCATGCAAGGCCTGCTGGGCTACCCGGTGATCGATGTCGGTTATCTGCTGGCCCCGCGCGGTGTGGGTACCATGATCGCAATGATTGCGGTGGGCAAATTGTCCGGCAAGGTGGACGTGCGCCACATGATTTTTCTGGGCCTCATTTTGACCAGCCTCTCCCTGTGGGAGATGACCCTTTTCGACATGGACATCAGCGGCTGGGACATCGTGCGCACCGGCATCACGCAAGGGTTGGGGCTGGGATTTATCTTCGTGCCGCTATCCACCATCACCTTTGCCACCCTGGCGCCGCGATACCGCAATGAGGGCACAGCGCTGTTCAGCCTGATGCGCAACATCGGCAGCAGCATCGGCATCTCGGTGGTGATGACCTATCTGGCGCAACGCACTCAGGCCAATCACGCCGCCCTCGCCGACTACATCAACCCGTTCAACCTGGCACTCAAACGTGCCATCGAGGCCGGTGCCTACGATTTGACGACACCCCAGGGATTGGCAGCAATCAACGGCGAGGTGATGCGCCAGGCCGCTACGCTGGCCTACTTGCAGGACTTCCGACTGATGATGTGGATCACGGTGGCAGCCATCCCGCTGATAATCCTGTTGCGGGCGTCACCGAAGAAAGCTGCAGTGAACGGGGGGAACGCGGCGATGGAGTGACGGCCGCGCTGCCGAATATGCGACCGCAAACAATTGGTGAATAGCAGACATACTTTTGACGCCATCGGAGGACAATCGCATGTTTCAGACTATCGTTTTCGCCTATGATGGCAGCGCCGAGTGCCAAGATGCGCTTGAGGAGGGTATCGCGCTTTCAAGTCGCTTCAACGCCCGCTGTCATCTGCTGGCGGTTGTTCCGCCGCTGTCGCCATATTTCCTGGCTGCGGGCCCGCTGCCAGAAGATCTGTCGGAAAAAGACCGCGCCTACATCAGCGCCATCCTTGAGATAGGCCTCGCACGCCTGCGCGAGGCAGGGTTGGACGCTACCGGCTCCATCAGGATATGGGAGGCGCCGGCCGAGGCCATCGGCGATTTTGTCCGCGAGGTCGGCGCCGACCTCGTTATCGTCGGCCACCATCGGCGCTCGGCCCTCGACCGCTGGTGGCGCGGATCGGTAGGCCATTCCCTCCTCGACAAACTACCCTGCAGTTTGTTTGTTTCCATGCCGCGCGAAACTCCCCACGCGCCACGAGATCACGCAGCAGATCGATAAGCAAGCTCGCTAACCCGATGAGACGCTACGCCGCGCTCAGCGCTGCGCCACAAGCCGCCAGCGCAACCAGGGAGAATGCGGCGCCCGCGTAGAACGTCATCGCCGGACCGGCCCAGGTCCACAGTCCGCCGGCGATGACGCTGGCGGCGAGCAAAGCCGCGCCGCTCACCAGATTGAATACGCCGAAGGCGGTGCCGCGCAGGTCGGCCGGCGCGGCGTCGGCGACCAGAGCCGACAGCAGCCCCTGGGTGGCGCCCATATGCAGGCCCCAGATCGCCGCCCCGAGGCCAACGGCCCAGACGTTCGCGGCGAGCGCGAGTGTGAGGTCCGCGGCGATCAGGAAAACCACGCCCCAGACAAGTAAGGTGCGGCGGCCGCCGTTGTCGGAGAACTTGCCGAAGGGATAGGCGCTCGCCGCGTAGATGACGTTCATCACGATCAGGATCATCGGTACCCAGGTCGGGGCGAGCCCCACGTCTTCGGCGCGCAGGAGCAGAAAGGCCTCGGAGAAGCGCGCCAGGGTCAGCACTGCGGCAAATGCCACCACCCGCCAGAAACGGTCGGTGAGCCGCGCGAGGCTGGCGCGGCTGATGGGAAACTGTGTCCTGGCCGCAGAGCGCGTGGCCGCGGGCTCCTCGACGCCGAAAGCGATCAGGAGCACGCAGATGACAGCGGGCAGCACCGCCACCCAGAACACCAGACGGAAATCGTCGTGGCTCGCCGCCATCAAGCCCATCGCGGCGAGTGGCCCGGCGAAGGCTCCCACCGTGTCCATCGCCTGGCGCAGGCCGTAGGCCGCGCCGCGCTGCGCCTCGGGCGTCAAGTCGGCGATCAGGGCATCGCGCGGGGCGCCGCGTATGCCCTTGCCGATGCGGTCGAGAAAGCGGGCGACGAGCACAGCCGTGACGCCCGTGGCAAGCGGGAACAGCGGCTTGGTCAGCGCCGCCATGCCATAGCCGATGAGTACCAACGGCTTGCGGCGCCCTACCCAGTCGGAGATCACGCCGGAAAAGACCTTGGCGATCGAGGCTGTCGCCTCGGCGATGCCTTCGATCGTGCCTACCGCCATCGCGGACGCCCCCAGCACCGTGACCAGGAACACCGGCAGGAGGCTGTGGATCATTTCCGAGGAGAGGTCCATGGTGAGGCTCACCAGACCGAGTGCGACCACGCCCTTGGGGAGTTTCATGCCATGCTATCCGAACTGTCGCCTGAACCTGTGCACGCCAAAGCCGAAGATTCCCGCCCCCAGCAGCGTCAGGCCCAGCAGGGAATCCCACAGCACCTCAAGCCCCGCGCCCTTGAGCAGGATGCCGTAGCCCATTTCGATGAAGTGATACAGGGGCGAGAGGTACATAGCCTGGCGCAGTCCCGCCGGCATGGCCTCGGGCGGGGTCCAGGCGCCGGAGAGGAAGATCATCGGCATCAGCACGAGGATGGCGAGCAGCGCGGCCTGGGCGAGGTTGCGGGCGATCGTGGCGATGTAGAGGCCCAGCCCCGCCGTGGTGAAGGCATACAGCGCGGTGACGGTGAAGAAAAGTGTAAGGCTGCCTTTCATGGGGAAATCGAAGGCGCCGTGCAGCACCAGCCCAAGGCTCGCCGCCGTGCCCAGCAGGATCACCAGGGTCATGGCGACCACCTTGGGCAGCAGGATCTGCAGGGAGGAAAGCGGGGTGACCAACAGTTGCTCGATGGTGCCGCGCTCCTTCTCGCGCACTGCGGCCGCCGCCGGCAGCATGATGGACATGATGGTGATCACCACCAGCAGCTCGGAGAGCGGCATGAACCAGGCATCCTTCTGGTTGGGGTTGTACCAGACCCGATGCTCGCTTTGGACGATCGGCACGTTTTCCAGGGCGCTGGCGCTCTGGCCCAGCCGCGCGAGCGCCTGGTCGAAGCCATACTGGCCGATGATCTGGCTGCTGTAGCTGGCGGCGAGAAAGCCGAGCACGGTGTTGGCGGCATCCACCTGCACTTGCACGGCGGTCGGTCTGCCGGTGAGAAGGTCGTGCTCGAAGCGCGGCGGAATATCGAGCACCACCAGCGCCCCGCCGGTGTCGAGCAGACGTTGACCCGTACGCACGTCCGCCACCTCGCCGCCCTGCTTGAAGTAGGGCGGCTGGAAACGGTAGATCAGCTCGCGGGAGGCGGCGCTCTGGTCGGCATCGTGCACCACTACCACGGCGTTGTTCAGGTTCATGCCGACATTGCCCGCCATGTAGGTATCGAACAGGAACAGGTAGGCGATGGCGAACACCAGCAGGCCATCGCGGCCGAGCTGGATCAGTTCCTTGAGCGTCATCGCCCAGAAGCGCCACAGCCACAGGCCGAGCCGGCTCGTCATCCGCTCGTTCGGCGTCATCATGCCTTGGGCCTCTTGTTGAACAGGAGGAAGCTGGCCGTCCAGAGAACGAAGGCGTAAATCGCCAGCGCCAGCACCTTGCCCCACAGCACGTCGAGCCCCACGCCCTTGAGGAAGCTGCCGAGCACGATGTCGGCGTAGTACATGGCGGGGAACAGGTGCGCCTCGAACTGCCCCATGGGGTCCATGGAGGCGATGGGCACCAAGAGTCCCGAATAGAGCACCGAGGGGACGATGGTGACCACCACGGTCAGCATCATCGCCGCCACCTGGGTGCGCACCAGCAGCGACACCAAAAGGCCGATGCCGGTGGTGCACACGACGAACACCGTCGAGGCCAGGGCGAAAAACAGCGGGTCGCCCTTGAACGGCGCGCCGAACAGGCGGGTGGCGAACAGCCACAGGATGAGGAAGTTGAGCAGGGAGATGCCGACGTAGGGGGTGAGTTTGCCGATCAGGAACTCGCCGCGCGTCACCGTCGAGGCATAGATGTTGTAGATGGAGCCGTTTTCCTTCTCGCGCACCACGCCCAGCGCGGTCAGAAACGGCGGGGTGATCATCAGCACGAACATCACCAGCACCGAGGCGATCGACCAGGTGCTGCGGATGGCCTGGTTGAACATGTAGCGCATCTCCACCGTGACCGGTTGCGCCATGGCCTGGGCCGTGGCGGGCGGCACGCCCAGGCGGGCGGCGATGTAACGCGAGAGCTGTTCCGTGTTGTAGGCGGCATTGATGGCCACCACGTAGCCCTGGCTGCTCGAGGTGCGGAACGGGAAGGTGCCGTCGATCAGGGTCTGCACCGCCACGGCGCGCCCCTGGGCGAGACGCTCGCCAAAGCGCGGCGGGATGACGATGGCCAGGCGAATGCGGCTGTCGGCCAACAGCGGTTCGATCTCGCGCTCGCTGGCAAGCTCTCCCCGGTAGTCGAAGTAACGTGAGTCGATATAGCGGTGCAGGTAGTCGCGGCTGGCGGCGCTCTTGTCGTGGTCCACCACGGCGAAGGGGATGTGCTCCACGTCCAGCGTGAGGCCGTAGCCGAAGATCAGCATCAGGGCGCTGGGCACGACGAAGGCCAGGCTGAGGAACAGCCGGTCGCGGACGATCTCGCGCCATTCCTTGTAGCTCACGGCCAGGATGCGGCGCAGGTTCATCGCCCCGCCTCCGCGCGTTCGCGTGCCAGGATGCGGTGAACGAACACATCCTCGAGCGACGGCATCTTCAGCGTGATGTCATGCACCGTCACGCCTTTCCCTTCGAGCAGGGTGCGGATGCGCGCGCGGGTCGCGTCCACATCCTGCGCCAGCACATGCAGGCGGCGGCCAAAGAGGGCCGGCTGTCCCATGCCTGCTGCTTCCAGCGCCTGCAGCGCCGGCAGCACGGGCGCGGCGGCGATGTCGAGCACCTGCCCCGCCTCCCGCTGCAGCGCATCCTTCAGCGCTAGCGGGGTGTCGTCGGCGATGAGCTGACCGGCGTGCATCAGCGCCAGGCGGTCGCAGTGCTCAGCCTCGCTCATGTAATGGGTGGTCAGCAGGATCGCCACGCCGTCCACGCGCGCCAAGTGCACCAGAATCTCCCAGAAGCGTCGCCGGCCGATGGGGTCCACGCCGGAGGTCGGCTCATCCAGGAACAGCACGCGCGGCCCGTGCACCAGCGCGCAGGCGAGCGCCAGGCGCTGGCGGATGCCCATCGGCAGGCGCGCGACGAGTTCATCGCAGACCTTGCCGATCCCGGTCAGCTCGACCACGCGCCGGATGCGGGCATCGAGATGCTGGCGCGTCACGCCGTAGATGCGTGCGAACAGGCGCAGGTTCTCGCGTACCGTCATGTCCTGGTAGAGCGAAAACGCCTGCGACACATAGCCGATGCGCTCCTTGATGGCCCATCCGGCATGGCGCATGTCCGCCCCGGCCACCGCGCCCGCGCCGCCCGTGGGCGGCAGGATGCCGGTGAGCATCTTGATCACCGTGGTCTTGCCCGCCCCGTTGGCGCCGAGCAGGCCGAAGATTTCCCCCTGGCGCACGCTGAAGCTGACCTGATCGACGGCGCGGAAGTGGTCGAAGTCACGCGTCAGCCCCCGCGCCTCGATGGCGACCCCGTCGGCGGGTGGCGGGTCGTCCGTGCGCCGCGCGACCGTCCGCTGCTCCTCTTCGACCGCCTGCTCGCGGCGCAAAAGGATGATGAAGGCGTCCTCCAGGGTCGGGGGCGAGGCGCTCGTCTCGTGGACTTCAAGGCCATCGAGCAGGGCATGCACCCGTTCCAGGGCGGCCGCGTGCGCCCCATCCGGGACGAAGACCCGAATCCGCCCACCGACCGCCTCGATATCGGGGAAGTGGGGCTTGAGTCGTTCCAGCGCCTCCATCTGCGCAGGGGCGGCGAGTTCGACCAGGGTGCCCGGCGCCGCGTTCAGGATCGCCTGCGGCGGGCCTTCCGCCAGCACGCGGCCGCCATGCAGCAGGGCCAGGCGCGCGAAACGCTCGGCCTCGTCCAGATAGGCGGTGGAGACCAGCGCCGTCACGCCGCGCTCGCGCAGCAGTTGCGTCAGGATCGCCCAGAAGTCGCGGCGCGAGACCGGATCGACGCCGGTGGTCGGCTCGTCGAGGACGATGAGCTCCGGCTCGTGGATCAGGGTGCAGACCAGGCCCAGCTTCTGCTTCATGCCGCCGGAGAGCTGTTTCATCGGCCGGTCGCGAAACCTGTCCAGGCGCGTCATGGCCAGCAGCCTGGCCTTGCGCGTCGCGAGCATCGCCTGCGGCACCTCACGCAATTCTGCGAAGAAATCGATGTTTTCTTCCACCGACAATTCCGGGTAGAGGTTGAGCCCCAGCCCCTGCGGCATGAAGCCGATGCGTCCCTTGACCTTCTCCGCCGCGGCCTCCGAATCGATGCGCTGGTCAAAAACCTCGATGCGGCCGCCCTCGAAGGCGAGCACCCCGGCGACGGCCTTCATCAGACTGCTCTTGCCCGCCCCGTCAGGACCGATCAGGCCGTAGATCTCACCGGGCTGCACCGCCAGGCTCACCCCGTCCACGGCGGTTTGCTTGCGGTAGCGTTTGCGCAAGCCCTCCACCCGCACCACGGGCGCGGCGTCGCTCACCAGCGCGGTTTTGCCCACGGCGCGTCCTCCTGCCAGCGGATCACCGCATCCGCGGGCAGGCCCGGCGTGGCGCGGTGCTCGGGGTTCTCATCCAGATAGAGGCGCACCTCATACACCAGCTTGACCCGCTCGTCCGGTGTCTGCACCTCCTTGGG
>JAQVHL010000013.1 GCA_028696185.1 Halothiobacillaceae bacterium
TCCACGATGGCCTGCACGGCATAGATCTGGTACGGCCGCATCATCAGCAGCTTCTGTTCGCTGGCCACCAGCACCATGTAGCGGCTGACCATCTGGCCCAGGGTGCATTTGGCGAGGAACTTCTCGGCGAAGGCGTCGAGATGGGTGATCTTCTTGTTGTCCTCGGCGGCGAACTGGTAGACGGGCAGGAAGCGTTCGTCGGCGTTGAAGCTGAAATGGCGGGCGTTGTTGTTGGCGAAGTACCAGGTGTCGGTACGGTTGCTGACGATGAAGAGCTGGATGAAGCAGAGCAGCGTCTTGCCGTAACCGTTGCCGGGGTCGGTCTTGTAATCGACGATCTGCTGCATGGCCCGGCGCGGGCTGACGGCCAGGGTTTTGAGTTCGATCTGCACCACCGGCACGCCGTTGATGAGCAGCATCACGTCGTAGCGGTGGTGACTGTTGTCGGTGTTGATGCGCAACTGATTGACCACTTCAAAGTGGTTCTTGCACCAGTCCTTGATGTTGACCAGGGTGTAGTTGAGCGGCGTGCCGTCGTCGCGCTCGAAGCTGTTGATGTTGCGCAGCGTCTGGGCGGCGTTGTAGACGTCCGGCGTGATCACGCCGTCGAGCAGGCGCTGGAATTCGCTGTCGGTGAGCCTGACGCGGTTGAGCGCCTCGAACTTCTCGCGGAAATTGGTTTCCAGCGCGGTACGGCTGCGGATGTCGGGGCGGTAGGTGTATTTGAGGTCGCCCAGCTTGGCGAGCAGATCGAGTTCGATTTGTTGTTCCGACATCGTCATGAATCCTCCCCAAAAAGCCGAATGGATCGTTACGACCGCAGTGCGGACGGGTACATGTGTTCATGGTGGGCGGTGGCCAGCCTCGTCGGCTTCGGCGCTATCTGCTTGTTTTCCCGATTCAGGCCGCTGTAGTGGGGCACGATGTGGGTGAGGCAAGCCCATGAAAGCGGTCCGGACTTTATCATGTATTTTCCATTACCCCCGCGCCAGCCGTTGCGCGCATTCCAGGTAGGCGGCTTCGTCGGGGGGGAGGCCCTGGCGCTGGGCGGTCCACAGGGCTTCGATCAGGCAATCCATCAGGCGGTGTTCTGCTTCGAGTACGTCGCGGTGGCGGTCACAGAGGCGTTTGTAGAGGGCGGCAATACCGGCGGGGCGGTCGCTCAGGACTTGTTCGCGAAGGGCCAGGTGCAGGCTCAGATGCAGGAAGGGGTTGGTTTCGCCGTGTTCGGGCTGCCAGTCGCGCTCCAGTTGCGTGTCGAGATTTTCCAGCAGGGGGTGGTACTCGGGGTGGGCTTCGATCAGGTCGGCCATCAGGGCTTCGAGGGCTTCCAGCGGGCGGCCTTCGCGGCGTTTCTGCCAGGCCTGAGCATAGGCGCGGCGCATGGCGTTGCGGTCGGTACCGTACATCAGGGGGTCTCCGCCTGGGGGCCGGTGTAGCGGCCGATGATTTCGGGGCTGCATTCGCCGGTTTTGTCGCGGGCCTCGCAGAGGTCGCAGACAAGGCATTCGGCGCATTTGGGCGAGCGTGCGGTGCAGATGTAGCGTCCGTGCAGGATGAGCCAGTGGTGGGCGTCCTTGAGGTAGGCGCGGGGGATGAGGCGCAGAAGACGGTCCTCGACTTCGCGGACGTTCTTGCCGGGCGCGAGCCGGGTGCGGTTGGCCAGCCGGAAGATATGGGTGTCCACGGCGAGGGTGGGCTGACCGAAGGCGGTGTTGAGGATCACGTTGGCGGTCTTGCGCCCCACGCCGGGGAGTTGCTCCAGGGCCTCGCGTGTGGTCGGCACCTCGCCGCCATGGGTCTCGACAAGGATGCGGCAGGTCTTGATGAGGTTGGCAGCCTTGGTGCGGAACAGGCCGATGGTCTTGATGAACTCGGCCAGGGGCTCCTCACCGAGCGCGAGAATGGCCTGCGGGGTGTTGGCTACAGGGAAAAGGCGGGCGGTGGCCTTGTTCACGCCCTTGTCGGTGGCCTGGGCGGAAAGCAGTACGGCCACCAGCAGCTCGAAGGGGCTGCTGTAGTCGAGTTCGGTGGTGGGGTGGGGGTTCTGGGCCTTGAGGCGGCGGAAGAATTCCTCGCGGATGGCGGCGTTCATGGTGCTGGGGGTTGTGGTCGTGCGGGCATTTTACCTGCCTGCGCCGGGTGTGTCCGCATGATGCGCTGTGCGCCCCGCTGGGGCATGGTTTATCCTTCTGCAAAGTCTCATGATGTGAGCGCTGGTGCCGCCTTGAATACAGGCATGGATGGGTCTTTTGGTATTTACCTTCTTCCCGGGGGTGTTCCGTGGTGCGTGAGGCCTTGTTCCGGCCCTGGTTGAAGCGCTTCCTGCTGATTTTCCTGCCATCCATGGTCGGTGTGTCGGTCATTCTGGTGGTTTTGGGGCTGATTGAGCGCAAGGCCAACCTGCGCATGCTGGAGGCGCGCGAGGCGGTACAGGTGTCGGCGTCATTGACCGTGCTGGAAAGCGATGTGCGGCGGGTGGTGTCGGATCTGCTGCTTCTGGAGTCGCTGCCGGCCGTGCGCCATTACCTCAATGGCGGCGGTGCGGGGACGCTGGATGAGCTGGCTCAGTGCTTCGAGGGGATGATGCGGGTTACCGGGCTGTACGATCAGGTCCGCCTGCTGGATGTTTCGGGTCGGGAGGTGCTGCGTCTGAACTGGGTGGAGGGGCGTGCCGTGCGGGTGCCTGCGGCTGCCCTGCAGGATAAATCCTCGCGTTATTATTTCAGCGATGCCATCCGTCTGGCGCCTGGTCAAGTGTATGTCTCGCCGCTGGATCTGAATATCGAGGGGCAGGCCATTGAAGTTCCCTACAAGCCTACCCTGCGTGTGGCCAAGCCGGTTTTCAATTCGGAGGGCCGGGCGGGGGGCGTCCTGGTGCTCAATTATCTGGCCAACGAGATGTTGGAGGATTTCCGCTTGATCTTGCGTGGCGAGGCACGAGCGATGCTGCTCAATCGGGAAGGCTACTGGCTGAACGCGCCGGATCCGGCGGATGCCTGGGGGTTCATGTTTGATCGCGGGCCGTCCTTTGCCGAGCGTTATCCCGATGTGTGGGCGCGCATTCAGGCCAATTCCAGCGGTTCGGTGCTCAACAAGGACGGGTTGTTTACTTTTTCGGCCTATCTTCCCCTGCGTTCGGGGCAGATTTCTTCCACGGGTACCTCCCAGGCTTCCGGTGCAAGCCAGGCGGTGGTTTCGCAACTGGATTATCGCTGGACGGTGGTTTCGTTCATTCCCCGTGAACAGCTGGAGGTTCAGCTGTTGCGTGGGGAACGCTTTTCACCGCTATGGTGGGCTCTGCTCGGGGTGACCGTGCTTCTGGGCAGTGCCTTGCTGGCCTATCTTTGGCTGGCGCGGCAGCAGGCAGTGCTGGCTTTGCGTGACAGCGAGTCGCGTTTGCGGGCGGTGACCGATGCGCTGGCGGAGGGTGTGGTGGTGCTCGACCGTCGGGGAGCCATCGCATTCGCGAACCCCGAGGCCTGTGCCTTGTTGTTTCGTTCTCTAAAGCAGCTTACGGGGCATCCATGGAGCGATTTCGTGGTCGATGCCGAAGGCCGGCCTCTGGAATGCCGTATGGACAAGGTATTGACCCAGGGGCAACGCATCCTGATGCGTGAGGTGCATCTGGCACGCGATGACGGCGATCGCCTGCCGATTTCCATGAGTGTGTCCCCCCTGCCGGGCGTGGGCGGCGGTATCGCCGGTGCGGTGATTGCGTTTCACGATATCAGCGAGCGCCTGGAAATGATCGAGCGCCTGCGTCTGGCCAATGCGGAGCTGGACGATCTGGCCGGTTCGGATGGGCTGACGGGTCTCGCGAACCGTCGCCGGTTCGATAACTATCTGGCGCAGGAGCTGCTTGCGTCGCGTCGCGCACATTCACCCCTGTCGGTCATCATGATCGACATCGATCATTTCAAGGATTACAACGACCGGCATGGTCATCCGGGTGGGGATGAGGTGTTGCGCAAAGTGGCGAGGGTCATGGCGACGATCGTCAACCGCCCGCGCGACATGCTGGCGCGTTATGGCGGCGAGGAGTTCGTTGCGGCCCTGCCGGAGACCGGGGCGGCGGGGGCGATGCGTGTGGCGGAGAACCTGCGACGTGCGGTGGAGGGGCTTCAGATTGCGCACGGGGCGTCGTCGGTGAGTCCCTGGGTCACCATCAGTCTGGGTGTGGCCTGCTTTGACGGGCAGGAGTTGGGTGAGCGGCCCAGCGTCCTGCTTGCGGCGGCTGACAACGCGCTGTATCGCTCCAAGCGGGGGGGGCGTAACCGGGTCAGCGGGTGTCAGTCCGTCCCGACCGCGTTTGCGTTCTCTTCCGATGCCGCCGATGAGGTCAGCGGTGAGTGAGCGCGTAGGGCCTCGATGAACCAGACCGTGGCCCGTCCGCTGTCTCTCGGGCGCCAGCCCAGGCCCAGGCGGGCTGTCGGTGGGGGCGTGAGTGTGCGTTTTTCGAGCAGGCGACCGTCTGCGAGCCAGGGGCAAGCCAGCGCGCGCGGAACATAACCGATGCCTAACCCGGCGGCCTGTGCTTCGAGTTTGTCGCGCATGCGGGCGACTGTCAGTACATCCTGCCCGGTGAGTATGCCCGCGCTGCGTGGAGGCAGGTTGCGCGAGGAATCGGCCACCGCCACGACGCGGTAGGGCAGCAGGTCAAGTTCACTCAAGGGCTCGGGGCGTGTCGCCAACGGATGGGTGGGGGCTACAGCGAGGAGAAATTCCACGTCGGCCAGCGGTTCCAGCGCAAAACCGGCTGGGGGTGGGGCATCAAGCGCCACGCCGATGGCGATGTCGGCCCGACCGCTGTGCAAGGCGTCCCACACGCCGCCCAGCACCTCGCTGGAGAGGCGCAGGCGGGTTGGTGCGCCGCTGGCATAGAACGCCGCGAGCAGTGGATGAAAGCTTTCGGTGGGAAACAGATCGCTGATGGCGATGATGAGCTCGCTTTCCCAGCCGCTTGCCAGTCGGCGTATGCGCGCTTCCACAGCGGTGGCCGAGGCCAGCAGGTGACGGCCTTCCGAAAGCAGCAAGGCGCCGATTTCTGTCAGTTGTGCGCGATGCCCGGCCCGGTCGAACAGGCTGACCCCCAGATCGTCTTCAAGTTTTTTTATCAGATAGGTGATGGCCGAAGGGACGCGGTGCATTTCATTGGCCGCACCGGCAAAGCTTCCGTTACGCTCGATGGCGTCGAGTACGGTCAGGGCTTCGAGGGAAAGTCGGCGTGCAGTCGGCATGGCCTTGGGCTCAGAGGGCGGTCTGTTGACGAGTCAGGGTGCGGCGTGTTTTTTCGCGCGACGCAGCAGCATGATCAGCCCCATGACGGCAAATCCGCCGAGCAGGCCGGCGCCAAACTCACCGAGAAGGGGGGCGAAGCTCAGATAGTGTTCGTTCAGGTGATGCAGCATGGGCAGGTTGTGAACGAAGATGCCGCCGCCGACCAGCACCATGGCCAGTGTTCCGATGATCGACAGTGCTTTGATCAGCCGCGGCATGCTGGTGACGAGGCCCTGTCCCAGTGCATGGGCCATGCGGCAGCTCAGGCGCGTGCCTTTACGGCCGCGCTCGATCAGTGCCAGGCCGACGTTGTCCATGCGGATGATGGCCGCGACCAGGCCGTAGACCCCGATGGTGGCGACGATGGCGATCAATGATGTGACGATGACCTGGGTGAGCAGGGGCTGTCCGACGACGCTGCCCAGCGCGATCACGATGATTTCGATGGACAGGATGAAATCGGTGAGGATGGCGGAGCGGATCTTGGCCGCTTCGATTGCGGCCGCGTCGCCGGTTGTGGCGGTCAGGGCGGGCTGGGCCGCGTCAGGGGTGGGTTCGTGGGCATGCCAGCCCAGCCATTCGGCCATTTTCTCCGCACCTTCGAAGGCCAGGTACAGACCGCCGATCAGAAGAACCGGCAGGATGGCCCAAGGCGCGAAGGCGGAGAGCAAAAGGGCGATGGGCAGGATAATGAGCTTGTTGAGCATCGAGCCCTTGGCGATGGCCCACAGTACCGGCAATTCGCGGTCATGATGAAAACCGGTGGCCTTCTCGGCGTTGACTGCCATGTCGTCCACAAGGATGGAGCCGGTCTTCTTGGCGGCGACCTTGGTCAAAGCGGCCGTGTCGTCGAGCAGTGTGGCAACATCGTCGAGGATGGCGAAAAGGCCAGAAGCCATGAATGATCCTTCCATTGGCAGAGTGGATAGCGTTGCTCAAGCATGAGGCCGCAGGGGGCGGAACGTCAATTCCGCGCACTGGCGTGGTTCAGGCGGCCAGGCGCGGCGTGAGAAACGCCGGCTGTGCGCTGGGAGGCGTGGGTTCTGCCGCTGTGAGCAGCAGTTGACGGCGCAACCGGGCCTGACTGGGAAGCAGGGGAAGATAGCCATCGGCGATGATCTGCGGCGCATCGTCCATCCCGTAGCGGTTAAGCTGTCCCTGCGGATCGGCAAGAAAGTCCTCGAAGCGCAGGCCCTCGCGGGCCAGATGGCAGGCCATGAACACATCGGCCCAGTAGTTGATTTCGGGGTCGCTGTAGGTACGCATGTCGTTACTCCGAATTTACGTCCACAATCTGGACATGAGTAGATAGTAGCCCAGTTTTTCTTCGTGTCAAGAAAGACACGTTGTTTTTATTGACATGTGTCACGCAGGCCGGAAAATACACACCATGAACGCATCGCCGACGAATGAAGAACTCAAATGGGACGTGCGCCAGCGCCTGAAGCTGCTGGAAAGCACCTTGTTGTTGTCTGGCTGGGTGCGTACCCAGGCCCTGACCGACAGCTTTGGTATCAGCCGGGCCCAGGCCTCCAAGGATTTCGCACTCTATCAGCGCCTGCGTCCGGGTAATCTCGTTTACAACAAATCGAGGAAATACTACGAGGCGGGGCCGGATTTCGATCCGTTGTTGCTCAGTGGGCGAGCCTCGCAGTTGCTGGACGTGCTGGGTGCCATGCCGCATGGTGACGGCCCGGTACTGGCACTTACCGCGCAGGGGCCGGCGGTGGAGGTCATGCGTCCGCTGGATCGTGAACTCGATCTGAGGGTGTTTCATGCCATCAGCCGGGCTGCCTGCAACGGTACGAAGTTGCGCCTGAGCTATCAGTCCATGCGTCGCCCGGAACCGGTGGAGTTGCAGCTCTCCCCACATACACTGGTGTTCAGCGGCTTGCGCTGGCATGTGAGGGCCTATAGCGACACTCATGGGGAGTACCGCGATTTCGTCCTGGCGCGTATGCGCGGTGTTCCCGAGGTGCTGGAAGAAGCCGGCGCAAGTCCGGCGGCAGATGCGCGATGGCATGAAAGGGTGACGGTCGTTATTGTCCCACACCCGGGGCTGCCTGCCGCCCAGCAGGCGGTTATCGCCGAGGACTATGCCATGACCGATGGACGTACCGAACACCGGCTGCGTGCCGCCCTGGTGCCTTACTTCCTCAGCCTCATGCGTGTCGAACCGGATCGTGAACACCCCGATCCCGCCGTGCAGCAGATTGTGCTGGCCAATCGTGAGGCGCTTGAGCCCTTGCTCTGGAAATGACAGGCCGTTGAAAATGGCTCTTCAGCGGTCTGTTCTGGCCCCGTCGCGAATTCACTTCGCTTTGATGCGAGTTAAAAAAGGGCAGAAAAGCCTTTTTTAACATTCTCCTCTGCGCAGGCTTCCCCCGTCAGCAGCAGGGAGGATGTTTGCGCACCTCTGAGAGGGTGTTTACAAAAAGAAAGTGTTGCGGACAATTCAGCGCCGGACGAAGGATTCCCAGCTCCTCCTTGGAGGCGCCATGGACGGGGTTGTGGAGACCGGGTGAAAGGGCCATGGATGGGCCCTTTCAGTCCTGCCACAACAGGATGTTGTGCATCCTGTTCTCGCACCCTTGGGGCATCCATGCCCCAAGCCCTGACGGGTACGGCGCTCGAATTCGGGACGGCCCGGCTGGAGCAGGTCAGGCCAGGGCTTGCCCGAAGGGTGGTCCCGTGGGGGGGGCTTTGGGTTATTTTTCTTGCACAAGCAAGAAAAGTGACTCGCCCGCTTGCGTTGACGCCTGTTTGAAGAGGCAAACATCAAGGCGGGCGAAAAAGGGATCCAACGGTTCTTGAAAGCGGCTTTAACTGGCTGTTGAACGACTTGATCTTTAGCAAGCGGACAGGCTTGCGCACTGTTTCGCCCGCCTCATGTAACGCACTTCGGACCACCCGAATTGCAAGCGCGGGCGCCCACTGTCGTCCAACAAACATTTATTTTGTAAACACCCTGACAGGCGGGATGAACGCCCGTTTGTCCGTCCGTCAGCGTGTCGGTGGCGCTTCCTCGCCCCGGATACGCATATCCCTGACCCGCCATTGCCCGGCCTCGTCGCGGCTGAGTTGCAGACTTGCATACTGGTGCAGCGTGGCGCCGGGGGCCAGCTTTCCATAGCGTTTTTCAAGGGTCTCGCTCAGGCGGCCTTCGCGGGCGGCGTCGCTCAGTGGGCCGTGGCGCAGGGCCAGGGCCAGGCGTTCGGGTTCGTTTTCGGAGAGCGCCTGTTCGATGATCTTGACCGCCAGCTCCGTATCGACCAGGGCGGTCAACTCATAGGCGATGCGCATGTCCCAGCCGTTTTCCGTGCGTTGTTCGGATTCGACGTGTAGGGCTCGCAGGGCGAGCAGGCCATCCAGCGGCGCGGCCTGCTCGATGGCCTGTTTTGCGGCGGCCAGCCGTTGCGGATCGGGGCCCGGGGTATAGGTGGTCAGAAGAAGGAAAGCGGCCAGGGCGAACAGGGCGGCCCCCCAACGGCCGAGGCGTTGGGGGGCCGCGGGTCCGGGCTTCGGCCAGACACGGGCGTTCGGGCGAGCCGGCTGTCCCGCGAGGGGACGCCGGTTCGCGGGCTCAGCCCGCACCGGCCTGGATGCCGTCCCTGGCGATCAGGAAGGCCCGCTCGGACAGGTCGGTCCAGGGACGAACCTGTTCGCGGAAGCCGGTCAAGGATTCGAGGACGCGCCGGGCGAAGGCATCGTTCCGGGCTACTTCGTTCAGCACCTCGGTGGACAGCTCGCGCAGGGCGTGGAGCACGTCGTCGGGGAAGCGGCGCAGCTGGACACCGTGTTCCTTGACGAGTACGCGCAGCGCCGCGTTGTTGCGCGCGGTGAATTCGGCCAGCATGTCGGCATTGGCCAGCTTGCAGGCGCTGAGGACGATGTGCTGCAGGTCGGATGGCAGCTCGACCAGCGCGGCCTTGTTGATGATCGCCTCCATGGTGCTGCCCGGTTCCTGCCAGCCGGGGTAGTAGTAGAAGCGTGCGGCTTTGTACAGGCCGAAGGCCAGATCGTTGTAAGGGCCGACCCATTCGGTGGCGTCGATGGTGCCGTTCTTCAGGGCGTTGAACAGCTCGCCGCCGGGAATGTTGACCGAGGTGCCGCCGGCACGGGTCAGCACTTCGCCGCCCAGGCCGGGGATGCGCATCTTCAGGCCCTTGAGATCCTCCAGCGAGTTGATTTCTCGGTTGAACCAGCCGCCCATCTGCACGCCGGTATTGCCGCCGGGCAGGGGAACAAGGTTGAAGGGGGCGTAGAGCTCCTGCCACAGTTCCAGACCGCCGCCGTAGAACAACCAGGCGTTCATTTCCTGGGCGGTGAGGCCGAAGGGAACCGAGGCGAAAAACTGCGCGGCGGCGTGCTTGCCTTTCCAGTAGTAGGCCGCGCCGTGTCCCATCTGAGCGGTGCCCTTGGAGACGGTGTCGAAGACTTCAAAGGCCGGCACCAGCTCACCGGCACCATAGACTTTGACCTTGAGGCGGCCGTTGCTCATCTCGTTGATGTAGCGTGCGATATTTTCCGCGCCGGTGCCCAGGCCGGGGAAGTTCTTGGGCCAGGTGGTGACCATCTTCCATTCGATGGGACGTTCGCTTGCGGCCTTGACCGCAGGGGAAGCAAGGGCGACACCCAGCGCGCCGGCACCGACGCGGGTGAGAAACTGGCGGCGGCTCATGCGTTATCTCCTTTGGTGCCGGGCAGGCCATCGCGGGCAATCAGATAGGCCAGCTCCGAGATGTCTGTCCAGCCACGCACCTGTTCAAGAAAGCCCATCAGCGAGTCATGCACCCGGCGGGAGAACGGGTCGCGTGCGGCGATTTCTTCCATCACCTGGAGGGTGGTGTTGCGCAGGGCGGTGAGTACATCGTCGGGGAAGCGCCGCACCGGCACGCCGTGCTGGTTGAGCAGGGTTTCAAGCGACGCATGATTGCGTGCGGTGTACTCAGCCAGCATGTCGGCATTGGCCAGCTTGCAGGCATTGAGCACGATATGCCGCAGGTCGGGCGGCAGGCCATCCAGCGCCTGTTTGTTGATGAAGGCTTCGACGGTGCTGCCGGGTTCGTGCCAGCCAGGCGCGTAGTAGTACTTGGCGACCTTGTGGAAACCGAAGGCCAGATCGTTGTAGGGCGCGACCCATTCGGCGGCGTCGATGGTGCCGTTTTGCAGGGCCATGAAGAGTTCGGCTCCCGGGAGGTTGACGGCCGTGACGCCCACACGGGTCAGCACCTCGCCGCCCAGGCCGGGGATGCGCATCTTCAGGCCCTTGAGGTCGGCCAGCGAGCGGATTTCGCGGTTGAACCAGCCGCCCATCTGCACGCCACTGTTGCCGCCGGGCATGGGGACGAGGTTGAAAGGAGCGTAGAGCTCCTGCCATAGCTCCAACCCCCCACCGTAGAACAGCCAGGCGTTCATTTCCTGGGCGGTGAGGCCGAAGGGGACTGTGGTGAAGTACTGTGTGGCCTCGTGTTTGCCTTTCCAGTAATAGGAGCCGCCGCCGTGACCGATCTGTGCGGTGTTGCGTGACACGGCGTCGAAGGTTTCAAAGGCTGGAACCAGCTCGCCCGCACCATAGACCTTGACGCTGAGGCGCCCGCCGCTGAGTTCGTTGATGTAACGCGCGATGTTTTCGGCCCCGGTGCCCAGGCCGGGAAAATTCTTCGGTGCGGCGCTGACCAGCTTCCAGTGAATGACTTCGCCGGAGGCGGTGGCTTTTTGTGCCGGGGCGTTCTCGTCCTTCTTGCCGCAGCCGGTGAGTGCGGCGGTCCCGGCAAGGGCGCCCAGTCCGGCGTGGGTGAGGAAGTCTCGTCGTTGCATGGCGCTGTCCTTTGTGGCGTGCTCAGGCGGCGGTCAGGTTGGCATAGGCGAGGATCAGCCACTTGCTGCCCTCGCGTCCGAAATTCACATGCACACGGGCATGCTCGCCCGCGCCCTCGTGGCCGATGATGACGCCCTCGCCGAATTTGGGGTGGCGTACCGATTGGCCGATGCGGAACCCGCTTCCGGTCTGTGCCTGGGCGGGCGGGCTCCAGACCGGGCGGCTGATCTGGGCGCGCGGACGGACATCGCGTAGCAGCGACGCCGGAATCTCGCCGACAAAACGCGAGGCCTGTGGGTAGGTGTCGCGTCCATGCAGGCGGCGGTGTTCGGTGGTGGTCAGCACCAGTTGTTCGCGGGCGCGGGTGATGCCAACGTAGGCCAGCCGACGCTCTTCTTCCAGCCGTCCCGGCTCGTCGATGGACATCTGGTGCGGGAACAGCCCTTCTTCCATGCCGACCATGAAAACGAGCGGAAATTCCAGTCCCTTGGCCGAGTGCAGGGTCATCATCTGCACACAGTCTTCCCAGGCCTGCCCCTGTGCCTCACCGGCCTCAAGGCTGGCGTGGGCGAGGAAGGCATCCAGCGGGCGCATGCCGGCGTGCATTTCATCATCGGGAGCGAATCCTCGCGCGGCATTGGCCAGTTCCTCGATGTTTTCGGCCTTGGCCTCGCCGCGATCCCCGCTCTTGTCGTTGCGGTACATCTCCAGCAGGCCGCTCTTGTCGGCAAGGTACTGAACCTGTTCTTCCAGCGTGAGCTCGCGGGTGGCTTCGCTCAGCGATTCCAGAAGGGCGAGGAAACCGCGCAGGGCACCCGCCGCGCGGGCGGGCAGGACGCCGGTCGAGAGCAGTACCATGGCCGTCTGCCAGAGCGAGGCGCCGTGGTGGCGGGCCTGTTCGCGCAGGGTTTCCAGGGTTTTCTCGCCAATGCCGCGCGCGGGGGTGTTGACCACGCGCTCGAAGGCGGCATCGTCGTCGCGGTTGGCAATCAGGCGCAGATAGGCCAGCATGTCGCGGATTTCCGCGCGCTCGAAAAAGCGCAGGCCGCCGTAGATGCGGTAAGGCAGGCGCGCGCGGATCAGCGCGTCTTCCAGCACGCGCGACTGGGCGTTGGAGCGGTAGAGAATGGCCGCCTCGCCGCGCGCACGGCCGGATTCGGTCCATTTGCGCAGGCGTTCGGTGACAAATTGTGCCTCGTCGTGCTCGTTGTAGGCGCTGTAATAATCAATGGGGGCGCCATCCTCGCCCTCGGTCCACAGGCTCTTGCCCAGGCGGCCCTGGTTGTGGGCGATCACCGCGTTGGCTGCGGCGAGGATGGTCCCCGTTGAGCGGTAGTTCTGCTCCAGGCGCACCAGATGCGTGCCGGGGAAGTCGCGCGAGAAATGCTGGATATGCTCGATGCGCGCGCCGCGCCAGCCGTAGATCGACTGGTCGTCGTCACCGACCGCGAAGACCGGCACGCTCTCGCCGGCCAGAAGGCGCAGCCAGGCATATTGCAAGCTGTTGCTGTCCTGGAACTCGTCCACCAGCAGGTGGCGGAAACGCTGGCGGTAATGTTCAAGCAAGGGCGGGTTGTCGCGCAAAAGCTCCACCGCGCGAAGCAGCAGCTCGGAAAAATCCACCAGCCCGGAACGGCGGCATACGGCCTCGTAGTCTTGGTACAGCGTGATGAACTGCCGCTGGATGGGGTCGCCGTTGTCCGGGATCGACGCGGGACGTATGCCTTCTTCCTTGCGTGCGCCGATATATCCGGCCACAAGCTTGGCCGGCCAGCGTGCGTCGTCCAGCCCCGCTTCGCGCACGATGCGCTTGACCAGACGTAACTGGTCGTCGGCATCGAGAATCTGGAAGGATTGCGGCAGCCCGGCTTCCTGCCAGTGCTGGCGCAGCAGGCGATGCGAGAGGCCATGGAAGGTGCCTATCCACAGCCCGCTGGTTGGCCGGGTCAGCAAAGCCTCCACCCGCGCCCGCATTTCGGCGGCGGCCTTGTTGGTGAAGGTCACCGCCAGAATCGACCAGGGTGAGAGCCCCATGACCTCCACCTGCCAGGCAAGGCGGTGGGTGAGTACGCGGGTCTTGCCGCTGCCAGCGCCCGCCAGAACGAGCGTGGCGCGCGCGGGACTGGTCACCGCTTCGAGCTGGGCGGAGTTGAGCGGGGCGAGAATGTGATCCTGTGACATGGGGCGGCATTGTAACGCAAACCTGTCCCCGGTTTCGGGGGTAAAATCCACGATTTCCGGCAGAAAATAACGAGGAAACGAGACGATGACGGCCAGCCGTCCCGAAATCGGCGATTACCTTGCGCTGATGCGCCTGTACGGTGGTCGGCGCATTCATGCCCTTGAAGTGGAGGATGTCACCCTGCTGTTCGAGCAGACACTACGCCTGCTCGCGCGTGCTTCCCCTTTCAATGATACCCTGCCGCCGCCGTTCCACGAGGATGCCCGCCGCCATGTGGCTGGCGATGCCGCCTTGCGCGAGCGGCTGGCGGACAATGAAATCCGTCAGTTCTTTCTCTCCGATCTGTATGACTACATTCACCTCATGCAACTGCGTGCTGAACGGGCAGAGAACGGATTTTGAAGGTCCGTCAGGGGGCAAAAGGAAGGTTTTCTTGAAATCTGGCGCCGAACTGAACGAAGGGGGCGCTTCCCTCCGCCCACGCTCGTCCATTGGGTAAACACCCTTAAACGCGTGCCGAGCCTCAGCGGCGCAGGCCGCTCAGGATGAGCAGGATGCCGCCGATGCTCAGCACCCAGGCATCGCCCGGAGCGCCGCCGAGCAGGGGCAGGGGGGCGTGGCCATCCAGGCCCTTGATGAGGAAGGCGCTGACAATCAATGCGGCGCCGATTACCACGCTGCCATGACGCAGGCGCGATTCGCGCATCTCCTCGCGCAGGCGGCGGATTTCATCGCGCTGTTCGCGCAGGGCTTCGGCCTGCCGCTCGCCGGCGCGCAGGGCGGCCAGGGTGAGGCGTGGCAGGGCGGGCAGGTGTTCCAGGAGGGCGGGCCATTCGTTACGCAGGCCACGCCATACCGCCGCCGGGCCGAGCCGGTCGCGCATCCAGCGTTCGATGAATGGTTTGGCGGTCTGCCACAGGTCGAGCTCCGGGTAAAGCTGCCGGCCCAGGCCTTCGATGGCGAGCAGGGTCTTTTGCAGCAGCACGAGTTGTGGCTGGACTTCCATGTTGAAGCGCCGTGCGGTCTGGAACAGGCGCAGCAGGAAGTGGCCGAAGGAGATGTCCTTGAGCGGCTTCTGGAAGATCGGTTCGCAGACCGTGCGGATGGCGGATTCGAATTCCTCGACGCGGGTGTGGGCCGGTACCCAGCCGGATTCGAGGTGCAGTTCGGCGACGCGGCGGTAATCGCGGTTGAAGAAGGCGTGGAAGTTTTCCGCGAGGTAGCGCTGGTCTTCGGGGGTCAGGCTGCCGACGATGCCAAAATCCACCGCCATGTACTGCGGGTCCTGCGGGTGGGCCGGATTGACGAAGATATTTCCCGGGTGCATGTCGCCGTGAAAGAAATTGTGCACGAATACCTGGGTGAAGAAGATTTCCACCCCACGTTCGGCAAGTTTCCTGAGGTCGATGCCGGCCTCGGTGAGCTGCGCGGTGCGGCTGATCGGGATGCCGAAGATGCGTTCCTGCACCAGCACCTTCTCGCGGCAGAGCTCCCAGTGGATGGCGGGGATGTAGAGCAGGGGAGAGTTCTCGAAATGACGACGGATTTCGGCGGCATTGGCGGCTTCGCGCATCAAATCCAGTTCGTCCATCAGGGTCTTGTCGAATTCCTGCACGACTTCCACCGGGTGCAGGCGCGGCCCTTCGGCCCAGTAGCGTTGTGCGAGTCCGGCAATGGTGTAGAGGATTTCCAGATCGCGGCGGATGCGGCGTTCGATGTCGGGGCGCACCACCTTGACCACGACCTCACGTCCGTCGAGCAGGCGGGCGGCGTGGACCTGCGCGATGGAGGCCGAGGCCAGGGGCGTGCTGTCGAAGTGCTCGAATACCCGTTCCAGCGGCAGCTGGCCATAGGCCTGCTCGATGCGTCGGCGGGCTTCGGCGCCGGGGAAGGGGCGTACTTTGTCCTGCAGGACAGTCAGCGCTTCGGCGATGTCTTCCGGCAGCAGATCCTTGCGGGTGGAGAGCATCTGCCCGAACTTGACGAAGATCGGCCCCAGCTCTTCCAGCGCGCGGCGGATACGTTCTCCCCGGGGGACGCGACGGGTGGAGCCGAACCAGAACCACGGGGAGACGTAGCGCATGAAGCGCAGTGGGCGGAACAGGTGGGTGGCGAGAATGACCTCATCCAGCCCGTGACGCAGGAGCACGAAATTGATGTGGATCAGGCGCAGGATCAGGCCGGGACGCAGCATGGGTCAGTCACGCTCCGCCAGGGTGCGGTCGAGCCGTGCGATGCGTTCATCCAGGCGTTCGACGTCCTCGCGCAGCCGGTCCACACCGTCGAGGAAGCCATCGGTTTCCTCGCGGCCAGGGCTCAGGCGGGTTTCCTCGCGCAGGTATTCCCCGCCGTCCAGGGCCCGGTGATCGAGTGTGCGCGCCGCCCAGCTGTTCAGGGCGCGCAGGCGGCTTCCCAGGCTATGGGCCAGGGCATCGCCGAGGTGGCGGGAGAGGGCCTCTTCCCAGTCCGGGTCGAGTTCGGCCAGGGTGCGGGCAAAGCGTGCGCCCAGTGCGGCATCGCCTTCAAAGCGCAGATCCTGGGTGAAGGCGCCATCGGCGGGATGGGCGCGCAAGGGCAGGCGCAACAGGCCGAAGGGCGAGATGACCAGGGTGGCATCGCTCAGGCCTTCGTGACGTCCCATCAGGTACAGTCCGTCGTTTCCCGGTAGCAGAAAGATATTGACGGGCATCGGACCGTCGAAACGAACACCGATGACCCGGCCGCTGAATTCCGCCAGGCGCTGGGCAGCATCCTCGTCCAGGGCAATCAGGCGATTGAGGCCGCTTTCCAGCGCGGCGGTCAGCAGGATGGGCAGATGCACCTTGGCAACTCCTGGCGGTGTGGATGCGGGCGAGAGTACCCGAGCGCGGCGGGTCTTGGAAGAGCAGGGGGCCAAGGCGGCGGGGATGAAAAACGCCCGGCGGGGCCGGGCGTGTCGGGTGGTCCATCGCGGAGGATGAACGGAGGCTTATTTTTCCAGGCGCTGGATGCCGATGGCCTTGAGGATGTACTTCTCGTACAGCGGCTCGGAGGTGCCCTTTTTCATCTTGCGGATGAAATATTTCTCGAAGGCGATTTTCGCCAGATGCACCCACTTGCCCTTGGCGAACCAGTTGACGTTGCGCGGCGGCATCTGCGGCAGGGCGATGAAGGCGGCGCCGGTATCGCCCATATCGGCGAGGCAGATGGCTTGCCAGCTGCCCTTGTGGGTTGGCTCGCGGCCGGCGATGGCGTCTTCGATGTTGTGAACGATGGCGGTGACCATGGATTCGATCATGTAGCCGGTCTTGGGCGCGCCGGTCGGCACCGGGGTGGCCTCGACAGGGGGAATGGCCACGCAGACGCCGGCGGAGTAGATGTTCTTGTATTTCGGGTTGCGCTGGTATTCGTCGATCAGAACGAAGCCGCGCGGGTTGCACAGCCCTTCGACGGCGGCTACCGCGTCCACGCCCTTGAAGGAGGGCAGCATCATTGAGTGCTTGAAGGGCAGTTCGTGGGTTTTGACGAGGTTGCCCTGCATGTCCAGCTCCTCGACGATCATCTTGCCGTCTTCGACCTTCTTGGTCCGGGCGTTGGTGATCCACTTGATGTCGTGCGAGCGCAGTTCGGATTCGAGCATGCCTTTGGAGTCACCCACGCCGCCCAGGCCCAGGTGGCCGATGTACGGTTCGGCGGTCACGAAGGTGATGGGCACCTTGCTGCGCAGTTTCTTTTTGCGCAGGGCGGCATCGAGGATGAAGACGTATTCATAGGCCGGGCCGTAGCAGCTCGCGCCAGGCATGGCGCCGACGATGGCGTGGCCGGGTTCTTCGCAGAGCTTCTTGAAGTCTTCGTAGGCCAGTTCCGCGTGATCGACGGAGCAGACCGAGTGGGTGTGTCCGCCGTGCGGGCCAGCGCCTTCGATTTCGTTGAACGCGAGCTTCGGGCCGGTGGTGATGACGAGGTAGTCGTAGTCGAGCTGTTCGCTGTTGGCGAGGGTCAGCCGTCGGGCTTCCGGGTCGATGTGGGTGACGGGCTGGGCGATGAACTGAATGCCCTTGCGCTCAAGGTGGGGCTTGATGGGGAACGTGACATCGTCACGGTTGCGCCAGCCGACGGCGACCCAGGGGTTGGACGGTACGAACTGGAAGTAGTCGACCGCGTTGATGACCGTGACAGTGTGTTCCGGCCCCAGGTGCTCGCGCAGCTCGTAGGCGGCGGGCATGCCGCCGATGCCGGCGCCCATGATGACGATGTGTGCCATGTTTGACCCCTCATGTTTTGAGATTTCGCCAGTGTTCGCGTGATTCGTTCACGTCGAAGAGTAAAATTTCAATTTGCTGATGCTAGCACAGCATTTCGGGGCCGCAAGTCGAGCCTGCTTTTTGTATATTCAAATTAATTTATGGAGCCGGTTCGACGTTGGGCAGATCCTCGCGAGTGATCAGGAAGACGCCGTCGCCGCCGCGCTGGAATTCCAGCCAGACCAGGGGCAGTTCGGGGTGACGCTCGGCGACGGTGTGTTCCGTGTTGCCAACCTCGACGACGAGCAGCCCGCCGGGGTTCAGGTGCGCTGCGGCCTGGGCGAGGATGCGGTTCACGATGCGCATGCCGTCTTCGCCGGCTTCCAGGGCCAGGCGCGGCTCGTGGCGGTATTCCGGCGGCAGTTCGCGCATGTCGCGTGCATCGACGTAGGGTGGGTTGCTGATGATGATGTCGTAGCGCTGGCCTTGCAGTGCGTCGAACAGATCCGATTCGATGGCCCGGACCCGACCTTCCATTCCGTGCAGGGCAATGTTGGTACGGGCCACGTCCAGTGCTTCGGGCGAGATGTCTGCCAGATCGACCTGGGCGTCGGGGAAGACGCTGGCGCAGGCAATGCCGATGCAGCCGCTGCCGGTGCACAGGTCGAGGATGCGTTCGACGCGCGCGGGGTCGATCCAGGGCGTGAAGGCGTTTTCAATGAGTTCGGCCGTGGGCGAGCGCGGAATCAGCACATGCGGGTTGACCTGAAACGGCAGACCCATGAACCAGGCCTGACCGGTGAGGTAGGCGGTGGGAATGCGCTCGATGCAGCGGCGGCGGATGCGCTCGTGCAGCAGTTCGGCTTCGCTGGGGGTGAGGCGCGCGTCGAACCAGCGCTCGTCCAGATCGGCGGGCAGGTGCAGGCTTTGCAGGATCAGCCAGGCCGCTTCGTCCAGGTAGTTGTCGGTGCCGTGCCCGAGAAAAATCTTCTGTTCCGCGAAGCGGCTCATGGCCCAGCGCAGGAAATCGCGCAGGGTTTCCAGGTGGCGGGTATCGTCAAGTGAAGCGGTTGGGTGGGTGAGCATGGGGATGCGGTCCGATATTTTATGGCGTGTTTGATATGATAGCGATTTACCGAATCGGAAGGGTGACATGGCCCGCGACGGCTTTCTTTCCTCCTTGGGCATCAGCCTGCAATACATCCTGCCCCATCATCTTCTCTCCCGCCTGATCTTCGAGGCCACCCGCTGGCGTCTGCCGTTTGTCGGCATGATCATACGCCGCTTCGTGCGGCACTTCGCGGTGGACATGAATGAGGCGGCCGAACCGGACGCTTCCGCTTATCCGACCTTCAACGCCTTCTTCACCCGCGCCCTGCGCGCCGACGCCCGTCCGCTGGCCGAAGGCGAGGGCGTGCTCGCCTGTCCTGCCGACGGGCATATCAGCCAGATCGGGCGCATCGAAGACGGGCGCATCGTGCAGGCCAAGGGGCAGAGCTATTCCCTGGTGGAGCTTTTAGGTGGCGATCTTGCGCGAGCCGAGGCGTTTCGCAACGGGCGTTTTGCCACCATCTACCTTTCGCCGCGCGATTATCATCGTGTGCATATGCCCCTGGGCGGACGCCTGCGGGAAATGGTGCATGTGCCGGGGCGGCTGTTCAGTGTCGGGCCGGGCACGGTGGCGCAGGTGCCGCGTGTTTTTGCGCGCAATGAGCGCGTCGCGGCGCTTTTTGATACCTCGCGCGGCCCCCTGGGGCTGGTGCTGGTTGGGGCGATGAATGTTTCCGCCATCGAGACGGTCTGGGCCGGGCTGGTCACGCCGCCGCGCGGGCGCGAGATCGGCGTCACGCGCTATGGTACGGCGGAGGAGAACGGGACGCCGGGGCGGCAGCTCGATGTCATCCTTGACCGCGGGGCGGAGATGGGCCGCTTCAATATGGGCTCTACGGTCATCGTGCTGGCGGGGCCCGAGGTGGAGTGGCTGCCGGAGCTGGCTCCCGAACAGCCGGTGCACATGGGGCAGGCCCTGAGCCTGGGCTGAGACGCATCGCTCTTTCGAGAAAGGCGCGCGAGTACGTTCAGGCCGCCGGCCAGCATCCTTCCGGCAGGATTCGCGCCTGAGACGGTAGCGGGTGGCGGTAGAGGTAGATCCAGGCCGCCCCCCAAGGGGTGTCGATCAGGCCGCGCTCGTATTCGTCCGGATGGTTCTCCAGGTGATCCAGACGGTGCAGATGTGCCGTATCCAGTGCATGCACCTCGCCTTTGAGCGCCGTCGTGCCGCCGGGCAGGGCGGCCGGGTAGGGTCCGAGATCGTAAAGCCGGTAAAGTGCGGCCGTGGTGTGTTCGCCCAGCAGGTGCGAACCCGCCATCCAGTGCCGGTTGCTCTGGCCGGTTTTCAGGCTGCCGTAGATGAATACCCTGCACATACGCTGTCTCGCCCATGACCCTTTGAACGTACAATCCACCCTCTTCAATTCAATCACGTAGTGACTGTTCTCGCGATGATGAAAACCGAACTGCTGTCCCCGGCGGGCACGCTCAAGTCCATGCATTACGCCTTTGCCTATGGCGCCGATGCGGTCTATGCCGGTCAGCCGCGCTATTCGCTACGGGTGCGCAACAATGATTTTCTGGAAGACAACCTGCGTACCGGCATTGCGCAGGCGCATGCGCTGGGCAAGCGGTTTTTCCTGACGGTCAACCTGATGCCGCACAACGCCAAGCTCAAGACCTTCCTGCGCGATTTGCAGCCGATCGTCGACATGGGGCCGGATGCGCTCATCATGGCTGATCCGGGCTTGATCGCCATGGCGCGCGAGGCCTGGCCGGACATGCCGATCCACCTGTCCGTGCAGGCCAATACGGTGAACTGGGCGTCGGTGCGCTTCTGGCGTTCAGTGGGGGTTGAGCGGGTCATCCTGTCGCGCGAGCTGTCGCTGGACGAGGTGGCGGAAATCCGTCAGCAATGCCCGGATACCGAGCTTGAAGTGTTTGTGCACGGGGCCTTGTGTATCGCGTATTCCGGGCGGTGTCTGCTGTCGGGGTATTTCAATCACCGTGATCCCAATCAGGGCACCTGCACCAACGCCTGCCGTTGGGAGTACAAGACCCTGCCTGCGCAAGCCGATGCCGCCGGGGTGTACCGTCCGGCCGGGGCGGGGCCGGGACAGGAGGTGACGATTCCGCTGGCGGCGTTTCCCGGCGGCGCGGGCCGGGGCCTGGATGAGGCTGGGGTGTCAACGCTTGCGTCAACGCTGGGCGAGGGGCCGCGCCACCCGCTGGCCGACCAGGTGTACTTCCTGGAGGAGGCGAGCCGACCGGGCGAGCTGATGGAAGTGAGTGAGGACGAGCACGGCACCTACATCATGAATTCGCGCGATCTACGCGCGGTTGAGCATGTGCAGCGTCTGGTGGAAATCGGTGTCGATTGCCTGAAAATCGAAGGGCGCACCAAGTCGCATTACTACGTCGCGCGTACCGCACAGGTTTACCGGCGCGCCATCGACGATGCGCAGGCGGGACGGGCTTTCGATCCGCGTCTGCTGGGCGAGCTGGAAAATCTGGCCAGCCGGGGCTATACGGACGGGTTCTACCAGCGCCACCATACCCAGGATTACCAGAACTATCTGGAAGGGGCGTCGCGCGGCGAGGTGCAGCAGTTCGTCGGCGAGGTTCTCGGGGTGGATGCCCAGAGCGGCCTGGCCGAGGTGGATGTGAAAAACAAGATGCGCGTGGGCGACCGTCTGGAGTTGATCCTGCCCGGCGGTAACCGCGAGATCGTGCTCGAATCGATGTTCGACAGGCAGGGGGCGCCGATGGACGAAGCGCCGGGTGGCGGATATCGCGTGCAGTTGCCCTGGCCTGCGGGTGTCGATCCCGCCTATGGGCTGATTGCCCGTCACCTGCCGGGGTGAATCGGGCATGAAGGTGCTTGACCGGTATCTGCTGCGCGAATTCGGGCTGACCGTGCTGGCGGTGCTGCTTGTGCTGATGCTCGTGGCGCTGGCCAATGCCTTTGCCCAGCTTCTGGCCCTCGCGGCGGGCGGGGGACTGCCCGAGCACTTGATTCCGGTGCTTTTGCAGGCCAATGCGGTCAAGTTCCTGTCTTTCGTGCTGCCCGTGGCCTTTTTCCTGGGGCTGATGCTGGCCCTGGGGCGCTTGTACCGCGACAGTGAAATGGCCGTGTTGCGCGCCTGCGGGGTGGGCACCGTGCGCCTGTGGCGGCCGGTGCTGTGGCTGGGCTTGCCACTGGCGGTGCTGTCCGCCTGGCTGTCGCTGTTCGCCTGGCCGAGCATGCAGGCGCTGCGCGATAACGTGATGGACGAGGCGCGTTCCTTGTCCGAGCTCAAGCGCGTACCCACCGGGCGTTTCATCGAAAGCCCGGACGGCCAGGTGGTGGCCTATGTCGAGCGTCTGGAGGGCGACACCTTCCGCAATGTGTTCATCCATACCCTGCGCGAGGGCATGCCGGGGGTGGAGTGGGCCGCTTCCGGCCGGTTGGCTACCGATCCAGACAGCGGGCGGCGTTTCGTCGTGCTGGAGGACGGTCGGCGCTACGAGGGGGAGGCAGGACGCGGTGACTGGAATATCAGCCACTATGCCGAGCACGCCCTGTTTCTGCCGGGACTGGTGAGCGCGGAGGAAAAACGCCATGTCGTGCCGGACAGCCTCACACTGGCACGATCCGGGCGGCCGCGCGATCAGGCCGACCTGCACATGCGTCTGGCCCAGCCCTTGAGCGTGCTCCTGCTCGGGCTGCTGGCCGTACCGCTGTCACGTACCTCGCCGCGCCAGGGCCGCTATGCCCGTCTGGGTATTGGGGTGCTCCTGTATGTCATTTATTTCAATCTGCTGGGGGTGGGCGCATCGCTGATTGCCAAGGGAACGCTGCCCGCCGCGCTGGGGCTGTGGTGGGTGCATGCGCTTTTGCTTGCGCTGATCGGGGGGCTGTATGCCGTCGAGGCGGGATTTTGGACGCGCCGGGGCCGTACAGGCGGCCCGCGAAAGACCGAGGCGGCGACATGACGCGCCTGGACCGCTATCTGTTCCGTACCGTGTTTCTCACCGGTTTGGCGACGCTGGGCATTCTTGCAGCCCTGGGCGTGATTTTCCTGTTTCTCGACGAGGTCGGGAAAATCGGGGAACGCTACAGCTTTGGCATGGCGCTGGGGTTCGTTTTCCTCAGCTTGCCTGCCTATCTGTATGATTTTTTTCCGCTGGCTACCCTGATCGGCGCCCTGATGGGGCTGGGTACGCTGGCCTCTCACAGCGAGTTGATCGTGATGCGGGCGGCGGGTCTGTCCATGGCGCGTCTGGCCCGTCCTGTGCTGCTCGCGGGGCTGGCGCTGGCGGCGGTGGGGCTCATCCTGGGCGAAGGACTGGGGCCGCTGGGGCAGGCCGAAGCACGGGCCATGCGCGCTCAGGCCATGGAGGAAGCCCTGAGTTTCCAGACCCGTAGCGGCTTGTGGCTGCGCGATGAGGATCGTTTTGTCAACGCCCGCCAGGTCACGGTCGGCGGCGTGCTGCTCGATGTGAGTGTGTATGCCTTTGCGCCGGATGGCGCGCTGGAATGGGCGGTGCGCGCCGAGCGTGCCCAGCGCGATGGGGATGGCTGGCGTCTTTACGGGGTGAGGCGCACGACTCCCGCCGGGGAGAGCCTGCATATGGAGCAGGTAAACGAGGAGCGCTGGTCCGCACTGGTGCCGCCGCGCATGCTGGACGTGGCAGTGGTGCATCCCCAGCACATGGCGGTGCCGGATCTTCTGACCTACGCCCGCCACCTCTCGCGCAATGGCCTGGACAATACGCCGTACCTTCTGGCGCTGTGGGTCAAGCTTTTCGTGCCGCTGGGGGTGATCGCCATGCTGGTGATCGCCTTGCCGTTCGCTTTTTCCAGCCAGCGCGCGGCAAATGCCGGTCAGCGTCTTTTCATTGGCATCGTGCTGGGCATCGTGTTCCTGACGCTAAGCCGTATCATCAACTACCTGGGGCCGGTTTATGGTCTGGCTCCGTTCCTGAGCGCCGCCTTGCCGCCGGCGCTGTTCCTGCTGCTGGGCCTTGTTGCCCTCAAACGACAAGCCTGAACCGGGGGCTGAGGTTGGATCGATGAGCGTGATACAGGGAAACTTCGAACACGAACGCCTGCCGCTGCGTGCGTTCACCGAGAAGGCCTACCTCGATTATTCGATGTACGTGATCCTCGATCGCGCTTTGCCGCATGTGGGGGACGGTCTGAAGCCGGTACAGCGGCGTATCGTCTACGCCATGTCCGAGCTGGGGCTGGCCGCGAGTGCCAAGCACAAGAAATCGGCGCGCACCGTGGGCGATGTGATCGGCAAGTTCCATCCGCACGGCGATTCGGCCTGTTATGAAGCCATGGTGTTGATGGCGCAGCCTTTTTCTTACCGTTATCCGCTTATCGATGGCCAGGGCAACTGGGGCTCGCCGGACGATCCGAAATCCTTCGCGGCCATGCGCTATACCGAGTCGCGTCTGACGCGTTACGCCGCCTTGCTGCTTGACGAGGTGGAGCAGGGGACGGTCGACTGGCTGCCGAACTTCGACGGCACCCTGGAGGAGCCGCGCCTGTTGCCTTCGCGGGTGCCCAATGTGCTGCTGAACGGTGCGATGGGGATCGCGGTGGGCATGTCCACCGATATTCCGCCGCACAATCTGCGCGAGGTGGTCAGCGCCTGCGTGCATCTGCTGGAGGCGCCGGAAGCCAGCGTCGCCGAGCTGTGCCAGCATGTGCCGGGACCGGATTTTCCGACCGAAGGCGAGATTGTCACCCCGCGCGAGGAGCTTTTACGCCTGTACGAAACCGGCAACGGCTCGGTGCGCCAGCGTGCCCGCTACGAGGTGGAAGACGGCGCAGTGGTGATTACCGCCCTGCCGTATCAGGTTTCCGGGAGCCGTATCCTGGAGCAGATAGCCGCGCAGATGCAGGCCAAGAAGCTGCCCCTGGTCGCCGATCTGCGTGACGAGTCCGATCACGAGCAGCCGACCCGGCTGGTCATCGTGCCGCGCAGTAACCGGGTGGAGATCGAGCCTTTGATGGCGCATCTGTTCGCCACGACCGATCTTGAAAAAAGTTACCGGGTGAATGTGAACCTCATCGGGCTGGACGGTCGGCCACGGGTCATGGACCTGAAAACCCTGCTGCGCGAATGGCTGACCTTCCGGGAACTGACCTTGCGCCGTCGCCTGTCCTGGCGTCTGGAGCGGGTCGAAAAGCGCCTGCACATCCTGGCCGGTCTGCTGATTGCCTTCCTGCATATCGATGAAGTCATCGCCGTCATCCGCGAGGCCGATGAACCGAAGTCCGAGTTGATGGCACGTTTTGCACTCAGCGAGCTGCAGGCCGAGGCGATTCTGGAGATTCGCCTGCGTCAATTGGCCAAGCTGGAGGAAATCGAGCTGCGTGCCGAGCAGGACCGGCTGGCTGCCGAGCGCGATAAGCTCAAGGCGCTTTTGGGGAACGAGAAGGAACTGCACTCTCTGCTGCGCGATGAGCTGCTTGCCGCCGCCCAGGCGCATGGGGATCCGCGTCGCTCCCCGCTGGTGGCCCGCGAAGCGGCGCAGGCCCTCGACGAAACAGCGTTGATTGTTGCCGAGCCGGTAACGGTCATTCTCTCCCAGCTGGGCTGGGTGCGCATGGCCAAGGGGCATGATGTCGATCCGGCGGCGCTGAATTTCCGTTCCGGGGACGGCTTTCTGGCGCGGGCCAGTGGGCGCAGCACACAGCAGGCGGTGTTTCTTGACGATCAGGGGCGGGCCTACAGCCTTCCCGCGCATGGCCTGCCTTCGGCGCGCGGTCAGGGCGAGCCCCTGACCGGCAAGCTTTCGCCGCCGGCCGGTGTGCGTTTCGTCGATGTCGTACTGGGCAATCCCGAAGACCGGATCGTACTTGCGCGCAATACCGGCTATGGTTTCGTCACGGTGCTTGAGACCCTGCAGGGACGACAGCGCGCGGGCAAGGCCGTGGTGAGCATGGAGGAGGGATCGCGTCTGCTGCCGGTGGTGAAGCTGCGCGACATGGAACACGACCGCCTCGCGGTGGTGAATTCCACCGGACGCTTGCTGGTCTATCCGGTTGCCGAGCTGCCGCAACTCGCGCGGGGCAAGGGCAACAAGCTCATGGGGCTGTCACGTGGTGAGCAGATCGTTGCCCTGGCGGTGCTTCACGAAGGCGACACGCTGGTGCTTTACGCTGGCGCCCGCACCTTGAGCCTGCGCGGGGGCGACATCGAGCTGTATGCCGGCACGCGCACCCAGCGCGGTACTTTGTTGCCACGGGGGCTGCAGCGCGTGGATCGCATCGAGTCGCGTACACCTTAGAGTTTGCTGCTTAACAGCTTGTTATGGATGATTTATGTGCCTTTCCCGGCGTTTTGATGGTTTTTTCAGGCGCCGGGGAAGCATAAGCGGTGCCATGAGTGTGCATTTCGTGGCGGTCGCGATTGAATTTTTTGCTACCATCCCCATCAAACCCACGAACCCTCAACCCTTACGGATACACAAGGTATGAAACGCATCCTGCTCTTCCTCGCAACCAACATTGCGATCATGATCGTGCTGTCGGTTTCCTGGTTCGTCCTCTCGAAGGTGTTCGGGCTCGACCGGATGTTCGACTACCAGGGCGGCGGCATCAATTTCACCTCGCTGCTGATCTTCTCTGCCGTGTTCGGCATGGGGGGCGCGTTCATCTCCCTGCTCATGTCCAAGATGGTGGCCAAGATGAGCACCGGCGCTCAGGTCATCGAACAGCCCTCGAACGAGATCGAGCGCTGGCTGGTGGAAACCGTGCGTCGTCAGGCCCAGCAGGCCGGTATCGGCATGCCCGATGTCGCGATCTATGATTCTCCGGAAATCAATGCTTTCGCCACTGGCGCCAGCCGCAACAACGCGCTGGTCGCCGTCAGTACCGGGCTTCTGCACAACATGAGCCGCGACGAGGCCGAAGCTGTGCTCGGGCATGAAGTCGGTCACATCGCCAACGGCGACATGGTGACCCTGACCCTGATCCAGGGCGTGGTCAATACCTTCGTCATCTTCTTCGCCAAGCTTGTCGGCTATTTTGTCGACCGGGTAATCCTGAAGAACGAAGAAGGTCAGGGTATCGGCTTCTTCATCGCCGACATCGTCGCCCAGATCGTGTTCGGCATCCTGGCGAGCGTGATCGTCATGTGGTTCTCTCGTCAGCGCGAGTTCCGCGCCGATGCCGCTGGCGCGAGCCTCGCCGGCCGGCAGAAGATGATTGCCGCGCTGGAGCGTCTGAAGCTCAACTACGAGCAACCCTCGCAACTGCCGGCCCAGATGACCGCCTTCGGCATCTCCGGTGGTGGCGGCATGGCCAAACTGTTCATGAGTCACCCGCCGCTGGATGAGCGTATTGCCGCCCTGCGTGCCGCGCAGTAAGCAAGCCCTTGCCAGTCATAAAAAAAGCCTGCGTCATGCAGGCTTTTTTTATGGGCTTGGGCGTGGTGGACGCATCGACACGTTTCTGAAATACTGCGCGGATGGATATCCTGTATTTCCTGATTCCGCTCAGCCTCGTGGTGTTCGGTGTCATCATCTGGGCCATCTTCTGGACCGTGAAGCACGGGCAGTACGATGATCTGGAAGGCCCGGCGCACCGTATCCTGATGGATGACGACGACCCGCGCATTCCAGGCCGGGAACCGGCCGGCAAGAGTGTGCGCGGCACTGGGAAAGAGCAGGGTAATCCCCTACAATGAGTGTGCTTGCACCCATATAACAGTACTTGCCGAGGAGAGCGCCATGAAAGAGTATTTTTCCTTCCAGAACTTCGCGTTTACCTTTGTGATCGGCCTGATCGTCTGGTCCTGGATCAGCTTCCTCAGCGTCGTCATCCTCTGAAGGTAAGCCGCGCGGCGTCTCCTCTGGCGCTCGTCAGGCGATGAAATGTAAAAGCCGGCTGTCGCAAGACAACCGGCTTTTTCACGTCAGCGGCCTGGATGAATTAGGCCGCGACTTCAGAGGGTGTTTACAAAAAAGTTCTGCAAACAATATCAGCGCCGGACGAAGGATTCCCAGCTCCCCTTGGAGGTGCCATGGCCGGGGGCGTGGAGACCGGGTGAAAAGGCCATGGATGGCCCTTTCAGTCCCGCTACAACGGGATGTTGTGCATCCTGTTCTTGCCCCCTTGGGGCATCCATGCCCCAAGCCCTGACGGGTGCGGCGCTCGAATTTGGGACGGCTCGGTCGGAGCGGCCCCGGCCATGGCTTGCCCGAAGGGCGCCTCCGTGTGGGTGCCCTTTTGTTTTGGTATGAGGCAGGCAAATGCTTCAAGCGTTCTGTGCGCTGGATACGCCGAATGTGACGGAACTCTTGCTATCATGCCTCCTCCAACCGTCCCCTTGATTCTGGAACGACACGCCATGAGCGAACCCTTGGCCTTTCCTGCCCAAGCCCGACGCCCTGCGGGGCTTGAGGGGGTGCGCGTGCCGCCCCATTCGGTGGAAGCCGAGCAGGCGGTGCTGGGGGGCTTGATGCTGGACAACCAGTCCTGGGACAGCGTGGCGGATCGACTGACTGTGGAGGACTTCTACCGTCGCGATCACCAGCTGGTGTTCAAGGCCATCGCGGCTCTGGCGACGGCGGGCAAGCCCTATGACGTAGTGACGGTGGCCGAATGGCTGGGGCAGACAGAGACTCTGGAGGACGCCGGCGGCGTGCCGTATCTCGCCGGGTTGGTGGACAGCACGCCGACGGCTGCCAATATCCTGGCCTATGCGGATATCGTTCGCGAGAACGCGGTGCTGCGCAAGCTCATCGAGGTGGGTACCGACATTGCGCAAAGTGCCTACCGCACCGAGGGGCGGAGCAGTCAGGAATTGCTCGAAGCGGCAGAGCGCGAGGTGTACGCGATTGCCGAACACGGCGCGCGCGCGCGCAAGGGTCATGTCGCGCTCAAGGATGTACTGGCCGGGGTGGTTGAGCGCATTCAGATTCTCTACGAACGCGACGAGCCCATCACCGGTCTGCCGACCGGTTTCGACGATCTGGACGACATGACCTCCGGGCTGCAGGGGGGGGACCTCATCATCGTGGCCGGCCGTCCCTCGATGGGTAAGACGACCTTTGCAATGAATATCGGTGAGAACGTTGCCATACGCACGCACAAGCCAGTGCTGGTGTTCTCCATGGAGATGCCTGACGAACAGCTGGCCTTGCGCATGATGTCCTCGTTGGGTCGCATCGACCAGAAAGACCTGCGTACCGGCAAGCTCTCCGATGAGGACTGGCCGCGCCTGACTTCGGCGGTGGTGATGCTCTCCGAGGCGCCGGTCTACATTGACGATACCCCGGCCTTGTCGCCGACCGAGGTGCGTGCACGCGCGCGCCGTCTCAAGCGCAAGGAAGGACTGGGGCTGGTGATTGTGGATTACCTGCAGCTCATGCAGGTGCCGGGCAACAGCGAGAACCGCGCCACGGAGATTTCCGAAATCTCGCGCGGGCTCAAGGCGCTCGCCAAGGAGCTTTCGGTGCCGGTCATCGCCCTGTCCCAGCTCAACCGCTCTCTGGAGCAGCGTCCGAACAAGCGTCCGGTCATGTCCGATTTGCGCGAATCCGGTGCGATCGAACAGGATGCCGACATCATCATGTTCATCTATCGAGATGAAGTTTATGACAAGGAAAGTCCGGACAAGGGGATTGCCGAAATCATCATTGCCAAGCACCGTAACGGCCCCATCGGCACCGTGCGTCTGACCTTCCAGGGGCAGCACACCCGGTTTGACAACTTCGCGCCGGATCGCTACGCCGGCGAGGGCTTCGTGTGAACGGCGAGCGCGCGGGTCGTCACGCCGAGGCGCTCATCGATCTGGAGGCCCTGCGTCACAATCTTGCACAGGCGCGGCGGGCGGCGGGCGAGGCGCGGGTATTTGCGGTCGTCAAGGCCGACGCCTATGGTCATGGCCTGCTGGACGTGGCGCGCGCGCTGCACGAGCACAGTGACGGGTTTGTCGTGGCCACACTGGGCGAGGGCGAAGCCCTGCGCCGTGCCGGTGTGACGCGACGCATCATGGTTCTGCAGGGACATGATTCCTTGGGCGAAGCCCGCCGCGCCGCCCGCCTGCAGCTTGAGCCCGTGCTGCACACGCCGCCGCAGCTCGATGTGCTGGATCAGGGGCATGCGGGGCTGCCTATGCGCGTATGGCTGGAAATCGATTCCGGCATGCATCGCATGGGCTTCGATCCGGCGGAGGTGGCACCGGCCCTGTCCCGGCTTGATGGCCACCGGGCCCTGCGCGAGCCGCCGGGCCTGATGACGCACATGGCGCGTGCGGATGAACGCGATTGCCCCCTGACCCAGGCGCAGCTTGAGCGTTTCACGCAACTGACCAAAGGGCAGGCGGGCGAGCGCAGTCTGGCCAATTCGGCCACCCTGCTGGGCTGGCCGGCCGCGCTAGGTGACGTGGTGCGCCCCGGAATCATGCTGTACGGCGGCAATCCTTTCGTCGATGGTCGCGAACTGCCATGCACGCTCAAACCGGTCATGCAGCTGCGTACCCGGCTTCTGGCCGTGCGCTGGCAGAAAAAGGGCGACCGTATCGGCTATGGGGAAACCTGGACCTGCCCGGAGGACATGCCGGTCGGGCTGGCGGCCATTGGCTATGGAGACGGCTATCCGCGTCATGCGCCCAGCGGTACGCCGGTGCGCGTTGCGGGACAGGACGCCTCGCTGGTCGGGCGGGTGTCCATGGACCTGCTGACCCTCGATCTGCGCGGCGTGGCGGCACGTCCTGGGGATGAAGTGCTGCTTTGGGGGGAGGGACTGTCGGTGGATAGCGTGGCTTCGATGGCAGGCACGATCAGCTACGAGCTTCTGTGCGCGGCGGGCGCGCGTAGCCGGCGCGTGGTGCTGAACACCGGGGCGGTCTGATGTCCGGGATGCCTGCCCCCCGCCCGCTGCTGGCGGATTTGCCTTCGGCCGATGCGACGGAACACTTCGAAACGCTCTTGCGCCGTCCCGGCTGCCGGGTGGAGCGTATTGTATCGAGGGGACAGGCCAGCCCGCCGGGCTTCTGGTACGATCAGCCCCATGATGAATGGGTGCTGCTTCTGAGCGGTGCAGCGCGTATTGGTTTTGCACCGCAGGGCGAGGTGGCCTTAAGCGCAGGCGATAGCCTGCTCCTGCCTGCGCACTGCCGGCATTGTGTGGCCTGGACCGCGTCCGGGGTCGACACGGTCTGGCTGGCGCTGCATTTCGACTGAGCTTTGGCTCGAATTCCCTTGCTATGTTTTTCGTCCCGTTTCCCGCGGGGTTTGACAACTTTTATCTGGAGAGATGTCATGCGTCTTGAACAAGCGCCGCCGATCACCCTCAGTACGCTCGACTACGAACGTCTGGAAGCCTTGCTGGATCAGCCGCAATGGCGGGGTAATCCGCAGAGCGAGCGCCTGCGCCAGGAAATGGAGCGCGCCGAGCTGGTCGAGCCGCAGGGCGTTCCACCGACCCTGGTGACCATGAATTCCACACTGCGCTGCATGGATCTCAACACCCGGGAAGAACGGTGTTTCACGCTGGTTTACCCGCGTGACGCGGATGCCGATGCCGGGCGCGTGTCGGTGCTGGCTCCCCTGGGCAGCGCCTTGCTTGGCTTGTCGGTAGGGCAGAGCATCCACTGGCCGGTCCCGGAAGGCGTGCGTCACCTGCGCGTGGAAGGGCTGGACTACCAGCCTGAAGCGGCCGGGGAACTGCACCGCTGAAATTCTTGCACCATTTTCCCGCACGGGGGCATGATGCGGTACGGATGTGATCTGACAACAGGAGAGATAGTCATGCCCCGACCTCTGCGTTCTGCCCTCTTGAGCCTGGCACTGCTGTTGCCGATAACGGTAAGTGCCGAAAATACGGCACCCGCCACGGCACCGACTACCCTGCCGGTACCGGCTCCCGTTGCGGAAAAGAAAATCCATGATGATGCAGCGGCGCTCAAGGGGTTTAGGGAAGCCCGAGGCGTGTTCCTGATCGACTTTACCGATGCAGGCAAGACGGCCTTCTACCTGAAAGTCATTCGCGGCACGCATCAGAATTTCCTGCGCCAGGGCGTGAAACCGGAACTGGTGCTGGTGTTCATCGGTCCGACCGTGAAATTCCTCACGACCCGGCCCGAAGAGGAAATAGCCCACACTCAGGCCGATGCACTGAAGGCCATCGCAGAAGAAGTCCGCCTGCTCAAGGAACTGGGCGTACGCATGGAGGTGTGCGCGGTGGCGACCGAGGTGTTCAAGGTCGACAATGCGAGCCTGCATCCGGGGCTGGAGCTCACGGGGGATGGTTTTGTCTCCCTCATCGGCTGGCAGACCCAAGGGTACAAGCTGGTTCCGCTTTTTTGAGTCCAGGTGTTTGAGCGCCGTGCAGGCCCGCCGCCGTTATTGATTAACCAAAAATTCAAGTTCGCGTCACCGGATCGCAAAGCGCCGTTAATAGCCTGCTCATCGTTCCCCAACGTGAGCAGGGTTTATGGAACAGGCGATCATCGGTGATATTCAGCGACTTTCCGTTGAACTGGCGGTGACGGATGAGGACGTGCGCGATTCGCAGCGTTTGCGGCATCGCGTGTTCGTCGAGGAGATGGGCGCGGCCAGCGATGGCATCCAGGACGGCATCGAGCGCGATTATTACGACGAATTCTGCCATCACCTCATCGTTCGCGATCAGGCGACCGGCGAGGTTGTGGCCAGCACGCGCATCCTGACCGATACACAGGCCCGTCTGGCGGGCGGCTTTTATTCGGAAAACGAATTCGACATGACGGCCATACTCGGCATTCCCGGCCGTGTGATGGAAATCGGACGTACCTGCGTGCATCCGGATTACCGCAACGGCGGAACCATCGGTCTGCTGTGGTCGGGGCTGGCGCGCTTCATGGACATCAACCGCTTCGGGCACCTGATCGGCTGCGCGAGCATTTCCATGCAGGATGGCGGCATTCAGGCACGGGCCATACTCGACAAGCTGCGCGGAAAGCACCTCTCGCCGGAAGATCGGCGTGTCGTGCCGCGTCTGCCCTTGCCGGAAAGTATCCCCGCGCTCAGCGGTGAATTGCGCATGCCGCCGCTACTCAAGGCGTACATGCGTCTTGGGGCGCAGATCTGCGGCGAGCCGTGCTGGGATCCGGCTTTCGGTACGGCGGATGTGTTCGTCCTGCTGGATGTGGACAATCTGCACCGCCGGTATTACCGCCATTTCATTGAGCGCCAGCAGGGCGCCGACATCGATACGGTCCGTTATGCCAAACTTGCGGCAGCTTGAGCGTATCGGCGCGATTGGCGCGCATCTGGGAATCGGTGCGGCGCTCACCCTCTGGCATGCGCGCGCCGATGAAGCGCGTCGTGCCCCGGTGATCCGTGACTGGCATGCCGGGGTCTGCCGCCGTCTGCGTGTCACGGTGAGTCACGAGGGCGCTCCCCTTGCGTCCGGCGCGTTGTGGGTGGTGAACCATGTCTCCTGGCTGGATATCCCGGTGATTGGCAGTCTGTCGACGCAGGCGGTCTTTCTCGCCAAGTCCGATGTACGGGGCTGGCCCTTGATCGGCTGGCTCACCGAGCGCGCCGGTTCCTTGTTCATCGCACGCGGTGCTGGTGCCGTGGAGCGGGTGCAGGAGGACATCGCGCGGCGTCTGGAGCGGGGGCAGAGCGTGGTGCTGTTTGCTGAAGGCACCACCACGGATGGGCGTGATGTGCGCCGCTTCCATCCACGTCTTTTCCAGGCGGCATTGCAGGCCGGGGCACCCGTGCAACCCCTGGCCCTGAGTTATCCCGTGGCTGGGCAAGCTGGCATGCATCCCGCCGTCCCCTATGTGGGAGAAGACAGCTTCGGGCGCAGTCTGGCGCGGATTGCCGCGGCGGATGAGGTGCGGGCGCATCTGCATGCCTTCGACCCGCTACCGCCGGTCAGCGGGCGCGACGCGCTGGCGCGAGCGAGTCATGCCCTGATCCGTTCGGCCATTCTCGGGGCGGTGGATCGGGCGTCTGCCCCGCTCAGCGAGCCGGCACGAGCCGCGTAGCGACGAAGACCAGCACGGCAGCCAGCACCACCGAGGGACCGGCCGGCGTGTCCCACTGCAGGGACGCGCCCAGTCCACCGCCCACGGCCAGCAGGCCGAAACCCGTCGCCATCGCGGCCATGCTCTCCGGCGAGCGGGCCATACGGCGGGCGGCAGCGGCGGGAATGATGAGCAGCGAGGTAATGAGCAGGATGCCTACCAGCTTCATCGCCAAGGCGATCACCAAGGCCAGCAACAGGGTGAAAATCAGTTGCACGCGCTCCACCGGCACGCCTTCGACCCGTGCAATATCCGCCGATACGGTGGCGCTGAGCAGGGGACGCCACAAAGCGGCAAGCGCGCCGAGTAACAGCACATCCGCCAGGGCGATCCAGCCCAGATCGGTACGGTTGACCGACAGGATGTCGCCGAACAGATAGCCGAACAGATCCACGCGTGCGTCTTCCTGAAAAGACAGCAGCACCAGGCCCAGGGCCAGACTGCCGTGGGCGAGCACGCCCAGCAGGGTGTCGCTGGCCAGCTCGTGGCGTTTCTGCAGGAACATCAGCAGCAGGGCGACCCCCAGGCTGATGAGGGTGACGGTCAGGGCAGGCCACAGACTGAGCAGGAGCCCGAGCCCGATGCCAAGAAAAGCCGCATGGGCGAGGGTTTCGCCGAAATAGGCCATGCGCCGCCAGACGACAAAGCAGCCGAACGGTCCGGCCAGCAAGGCGACGCCCAGTCCAGCGGCCAGGGCGCGCCACACGAAGTCATCCATGGTTTTCCCCCTCGTTTTTCAGTTTGCGGCACGGGGGGCTCAAGGGCGCTGGGGCAGTGTGCGCGCAGGAAGCGCCACAGGCATGCACCTGTCCGTCCAGGCCGTGCTCATGATCGTGATGGTGGGTGTAAACCGTCAGTTCGCCGCCGAACAGACGCTGGTATTCCGGGTGCCGGCTCACGTCTTCAGGCTGACCACGGCAGCACACATGCCCCTCGATGCACAGCACCTCATCGGTAGCCGCCATCACCAGATGCAGATCGTGCGAAACCAGCAGAACACCGCAGCCCAGCCGGTCGCGCAGGCCACGGATCAGCGCGTACATCTCGCGCTGCCCGGAGATGTCGACGCCCTGTGCCGGTTCATCCAGGACCAGCAGATCCGGACGCCGCAGCAGCGCGCGGGCCATCAGCACGCGCTGGAACTCTCCCCCGGACAGGCTGCGCAGCGGGCTGAACTCTCGCTCACGCACGCCAACCTCATCCAGTGCGCGACGCCGCTCCTCGGGCGAGCAGCGCCCACCCAGGGCCAGGAAGCGATCGACGCGGATCGGCAGGCTGGCGTCGATATCCAGCTTTTGCGGCACATAGCCGATGCGCAGTCCCGGACGGCGGATGATCTGCCCCTCGCTGGGCGAGCGCAGGCCCAGCAGCAGACGCACCAGCGTGGTCTTGCCCGCACCGTTTGGGCCGATGACTGTCACGATGCGTCGGGGGCTCAAGGTGAGGGAAACCTGGTCCAGCAGGGTGCGTTCCTGCTCGCGCAGGCTGAGATTCTGGGCTTCGATAAGCGGGTTTTGTTCAGACATGGTGTTATATTATAACGGTGTCCCGGCATTCTCTCAGGAGCTAACCCAATGCTCAATCTTTACCGCTTCCGCCCGCGCGGGCGTATCGCGCTTGCCCTGCTGCTGACCGTGCTGATGGGGCTTACGTCCGTTCAGGCGGCGCCTCAGGTTGTGGTCAGCATCAAGCCGCTGCAGGAGCTGGTCGGCGCGGTCATGGACGGCGTGGCCGAACCGCGCTTGCTGGTCCCGCCAGGCCAGTCGCCGCACACCTGGAGCCTCAAGCCGTCCGACGCGGCAGCGGTGAGTGGCGCGGGGCTTGTTGTCTGGATCGGGCCTGGGCTTGAAACGTCGCTCGCCCGCGCCCTGCGTGGCGCACCGGCCGGTCAGCCGCGCCTGGAAGTGGAAAGCCTGCCGGGCATCCTGCTCCTGCCGGCGCGTGTCGGCGGCGATTGGGAAAAGCGTCGCCGCGATGGGGTGGACGATGGCCAAGGTCATGCGCATGGCACGTCAAACGCCGATCCTCACCTGTGGCTGTCGCCGGACAATGCGCGCCAGATTGTTGCCGCTGTGGCCCAGAGGTTGTCCGAGCTGGATGAGGTCAATGCCGTGCGCTATCGGGCGAATGCCGCGCGTTTCACGCAGGAGCTGGACACACTGGATGCCCAGCTCAAGGCGCGTCTGGCGCCCTTGGCCGACCGGCCTTTCATTGTTTTTCACGATGCCTACCAGTATTTCGAAAAGCATTATGGCCTGCGAGCCGTCGGTTCGGTGCTGGTCAGCCCCGAGCAGATGCCGGGCGTGAGGCGGGTGAGCGAATTGCGTGACAAGGTGCGCAGCCTGGGCGCCGTCTGCGTGTTTGCCGAGCCGCAGTTTCCGCCCGCGCTGGTCGATACCCTGATCGAAGGCACTCCGGCGCGTCGGGGGACGCTCGACCCCCTGGGGATGGGGCTAAGCGGCGGATATCCTGCGCTGCTGAACCAGATGGGCGAGGATCTGGCCCGGTGTCTGGAACCGAAGTGAGGACGGCGGCGTAAAACCGCGAGGCCCTTAATGGCGGGGGACGAAAGAGCGATTTCAGTTGCCCGGCAAGGCGCGTTAAAGTGGAGTTTTCGTGCGTGTCAGAACAACGAGGAGTCAGTCGATGTCCCACCCAAGCGTCAATCTGCGTCCCAACGCGGAAGGTTATTTCGGTGCCTATGGCGGCCAGCATATCCCGCCGCACCTGAAGGTCATCATGGACGAGATTGGCGAGGCCTACCTTGCCATCCGCCAGACATCCGCCTATCAGGACGAACTGGCCGAGCTGTACCAGCACTACGTCGGCCGTCCCAGCCCGTTGTTCCATGCCCGCCGTCTGAGCGAAAAATGCGGCGGCGCGCGCATCTGGCTCAAGCGTGAAGACCTGAACCACACCGGCGCGCACAAGATCAACCACTGCCTGGGCGAGGCCTTGCTGGCCAAGCACATGGGCAAGACCAAGGTGCTGGCCGAAACCGGCGCCGGACAACATGGCGTGGCGCTGGCTACCGCCTGCGCGCTGGTCGGTCTGCCCTGCGAAATCCACATGGGTGCGATCGACGTGGCCAAGGAGCACCCCAACGTCACCAAGATGAAGATACTGGGCGCCGATCTGATCTGTGTCGAGCGCGGCACGAAGACGCTCAAGGACGCGGTGGACAGCGCGTTCGAGGAGTACCTCAAGGATCCGCAGAACTTCTTCTATGCCATTGGCTCGGTGGTGGGGCCGCACCCCTTTCCCATGATGGTGGCGGACTTCCAGTCCATCATCGGACGCGAGGCGCGCGAGCAGTTCCCGGCGCGCACCGGCAAGCTGCCGGATGCCGTGGTCGCCTGCGTGGGCGGCGGCTCCAACGCCATGGGCATCTTTTCCGGTTTTTTGGATGACGCGGGGGTGCGTCTGGTGGGGGTCGAGCCTTCCGGTACCGGGCGTGAGGTTGGCGCCCATGCCGCCACCTTGAGTTATGGCAAGCCCGGCACACTGCACGGCTTTCATTCCTATCTCTTGCAGGAAATGGCCGAAGGCGAGCCCGACCCGGTCTACTCGATTGCCTCCGGTCTGGATTACCCGGCGGTCGGCCCGCAGCACGCCTATCTCAAGGACATCGGCCGTGCCGAATACCATGCCATCGACGACGCCGGTTGCCTGGATGCCTTCATGACCCTTTCGCGCACCGAAGGCATCATCCCGGCGCTGGAATCGGCCCATGCCGTCGCCTGGGCCATGCAGGAAGCAGCTCGCCTGGGGCCGGAGGCCGACATCCTGGTCAACCTTTCCGGTCGTGGCGACAAGGACGCCGATTTTGTGGCGGACAAGCTGGGCTTGTAAACACCCTTGTAACGGTGAATTCGTGCCAGAGTGTTTCTGGAACATACCTGAATAGATGGATTTTTCCCAAATGCAGATGGCCCGTTCTAGGGCGAAAGCGAACCGGGGAGGATGGGATGTGAGCCTGTGCGGTCACAGCGATTATGCGTCATCCTGTGACAGAAAGAGGGATGTGGGCAGGTCGTTTTCGCTGCGCATCAGGCGCGCTTTTGGGAGTAGGCGAAGTTCGGCAACGCCAGAGAGGCGTTGCCGGGCAGAAAAGGGGAGGGGTCAGCGGATTTGGGCGCCGCCGGACTTCCAGTAATTGATGGTTTTCTGGATCAGCATGCCGCCATCGGTATCGATGTTGGTTTGCGGTGTGTCACCTGGGCCGAACATCAGTCCTACGACATGCGCTGCGGCAACGTCGTCGATCTTGCTGAAAAGAAGCTCGACCCGGTTGTCCTTGTAGTGCTGGTAGGTGTTGTCTTGCCAGGAGTTGCCTACGGGGATCTGCCACATGATGGTGGGTTTGCCGAGGGTTTCGGACAGGGTCTTGCTCCAGCTCAAATAGGCGGCAAACTTCTGTTCATCCCACCAACGGAAGTGTTGCCCAAGTACGGAGGAGTAATAGCCCGCATCGCGGTCCGAAGGGTCGGTGGCAATGAAATCCCCCTCACTTGCCCCCAGCGCGCTCATGAACTTGGCAACCTTTTCGGCATCGCCATTGGCTTCGTAGTTCCAGGGCGACGTGTGCAGGCCGACAGCCGAGTTGGGTGCGTACTTGCGGGCCATGGTGATCATGCAGCGGGCGTAACCGGAGACGGTGTCGGCATGGGTTTTCGCCGGGCAATCGGGGTTACTCTCATTGACCTTGGCCGGGATTGTATTCGGATCACGATTGGTGGATCGGATGAATCCCCACAGATCAGGTTCGATATGCAGGATCGTGCGATTGGTGCCGACCTTCTGCAGGAAGAACCGGTAATCGTTGAAGTAGCGCTTCATTATGTCGCTGTTATTGAGGGCATCGATTTCTTCTTGGCCCTCAGCGCCGCCAACCAGATGGCGAATTGAGTAATATGTCCAGTAGCTCAATTGCGGGTGCGGTTTGTTATCGTAGGTAAGCTTTCCGAGATTCTCGATAAAGTCACCGGGATATTGCGATCCGGGCGGGCGTTCGTTCCATTGCCAGCATCCCCACCACTTGCCGCAGGCGTCGTCGGCTTTGCATGAGGTCATGCAGGCGTCGACCGGGGCGACGTTGTTGATATACTGGTATTGTGCGTCGAAGGGGGCTGTTTTTGCGCTCGCGCTATTAATGCTGCCAATCAGTACCTTGTTGCTGCCCATGAAGCTCTTGTTGGTGCAGGCACCATCAGTCGGGTTGAGGTACCAGCGTTGAGCAGCTGATGATAGGTCCGGATTCTGGCGGATGAGCGCGCCTTTGTCTTTGTTAGCCGCTGTTACAAACTTGCCGGAGTGTGCGGACTCGATCATGAACGAGCCTGTGCTCGTCTGGGTCAGTTTCCATTGTTGATTGGCATGGCCGCTGTAGGACCATTGCTTGATGGGGGTGTCGTCCTGTGTCGACCATCCCGACACATCAAGTGATTTGTTGCTGTGCACCGGTCGAATGGTCCAGGTGCCGTCCCCGAGATTGCTGAGCGTCCATTGCTGGTTTGTTTGATTGTTGTCCGTCCACTGAATGACGTCTGCGCCGTCTTTTTTGGATTTTCCTGAAACGTCGAGTGCCATTCCACTGGCTTCATTGATGATCTTGTATGTCTTGCCGCTTTTCGGGAGGTCTGTGCAGTTCGAGGCATATGATACGCAGGAGATCAATGATCCAATGAGCAGGGCGCTTATGCGCATGACTGTCGGGGTTGCGCTTTTTTGATCCTTGAGGTGGTTTTTTGCCATTTCGGACTCCTTGGGAAATGCTGAGTTCATTCCAGAAACAACAGGGATTTGAAAAGCACTCCGTGTTCTTTTCAATCCGACTCGTCGCGGTATGTTTCCGTGACGAGTCCTGGCCGCTTGTTTAAAAACGCATGGGTGCGTTTCTTCTGCTTATTCGTGTGCGCTATGCACCCGAATGCGGCACCACGCTTCAAATACAGCTGTAATTGAAGCATGCGCGGAACATCCCTGCTTCGCATTACTTGTTCGCCGAAAGAATATTTCAGCGCCCTGTGAGCAGGTTGTTGAAAAAGGGCTCCCTGCTCTTTTTCAACCCGGCCTATCGCGGAACGCGTCCGGATAAACTACCTGAATCAAGTCGTTGCACACTTGATGCTCACAGGTCGCTGAAATATCCATCCGGGTATGGGTTTTACTGGCATACCCTTATATCCTGCCTGCATTTTCCGGCTCTTGGCGGGCTCGCGCTATAGGTCGATGCTGATTTGCTCATAAGAAATATGGATATGGTATAGGGATATCCCTACAAGCCAAAGGGGGTATGCTTGAGTGAAGAACGGCGAGCCATGGGCACCAGCACCTGCCGGGGGATGAAAGTGGTTTGCCTGTCCGGTCAGTATCTCCACTTCGTGTGCGGGTATCATGCTTCGCCGGAGATAGAAGGCGCTAGTGGTGAGCCGCTGTTGTGACGGGGTGAAGGGCTCCGCGCGCTGGAAACTCACGTTACAATCGGGCTTTCAATTCCAGGCATGAGGGGCTCGCCATGCGACTGATCCCGGTACCGGCGTTTGAGGACAACTACATCTGGTTGGTCATCGGTGAGGATGGCCGAACCGCCATCGTCGATCCTGGCGAGTCCGTGCCGGTAGAGGAGGCGCTTGAGCGGCTGAACCTCAAGCCGGTTGCCATCCTGCTAACGCATCATCATGCCGACCATGTGGGAGGGGTGAAAGCACTGCGTGAGCGTTACCACCTGCCGGTGTATGGCCCGGCGCACGAGGCCCGCGCGCTGGTCACGCATCCGCTGGAGGGGGGGGATACGGTCGATCTGCCCGGTATTGGCTGCTTCGATGTCCTGTTCACCCCAGGGCATACTCTGGGACACATCGTGTTTCATGCGCCGGGTGTGCTTTTGTGCGGCGACACCCTGTTCACAGCGGGGTGTGGGCGGTTGTTTGAAGGCAGTGCGGCACAGATGGCCGATGCTCTGGGGCGGATTGCCCGCTTGCCGGACGAAACGAAAGTTTACTGCGCACATGAGTACACGGCCGATAACCTGCGCTTTGCCCGTCATGCGGAGCCTGAGAACGCAAAGATACGCGCACGAGAGCAGGATACGGCCGAGCGGCGCTCACGCGGTGAGCCTACCGTTCCTTCCACCCTGGGGCTGGAAAAGGAGACGAACCCCTTCTTGCGGCTGGATAATCCTTCCCTGTTGGCAGGTGCCGAACGCCACGCCGGTCACCCGTTGCGCACGGATGCCGAGCGTTTTGCGGCTGTGCGGCACTGGAAGGACGTGTTCGACGGTCTGGTGTGAGCCAAAGGATGCGTTTTTGCCGTTTGCAAGTCATCGTCATTCAGGCCTTGCGCCCCTTGTGGCTGAACGGTTTTAGTCACAAAGGGCGCCTGCCGTGCCCAAGGGTATCGAGCCCAATCCGGTACGGCTTCTGTGGAACGGCTTTGGACTAAGCCTTCTTTTTCGAAAAACAGGAGTCAGCTGGCAGGAGGCCGTGGAGAGGCGGCTCAAGTCCTGAACTGGCGAATCTGTTCGGTCAGGGTTGTGGCCAGGCGGGCCAGCTTGCCGGCAGCACCGTCGAGGCGGTCGGCGCTGGTGGTGGTCTGCTCGATTTGTCCCTGTACATTGTGCAGGTTTCGGTTGATTTCCTCGGATACCGAGCTTTGCTGGTTGGCCGCAGTGGCGATCTGTGCATTCATGTCGTTGATGCGGCTGACTCCTTCGAGGATGCGGTGGATGGCTTCGCCGGCAATCTGCGCCTGTTCGGCATCCTTGCGGGTCTTGATGCGGCGTTCGGTGATGCCTCGTGCCGTGTTCTCCGCACTGCCCTGCAGGCGTTCGATCATGGCCTGGATTTCCTGGGTGGAGGCTTGTGTTTTGCTCGCCAGCGAGCGGACTTCCTCGGCGACCACGGCAAAACCGCGTCCCTGTTCGCCGGCTCGGGCGGCTTCGATGGCGGCATTCAGGGCCAGAAGGTTGGTTTGTTCGGCAATGCCACGGATCACATCGACCACGCGGCCGATGTCGTAGCTGTCGGCCTTCAGGCGGTCCACATTGCTGCTGGCTTGTTCCATATCGGTGGCCAGCTTGTCCAGTTCCCGAATCAGCGCTTCGATGTCGCGTGCGGCAAGACGGGCGGATTCGTCGGCTTCGCTGGCGGCGTTGGCCGCGTCAGACGCGTGGTGGGCTACTTCATTGACACTGGCGGCCATTTCGTTCATGGCCGTGGCCACCATGTCGATTTCCAGGTTTTGTCGGGACAGCGCCTCGCGTGAGGTTTGTACGCTGCCGGTCATGTCTTCGGCGCTGCGCTCCAATTCATGAGAGGTGGTCGATATTTGTTGCACGAGTTCGCGCATTTCACGAGAGAGATGGTTCAGGCCACGCGAGAGATCGCCGATCTCGTCCTTTCTTTCGTCCCGTGTGCAGGTGACGGTGAGCTCGCCATCGGCCAGAAAACGCAGCTTGCTGGCGATTTCTGTAATGGGCTCTCCCACTTGCTTGCGGGTGATGAGCCACATCAGGATGAGCAGGGGCAGGGTGATGAGTGCAACGATCGCAAGCCCAAGTTCGACGTTGTGCAGCAGGTAGGCGTCCATTTTGTCGAGCGGACGGATAACTTCGAAGGCGCCATGCAGGTCACCGACTTTTTTGTTGTCCATCGCATAGCCGGTGATGTCCTTGCCGTCATCGCGCCCCCACACGCTGCGCGATTGCGCTGGGTCGCCGTGGCAGACCAGGCAGGCTTCGGAAAGGCGCACCGGGCGGAAATAACGTATGGCGTTCATGGCATTGTCGATGACGTGATACTCGCGCGCCTGCGGGTTTTTTTCGAAATAGGCGAGGGCGTCGCTTTCCACGGCGTCCGGTGTGTTATCCGGATTGCGCGCATTCTGGCGAGGGGTGCGGAAGGTCAGTCCCAGTTCTTCGGATTTGGCCTTGGCGGCTTCCCAGGCGCTGACTACCGGTACGGCGGCCAGCAGCTTTTCCTTCGCGGCTTCCCGAGTCGGGCTCGTGGCCACGATCTGACGCAGGTCTTCCGGGGTGAACAGCCCCAGCTTCCACTTTTGTTCCATGCCTTCGCGTACCGATTCCGCCATGAGAATGGTCGTTCGGGCGGTGGTGATTTCTTCTTGTAGAAGGGTTGTACGGGTTTTTAGGACATAGGCGATGAACAGGACGGTTACCAGCGCCACCACTACAATGGCAATGTTGAGCGTCACGCGTGAGGATAATGTCTTGAAGCCCATGCTGTGTTTTCCGTCGGGATGGGGGTTTTTGAGGTTTTTTGCATTCTGTGTTAGGGATGAAACAGGGTCAAGTGTGATTTTTTGTATAGAGATTGAATAGAATTTTGCCTGCTTGCATAGAAAACCCGGCAGGGGCCGGGTTGCTGTAAGCAGGCGGCGGTGAGCCGCTTAGCTGTGGCAGGCGTTGAAAAAGGATTTTCAACGGTTGCCGTTAGGCTGCCTGGGAAGGGGGAGGCTGGCGCCGCAGGCGCTCGCTGAGGGTCTGGATCAGCTCGAAGAACATCGGTACGAACAGGATGGCGACGTAGGTGGCGAGGATCATGCCGCCGACGATGCCGGTTCCCAGCGAGTTGCGTGCGCCTTCCCCGGCGCCGGTGGCCAGGGCCAGCGGCAATACGCCGAGGATGAAGGCCATGGAGGTCATGATGACCGGGCGGAAGCGGATGCGTGCGGCTTCCAGCGCGGCTTCCTTGATCGATAGCCCTTCGCCGTGCAGCTTGGCGGCGAATTCGACGATGAGAATCGCGTTCTTGGCTGACAGACCGATCAGAACCAGCAGGCCGACCTGGAAGTAGATGTCGATGGACAGATCGCGCAGGTAAATGGCGATCAGCGCACCCAGCACGCCAAATGGCACGGCGGTGACCACGGCGAACGGCAGGGACCAGCGTTCGTACTGTGCGGCGAGAATCAGGAACACCATCAGCAGGCCGAACACGAAAGCGATGTTGCCTGAAGTGCTGGCCGAGAGCTCCTGATAGGCCGCGCCGATCCAGCCCAGCGCGTAGTCCGGACCGAGTGTGCTTTCCGCCAGTTCCTGCATTGCGGTAAGGGCTTGTCCCGAGCTGTAGCCGGGGGCGGGGTTACCGAGAATCTTCGCCGCAGGGAAGATGTTGAAGCGATCGACGATGTCCGGGCCGAGGATACGGTAGCTGCGCACGACCGAATCCAGCGGAATCATCTGCCCGGCCTCGTTGCGCACGAAGATGCGCTTGAGGTCTTCCGGTGCGGCACGGAAATCGGCATCGGCGGCGAGATTGACCTGGAAGTTGCGTCCGAACAGGGCGAAGTCGTTGACGTACATCGAGCCGAAGCTGGCCTGCATGGCGGCATAGATGTCCTTGACCTGCACACCCAGCGCGTAGGCCTTGTCACGGTCGATTTCCGCCCGGTAATGCGGCACGTTCGGGGCAAAGGTCGAGCGCACGCCGGTCAGTTCGGGACGCTGCGCCGCGGCTTCGACCAGCGCGCGGGTGGCGGTGGCCAGAGCTTCCGTGGTGCCGCCGGTGCGGTTTTGCAGGTACAGCTCGAAACCGCCGGTGGTGGAAATGCCTCGGATGGGCGGAGGCACGAAGGCAAAGGTGCGCGCGTCTTCGATGGGGAAGGCCTGCTTCATGACCTTGCCGACCATTGAACTCACGTCCTGTCCCGGGGCAGTGCGTTCGGACCAGTCGTTCAGGCGCACGAAGAAGACGCCCGTATTCGGACGCAGCGAGCCGGCCAGCAGGTCGAAACCGGCGAATCCTGCAGCGGAGAAAACTTCCGGGTTTTGCAGCATGAGGGCGGAAAGCTCGTCGCGTACGGCGATGCTGCGGTTCAGCGAAGAGGCTTCCGCCAGGGTGGGCACGGCGATGAAATAGCCTTGGTCCTCCGGCGGAACGAGGCTGGTCGGCGCCTTGAGGAACAGGTAGGCCGTGGCCGCAATCACCCCACCGAACAGCAGCAGGCCGACCGGCCAGAGGTTCAGGAAGAACCGTACCGCGCCCATGAAGACATGGGTCAGTCCGGCGAAAAATACGTTGAACAGGCGGAAGAAGCCGCGTGGCTCGCCGTGTTTTTCATGGCGAAGCAGGATGTTGCACAGTGCGGGCGTGAGGGTCAGGGCAATGATGGCGGAAATCAGCACCGCGATGGAGATGGCCACCGCGAATTGACGGTACATCTCGCCCGCCAGCCCCGGAATGAAGGCCACGGGTACGAACACCGCGAGCAGCACCAGTGTGGTGGCGACGATGGGGCCGGTGACCTGTTCCATGGCCTTTATGGCGGCGCTGCGCGAATCGAGCTTTTCCTGGGTCATCAGGCGTTCAACGTTCTCGATCACGATGATCGCATCGTCCACCACGATGCCGATGGCGAGCACCATGCCGAACAGGGTCAGCAGGTTGATGGAGAACCCGACCAGGAAGAGTCCAGCCAGGGTGCCGACGATGGCGACCGGAATGGCCAGCAGCGGAATGATGGTGGCGCGCGGTTTCTGCAGGAAGATGAAAATCACCAGCACGACCAGCACCAGCGCTTCCAGGAAGGTCTTGATGACTTCCTTGATCGAGACGCGCACGAAATCGGTGGTATCCAGCGGGATTTCGTAGCTCAGATCGCCGGGGAAGTTGCGCGAGAGTTCATCAACCTTTGCGCGGATGTTGTCCACCGTGTCCAGGGCGTTCGCTCCCGGTTGCAGGTAGATGCCGATGGGGATCATCGGGCTGCCGTTGAAAGAGGCGGAAAAGCCGTAATTCTTGGAGCCCAGCTCGATGCGTGCCACATCGCCCAGGCGCAGCGTGCCGCCGGTTTCGTTCGAGCGCAGCACGATGTCGCGGAACTGCTGCTCGTTGGTGAAGCGCCCGTCGGTGGTGATGGTATAGGTGAAGGCCTGTCCTTCCATGGTCGGTTCGCCGCCGAACTTGCCGGCGGCGAATTGCGCGCTCTGCGCACGGATGGCCTCCGCCACCTCGCTGGGGGTGAGGTTGAACTGCGCCAGCTTGTCCGGTTGCATCCATATACGCATGGAGTAATCCGACTGCCCGAACAGGGCCGCGTCTCCGACGCCCTGCACGCGCTTGAGGTCGTCGATGATGTTCAGCAGCGCATAGTTGGAGATGAACGTGGTGTCGAACTGGCGCGAGGGCGATAGCACCGCGATGACCATCAGCAGCGAGCTGGATTTTTTCTTGACCACCACGCCTTGATTGCGCACGTCCTGCGGGAGCTGTGCGAGGGCCTGCTGGACGCGGTTGTTGACGTCGATCGTGGCCTGGTCGGGGTCGGTCCCGTTGCGGAAGGTCACCGACATGCGCAGCGTGCCGGCATCCGAGCTGCTGGAGGTCATGTACAGCATGTTTTCCACGCCGTTGATGCTTTGCTCCAGGGGCGCGGCCACCGATTGCGCGATGACATCGGAGCTCGCGCCGGGGTAAGTGGCCTCGACGGACACCTCGGGCGGCACGATTTCCGGGTATTGCTCGACGGGCAGGCCGTTGAAGGCGGCGGCACCGGCAAGAAGGATGACGATGGCGAGGACCGACGAGAAAACCGGCCGGTCAATGAAAAATCGTGAGAACACTTAACGCGCCTCCTTGCCAGGGGAAGGGGGCTGGGCCGATGCGTCCGGCGCGGCCGGCTTGACCTGAAGACCGTCGCGCAGCTTGATGAGTCCTTCGACCACCACTGTCTGGCCGGCACTCAGGCCCTGCTCGATGACCCGTCCCTGAGTCACGCGCGGTCCCAGGACGACAGGCGTCGCCTTGACCTTGTCTTCAGCACCCAGGACATAGACGATGGTCGAACCGGGTTTCGGGCCGGAGCCAATCGCGGTTTCCGGTACGACCAGCGCGTTTTCGCGCTTCTCGACCTGCATGCGGATGCGCAGGAATTCATTGGGGCGCACCCGTCCCTCGCTGTTGCTGAACACGGCGCGCGCGAGCACGGTATCGGTTTTCTGATCCACTGTGGCGCCATGGAAGTTCACCTGGCCTTCGAGTGGCAGTTCCTGACCGTTGGCACCGACCAGACGGGCCGGCAGCGGCTGCCCCGCACCGGCGCTCAGCGCCGGGCTGTGCGCGTAGGGGTCGTTGGTGGAAAAGCTGAACACCACCTGGATGGGGTCGATCTGGGTGATCGTGGTCAGCAGGTCGCCTTCCTTGATGAGGTTCCCGCGTGAGACGGCGCGCAGGCCGCTGACGCCGGCAATGGGGGCACGGACATTGGTGTAGTCGAATTCAATCCGCGCCGCGTCGAGCTTGGCGCGCGCCAGCTCGACGCCGGCTTCGGCCAGTTCCAGCGCGGAGCGGGTATTGTCCCGGTCCTGTTCGCTGGCGACCTTTTTCTCGAACAGCGAAGCCACACGGTTCCAGTCGCGTTTGGCCTTGTTGAGATTCGCCTGGGCGTTGAGCAGCTCCGCTTCGGCCTGCTTGATGCGCGCCTGATAGGGGCGCGGATCGATGCGGAACAGGCTTTGTCCGGCCTCCACGGCCACGCCTTCCTGATAACCTCGCCCAACCAGAATGCCCCCGGCTTGCGCGCGGACTTCAACCTCGCGCATGGCACGGGCACGGGCGGGGTATTCGGCATACACCTCGACGGTCTGAGCTTCGATTTTCTTTACGCCCACCATCGGCGGGGGCATCTGCGGCGGGGCGGCCAGGCTCAAGGGCGCGAGGCTGCCCAGGAGCAGGGCCAGACCCCAGCGCACACCCTGTCCGCAGGGCCCGTTCCGGTCAGAGGAGGGGGTGTCGGGATGAGCCGTCCGGGCGGGACGGCAGAGGTGAAAGCGAGCGGACATGAGTGGAAGACCCCGGCGCGAAATGAGAGCGAGTCCCCGATTCTACACGGCCTTCCGTTAAATCGATAGCATGCTTACTAATAGACCATAAATGAATCATTGTCCCCCATCGGGCAGTGTAATGAAGCCCATCTTGCTCAGGCCCGCCTGGCGTGCGGCCGCCATGACTTCGGCCAGACGCTGATAGCGGGCCTGACTGTCGACAGACAGGTGCAGCTCCGGCTGCGGTTGGCGCTGGGCGGCATCCGCCAGACGCTGAAGCAGGGCGGTGTCGTCAAGGGCTTCCTCGTTCAGGAAGACCTGACCTTCGACATTGATCGCGATGCGCAGGCTGTCCGGTTTGGCCTCGCTGGGCTGGGCGGAGGCATTGGGCAGATCCACCTTGATGGTCTGGGTCATCAGCGGGGCGGTGATGATGAAGATGATCAGCAATACCAGCATGACATCCACCAAGGGGGTGGTGTTGATGTCCGCCATCGGTCGCTTGCCGCCGGATTCGAAACTGCCGAAGGACATCTTCAGACGGCCTCGACCGGTGTCATGGCAACCGGAGCGTGTTCACGGGGGCGGTTGACCGGCGTGTTGAGCGGGTATCCGGTGGTGAAGTACACGTGCAGGTCATGAGCAAAACCGTCAAGCTCGGTGGAAAGAATGCTCAGGCCACGGTTGAAGGCGTTGTAGGCCAGCACGGCAGGAATGGCCACGGCGAGTCCCAGTGCGGTCATGATGAGGGCTTCACCCACGGGGCCGGCGACTTGGTCTAGCCCCGCCTTGCCGCTGGCGCCAATGCTTACGAGCGCGTGATAGATGCCCCATACCGTGCCGAAAAGACCGATGAAAGGTGCGGTGGAGCCCACCGAGGCCAGGAAGGTCTGGCCGTTTTCCAGGTGGCTGTTGGCGCGGTTGAGCGCCTGGCGCAAAGCGCGGGTGATGAGCTCGCCAGTAGCGATGTGATCGTTGAGCTGGCGCGTCTCGCCGGAATGCCGGTCGATGTGACGTGCGGCCTGTGCGCCCTGGGCGGCAAGATAGGCAAAGGCTGGCGTGTTCTTGAGCGCTTCGATGCCCTGCTCGATGCCCGGAGCATGCCAGAAGCGCTCTATCGCCTGTGTGGCATTGCGGCGCAGACGCAAGAGCTGCCAGGTTTTGCCGAGGATGATGGCCCAGCTCACGATGGACAGAGCCGCCAGCAGGACGAAAATCACATGGGAGACCGTGTCGCCCTGACTCCACATGGCGCCGATATCCAGGGTTGTGTTCATGTGCTTAGCTCTCCAGATTGAATGTGATGGGGATGACGACCCAGGCGGGTACCGCCGACGTGCCGCGCTTGGCGGGTACGAAGCGCCATTTGCGCACGGCATCCAGGGCCGCTTCGTCCAGACGCTCGCTGCCCGAGCTGCGGTCGATGCGCACCTGCTCCGGACTGCCGTCGGGCAGAACATGGGCGCGCAGGTAGACCGTGCCTTCTTCACCCAGGCGGCGTGAAATCTTCGGGTAGTTCGGGCGCGGGTTATTCAGGTAGGCGGCGTCGAAGCGCGCCGGCTCCTCGCGTGCGGGCGCGGGTTCGGGCGTTGCCTGGGCCGCCGGCGCGGGGGGCGGCGGTGACGGATCCTTGCGCGGCTCGGGCTCGGGTTGGGGTGTCGGTTGGGGTTTGGCCACCGGTTTGGGTTCCGGTTTAGGCTTGGGCTTGGGTTTGCGTGGTTCTGGCGGCGGAGGCGGTGCTGGCTCCGGCTCGGGGGTTTCGATGCGCGCCACTTCTTCCACCGGCGTCGGTTCAGGTGCGACAGGCTCGGGTTCGACGATGTTTTCGATGGGTGCGGGTTGCGGTGGTGGCGTCGGTGCGATCAGACTGACCGTCAGGACTTCTTCGGCCGGTGCGGCGGCCATGGGCTGCGGTGTGCTGGCGAGCAGAAAAGGAGCAAGCAGGGCCGCATGCCCGGCGATGGCAAGCAGCAGGGGGTAAGGGCGACCTCGAGGGCGCAGCAGTTCTGCGCCTGGGGTCGATTTGGAGGGCTGGGCGGACTGGGCCGGCGCCGGCATCCTGATTCACCGTCATAAAGCAAATGATAATTGTTCTTAATAATACTCATGTGCGCACTCAGGTCAAGCCAGTATCGGGTGTTTTGTGAAAGAGGGGCAAAACGGGCGATTGTCCGGGGGCGGGGTTTGCGCTATGTTGCGGGCATGAGTACGCCTGAATCCAAACAAGCTGCCGCCCGAGCGGACAATGAAATCGATGCTCTGGTCGGAGCGGCGCCCCGTCGCGCACCCCCGACACCGGAGCAGCTGGCGAAAGCCGAGCGGGCGGGGCGTTCCTTCAAGATCCTCATGGTGGTCGGGATGGTTCTGACCTTCATTGGTCTGATTGTCGGTTTCACCGCGATGTTCATCGATGCCGACAGTGCGGCCGTCATGTTCATCGGCATTATCCCTGTTGGCTTTCTGATGACCTTCGGCGGATTGACCGGCTGGGTCCTGGCCGGCGGGCGCTGATCTGCCAGTTCACCTTGGTTCCAGGCCTGTCTTTTCACTCATGATGTCCGATTCTTCCTCGCCTGAAGCTGTTTCGCGCCGTCTGTCCATCGCCCCCATGCTGGACTGGACGGATACTCAGGCGCGCTATTTCCTGCGCCTGATCTCCCGGCATGTGCGTCTTTACACCGAGATGGTGACCACGGGTGCGCTATGTCATGGCGATCCGGCACGTCATCTGGATTATTTCCCCGAAGAGCATCCGCTGGTGCTTCAACTGGGCGGGAGTGACCCGCACGAGCTGGCCCATGGGGCGCGCCTGGGCGAGCAGTGGGGCTATGACGAAATCAACCTTAACGTGGGGTGCCCCAGCGACCGGGTCATGAGTGGCCGTTTCGGTGCGTGCTTGATGGCTGAGCCGGAATGGGTGGGGGCCTGTGTGCGTGCCATGCGCGAGGCGGTGAGCGTGCCGGTCAGTGTGAAATGCCGTATCGGTATCGACCGGCAGGATACCTACGAGCCTTTGCGTGATTTCGTCGGAACGGTGAGCGAGGCGGGGTGCGGGCTGTTCGTGGTTCATGCGCGCAAGGCCTGGCTGGACGGGCTTTCACCTAAGGAAAACCGTGATATTCCGCCCTTGCGTTACCCCTATGTCTACCGGCTCAAGGAAGAGTTTCCGCATCTGCACATCAGTTTGAATGGGGGGGTGCGTTCCCTGGAGGAGACGCGCGTTCACCTTGAGCGCGTCGATGGGGTGATGATCGGGCGTGAGGCCTATCACAACCCCTGGGTGCTGGCGCAGGCCGACCGTGAAATTTTCGGTGAGGCGGAAGCGCCTTTGCCCGAACGTCTGGACGTTCTGGAGCGCTTCATACGCCATGCGGAGCGCCAGTTGGCGGCAGGCGTGCCTTTGCATGCCATGACCCGGCATATCCTGGGTTTGTTTCACGAGCAGCCCGGTGCGCGCCGTTTTCGTCGAATTCTCAGCGAGCAAGGTGCCCGGCGTGGCGCGGGTCTGGGGGTTTTGATCGAGGCGGGACGTGCTGTGGGCTTGTCCTGAGGCTGGATTCGCTCAGGTTTCGTCATGCCTTGCTGTGCACCGCTGACGCTTCACCGCGCCTTCCGTAATGCCTGTTAACGTGACAGCCACTCCACGGGCCGGAGTCCTTCCAGCCGGAATGCCTTGCCGAAACCCGCAACATAGCGCCCATCGTGCGGATTAAGGCGCACAAGGCGAAAGTCCGGCAAGCGGCGAAGCAGCCTCAGGACGCTGCCGTGTCTTTCCTGCATGGCATCAAGCACGCGGGCGGATGTCTCGCCCTCGGGCCAGTCGACCGAGCAACGCAGGATCAGGCGCTCACGAGCGAAGATTTGCGCTGTTTGTGTTTCATCGGCCATCAGCATGACGCTTGCGCGTGCCTGGGTTTCCAGGTGCCCTGTGTGCGGGGCGAGCTGGCTGATAAACAGGTGAAACGCGCCGTCCTGGAAGAGGTAGGGGGCGTAGCTCGGTTCGGGGTCACCCTCCGCATCGAGGGTGACCAGGGTCAGCGAGCCCAGGCGGTCGATCAGCGCCTGGATGTCCTGCGTCACACGCTCAAGATCGGGAGGGGCAGGGCGCTCATTCATTGGTTTTCCACAAAGCTGATGAAGCGGCAGGCAATATGCTGTGGGGTTTCTCCCAGGGCCAGGCGCACGACTTCGGCTACGGCTTGCAGCGGCGGGGTCAGGGGTAGGCCGGGTTCGATGATGACATCCAGTTGCATGCCTTCTCCGAACAGGTGGATGGGCGTGAAGTGCATGGAAAATCCTGTGGCGCTCAAGTCGCGCAACTCGCCTTCCAGCCAGCGCTCCTGGCTGGGCAGGCGCACGCGCACGGCGGCTCCCTGGGCGTTCATGCGGCGGTGATCGCGGTTATCCGAGACGTTGTACATGCACTTCAACTCCAAAGGCGGTCGCCCGGTCAGCGTGTCTGGCGGTATTGACCGTAGAGCTGCATGACTCGGGTGACGTAGGTCATGGTTTCCTCGTAGGGCGGAATGCCCTTGTAGCGCTGCACAGCGCCTTCTCCGGCGTTGTAGGCGGCGACAGCGAGGCGGGTGTCGCCGAACAGCTTGAGCAGGAAGCTCAGGTACTGCACGCCGCCGGCGATGTTCGCCTGCGGATCGAACACATCGTTGACGCCAAACCTCGCGGCTGTGCCGGGCATGAGCTGCATCAGGCCAGAGGCTCCCATGGGGGAAACGGCGCGCGGGTTGAAGGCGCTTTCCGCGTGGATGACGGCACGTACCAGGTGTTCGTCCACTTCGTGATGGCGGGCTGCAGTGCGTATGACTTCGTCGAAGGCCTCGCGGTTGAGCTTGTAATTGCCGGGGGCAACGTCGCGCCAGCCCTTGGGGCGGATGTGCAGGATCTTGATGGTCTTCATGTGCGCGGCGTTGGCGCCGCTGGGGGGAATGTTGGTAATGACCACCGGTCCTTTTTCCTGGGTATTTTCCAGGAACCAGACCGTACCCGCCCCGCCCCGTGCGGGGCAGAGTGCGGCGGCCAGCAGCAAGCCCGTAGCAATCGTCCTGATCTTCATCTGCCGGATATTAACGGCAAATTCGCTCCGACACACCCCCGGAAGGCAAATTTCTCCCCGGATGCGGTGTCTTGC
>JAQVHL010000056.1 GCA_028696185.1 Halothiobacillaceae bacterium
CGAGCCTGACCCTGTGGCCCGACGGACGTCTCGATGGGGCGCTTTCCGTGCCGGGGCGGGACTTCCTGAGCCATTTCGACGCGCAGGTTGCGCGTACGGCCTGCAGCGCGCTGGAAGCGACCGCACATCTGCCTTTTGCCGGGGGCTGGTTCTTCTACCTGGGATACGAGCTGGCCGCGCAGATCGAGCCTGTGCTGGACCTGCCGCGCCATGGCGTCGAATGGCCCGTCGCCTTCGCCACGCACTTTTCCGCCGCCGTGATTCGCGACCGTGTCGAGAACGCGCTGTGGATTGCCGCCGAGCATGCGGAGGCGCTGGCGCAGGTGGCCGCCGATCTGGCCGGGCTGGTTATGGACGAGGGCGAGCCCCTCCCGCCCCTGCCGGCGCTGGAACTGGCCGAGGACGATCCGCTGCGATACATGCAGGGCGTGGAGCGCATACGTGCCTACATCCGCGAGGGGGACGTCTTCCAGGCCAATCTCTCTCGCGCCTGGCAGGGGCGTTTCGCCACGCCGGTCGCCGCGGCCGATCTGTACGCACGCCTGCGCCGGGCCAATCCCGCGCCCTTCGCCGCACTGGTGAGCCATGGTGATGCGGCCGTGGTCAGTTCCTCGCCCGAGCGTCTGGTGAAGGTGGCGCAGGGTGTGGTGGAGACGCGCCCCATCGCCGGCACGCGCCCGCGCGGGGGGGACGACGAGGCGGATCGGGCGCTGATGGCCGAGCTGATCGCGCATCCCAAGGAGCGCGCCGAGCATGTCATGCTTATCGACCTGGAGCGCAATGACCTGGGCCGGATCTGCCAGCCGGGTAGTGTGGAGGTCAATGAGCTGATGGTCATCGAAAGCTATGCCCATGTGCATCACATTGTCTCCAATGTGCGTGGATGCCTGCGCGCGGGTGTGGGGGCGGCCGATGTCCTGCGTGCCGTATTCCCCGGCGGCACCATCACCGGCTGTCCAAAGGTGCGCTGCATGCAGATTCTCGCCGAACTGGAGCAGGTCGGGCGCGGGCCGTATACCGGTTCGGTTGGCTATGTGCGTGACGATGGCGGTGGCATGGACAGTAATATCCTGATCCGCACCCTGAGGCTGCAGGCGGATGGCGTCCTGTCGCTGCGCACCGGCGCGGGCATCGTGGCCGATTCGCAGCCCGAGCGCGAGCTGGAGGAAACCCGTGCCAAGGCGCGTGGTCTGCTGCGTGCGCTGGGCAAGACATGAGTACGGCAGGGCAGCGGTCCGTGCCCCGCGTCTGGGTCGATGGCGTGGAGAGTGACAGCCTGCCGGTAGGCGAACGGGCCTGCCAGTATGGCGACGGACTGTTTGAAACCCTGGCCGTGCAGGCGGGTGAGCCGCGTCACTGGGCGCGTCATCTGCAGCGGCTGAGCGAAGGCTGCCGCCGCCTGGGGTTGCCCCCGGCGGATGGGGACTCGCTTTTGAGCGAGGCGCGGCGTCTTTGCGCCGGACGCGAGCGTGCCGTGCTGAAAATTCTCTGGTCGCGCGGTGCGGGCGGGCGGGGCTATCGACCCGAGCCGGGCATGATGCCGCGCCGTGTGCTGAGCTGCCTGCCCTGGCCGGATTATCCGTCCGACTGGTGCGCGCAGGGCGTGCGCGTGCGCTGGTGCGAGACGCGCCTGGGCTTGCAGCCGCTCCTGGCGGGCATCAAGCATCTGAACCGGCTGGAGCAGGTGCTGGCGCGCGCCGAATGGAACGATCCGCAGATCCAGGAGGGACTGATGCAGGATATCGAAGGCCGGGTGATCGCAGGCACCTTCTCCAACCTTTTTATCGAACGTTCCGGCGTGCTGTATACGCCGGAGCTGACCCGTTGTGGCATTGCCGGCGTTACACGCGCCCGCGTGATCGATGCGGCAGACAAGGCCGGCCTGCCTGTGCGGATCGGTGCACTGTCGCGCGAGGCGGTGGAGGGGGCCGACGCGCTGTTTCTGTGCAATGCGCTGATGGGGCTTGCGCCGGTGCGTGAACTCGACGGTCGCCCCTGGCCGGTCGGTGAGCTGACCCGCGTCCTGCAGGTGCGTGTGGAGGACATGGAATGACCCGCATGCTGACGATTCTCCTCTGGCTGGCCGTCAGCCTGGGCGCCTTTGCTCTGGTCTGGGTACAGGCGCGTTGGCAGGTGGAGGCCGCCCGCCCGCTGGTCACCGGCGAGCAGGGATTCTGCCTGGAAGTGACGCGCGGCATGAGCCTGACCGCACTGGCGCGTACCCTGCAACGTGAAGGCCATCTGGGCGATGCGCGCTGGTTTTTGTGGCAGGCGCGCCTTGGCGGGCAGGCCGGGCGCCTGCAGGCCGGTGAATACCGGATCGAACCGGGCACAACGGCCGGGGCGCTGCTCGCGCAACTGGCCAGTGGCCGGGTCTGGCTGCATGGCCTGAGCGTGCCGGAAGGCATTCGCTTTAGCGAGCTTCGCCGCCTGATCGAAACCCATCCGGCCATCGAGCAGACCCTGTTCACCCTGAGCGATGCCGAACTCATGGCGCGGCTGGGCTTTCCGGGGCAGCACCCGGAGGGGCGCTTTTTCCCGGACACCTACCGGTTTGCGCGCGGCACGAGCGATGCGGAGCTGCTGCGTTGGGCGCACGCGGCCCTGGAAGGGCATCTGGCACGCGCCTGGGAGAATCGTGCGCCCGAGCTGCCGCTGTCCACGCCCGATGAAGCACTGATCCTGGCCTCCATCGTCGAGAAGGAAACCGGACGTGCCGAGGAGCGTGGCCGGGTGGCGGGCGTGTTCATCAACCGCCTGCGCAAGGGGATGCGTCTGCAGACTGATCCCACGGTCATCTATGGTTTGGGCGCCGGTTTCGACGGCGACCTGCGCCGGCGTGACCTGGAACGGGACACGCCCTACAACACCTATACCCGCCACGGGCTGCCGCCCACGCCGATTGCCCTGCCGGGGCGCGCGGCCATCGAAGCGGCAACTCGTCCAGCGGTCACGGATGCCTTGTATTTCGTTGCCGATGGGCGCGGCGGGCATGTGTTCAGTCCCACGCTCGATGCGCATAACAAGGCCGTGCGCGATTACCTGAAAACCCTGAGGACGACGCCATGAGCGCAGCTTTCCGCGCCGAGCCCGGCTTCATCACCCTGGAAGGCGGGGAAGGGGCCGGTAAATCCAGCAATATTGCCTTCATCCGCGACTGGTTGCAGACACGTGGCGCCAGGGTGCATGTGACGCGAGAGCCGGGCGGTACCCCCCTGGGCGAATCCGTGCGTGCCCTGCTGCTGGATGCCCGGCGTACCGACATGGCCCCGGTTACCGAACTGCTTTTGATGTTCGCCGCCCGTGCCCAGCATCTGGAAGAGGTGATTCGTCCTGCATTGGCGCGGGGCGAATGGGTGATATGCGATCGCTTTACCGACTCAAGCTACGCCTATCAGGGGGGCGGTCGGGGGTTGGACTGGGACTTCATCGCGGAACTGGAGTGCCGCGTGCAGTGCGGTCTTGTGCCACACCTGACCCTGTGGCTGGATACGCCGGTTGAGCTGGGGATGGCGCGCACCCGTGATCGAGGCGAGACGGCGGATCGTTTCGAGAACGAACAGGCGTTGTTCTATGAGCGGGTACGCGCCGCCTTCGCGCGCCGGGCGAGCGCCGATCCCAAGCGCATGTGGCGCGTGGATGCCAGCCAGCCGCTCGAAGACGTGCGTCTGGCGATTGCCAGCGCGCTGGAAGCGTGCTGGGGAGCGATGTGATGGCACGGCGCAAGGACAGTGAGGAAAGCGCGCTCGCGCCACTGGAAACCTTCCTCGGTGAACCGGCCGATCCGCTGCCCTGGCAGGCAACGAGCTGGGCCGCGCTGGCCTCGCGCCGCCGCCAGGGGCGTCTGCCGCATGCCCTGCTGCTGGCCGGTGACGAGGGGCTGGGGCAGATGCGTTTTGCCCGCCGCCTGGTGGCTTCCCTGCTGTGCCGGCAACCCGGTGGGGATTTCGAAGCCTGTGGCCAGTGCGCGGCCTGCCGCCAGTTCGCCGCCGGGGCCCATCCGGATTTCGTACTGCTGGCGCCCGAGGAGCCAGGCAAGGCCATTCGCATCGACCCATTGCGTAGTTTCTGCACCGACCTGACCCTCACCGGTAGCGAAGGTGGGCCGAAGATCGGGTTGATCGCGCCGGCCGACGCGCTCAACGCCGCGGCCGCCAATGCCCTGCTCAAGACTCTGGAAGAACCGCCGGGCGACGCGCTCATCCTGCTGGTCACCCACCGGCCCGCCTTGCTGCCCGTGACCGTGCTCAGCCGCTGCCAACGCCTGAGTTTCACCGCACCCACGCGCGATGAGGCCTTGTCCTGGTTGCGTGAGCAACTGCCGGCGGGAGCGGACGCGGCGCCACTTGCGCGCTGGCTCACCCTGGCCAATGGCGCCCCCCTGCGCGCCCTCACCCTGATCGAACAGGCCGATACCCTGGGGGAAGGCTTCTGGAGCGCCCTGACGGCTCTGGTGGCCGGGCGTGGCGACGTGACGCGCCTCGCGCGCGAGATGGCCAAGCTCGAACCGCGCGCCGTGCTGCAGTCCATGCAGTACTGGTTTGCCGACCTGTTCCGGGCGCGCCTGGGGCTGCCGCCCATGGCCCTGCGCATTGACGCCACCCTGGCCGCCGCTCTGGATTTGCAGGCGCTGGTTGCCTATCATCAGGAACTCGTGCGTGCCGCAGCACTGGCCCAGCACCCCCTCAACCGCGAGCTGTTCTTCGAGGGGCTGTTCGCCGGTCTTGGACGGCTGGATCGTTCCGCCACCCTGCGCCTGGAATAGCGCGGACGTACCCTTTCGATCACCCGTAGCCTCAGGCAAGGAGAAACCCGCATGTCCAGCCCCGCGCTCGGCGGCATTCTGCACCACAACATTCCCGACAAGCAGACCCTGTACGCTTCCTACATGCCCTTCATCAAGAACGGTGGCCTGTTCGTGCCGGGTCACACCCAGCATGAACTGGGCAAGGAGCTTTTCCTCATGCTGACCATGATGGGCAACCCCGAGCGCATCGCCGTAGCCTGCCGTGTCGTCTGGATCACCCCCGAAGGCACCCAGGGCAACCAGCTCCCGGGTATCGGCGTGCAGTTCTCGGACATGGACAAAGGGCAGACCCGCGCACGCATCGAAAACTACCTTGCGGGTGCACTGGGCGGGGACAAGTCGACCTATACCCTTTAAGGGGTAATCAGCCAAGTCATGGTGCGTGCCGTTCATTGGGGGGGCACGCCACCTTGCGGGGACAGCCGCCAGAACGACTTCGTTGCGGCAGCCCCTCGTGGGAAGGGCGTTGCCGGATTGGGTGTGCTCCAAAGCATCCAAATGCAAGTCGGGTGACGCGTTGGTAGGAAGAACTATCTTTGATTTCAATAGTGCTGCACGGGGCAGGCGCAGTGCTATATGTCAGGTACGCACATCACCATCGACATAAAACCAGCGTTCCTGTTCGCGCTCGAAGCGGCTGCATTCCTCCAGGCGCTGGGCCGGGCCGCTGCCCTGGCGTGAGCGTGCCACGAAGCACACCCTGCCCTGGTTGTCCGGTGCTGCGCCTGCTTCCACCTTGTCGATACGTAGTCCGAGCCATTTCACGGGCGCGTCGGATTGTAAATCCAGCGATTCGGGGCGAGTGGACGGGTGCCAGCTTGCCAGCAAATAGGCGGCATTGGCCTGGGTGAAGGCCGTGTAGCGCGAGCGCATCAGCTGTTCGGCAGTTTCCGGCAGCAGGCCCTGGTCGATAAAGCGTCCGCAGCAGGAGAGGTAAGGGTGGCCGGAGCCGCAGGGGCAGGGGTGTTTGTTCATGCTTTCGTCATCGGGTGGGTTCTGCGCAGCGCGGCGCTGTGGCTGGTAAAATACACGTTTTACTTGTCGGCCTGTCTATGTACATCGATTCCCACTGCCATCTCGATCGCCTCGACCTTGCGCCCTGGGGGGGCGCATTTTCCCAGTATGTCGCCAGCGCGCGTGCCGAAGGGCTGGGGGCGATGCTCTGTGTTTCCATCGACCTGCACACATGGCCTGCGTTGCGTTCGTTGATCGAGCCTTACCCGGAGATTCATATCTCGGTGGGCATCCATCCCAACGAGGCGCCGGAGGAAAGCCCCTCGGGGGTGGCGCTGTACGATGCGCTGGTTGCGCATGCTGCCGATCCGCGCGTGGTTGCCATTGGTGAGACGGGGCTGGACTACTTCCGTACCGAGGCGGGCGCGGCCTGGCAGGTCGAGCGTTTCCTGACCCATATCGAGGCGGCGAAGGCGCTGGGCAAGCCGCTCATCATCCACACCCGCGAGGCGCGCGAGGACACGATGTGCCTGCTGGAGGCCCATGACGCGGCAGCCTGTGGCGGGGTGATGCACTGTTTTTCCGAAGACTGGGACACCGCGCGGCGCGCGCTGGACATCGGCTTTTATGTCTCGTTTTCCGGCATCCTGACCTACAAGAGCGCGGAGAGTCTGCGCGAGGTCGCCCGCCGCCTGCCACTGGAGCGCGTGCTGACTGAAACCGATGCACCGTACCTCGCGCCCGTGCCGCATCGCGGCAAGCCGAATTACCCGCACTATGTGCGCGAAGTCACTCGCCTCCTTGCCACGCTGCACGGGATGCAGGAGCAGGTCATGGCCGCGCAGGTGGAAGCGAATTACCGGCGGCTGTTTCGGCTCTGATCGCGCTCAACGCCCACGCCACTCGGCTTCGAGCCAGCAACGGGGCAGGGATTCACCGGAGGGAAAACGCAGGCCGTTCTTGGCGAAGGATGTGGGTTCCTGCATTTCCTCCCCAGCATGAAAGCGACCGCTGACTGTGCCGCGTAGCGGGTCGGCCAGGGCTTCGTGGTCAAGGATTTCGACCAGATCGCCGGAGTCGTGGTGCAGCATGTACATGGCATTTGTCCTCTGTAGGGGTGTTCCCGGATAATTGCGGCAGGCGCCTGGGGGGCTTTCCGTACCCGAGGGGCGTTTGCCTGTTTCAACTATAGTCGCTGACGCGCGTCGGGGCTGGGGAATCATCATGCACAAAAGTCCTTTTCTGGAAACCGCTCTTGCCGCGGCGCGGGCTGGCGAGGAGGTCATCCGCCGTTACTGGCAGCAGAACGTGGCGGTTGAGATCAAGGCCGACATGACGCCGGTCACGGTGGCGGACGTGGAAACCGAGCACGCCATCAAGGCGGTGATCCAGGCGGCGTTTCCCGAGCACGGCTTTTTCGGCGAGGAAACGGGCAAGACCAATCCGGATGCGGAGTACACCTGGCTGGTGGACCCGATCGACGGCACCAAGAGCTTCGTGCGCGAGTACCCGTTCTTCTCCACCCAGATTGCGCTGATGAAGGGCGATACGTTCATCCTTGGCGTGTCCAACGCACCGGTGTTCGGGGAAATCGCCTGGGCGGAGCAGGGTGGTGGCGCGTTCTGGCAGGACAAACCCGTGCGGGCGAGTGAAATTGCGACCTTGCCGGCCGCGACCCTGTCGGTCGGCAATATCAAGACCCTGGCCGGCGAGGCGCGCGGCTGGGGGGGGCTGTCCGACATCATTCGTACGGTGAACCGCACGCGCGGCTACGGGGACTTCTACCACTATCACCTGCTCGCGCGCGGCAGCATCGATCTCGTCATCGAGTCGGACGTGAACATCCTGGACGTGGCGGCCCTGTCGGTGATTGTGCGCGAAGCCGGCGGCGTCTTCACTGATATTGAAGGCAAACCGCTGACCCTGGACAGCACGACGGTTCTGGCCGCCGCCACTCCCGAGTTGCACCGCATTGTGCTGGAGCGCCTGGGGCGGGCCGGCGAGGAAGGCTACGCACTGGATCTGTGAGATGCGGCGCTTGGATTGCGCGCTGCAAAACAAGAAAGGGGCCGCAGGGCCCCTTTCTTGTTTATGGATTTGAGATTCAGAGAAAGTACCAGAGCACCAGCGCGCCAAACACGATGCGGTACCAGGCGAAGCCGACGAAGCTGTGCCGGCTGATCCAGGCCAGCAGCAGGCGCACGGCCAGCAGGCCGCTGAGAAAAGCGGCGATGAAGCCGGTGGCGATCAGTGCCAGATCGTCGGCGTTGAGCAGGGACCAGTTCTTGTACAGGTCGTAGACCGTGGCGGCAAACATGGTCGGGATGGCGAGAAAAAACGAGAACTCGGTGGCCGCCGTGCGTGACAGGCCAAACACCAGCCCGCCCATGATGGTGGCGCCTGAGCGCGAGGTGCCCGGTATCAGGGCCACGCTTTGCGCCAGCCCTACCTTCAGTGCATCGCTCCAGCGCATGTCGTCCACGCTATGGATGCGCGGTTCGGGTTTGTAGCGTTCGATGAGCAGGATGATAAAGCCGCCGATGATGAGCGCAATGGCGACGGTGACCGGATTGAAGAGCCATTCCTTGATGGTTTTGTGGAACAGCAGGCCAAAAATCACTGCCGGAATGAAGGCGATCAGCAGATTGGCCGCAAAGCGGCGTGCCGTCGGGTCGGTCGGCAGGCCAACGGCGACACGGAGGATCTTCGCGCGGTAAAACCAGACCACGGCCAGGATGGCGCCGAGCTGGATGAAGATTTCAAATACCCGCCCTTCATCGCTGGAAAATGCAAGGGCGTCGGCGGCGATGATGAGGTGGCCGGTACTGGAAATGGGCAGAAATTCGGTGGCGCCCTCGATCAAGCCGAGCAGCAGGGCCTTCAGGAAAAGCAGGATGTCCATAGTGTTTATCGTCTGTCGTATCCGGCGCGGGGCGCCATTGTCGTGTGTCATCCGCCGCCGGACCGGCGCCGGGCGGAAAACCGCTTGCGGGTGATTTTGTTACCCGTGCGTCAATCCAGATCGCGGAACAAGGGAAGGTGGGCCAGCGCGATGACCTCGTTCTTCCACTGTTGCGGATCGTCGCCCTCGGTGCAGATGGCGGCCGTGCCTGCCACTGTGCCACCGGCTTCGACGACCAGGGATTTCATCGCGTGCAGGGTGGAGCCGGTGCTGATGACATCATCGACGATCAGCACGCGACGGTCGCGGATATGCCGCAGATCGCGTTCGTCCAGATGCAGGGTTTGTGTCTGGCCCGTGGTGATGGATCGGGTTGTGTACGACAGGGCCTGCCCCATGTAAGTGCGGTAGTGCTTGCGCAGTACGGCGTAGGGGCGGATGGTCAGACGGGCCAGCTCGTGAATCAAGGGAATGCTCTTGGTCTCGGCGGTCAGCAGGCTGTCGAATTCGACCTTGGCCAGCCGGACGGCCAAAGCACGCGCCGCGATGTCGGTCAGGCGTGTGTCGCCCAGCAGGTTGAGCACGGCGATGGACAGCCCGGGAGCCACCGGGTGGATGGGAAGATCAAAGCAGGCCTCATCGATCATCAGCGTGTAGATGGGGGTTTTCGGATGAGGTGGGACGACGGGAATCTCGGGGCTGGACATGTTCCGTGAGCCTGTAGGGGTTCTTGAACTTCGGGTTTCTTAACATCCTAATCGTTTGCGCGTTAGAATGGCACGCACGATGACCACGGTTGCCAAAGTATTATCGATGCCCGCCTGTTCCGAGGAAGAACTTCCGCTTTTGATGATGCGTGTCAATCAGCTTTGGCGGCAGCGTCTCGATGCACGTTTGAGCCATCTGGGGCTGAGTCAGGCCAAGTGGCGGGCGCTCGCCACCATCGCCCTGAGCGAGGAGGGGATGAACCAGTCGGAGCTGGCCGGCCGCATGGGCATCGAAGGGCCGAGTCTGGTCGCCTTGCTCGACCGCCTCTCCCGCGATGGCTGGGTCAGCCGCGAAGTCTCCTGCCGTGACCGGCGTTGCAAGATTCTGCGTCTGACAGACAAGGCCACGCCGCTGATCGAGGAAATCGCCGCCGTCGCGGAAACCCTGCGTCAGGAGCTGCTTCAGGATGTTTCCTACGATGAGCTGCAGTGTTGTGCAGCGGTCATGCGCAAAATCCGCGACCGGGCGCTGAGCGAGGAAAGCTGAGCTTTAGCGCGCGTTCGTGAGCTGCTTCCAGGTTCTGACGCCCCGCCATCGCGGGGCGTTTTGCTTTGCTTACTTGCCGATGTTGTGGATGTACTGGTTGAGTACGGCCACGTCGGTGCTGGTGCGCCGGTACAGGTGATCGAGGCTGATCAGCGCGTATTCGAGCAGCAGTACGGCAAGGAAGGGGCGCTCCAGGCGCAGACGCTCGTACATCAGGCGGGGCAGGCGCAGCAGGCGGGCGGGCTGCTTGCCGATCGAGCGCAGACGTACCAGACGCGGCTGGCGGTCGAAGAAGGACATTTCCCCGAGCATTTCCCCGGTCAGGATGCGACCGACTTCCACTTCGTTCTCACGCGGGCCGACGATCAGCGAGGCTTCGCCTTCCAGCAGGAAATACAGGGATTCGCCGACTTCGCCGATGTCGGCGATGATCTGCCCGGTCGGTACCGAAAGCAGTTCGCAGTAATCGAGGAAGTCGTTGATTTCGCGCCGGGTCAGTACCCGGCAGTCAACCCGGCCGCCGAGAAAGCCGATCAGATGTTCGCGATCCTGTTCTGTAATCATGGGGAGTGCCTCCGGGTTGCGGTGCTGGGTGCAATGGTCGATAGTCTACAGGAACCTCGTCCCGTGCTGCAGGGAGTGCGTGCGGCAGGCGAGGTGTGTTTGCAACACGCCCGATAACAAGCAGTAAAACTATTCATGCTAAACCGCTGTCGAAGGAGTCCCCTCATGCGTCGCGTATTCGTTCCGGCCCTTACCGGCCTGATGTTGTGTGTTTGCGCCCCTTCCGTGCTGGCTGAGGATGTCAGTCTCAAGCAGGGCGATCTGACCCTCATGGGTAATCTGGAACTGGCCCAGGGCAAGAAACCTGCCGATGGCATGATCCTCATCACACATGGCACGCTCGCCCATAACCGCATGGAGATCATTGCCAATCTCCAGAAGCTGCTCAAGGACAAGGGCTACAACTCGCTGGCCATCAATCTCAGCTACGCCCAGGACAAGCGTCCGAGTGCCATGTATGACTGCCCGACGCCGCATTTCCACAAGCACACCGATGCCGTGGAAGAAATCGGCGCCTGGGTGGGCTGGCTGAAGTCGCAGGGGGCCAGGGATGTCGTTGTGGTCGGGCATTCGCGCGGGGGCAACCAGACGGCGCGCTACGTTGCCGGCGCTCCCGATGCCGTTGTCAGTAAAGCCGTGCTGCTGGCGCCGGCGACCTGGACGGCCGGCTACAACGAGAAGGATTACAAGGAACGCTACGGGGTGGATCTCAAGCCGCTGGTCGGTAAGGCACAGACGCTGGTCAAGGAAGGCAAGGGGCGCGAGCTGATCGACATGAGCTTCATCTACTGCGAGGGCACCCGTGCCAGTGCCGACGCCGTGCTGAGTTACTACCTGGATGATCCGAAGATGGATACCCCCACCTTGTTGCCGGAGGTGAAGGTGCCCACGCTGGTGGTGGTGGCAGGCGAAGACAGCGTGGTCAAGGGGCTCAGGGAGGGGGCGTCCGCCAAGGCCGATGGCAAGAAGGTCCAGGTCGTGACAATCGATGGTGCCGATCACATGTTCATGGATCTGTACATCGAGGAGGCTGCTGACAAGCTCGTGGAGTTTACAAAGGCGAAGTGAGGGTGTTGGGCAAACGAAGGTTGTCATGACGCATGAGGTCGAGCTGAGCGGGCGCCTCCAAGGGGGAGGGGGAGACACCCTCCGTTCAGTTCGGCACCAGCTGCCAAGAAAACCTTCTTTTTGTTCCCCCTGAAGCCGCTGTGTATTGGCTGCGAGTTGTCTGTGAAATGAAGGCGGCATGAGCCGCCTTCATCGTTTCATGAGCAGCGTGCAGCGCAGGCGTCGCGCCGGGACGGTAGAATTCGCCTGTCCCGTCAGTTGTTCCTGACGTGTTATCATCACGCGTTTTCACGCGCGGCGCCTGAAAGAGGGGGAGAGCCATGTTTTCCAAGCAAATGACCATTGCCGGATTCGACGACACGCTGTGGGCCGCCATTGAGGCCGAGGCTCGCCGGCAGGAAGACCACATCGAGCTCATCGCTTCCGAGAACTACACCAGCCCGCGCGTCATGCAGGCCCAGGGTTCGGTACTGACCAACAAGTACGCCGAAGGCTATCCCGGCAAGCGCTACTACGGTGGTTGCGAGTACGTCGATGTGGCGGAGCAGCTCGCCATCGACCGCGCCAAGCAGCTTTTCGGCGCCGATTACGCCAACGTGCAGCCGCACTCCGGCTCCCAGGCCAACGCCGCTGTCTATATGGCCTTGCTTGAGCCGGGCGACACCGTGCTGGGCATGAGTCTCGCCCACGGCGGGCACCTCACCCACGGCGCGAAGGTCAATTTCTCCGGCAAGATCTACAATGCCGTGCAGTACGGCATCGATGAAAACGGCTACATCGACTACGCCGAAGTCGAGCGTCTGGCCGTCGAACACAAGCCGAAGATGATTGTTGCCGGTTTCTCTGCCTATTCGCGCGTGGTCGACTGGCAGCGTTTCCGCGACATCGCCGACAAAGTGGGCGCCTACCTGTTCGTCGACATGGCTCATGTCGCCGGCCTCGTCGCGGCAGGGGAATACCCCAACCCGGTACAGATCGCTGACGTCACCACCTCCACCACCCACAAGACCCTGCGTGGCCCGCGCGGTGGGATCATCCTGGCGAAGTCCAACCCCGAGCTTGAAAAGAAATTCAACTCGCTGGTCTTTCCCGGCACCCAGGGCGGCCCGCTGATGCACGTCATCGCCGCCAAGGCGGTGGCCTTCAAGGAAGCGCTGGAGCCGTCGTTCAGGACGTACCAGAAGCAGGTCGTCGCCAACGCTCGCGCCATGGCCAGGGTTTTTGTCGAGCGTGGCTACGACGTGGTGTCCGGCGGTACCGACAATCACCTGTTCCTGGTGAGCCTGATCGCCCGTGGCCTGACCGGCAAGGACGCGGATGCCGCGCTGGGCCGCGCGCACATTACGGTGAACAAGAACTCCGTGCCCAACGATCCGCAGTCGCCGTTTGTGACTTCGGGCATCCGTATCGGCACGCCGGCCATTACCACGCGGGGCTTCGGCGAGGCGGAGTGTGTCGAGCTTGCCGGCTGGATGTGCGATGTGCTTGACAACCTGGGCAATGCCGAGGTCGAGGCACGTGTGCGCGGGCAGGTTACGGCCCTGTGCCGCCGCTTCCCGGTCTATCACTGACGGATCCGGTGGGAGGCGAAGGTGCGCTGTCCTTTCTGTAGCGCGAATGACACGCGCGTGATCGATTCCCGCCTGGCAAGCGAGGGCGATCAGGTGCGTCGTCGCCGTGTGTGCGAGGGCTGCGGCGAACGCTTCACCACCTACGAAACCGTCGAACTCGCCCTGCCGCGCGTGGTCAAGCGCGACGGCAGCCGCGAGCCCTTCTCCGAGGAAAAGCTACGCAACGGCATGTTGCGTGCCCTCGAAAAGCGCCCGGTGGATACCGAGCGTGTCGAGGTCGCCATCTCCGCCATCAAGCGTGAACTGATGCGCAGTGGCGAGCGCGAAGTCGATGCCCGCCGCGTCGGCGAACTGGTCATGAACGCCCTGCGTGCGCTCGATGAAGTGGCCTATATCCGTTTTGCCTCCGTTTATCTGAGCTTTGACGACATCCATGCCTTCCGTGAAGTCATCGACCGTCTCGAACGCGAACCCTCCCGGATCGACACCCCTCGCTCGTCGGCCTCCGAACCGAAATCACAGGCGTAACCGCCCGGACGCGCCTTACGGCGCCTTTCATACACGAACTCCCCGGCCAGGCTGATTTCAGCTTTTTCCGCTTTCGCGGTATATTCA
>JAQVHL010000057.1 GCA_028696185.1 Halothiobacillaceae bacterium
TCGTCCTCCTTGGCAGAACCGGCTTTCTCAAGCTCACGCAGGTCTTTGAGGATGCGTGCGTAATCGTCTTTTTCCAGATCGTACAGGCGGTCGAAAGACTCCAGACGAGCCTGACGCGCCCGGACCAAGGCTTCCTCGCTGTTATAAACCATGAGCAGACGCTGATCCTCCCGCGCCTGAAGCTCACGCTCCGCCTTTTCCTGCGCCTCGCGTTCAAGGCGCACCTTGCGGGCCGCTTCTTCAGCCGCACGCTCCTCGGGAGTCTTGGCGGCACCAACATCCTGGACACGCCGCCCTTGCTTGTCGAGAACCTGGTGGGGCTGATTGACTCGTTCAGGAGGAATCTGGTCGCTGTAATGCACGCGCCCGCTTTCATCCACCCAGCGGTGCAAAGCCTCCTGTGCCAGCACGGAAGGGCCGGCGCAAACCAGCAACAAACTCAGCCCCCATCGACTCACCATCAGCCCCCCCCTTTTTCTGTCAAAATCGAGCAACACCCCTGTCAGTTTTTTCCCATGCACGACATCCTTGCCCAACTGGCACTACTACTCATTTCACTCGTCGCCAACCTGCTTTCCGCGCTAGCCGGCGGCGGCGCCGGACTGCTGCAACTTCCTGCACTGATTTTTCTCGGCCTGCCTTTTGCCACAGCTCTCGCCACACACAAAGTAGCGAGCGTAGCCCTGGGCGTGGGCGCTACGCTGCGCCATCTGCGCTCGGGCACCTTACGCCCGGGCTTCACGCTGCTCATCCTCGCCAGCGGCCTGCCTGGCGTAGTGCTGGGCGCCAATCTGATTCTGCAGGTCGATGAAACCCTCAGCCAGATCGCCCTCGGGCTCATGACCATCGGCCTGGGGCTCTATTCCTGGAAAAACCCCGGCCTGGGAGAAAAGCATAGCCCATGCCATCGCACCCCCATCGGGCTTCTGACCGGTGGGGTCGTCTTGCTGGGAATCGGCGTATTGAACGGTTCGCTCACCTCGGGCACCGGCCTCATGGTGACCCTCTGGCTTGTGCGCTGGTTTGGGCTGGAGTTCAAACAGGCCATTGCCTATACGATGATTCTGGTCGGGCTGTTCTGGAATGGCACCGGTGCCATAACCCTCGGCCTGCTGACGGAAATCCGCTGGGACTGGCTTCCCGCCCTGCTGCTCGGCTCCCTGATCGGCGGCTATCTGGGCGCACACCTCTCCCTCATCAAGGGCAATCGCTTCATCAAGCGCGTATTTGAATTCACCACCCTGGCCACTGGCGCAGGGCTGTTGTGGCGTGCCCTAGACTGAACGGGTTATGCACACCTCGCTGCCGGGCAACGGGAAATCGAATACTTACGAAAAAACCCTGAAACAAACGCACAAAAATAACACTCAACACACTGATATAAAAAGAATTCCAATTAAAGGTTTGTTTTTTACCCAAGCCACCCCCGCCCCGCCCCAAAGCAGGCCATCTGTGTTTTTCCCGACCTTGCTCACAGGGTTATCCACAAGCGCTGTGGACAAGCCCGCCCTCCACTCAAAATCGGGGAGCCCGCCGAACAGGAATAGCCCGGAGCGCCCATTGAAAAGCGCTCCCCCCATGCTACAATCCAAACATTCAACCAAACGCTTGAATGAAATCAGGCACAGGTTCCATCACCTGGAGTATCTGGATGCGCCGCGAAAGCATTAATGACCTGCGCGCCTACCTGCAGGAAATCATCGTCGGTCAGAGCGAGCTCATCGACCGGTTGCTCATCAGCCTACTGACCGGCGGGCACATTCTCGTCGAAGGTCTGCCCGGCCTGGCCAAAACCACCGCCGTCAAGGCGCTGGCCGATGGCGTGCATGCCCGCTTCCAGCGGATCCAGTTCACCCCCGACCTCTTGCCCTCGGATCTGACCGGCAGTGAGATCTATCACCCGGACACCCGCCAGTTCAGCTTCCAGGAAGGTCCGCTGTTCCACGAAATCATCCTCGCCGACGAGATCAACCGTGCTCCGGCAAAGGTGCAATCCGCCCTGCTCGAAGCCATGCAGGAACACCAGGTGACCGTGGGCGGGGCCTCACACCGCCTGCCCGATCTGTTCATGGTCATGGCCACCCAGAATCCACTGGAACAGGGCGGAACCTATCCCCTCCCCGAAGCCCAGCTTGACCGCTTTCTGCTGCACGTCGTCCTCGACTACCCCGGTTTCGACGAGGAGCTGGACATCCTGCGCCGCTCGCGCAATCGTCTGCGCAATGGCGCGCCACCCACACCGCCCTCGCGCGTCGATGTGAACACCGTCCTCGCCGCGCGCCGCGAAGTGCTGAACATTCATCTTGCGCCCGAACTCGAAGCATGGATCGTGCGCCTGATCACCGCCACCCGGGCGCCGGGCGATCACGTCCCCGAACTGTCCGAGGCCCTGGATGTCGGCGCCTCCCCGCGGGGCGCGCTGGCGCTGGCGCAGGCGGCCTGCGCGCGCGCCTGGCTGTACGGTCGTGACCATGTCCTGCCTGACGACCTGCTGATCCTCGCCCCGGACTGCCTGCGCCACCGCATCCTGCTGAGCCCCAAGGCCGCCCTGCAGCGCCTGGATCGCGACCAGGTTCTTGCTCGCCTCATCGACGCCCTGCCGGCCCCCTGAGTTCTGTGATGCCTCACCGCCCGACACGGCTCCCTGCCCCGTTCGCCCAACTGGGCGCGCTATGGGCACGCCTGCACGGCCGCAACACGGTACGCTTGCCCGACAAGAACACACAAGCCCCCCTGCTCAGCCCCGAAGAACGGGCCGAACTGTGGTCGCTGGCCGATACCCTGCCGCCGCTCGCCCCGCCCAACCGGCTCAGCGCCCGCGCGCGCCAGGGTGACCAATCCTCCGCACGCATCGGCAACGGCACCGACTTCGAGCAGCTGCGCCCCTGGCAGACCGGCGACAACTCGCGGCATGTCGACTGGCGGGCCAGCGCCCGCTTGGGCAAGCTGCATGTCCGCACCTGGCGGGAAACCCGACAGGGACGTTGCCATCTGTTCGTCGATCGCGGCGCCAGCATGCGCTTTGGCAGTCGTGAGCGCCTCAAGGTCACCCAGGCGGCACGCATGGCCGCCTTGCTGGCCATCGCCGCCTGGCGCCAGGGACTCACGGTCAGCGCCAGCGTGCTCGATGAAGCAGAGGGGCGCTTCATTGAAGCCCGCCACCGTGCCGAACTGCTGGAGCTCATCGACACGCTCTGCGCGCCCTGCCCACCCGGCGCTGGCCTGATGCCCACGCACTGGCAACCCGCTCTGGATGCGCTGGATGCACGCATCGAAGCCGGGGCGCGCCTGATCCTGTTTGGCGACGGACTGGGGCCTGGCGCCGGCGCCTACCAGCGTCTGGCACAAATGGCCCGCCATCATGCGCTTACCGCCATCCTCATCCACGACCCGCTGGAACAGCTCTTGCCGGAAATGGGGACCGTGAGGGTCACGGACCTGCACAGCGCCGAGGAGTACATCATCGACACCCGCGATGCCATGCAACGCGCCGCTTATGGCGAGGCCACCGCCGCGCGCCACCGTATCTGGACCGAACGCTTCACGGCCATGGGCGTGGAAACCCTGGCGTTTTCCACCGAGGCCTCTCTTGACCAACTGCCACTGCAACTGATCTTTGGAAGTGCGCGGCCATGAAACAGGAAAGCGACGGACTGTTCGACATCATCGCCCCCCCGCCGCCGGCCACCCTGGCAGAGACGCTGACCGGCAGCCTGCTCGGACATGCCGGAGCGTGGATCGGCCTGCTGCTCGCCCTCTCGCTGGCGCTCTGGGCCTATCGGGAACGCCGCCGCCTGCGCCTGCACTGGCGCCTTCATCGCCTGCAAGCCACACGCAGGGCCGCCCCGGCCGTGGAAATGGCGGCCCGTCTGGACCAGTTGCTACGCCAGAGCCATGCCTTGCCCCGCCTGCGCGCCGATGCAGCCCCGTCAGGACTCGACCCGCAGACCTGGGAAAGCCTGGTCAGGCTCATCGAGCACCTGCGCTACGCCCCACCCAGCGAAGAGGCCGACCGGCAACTCGACGAAGCGCTAGGCCTGGCTCGTGCCCTGACCTGGCAGCGCCCAACGGAACCGCCCTCCCGATGAGCCTGCCTGTATTCGCCGAACCCCTGTGGTTCCTGCTCACCCCCCTCATCGCCGCCCTCGCCTGGCGCGCCGCCCGGCGAACCGGCACGCCCGACTTCGCCCCCCTGGGGTTACGCCTGCCCTCAAGCGCAGGCCTGAACACCATCGCCCCAACGCCCCGGCACTGGCCGCGGGCCGTGGAAACCCTGGCCCTGCTTCTGCTGCTTTTCTCCCTGGCCCGCCCGCAACTGCCCGGCGCATGGTTGCTGCCCCCCGCCGACGGACGCGACATCGTCCTGCTTGTCGACGCCTCGCCCAGCATGGCCATCCGCGATTTTGAGCGTGACGGAAAGCCCGTGGCGCGTATCGATGTGCTCAAAGAGGTCATCGGACGCTTTCTCGACAACCGGCCACAGGACCGGTTCTCGCTGGTCGTGGTCACCGACAGGGCGGCCACCCTTGTAGCCCCCACGACCGACCATGCCCTGCTGCGCCAGCAACTGCAACGCCTGCATCCGGGCCTGGGCGGCAATGAAACCGCCCTGGGCGAAGGGCTGGCACTGGCCATCCGCAACGCCACCCCCGAGGGAGACGCGCGCGACACCCCTCGCCCCCTGTTGATCGTTTTCTCCGACGGTGAAAACACCGGCGGCGCCATGAGCCCGCGTGAAGCCCTGGCCCTGGCGCGCGAACGCGGGCTTGCGCTCTACACCGTACTGCTCGGCCCCGCCACCGCCACCACAACCCCAAGGCCCGACGCATCCAACGAACCGGACCTGAGCGACCTGTCGCACCACACCCATGGGGAAGCCTTCCTCGGCGACGCGCCCGACACCCTGGACGGCATCATGCGCACCATTGACCGCCGTGAAGCCAGCGTCGCCCCGCCCCCCAGCGAACGTCAATCGCTGGAACTGTATCCCCTGCCCTTGGGGTTCGCGGTCCTGCTGCTCGGCTTCCTGCGCCTGCGCAGCGCCTGGAGTGAGCGCGCATGATCCTGCCGGACCTGCACACTCCCGCCGCCCTGCTGCTCGCCCTGCTGCCCCTGCTCCTGATCCTGCTGCGCCGGCGTCGGCAGCGCACGCAGCTGGCCTGCGTCGATCCCAAGCTCCGCCCCTGGGTTCTGGACATCTCACCCAGACAGACGGGCCGGGGCCACCTGCGAGAAAGCCTCGCCTGGCTGCTGCTGGCCCTGGCACTGGCCGGCCCGCATCTGCGCGAGGCCCTGCCCTCGAACGCCACCGGCTCGCTTCACCCGCTGGATTTGATGATCGTGCTCGATGTATCCCGCTCGATGCAGGCCGAAGACCTCTCCCCCAACCGCCTCGACCGGGCACGCCTGACCCTGCACGACCTGCTATCCCGCCTGCACGGCGAACGTATCGGGCTGATCGCCTACGCCGGCACCGCCGGGCTGCTCCTGCCCCTGACCGACGACCCGCAAGCCCTGCCCCCGTTGCTGGAGATAGCCGACGAGGCCCTCACCGACTGGCCCGGTACACGACTGGATCGCGCGCTGAGCCTTGCGGCCGCTGAACTAGCCCCCGAACGCCAAGCCGCCGTACTGCTCATCACCGATGGGGGCGAGGAAGCCTTCGAAAGCGCGCCTGGCACCGCCGTGCTGGCAGCGGCCGAACGCCTGCGCGAGCGCGACACCCCCCTGTTCATCCTGCACATGGCGCGCGATGACGAAACGCTGCTGCGCAACGAGGATCAATCCACGCAAACCCTGCGGGCGGCCCCCGAACGGCTGGAGGAACTCGCCGAGCGCACCGGCGGCAGGCTGATCCGCGCCCGCACACCGCAGGCGGAACTCGATACGCTGTACGACGACGCACTGGCCCGTCTTCCGGCCAATCCGCCAGCGCAAAGCACGACCGGACGCACCCGCGAACTCTATGCCTGGCCGCTGACACTGGCCCTGCTGCTGTGGCTGCTCCCTTCCCTGACACGTCCGAAGCCTGCCAGTGCGCCTATCGGCCTCCTCGCCCTGCTGCCGCTGGCGCTCACCCTGCCCGCCCCCTCCGCCGACGCCGCCGAAGCGCGCCCCCGCCCCTCACTGGAGGCCGCCGCACATCGCTGGCATGAAGGCGATTACGTCACCGCGCAACTGACCTATGCCCGGCTTCGCGGTCATGAGGCGCGCTTCGGAGAAGGCGCCAGCGCCTACCGGCGCGGCGATTTCACCCAGGCCGCACGTCAGTTCGAGCTCGCCTTCCTGCTCGCCACGGACGATTCCCAACGCGCAGAAAGCCTCTACAATCTCGGCAATGCCCTGTTCCGCGCCGGACGCCACGCCGAAGCCGCCGAAGCCTATCAAGGCGCCATGCACTACCGCCCCGGCTGGGACGAAGCCGCCGCCAACCTATGGCTGACCCGCACCCGCCTGGATGAACACATCCGCAAAAAAACCATCGACCAACCCCCACCGGGCAAGAAACCCAGCGATTTCGCCCGCTATGAGGAAATCGATCAGGCCGAATTCCCGGACGATCCCCTGCTGGGCGCGGGCGCCATGACCGGCGCGGCGACCGGACGGGCGAACGAACCCGCCCCCAGCGGCGAGCCCCGCCCATTCACCCCCAGCGAGAACGATCTGCCCGCCGCACTCAAAAAACTCGAACTGCTCGAAGACCGGCGCGCCGAACTATTGCGTGAGCTCATCCGCCAGCAGGCCGCCCGCGCCGGACAAAGCCCCGCGCAGAACAACGGAGACATCGCATGGTAAAGCGCCTTGCCCTGCTCCTGCTGCTCGTCCTGCCGGCCCTGGCCCTCGCCGAGCCGACCGAACCGGACATTCGCGTAAGCCTTCAGAGCGATCGGCATAGCGCCTGGGTGCGCGAAGAACTGATTCTCACCCTGAGCGTCGAGGAAGACCGCAGCGTCATCGAACTCACCGTCACCCCGCCCTCGCAAAGCCAATACGTGATCCGCGCACTGGACAAGCGCCAGGAACGCCGCGTCATCGACGGACGGATACGTCAGTTCCACCTGCACCGCTACGCAGTCCTGCCGCTGTACCCTGGTACACAAACCCTGCAGTTCCCGCCGGTACGCCTGCGCTCCACCGCCGCGCCCGGCCGCACGCTGGACTACCCGGTCCCCCCGCTGAACCTCGACATCAAGGCCCTGCCCGCCTACCTCTCCCCAGCGCTACCGGTCAGCCGCCTCGAAGCGGCAACCCTGCGCGCCCCCGAACACGTGAAGCCGGGTGAGCCGGCCCTGTGGGAAATCCGCGTGCTGGGGCGCGGACTGTCCGCCGACGGCCTGCGCCCACTGATCGAGGAACAGCGCGCAAACGACGCCCGCCTGCACAACTACCCCCTCGAAACCCGCCTTGAGGCCGCTCCAAGCGACGGCGACCCGGCTCGTCAGGCCCTCACACTGCGTCTGCCCTTGCGCATCGAAGGCCACGAAGCCTACCCACTGCCCGCCATCACGCTGCCCTATATCGACCCGCAAAGCGGCGAACTCCAGCATCTGCACATCGACGGACCCATGCTCGGCGCCGCGCCCTCTCCCTACCGCTGGCCGCTTCGCATCGGACTGGGGTTCATCCTCGCCCTACTGGTTTTTTTCCCGCTACGCGACCTTTGGCGATATGGGCGCCGGCTTCGCCATCAGCGTCATCTCCAGCACCGCCTCGCCCAGGCCAAAGACCTGCCCAGCTTGCGCGACACCCTGCTGAACGCCACCGGCCAGGTCACCCTGAGCCGTCTGGCGCAACGCAACCCCAACCCCGCCTGGATGCAGGCCCTCCATGCACTCGAACAGGCCCTCTACGCCCCCCAGACCACGCCTGTGGAACTCGAACCCCTGCGCCGCGACCTGATCCGCTGGGTGCCACGCGATATCGCACTGGCTCAGTGAGGGGAAACCCGGTTCATCGAACTTTTTCCAGAATAAGGCGCCTGTCAAAACATCCGCTATTGCGCTGTGAGAGACGAAACAAGAGGGCTACCCGCATCGCTCAAGAACCGCCAGCCCTACGTCAGAATGCCGGATTCTGAATAACGCTCACGCCCCGGCCTCCGGCAGTTTGCGGTAAACCCATCCGCCCAGATAAAGCGAAACCCCCAGGGCCAGCAGGACCAGCACGCGCAACAGCGGCGCGGTATGCGCAAGATCGAACAGCACGATCTTCAGACCGGCCAGAAGGAACAGCAACAGGGAGGACTGCCCCAGAGGCCGGTCCCGCCACAGGAATCCGCCGGCCAGCGCCAGCCCCGCAAGCGCAAGCCAGGCCACCGACACCAGCGCCGACGTATCGATCAGGTGCGCGGCTGAAGTCATTGCCGAGATATGCCCCACCCCCAGAAGCAGCATTCGCGCCGCCTCCAGACCCGGCTCACGGCGCAGGGCGACATAGGCGACATAGGCCAGGGCCGGATAGAGGCACAGCAGCGCCGTGCCGCCCCAGACCGGCGCCATGTTCTCGTTCAGCCAGAGCCGGGGGAAATTGAGCAGCAGCACCAGCGCCCCGGCCAGCAGAAGCGGCCCGACCCAGCGTATGGACGAGCCCGCCCCCGCTGCGCGCAGCCCCCAGGGCAGTGCCGCCAGCAAGAGCAGCCCACCCCAGGGGCGTGCCTCGTCAGGCAGCAGCTCGAAATACAGGGCATGCAGCAGGACCAGGGCGAGGTAGGCGCTGACGCCAGTCGCGGCGGCCGTACTCACGGCACCCAGACGGGCACGCACGCCCCAGAAGACGGCCAGTACCAGCGCGGCAGCGGCAAGTTCCACCCACGGGGCCCCCATCGGCAGATGGCGCTCCAGCAGATCGTATTGCAGCAGATGAAACAGCAGCAGGGCCGGGAAATGCCAGAACAGCTCGCCCGCACTCATGCCCTGCCCCGCGCGCAGGGAAAAAACGGCGGCTACGGTCAAAAAAATCACGAACTGCACGCTCTGGAAGACGAGCGCCCCCACCCACTCGTCCATGAGGTGACGTTCAAACAACAGAGCAAACACGCCCAGGGCGAGATACATGGCCAGAAGATAAACCGCCCGCTGCCGGACACGCAGGGCGTAGAGGCCAAACAGCAGGCTCCAGGCACTGAAGTAGATCGCCAGATCACCGATTCCTCCGCGCAAATCCGGCAGGAACAAGGGGGCGAGATAGGAGCCGGCCACCGCGAACAGGGCATAGAGCACGCTGTCGAACAGCCGCCCCAGCCCCAGGGCGAGCACGACCACGCCCACGATACCCAGAAGCGCGGTGCGCTCCCCGATCAGACCGTAAAACAGATGCGCCGCGTACACGCTGGCGAACAGCACCACAACCCCGGCAGCGGGCAGGAAAGCGGCATACTGCCGGTCATGACGACGCAGGAGCAGACCGGCGCCGATCAGACTTCCCGCGCCGAGCAGGGCCAGGAGCAGCTGCCGCAGGGGCGTCAACCAGCCGCTGTCCAGCCCCAGACGGATCAGATAGAGGGCGGCAAGCACCAAAGCCATCGCCCCACTCCAGCCCAAAAGCTGAGTGGCCCCCAACGTGGACGCAGACGGCGTGGAGCGTGTGGCTCGCCTGGACCGAGTGGGGCGCGTCGCAGGCGGTGAAGCGTCGAGCGCGGGCAGGGGCGATGCCTGAGCTTCAACGCCCCCGTGCGTCTGCACGCTGGAGCGGACCTCGCCCATGGCGGCCAGCGCCTCTTCCAGCCGCGCCAGGCGGGCCTCGATCTGGGCCAGACGATCCCCGGAATCCTCTTGCGTCATCGCTACTGTCCTTTTTCATTGATGCCCATGCCCGGCAGGCTCGCCAGCGCGGCCACAACGCGGGCCGTCGCCCCCCGGTTAGCCTCGACCACCGCCAGCGCCGCCGCGCCACAGCGCGTGCGCCGATCCGCATCCTGCAACAACGCGTGCAGGGCAGCGGTGAGCGCGTCGGCCTCTTCGACCACGATCAGTGCTTGCGCCTCGCGCAGGCGCGTGGCGATTTCGCGGAAGTTATGCAGATGCGGACCGCTCACCACCGGCAGGCCCAGCGCGGCCGGTTCGAGCAGGTTATGCCCACCGACCGGCACCAGACTGCCGCCAACAAAGGCGACATCGGCGCTGGCGTAGAAGCACATCAATTCACCCACCGTATCCGCCAGACACACCGAGGTATCCGGCGACACCGCTTCGCCTCGCGAGCGTCGGGCGTAAGGCAGCCCGCGTGACTCCAGCAGACGCGCTACCGCCTCAAAACGCTGAGGGTGACGCGGCACCAGGACCAGAAGCACCTCCAGCCCGGCCTCGCGCAAGGCACGCTGTGCGTCCAGTACACGTTCTTCTTCGCCTTCGTGGGTGCTGGCGGCCACCCATACCTTCGGCCACGGCCAGTGCGCGCGCAGCGCCCGCCCCTGTTCGACCGCTTCGGCGGGTGGCGTCATGTCGAACTTGAGATTGCCGGTCACACGCACCCGCGCCGGATCGGCCCCCAAGGCCACGAAGCGCTGCGCATCAAGGGTATCCTGCGCCAGAATCAGGGCCGCATCCTCCAGCACCGCACGGGCCAGTGACCCCGCCCAGCGCCGGTAACCGCGATAGGAACGGTCGGAGAGCCGCGCATTGACCACCACCACGGCAACGCCGCGCGCCCGCGCGCCCGCGAAAAGATTGGGCCACAGCTCGGTTTCCATCACCAGCAACACACGTGGCCGCAAGGTATCCAGTAGCCTCGCCACGGCAGAGGGCAGGTCGTACGGTGCGTAGAAATGCCGTATCGGCGCGCCCGTAAACCCGCGCGCGGCCTGCGCGCCGGTTTCCGTGGTCGTACTTACCACCAGCGGCAGCCCGGGCCAGTGCTGCGCCAGCTGTTCGAGCAAGGCAAAGGCCGCGCGCGTCTCGCCCAGCGAGACAGCATGCAGCCAGATGCCGCCTTGGGGCATGTCATCCGCCAGCACACCGAAACGCTCGCCCTGGCGCCGGGTTTCGACAGGTTGCGCACGCAGGCGACGCCGGTTATCCAGCCACAACCAGGGCCACGCCAGCCAAAAAAGAAAAGAATAGAACAAGCGCATGACAGGACGGCCTCAAGCTGGACCAGGGGTTGGCGATGAGCGCCGTTTATAACGTAAACTCCCTGCCCATGCGAACCGCCCCGGACACCGCCACCGCCCCCTCCCGACGCGAACGCCTGCGCGATGCGGTGTTGCGGGGGCTCATCGCCCTGCTGCGCGCGATTGCCCGCCTGCCGCTGCCGGTGCTTGCACGCACCGGGCGCGGCCTGGGACGTCTGCTTCACAGCGTGCTGCCGCGCCGGGTGGCCATCGCACGCACCAATATCCGCCTGTGCTTTCCCGAGCTTGACGAGGCCGAAGTGCGTACGCTGGCACGGCGACATTTCATCGGCCTGGGGCAAGGGATCATGGAAGCGCTCTGGGGCTGGTGGGGACGCCACGACACACTGCCCGAATACCGCATCGACGGGCTGGAACACCTGCAAGCCGCCCAGGCCGACGGACGCGGCGTGCTGCTCTACACCGGGCATTTCAACGCCTCTGAGCTGGGCACGTTCTTTCTCACGCTACACGCCCCGATCAGCGCCATTTACCGCCCCAACGACCTGCCCCCGGTGGACGAAGCCATCAACGCCGGACGCTTACGCCATGTGCGGGCGCTTTACCCCAAGGACCAGCCCCTGGCCATGGTGCGCGCCCTGCGCGAAGGTGCCGCACTGTGGATTGCCCCGGACCAGAGCTTTGAAGGCAAACAGAGCGCGTTCCTGCCGTTTTTCGGCATCCGCTGCGCCACCAACACAGCCACCCCGCAATTGGCGCGCATGGGGCACGCCCGCATCCTGCCCTTCTTCGTCGCGCGCAGCGAGGACGGGCTGAGTTATCATCTGACCCTGCTGCCGCCCGTCGAGGGCCTGCCCAGCGGCGACGACAGCGCAGACACCCAAGCGCTCAACGCCTTGCTCGAAGCCCATATCCGCCGCGTGCCGGACCAGTATCTGTGGGGACACCGGCGCTTCAAGGATCTTCCCGACGGCCAGCCCTCACCCTACTGAGCACCCGCATGAGCCTGATTCACGACCGACTCGCCGAACACATTGCCGTCATCCGCGCGCTGGACGCGCTTGAGCCGGACATCGCCCGTCTGGCCGACCTCGCACGCCTCACCCTGTCCAGCGGCGGACGCCTTTTGCTGTTCGGCAACGGCGGCAGCGCCGCCGACGCCCAGCACATCGCGGCGGAACTGGTGGGGCGCTATCAGCGCGAACGGCGCGGACTGGCCGCCATCGCCCTGACCACCGACACATCCATTCTGACCTCGGTGGGCAACGATTACGGCTTCGAGCATATCTATACGCGCCAGGTCGAAGCGCTTGCCGGCCCGCACGATCTCGTCATCGGCCTGTCCACCAGCGGCAACAGCCGCAATGTACAACAGGCCCTGGAAGCGGCCTCGCAACGTGGCTGCACCACGGCCGCCCTGCTCGGCGGTGACGGCGGCAGCATCCGCGACACGGTCCGCCTCGCCCTGGTCGTCCCCTCCCCTGTCACCGCCCGCGTACAGGAAGCGCACATCCTGATCGGACACATCCTCTGTGAGCTGATCGAAGCCGAATGAACGCGCCGATCCGCCTCGTCATCCTCGACCGCGACGGAGTCATCAACCAAGACTCCGACGCCTACATCAAATCCGTCGACGAATGGATTCCGCTGCCCGGCGCCATCGACGCCATCGCCCGCCTCAAACACGCCGGCTGGACGGTGGCCGTCGCCACCAACCAGTCGGGGCTCGCTCGCGGCTATTTCGACGAGGCCACCCTCCACGCGATGCACGACAAGCTGGCCGCCCTGCTCGCCGAACGCAACGCCTCCCTGGACTACATCGCCTGGTGCCCGCACGGCCCGGACACCGTCTGCCGCTGCCGCAAACCCGAACCTGGGCTGTACGAGGAAATTGCCGGACACTTCGGTGTAACGCTTGCTGGCGTGCCGGTCATCGGCGACAGCACCCGTGACCTGACCGCCGCTGTCCGCGTCGCGGCCACGCCGCTGCTGGTCCTGACCGGCAAGGGAGAGCGCAGCCTGGAGGCGGGAGGCTTGCCGCCGGGTACACGCGTGTACCCCGATCTTGCCGCCGCCGTCGATGCACTGCTCAGCGACGACGCCTCCCGCCCCAGGGGGGGGACAAAATGAAGGTTTGTTGGACGAGCGTGGGCGTAGGGAAGGGCCCCCTTGGGGCCGCCATGGGCTGGGCCGTTCCGCCACAACATCCTGTTGTGGCGGGACTGAAAGGGCCCTCCATGGCCCTTTCACCCGGTCTCCACAACCCCGTCCATGGCGCCTCCAAGGGGGATCTGGGAATCCTTCGTCCGGCGCTGAATTGTTGGGCGAGCGTGGGCGTAGGGAAAGGCCCCCTTGGGACCGCCGTGGACTGGCCTGTGGAAGCCGGGTAAATGGGCCAGGGATGGCCCATTTAGCTCCGCCGCGACAGGATGTCGCGCGTCCTGTTCTCGCACCCTTGGGGCATTCATGCCCCAAGCCCTGACGGGTGCGGCGCTTGAATTCGGAGCGGCCCGGCTGGAGCAGGTCAGGCCAGGGCTTGCCCGAAGGGCGGTCCCGTGGGGGTGTGTTCTTTTGGTTACTTTTCTTGCACAAGCAAGAAAAGTGACTCGCCCGCTTGC
>JAQVHL010000106.1 GCA_028696185.1 Halothiobacillaceae bacterium
CGCGCTCGCCAAGCTGATCGACTTCAACGACAACACGTATTCACTCGATCAGTTCAATGCCGCGCCCCCGAAAGCCGAAACGATCACCGGCGGCACACCTACCGCCAGCAGGACGGCATCGCCGCGCGCTGCTGTGGGCGACGGTACAGCCTCGCCGAATGAATGGCAGGGAAAGTGGAGCATTGCTGACGCCGCGATCCCCCCGACCGTGGGCACGGCGGAGCTGACCGCGTGGGCCGATGCGAACGGAAAGACGATTGACGACTGGGCGCTGGCGCTGGTGACGACCGGGGACGCCTCGAAGTATGAGGGTGACCGTTCGCGGATGGTGATGGCCGTTGCAACCCACCTTGTCCGGGCCGGAGTGCCCAACGAGCTGATCGCCGGGCTGTTGCTCGACAGCAACAACGCGAAGTTCTACGAGCATGTCAAGGAGAAAGGCGGCAGGGACAAACGCCGGTACGTTGAGCGTCAGGTCAACCGCGCCCACGATTTAGTGGCGAAGGAAGACAAGAAGTCAGCCCAGCAGGCGAAGGAGCTGGCGCTGATCGGAGCCCGCGAGCGCGCTTTGGCACAATTGCCGTCGATACCGGCGAGCGGCTACGCCCCGTTCATCGACCTGGACGAAAGGACGGGACGCCCTCTCAAGTCGCTTGGCAATGTGGTGGAGGCGATGAAGTCCTTTGACATTGAGTTTCGTAAGGACTTGTTCACGGGCCTTCGGATGGTGAATTGCCACGCGCTCCAAGAATTCGTGGGCGCAGTCTCCGACCGTGCAGAAATCCTGCTGCGTGCGGCGATCCGGCTGAAGTACGGAGTGGACGCCAGCGCTCAAACGATTCATGACGCCATCGCGGAACTGTGCGAGCTAAACCGCTTCGACTCTCTGATTGACCATCTCAACGAGCTGCCGGAATGGGACGGCACGCCGCGCCTAGATACCTGGCTGATCGACTACTGCGGGGCGGAGGATAACGCATTCACCCGCGAGGCCGGAGCAAAGTGGCTGACCGCCGCGGTAGTGCGCGCCTTCGAGCCGGGGGCGAAGTTCGACAACATGCTTGTGTTGTTGGGTGCGCAGGACCTAGGCAAGTCATCTGTCTTCCGCGTACTGGCCACAGGCTCCCTCGACCTGAGCAAACGGGATCGGTTCAGTGATGCGGCGATATTGAAGGCCGCCAACGGGCGCGAGGCGCTGGAACTCTCGGGGGGTGTCTGGATTCAAGAGTGCGCCGAGCTGAACGGCATTTCAAAGCAGGACGTGGACGCCCTGAAGGACTTCATCACTCACACCTCTGATAAGGGCCGCATGGCTTATGCGCGCAACGTCTCTGACGTTGACCGCCGCTGGGTGATGGGCGGCACCCTGAATCCGAAGCCGGGCGGATTCCTCCAGGACGAAACCGGCAACCGCCGGTTCTGGCCTATCGAAGTCACGCGCGCAGATTTTCGGGGAGTGCATGCAGTACGCAATCAGCTTCTGGCCGAGGCACGGGCACGCTACCGGGCGGCGCTCGATGACCCGGACCGCCCGCACCGCGAGAACTTATTGGTACTGAGCCCAGAGGCAAGGGTGTTGGCGCAGGCGGCACAGGAGCGGCAGCGTGTGGTGGATACAAGTCTCGCTGAAACGCTCGAAGTGGACCTTGCTGAACATATTGTCTTCTGCGACCCGGCAGGCCCGAAGGCCGAGCGTTGGAAAGCCAACGGTCTATCGGGCAAGTACATCGTCAAAGCCGATGACGTGTATGCGGCATTGAATCTGAACAACATCGCCCGCACCGGCGCTACAAGTCACAAGGTCGCTACAGCCATGCGCTCTCTGGGTTGGGAACGCCACGGAAAGAAGGTCCGTCTGGCAAAGGGTGAAAAGCAATTTCACGTGTATGTCTGGGCCGGTAAATGTGAGTGCTCGAAGCCCGGCGAGTGTGAAAAAGACCAGTGCGCGGCGATACCACCGGAGCTGCGCGGGGAGGACTTCGATGACTCATCCATCTGACAACTTCGACGGGGACCCCCGGCGCTGGCGCACGGATGTGCCACGCAAGGGCTTCGTGCTGGTGGACGTGATCGACTTGGGCCGGGAGTATGCGAAATGTGAAATGTGCGGTCACACCCCGGTCCGCTACCAACACCACGTCCTGCACACCGAACGGAATGTACACCTCTTGGTCGGCTGCATCTGCGCCGAAAAGCTGACTGAGGACTACAGCGACACAGGTCCAGCGGCGACGGAGAAGCGGCTGAAGTCAGCGGCAGCGAAGAAGGCGCTGAAGCAGGCGAGGCGGCGGCAACAGCTCGAAAACATCTACTGGCGGAAATCAAAGAAGGGCCACTGGTGGGCGAAGATCGACGGCAAGCTGATTGTGATCGTCCCGAGCAAACGGGGGGAGACGTATCGACTTTGCATTGACGGCGAGTTCGGGCGGCGCTCTTACCTGACGCAGGAAGCCGCGCAGGAGGGGGCGCGTGACTGGGCGCGGGCAATGATCGACTGGGAGGAAGGTCTTTCGTAGTCCAACGGTTCGGTTTTCAGAGGTTCGGTTTCACCTTCGCCGATAGCAGGCAAGAAACCCACCAACGGCTGGGGTTTCGCATGGTTCGGGCACCCACAGAAACGACCCGCGAACCGACCCGAACCGACGAACCTATGGAAGTGACGAGAATTCCTAAACCGGCGGGGGGGCGGGGGAGCCCAGAGGGGGTAGCGCGCTATATCCCCTCTCCCCCGTCCGTCTAACCCCTAACTCTATATTCCATAGGTTTAAAGGTTTAACGATCAGGAGAGTGTGGAAAAGACTGGACGGGAGACCGAACCGACGAAACCGAACCTTTGCCGAACCTATGCCGAATCTATGGAAACCCGGTGAACCCTCCCTTGGGCGGATCGCACCCGCGCACTGCCGCCCTGCGCCCCAACCCACCCATTCTGAAAATGCGGCCGGAACCCCACCGCCGGAAGCGCCGGCGGCTCCCCGAATCCACCCCTGCGGTTTTCGCAAGTCGTCAAAGGTTCGTTTTCGGTAAGGCTTCAGCTATACTATCGTCATATGCAAGATTCATGCCAACACGAAAAGGAGCCCCAGCCATGAACGCGACAGACCGGAAGAAGGCGAACGCCATCATCAGCCAGATCGAAGCCCTGAAGGCCCAAGCGGA
>JAQVHL010000058.1 GCA_028696185.1 Halothiobacillaceae bacterium
AACCGTTGCAGCCCTTTTTCGCCCGCCATGAGGCTTGACCTTTCAAACAGGCGCCAACGCAAGCGGGCGAGTCACTTTTCTTGCTTGTGCAAGAAAAGTAACCAAAAGAACACACCCCCACGGGACCGCCCTTCGGGCAAGCCATGGCCTGACCTGCTCCAGCCGGGCCGTCCCAACGCGACGTCCTGTCGCGCTGGGACTAAATGGGCCATCCCTGGCCCATTTACCCGGCTTCCACAGGCCAGTCCACGGCGGTCCCAAGGGGGCCTTTCCCACCGCCCACGCTTGTCCAACAATTCAGCGCCGGACGAAGGATTCCCAGGTCCCCCCTTGGAGGCGCTATGGACGGGGTTGTGGAGACCGGGTCAGTCCATGGCAGTCCCAAGGGGGCCCTTCCCTACGTCCACGCTCGTCCAACAAGCTTTTATTTTGCAAACACCCTCTGAGCACGGCTTCGCTTACTCCCGCCGGTAGTGCAGCCGCCATTGCGACAACGCCGCGCTGATGGCGAGCCCGCCGACAATAAGCAACAGGACCAGATCCTGCAATACGGCCACCGCCACACAGGACAAGCCGAGCATGCCCACCTGCCGCGCCTCCACGGCCGGCAGGGCACCGCTGGACACGGACAGCGCCGTGGCCCCTCCACTGGCGAGCGTAAGCCCCAGAAACACCACCAGCGGCCACAGACCCAGCTCCGGGCGCGTCACGACCAGCCAACCCACCAGAAGCGTCAACAGCAGAAGCAACCATTTCACCACCCGCTGCAACAGGGTCGGCAGGACATCGGGCAGGCGCCCGGTGACACGCAAGTGAGCGGCAATCCCGGAGGCGAAGCTCCAGCCACCAAGAAAAACGGCCAGGGTCGCCAGCGACTGATCCAGGCGCGAAGGCACCTCGGAGGGGTATTCCACCAGGGCCACCAGCCCCAGCAGGGCCGCCGAAGCGCCGAACAAACCATTGATGAGCATCAGCCCGGCCAGCACACTTTCCCTTCGGGCGCGCGGCGCCGCAGGCTCGGAAGTGAACCAGGGGGCAAGCGCCACCCCGGTAACCACCATGGACAGGGCCAGCACGGCATTGCGGAACTCGCTTTCCAGCGCCGCAAGCAGGGCGATGACCGGCAGGGCGAAGGCAAACATCGCCACGGCAAAATAGCCGCGCGGACGTCGGCGTAGATAGAACACGGCCACGAGTAGCCACACGGCGAGCAACCAGAGACCAAAACCGACCGGATTGGCCTGCAGTTCATCCATGATCGACGGGCTCCTGCGCTGCGGGGGCGTCCCTGACGGGGGATCGGCGGGGACGGCGCGTCTCCCGCCACAGCAGCATGAGGCTTCCCATCGCGCCCTGAGTCGCGAGCAACACGCCCAGCGCCGCCATGACCTGGCCCGAGACACTGGCGGCACGCCCGAGCGCCTGCATGGCCGCCGCCAGCAGCACACCGCACAGCACCAGAGCAACCAGAAGAACGCGCCCGCGTCGCTCGAACGGCCAGCCGTCAAACAGCTGCAGCCCCAGCGCCACGGTCAGCAACAGCAGATACAAGGCTTCAAGCGTACCCATTGAGGAGTCCTTCCATCGATCCGGAAATCCCGGAACAGAGAACGCGCCGCGAATGCCCGGACGTTTTTCAGCCCCCGTTCTGCTCCAGCCAGCGCTCGGCATCCAGCGCGGCCATGCAGCCGGTGCCGGCGGACGTGATGGCCTGACGGTAGATGTGATCCATCACGTCACCAGCGGCGAACACGCCTGGCACGGAAGTCATGGTGGAAAGACCATCGTGCCCGCCTTTGGTCAGGATGTAGCCGTTCTGCATCTTGAGCTGGCCCTCGAACAGGCCCGAATTCGGATGATGGCCGATGGCGATGAACACGCCCGCCAAGGCAAGCTCGGTCGTCGAGCCGTCCTGGGTGTTGCGGATGCGCAGACCGGTGACGCCGGAGGCATCGCCCAGCACTTCGTCGACCTCGCTGTGCCAATGCAGAGTGACCTTGCCTTCCGCTGCTCTGGACAAGAGCTTTTCAGCCAGAATCTTCTCGGAGCGGAACTTGTCGCGCCGATGGACCACATGCACATGCTCAGCGATATTCGACAGATACAGGGCCTCCTCGACCGCCGTATTACCGCCGCCGATTACAGCCACCGTCTGTCCACGGTAGAAAAACCCGTCGCAGGTCGCACAGGCGGAAACGCCCTTGCCCTTGAACGTCTCTTCGGAAGGCAGCCCCAGGTAACGCGCGCTGGCGCCGGTGGCGATAATCAGCGCATCGCAGCTGTAGCGGGCCGAATCGCCTTCCAGGATGAAGGGGCGCGTGGAAAGATCGGCCGTATGGATATGATCGAAGACGATGTCCGTGTTGAAGCGTTCGGCATGTTTCTGCATGCGCTGCATGAGATCCGGCCCGGTCAGCCCCTCGACATCGCCCGGCCAGTTGTCCACCTCGGTGGTGGTGGTGAGCTGCCCGCCCATCTGCAGGCCGGTAACCAGCCTGGGCTGCAGATTGGCGCGTGCGGTGTACACGGCGGCGGTATAACCGGCCGGGCCGGAACCGAGGATCAAAACCCGGCTGTGCTTGATCTCGCTCATCGATCGAATCTCCTGACAATGTTCGGGGACACGGCGGCCGGATCGCATTCGGCCTGACACGCCCTGCATTATGCCGCAATGCAGGCGCGCGGGTAGCATCGCACGCCACTTGGTCTTGTCCGGGAATCAGGCCAGAATGAAGGGCCACCCACCGGGTCGATACCGACATGCACTATCAGGGCGAGAAAGACTATGTTCACGGCAGCGAGGAGCGCCTGGGTGTGCTGCTGCTCAATCTCGGCACGCCGGACGCGCCGGACGCGCCTTCTCTCAGGCGCTACCTGGAGGAATTCCTCAACGACCCCCGGGTGATCGACCTCCCGCGCTGGAAATGGTGGCCGATCCTCTACGGCATCATTCTCAACCGCCGCCCGAAGCGCAAGGCGCTCGAATACGCAGAAATCTGGGACTCCGAAGGCCCCGGCGCACCGTTGCTGAACATCGCCCGCCGTCAACTCGAAGGCTTGAAATCCCGCCTGGAAGCAAGGATGAATGGCCCGGTCACCCTCGCGCTTGGCATGCGCTATGGCAATCCGTCCGTCGCCGAAGCCCTGGAACTGCTGCGCGGCAACGGGGCACGGCGCATCCTGGTACTGCCGCTGTACCCGCAATACTCCGATGCCACCACAGCCTCCACCTTCGATGCGCTGGCCCTGGCCCTGCGCACCCGGCGCTGGATTCCCGAGCTGCGCTTCATCAACCACTATCACCGCCACCCCGGCTACATCCACGCGCTGGCCGAAAGCGTACGCGAGCATATTGCCGCTCACGGCATGCCGCAAAAACTCCTGATGAGCTTCCACGGCGTACCCAAGCGTTATCTGCTCGAAGGCTGCCCGTATCACTGCGAATGCCACGTCACCGGCCGCCTTCTGGCCGAGGCACTGGAGTTGCCCGAGGGAAGCTGGCAGGTCACCTTCCAGTCGCGCTTTGGCCGCGAGGAATGGCTGCGTCCCTACACCGACGAAACCCTCAAAGCCCTGCCAGGCGAAGGCGTGAAGCATGTCGCGGTGATCGCGCCGGGCTTTTCCGCCGACTGCCTGGAAACCATCGAGGAACTGGGCGAAGAAAACCGTAACTATTTCATGGAAGCCGGCGGCGAGACCTACCACTACATCCCCGCCCTGAACGACCGTGCCGACCACATTGATGCGTTGGCGGATCTTGTCATGCAGCACAGCCAGGGCTGGCCGGAAGCCGGGGTGTGGGATGCCGAGGCCCAGCGGCGCGAGCGCGAGCACTCCGCCGCCCGGGCGCGGGCCATGGGAGCGGAACGATGAACCCCGGATTCGGCGCCGTGGTCATCGGCGATGAAATCCTCAGCGGGCGCCGCCAGGACCGCCACGTCGCCGCCGTGATCGAGCGCCTGAACGCACGCGGCCTGCGCCTGCGCTGGGCGCGGCTGATCGGCGACGATCCGGCGCTGATCGAGGCCACCCTGCGCGAAACGATGCAGGGCCCGGATGCCGTCTTCTGCTTCGGCGGCATCGGCGCCACGCCGGACGATCTCACCCGCGAATGCGCGGCGCGCGCGGCGGGCGTGGCGCTCACCCGCCATGCCGAAGCCCTGGCGCTGATTGAAGCCCAGTTCGGCGCAGACGCCTGGCCGCACCGCGTACTGATGGCCGACCTGCCCGAAGGCGCGACGCTGATCCCCAACCCCTACAACCGGGTTCCCGGTTTCGCCCTGAACCGGCATTTTTTCATGCCCGGATTCCCGGTCATGGCCCATCCCATGCTCGACTGGGTGCTCGCCAGCCATTTTCCCGAGGCGCGCGACGCCGACTACGAGGAGCAGGCGCTGCTGATCCCCGATGTCACCGAAAGCCAGCTCCTCGACCTGATGCGCGAAATCACCCACGATTTCCCCAAGCTGCGCCTGTTCAGCCTGCCCATCATCGGCGAGAACGGACGACGTCTGGAACTTGGCGTGAAAGGTCCGGCCCCAACGGTCCAACAAGCCATGGCGCGCATCCAGACCACCCTCAACGAGCGTGGCCTCGTGTGGGAGGATTAAGGGTGTTTGTTTGCTGGACGAGCGTGGGCGTAGGGACGGGGCCCTCACTGGACGCTACACTGTCCAAGTAAACCTTCATTTTGCAAACCCCCTTAAACTTCGGTTGAACCCCCCACGCCCCACCACGCTCTAACCCCCCGTCACGACCCGCCCTGCCGGTCGTTCAACGAGGAGGAACTCCATGCACAAAACCCCGCTTCGTGGCCCGATCCTGGCCCTGGCTCTCCTGAGCGCCGCGCTGCCCGCCGCTCTGCCTGGCGTGGCCCAGGCCACCGAGCTTCCCGACTTCGTCACCCTGGTCAAACAAGCCTCACCGGCCGTGGTGAACATCAGTACCACACAGAAAATCGCCCGAGGCCCCCAGCTCGCCCTACCGGAAGGCGGCATTCCCGGCCTGCCGGAAGGCCACCCGTTCGGCGATCTGTTCAAACGTTTCTTCGAACAGATGCCCCCCGGCGCAGGCGGCCCACAGGATCGCGCCGCCCAGTCGCTCGGCTCCGGATTCATCATCTCCGCCGATGGCTACATCCTGACCAACGCCCATGTGGTCAAGGGCGCCGACAGCATCAACGTGCGCCTCGACGACAAACAGGAGTACACCGCCAAGCTGGTCGGCATGGACGAGCGCACCGATGTCGCGGTACTCAAAGTCGAAGCCAGCGGCCTGCCCGTGGTGCGCATCGGCGACTCGGACAAGCTCAACGTCGGTGAATGGGTGCTGGCCATCGGCTCTCCCTTCGGGCTGGATCACACCGCCACCCAGGGCATCGTCAGCGCACTGGCGCGCAATCTTCCCAACGAAAACTACGTCCCCTTCATCCAGACCGACGTAGCCGTCAACCCCGGCAACTCCGGTGGCCCGCTGTTCAACACCCAGGGCGAGGTGGTGGGCATCAATTCGCAGATCTACACCCGCTCGGGCGGCTACATGGGGCTGTCCTTCGCCATCCCCATCAATGTGGCCATGCAGGTAGCCGAACAGATCAAGACTCAGGGGCATGTCACCCGCGGCTGGCTCGGCGTCATGATCCAGCCGGTCACGGCGGATCTTGCCAAGTCCTTTGGCCTGGAGAAGGCGCGTGGCGCGCTCGTCGCTCAGGTCACTGCCGACAGTCCAGCCGAAAAAGCCGGCCTGCGCGAAGGCGACATCATCCTGCGCTTCGACGGACATGAGATCAGCGAATCGAGCCAGCTACCTGCCCGGGTTGGCGCCACGGCCGTTGGGCGCAATGTGCCGGTGGTCGTACTGCGCGACGGCAAGGAAACCCGCCTTGAAGTCACCATCCAGCAACTGCAGGACGGTGAGGGCGGCGCACTGGCCGGCAGCGGTCAGAGTGTGCTGGGCATGAACGTCACCGCACTGGACGCGCCGACGCGCAAGGAGCTCAAGATCGAAGGCGGTCTGCGCGTCACCCAGCTCAACGACGGCCCGGCCGCCCGCGCGGGCATCCGTCCGGGCGATGTCCTGCTGGAAATCAACGGGGAGAAGCTGACCAAGCCGTCCGACCTGGAAAAAGCGGCCAAGGCCCTGCCGAAAAACAAGCCGGTGGCGGTACGCCTGCTGCGCGATGGCACCCCGATGTTCCTGGCCCTGCGCCTTGAATGAGCGCCCGCCCGTCACGAAAAAATTCTCATGACGGGCGGAACTTTCAAAACCATGAGCTGACTAACCATTCGTTAGCTCCTCATGGATGAACCCTTCGGCCCCGCCCTCGTCGGGGCCATTTTTTTGCCTGTCGTGGCGAGGCCGTCTATTTCGCCTCAGCTCACCCCGTACTGTGCCCGATAGGCTTCCATCGAAGGCAAATGCGCCGCGAGGGCAGGATCGGCGGCGACATGGGCGATCAGGTCGGTCAGGCGTGCGATGGCCAGCACGTCCAGCCCATAATCGCGACGCACCTCGCCGATGGCCGACAACGTACCCTGCCCCCGCTCTTCGCGATCCATCATCACCGCCACACCGACCGCCGTGGCGCCCTGGGCCTCTATCAGCGCCAGCGATTCACGGATGGCGGTACCGGCGGTGATGACATCGTCGATGATGAGCACCCGGCCAGCCAGCGGCGCGCCGACCAGGCTGCCGCCTTCGCCATGGTCCTTGGCTTCCTTTCGGTTGAAGCACCAGGGCACGTCCACCCCGTGCTCCTCGGCCAGCGCCACCGCCGTGGCCGCCACCAGCGGGATGCCCTTGTAGGCCGGGCCGAACAACAGGTCGAAGGACAGACCGCTTTCGACAATCGCCCGCGCATAGAACCGGCCGATGCGCGAGAGCGCGCGACCGGTGCAGAACGTGCCCGCGTTGAAAAAGTACGGGCTGCAACGCCCGGATTTCAGGGTGAATTCGCCAAAACGCATGGCCTGCGCATCAATGGCAAAACGGAGGAATTCCTGGCTGTTGGAGGTCATCGAAACTCTCGCTCAATCACGGCAAAACCCGCGCAGTATAGCGATCACGGTGCCTTTGCGCCGCCGATTGGATAAGCTGTGCGTTCACTTTCACCCTACTTGCAACACCCCATGCGCATCATCACTGCCAATGTCAACGGCATCCGTTCGGCCGCAAAGAAAGGTTTTTTTGACTGGCTGCCCCAGCAGAACGCCGATGTCGTCTGCCTGCAGGAAACCAAGGCCCAGACGCACCAGCTGGCCGATCCGGTATTCTGGCCCGAAGGCTATTTCGGCCAGTTTTACGATGCCGAACGCAAGGGCTACAGCGGCGTGGCCATCTACAGCCGCCAGGAGCCTGACGATGTGATAGCCGGATTCGGCGTGGAGGAATTCGACCGCGAGGGGCGCTATCTGGAAGTCCGGCTCGGGCGGCTCAGTGTGGTGTCGCTGTATCTGCCTTCGGGCTCAGCCAGCCCGGAACGTCAGGCCAGCAAGGATCGTTTTCTGGACGCCTTTCCGGACATATTGCGTGAGATGCGTGCCAGCGGGCGGGAGTACATTCTGTGTGGCGACTGGAACATCGCCCACAAGGCCATCGACCTCAAGAACTGGCGCGGCAATCAGAAAAACTCCGGCTTCCTGCCCCACGAGCGCGCCTGGCTGGACCGGCTTGTTGAGGAATTCGGCTTCGTCGATGCCTTCCGCCGCGTCAATGACGAACCCGAACAATACACCTGGTGGTCGAACCGGGGTCAGGCCTGGGCCAAGAACGTCGGCTGGCGCATAGACTACCAGTTCATCACGCCGGGACTCGCGGACACGGTGCGTGGTGCAAGCATCTGGAAGGACAACCGCTTTTCCGATCATGCCCCCTTGATCCTGGACTATGAAATCCCGACGCCATGCGCGCTACAGCCATAACCGCGTTCGATTTCGTCACGCATCGCCGCTGTGCTAGTGTTAGTGCCATTGCTCAGACCGCTGCATTGAGTGCGCGGCTTGCACCAATGATCACCCGCGCCTCCTGAGCGCATCGCAATACGCTGAAGTTCTCCAGATGAACCCGTTTTCCGACTACGCCCTGCTCGACGCCCTGCTGTCGTCGATTGCCGTCCTCTCCCCCGAGGGGCGCATCGTATGGGCGAACCGCAGCTTTTGCCGCCTCAGCGAACAGCCGCTGGAAAACCTGACCGGACTCCCCCTGCCCCAGGCCCTGACACTCGCTCCGCCTTACCCCGAGGACGAAGCGGGCGCCCCGCTCCCGCCGGAGGATTTCACCCAGCATCTGCTTGAGCACGCGGCCACCTGCCCGGCCGAATGCCTGCTGCTGCGCGCCGGTCGGGCCGAGCTGAGCTACGCCATGATCGGCTGCGTCAGTCTGCTGCCTGACGGCCATCGCCTGCTGGAACTCAAGGAAAACGCCCAGGCCCACAATCTGCACCAGCAGCTCTACGAACAGGCCCGCCGCGACGCCCTGACCGGCCTGCTCAACCGGCAGTCCCTGCAGATGCTGCTGCACGAGCTGCACCAGAACACGGCGGACGCACGCGGCTATGCCCTGCTGCTGCTGGACATCGACCGCTTCAAGGTGCTCAACGATTACTACGGCTACGAGGTTGGGGACGAAATCCTTCTGGCACTGGGCTACCACGCTGCCGGCCTGCTCGACGAAGGCCAATCCTTCGGTCGCTGGAGCGGCCACGAATTTCTCTGCGTCCTGCCCGGTTTCGACCTGAACCGGGCGCAGATCGTGGCCGAAAAGCTGCGTCTCGCGCTCAAGGACCGCTTTCAGGACGACGAGCTTCTTCCCGAAGGCGGGCCGCGCGAACTGACCCTGAGCATCGGCGTCGCCGCCTGGCGCCCCGAGGACCGGAGCCCGCAATTTCTCCTCTCCCGGGCGAATGCGGCGCTCTTTGAAGCCAAGCATCGCGGACGCAACCGTACCGTCACCGACGACAAGTGCCGGGGTGACAGTATTTTCATCGCCGCCGGGCTGCTGCACGACGCGATTCGTGAAGGTCGGCTGCTGCCGGCTTTTCAGCCCATCGTCGAGCTCTCCACCCGCCGCGTGGTGGCCGACGAAGCCCTGGCCCGGCTCATCACCCCGGACGGCACCATCAAGCCCGCCGGGCTGTTCATCGAAGCCGCCAGCCAGCTCCAGCTCGCCCACCGTATCGACATCGCCATCATCGAGCAGACCATCCAGCACTGCTCGACGGCTCCCTTCTCCGGCATCGCTCACTTCGTCAACATCTCGGCCGACCTTTTACGCCAGCGCGAAGGTACCGACCGGATCATGGAACTGATGCAACTGGGCTGCAACCGCTGCGGCCTGGAAGGCGCGGCCGTCAAACCGCTGGTCATCGAAATCACCGAACGGGAGATGCTCAATGACACGCGCGAGGCGCTGGACGTGCTGCGACCGTTCATCGACTTCGGGCTGCGCCTGGCAGTAGACGACTTCGGCAGCGGCTATTCCTCGTTCCGCTACCTGGTGGATCTGCCGATCAGCTTCCTAAAGATCGAAGGCGAACTGGCTCGACATGCCGCCACGGATCGCCGCGTGCGCGCCATCATCCGTGGCATCCAGGCCATTGCCGACGATCTGGGCCTGATCACCATCGCCGAACACATCGAGGACGAAGCCACTGCCGACACCTTGCGCGACATGGGGGTGGCCTGGGGGCAGGGTTATTTGTTCGGTCGCCCGGAACTGGCTTCCGCCCCTTGCATTCTCCCCCGCTGATCCCGTCCGCCCCTGGTGAAACGAGCCCACGCAAGCGCGTGGCAACACGCGGCAAAGACATTCACCCGGCGCTGGTCGCAGCGCCCGCGGGACGCCGCCTGTCGCGCGCCGTTGCCTCCCCCCGGAATCCCTCCTATACTGCCCCGCCGAGTCACATACCCATTTTTCAAGGACATTTACACAATGAGCATTGTCCTGCCTGAAGGTTACAAGCCCTCGGACGACGAGGAGTACATGAGCCCCCAGCAGCTTGAATATTTCCGCCAGAAGTTGCTGACCTGGAAGCAGGAACTGATGGAGGAAGCGGATTCCACGATCAACCACCTGCGCGAGGAAAACTGGCAGGAGCCGGACATCAACGACCGCGCCTCGCTGGAAGCCGACGCTGCCCTGGAACTGCGCACCCGCGACCGTTACCGCAAGCTGGCCAACAAGATCGACAAGGCCCTGCAGCGTATTTCCGACGGCACCTATGGCTGGTGCGAGGAAACCGGCGACCCCATCGGCCTGAAGCGCCTGGAAGCCCGCCCCATCGCCACCCTCACCATCGAAGCCCAGGAACGCCACGAGCGCCTGGAGCGCGTACATCGCGACGAATGACGCGAACCCAAGGCCCCGGAAACGGGGCTTTGTCGTCTGATCCCTTACGGAGTCTGTCCATGTCCCGTCTGCTTGTCACCCTGCTGACCACCACCCTGCTGAGCCTGTCCACACCGCTGCTCGCCGCCGACAACCCGCGCGTGAAAATGGTCACCACCCAGGGGGAATTCGTTCTCGAACTCTACCCGGACAAAGCCCCCAAGACCGTCGAAAACTTCCTGAGCTATGTGCGCGACGGCCATTACAACGGCACCCAGTTTCACCGCACCATCCGTGACTTCATGATCCAGGGCGGCGGCTTCACTGCCGACTTCACCCAGAAGCCGACCCGCGCCCCGGTGCAGAACGAAGCGGACAACGGCCTGAAGAACACCCGCGGCACGCTGGCCATGGCCCGCACCATGGACCCGCATTCCGCCACCGCCCAGTTCTTCATCAACGTGGTGGACAACCCCTTCCTCGATTATCGCGCCCCCACCCCGCGCGAATGGGGCTACACCGTATTCGGTCAAGTCATCGAAGGCATGGATGTCGTGGACAAGATCCGCGCGATCCCCACCGGCGCCGGCGGCCCCTTCGGCCGCGACGTGCCCAGCACACCGGTGCTGATCGAAAGTGCGACGGAAGTGAAGTAACCCGTGACCTCCACTTCCCCGGAAACCGGGCTGTATATCGAGACCGCCCCGGCGCTGCATGACCTGTGCGCCACCCTCGCCCGCAGCCCGTACATCGCCCTGGACACCGAATTCGTCCGCGAGAAGACCTACTACGCCCAGCTCTGCCTGATTCAGGTCGCCACCGACGACGTCGTGGCCTGCATCGACCCATTGCGCCTGGAGGATCTCAACCCGCTTTGGGAGGTTCTGGAGCGCACGGACATCGTCAAGGTCTTCCACGCCGGTGGCCAGGACCTGGAAATTTTCCACCAGCTCACCGGCCGCCTGCCCCGCAACCTGTTCGATACCCAGATCGCCGCCACCGTACTGGGCTTCGGCGAACAGATCGGCTATGCCGCGCTTGTGCAAGCCCTGCTCGACATCGAGCTGGACAAATCCATGAGCCGCACCGACTGGAGCCAGCGCCCCCTGAGCCCCGCGCAACTACGCTACGCCGAAGATGACGTGCGTCACCTGCGCCGCGTCTACGCCCTGCAACGCGCCCGCCTGAACGAACAGGGCCGCGAAGACTGGCTGCGCGAGGACTTCCTCGCCCTGGAAGACCCCGCCCGTTACGAGCAAGCCGCCGACCAGGCCTGGACCCGCCTGCGCGGCGTGCATCACCTGCGTGGCGTACAGCTCGCCGTGGCGCAACGCATCGCGGCCTGGCGCGAAGACAGGGCCCGCCACGAAAACCGCCCCCGGCGCTGGTTCCTTCCCGACGAACTGATCCTCGATCTTTCCAAGCTCATGCCCCGCGCCCCACGCGAACTGCACGCCCTGCGTGGCTGGCCGCGCGGCGTGATGGAATCGCACGGCCCCCGGCTTCTGGAGCTCATCCAGCAGGCCCGCGAACTCCCCGAAGGACAATGGCCGGAGCTTGCGCCCCGTTTGCGCCTGAGCGAGGAACAGGAAATCGCCGCCCTGCTGGTACAGACCGCCTTACGCATCCAGAGCGAAGCGCATGGCGTGAGCCCCGCCACTTTTGCCGGAAACCGCGAAGTGGAAGCCCTGGTGGCCGGAGAACGCGCATTGCCGCTGCTGACCGGCTGGCGCCGCCGCCTGGCTGGCGAAACCGCCCTCGCCGTCCTCGAAGGGCAGCTCGCCATCGGCCTGCGCGACGGACGCGCGCAACTGTACCCGGCCACGCCGGTCTGACGTCTCAATCCGACACGAGCCAACAGCCTGCCCCATGACTCCAGACGAAATCATCCAGCGCATCCAGGCCGGCCTGCCCGACGCCGAAGTCTCCCCCGAAGGCGAGGGCTGCAGCTTCCGCATCCGCGTCGTCAGCGCCGCCTTCGCCGGCAAGACCCTCCTGCAGCAGCACCGCCTGGTCTACGCCCTCATCAACGACGCCATTGCCTCTGGCGCCCTGCATGCCGTCACCCTGGACACGCGCACGCCGTAACCCTTCACGCCAACGGAGAAACCCACCCGTGGACGACACCACCCGCACCGAACTGGAAGCCGCCGCATTCCGCCGCCTGGTCCAGCACCTGCGCGAACGCACCGACGTGCAGAACATCGACATGATGAATCTGACCGGTTTTTGCCGGAACTGCCTGTCCAAATGGGTCAAGGCGGCCGCCGATGAACGGAACATCCCTCTGGAAACCGAAGCGGCACGCGAAATGATCTATGGCATGCCCTACGAGGAATGGAAGACCCGCTATCAGAAAGAAGCCTCCGCCGAAAAGCAGGACGCCTTCAAGGAAGCCTATACCCGCACCCACGGCGAAGCGCCGCACTGAAAGTCCGCCCTCAGAAGTACGGCCTTAACGTATGTCGGGGATTCAGGGTGTTTACAAAACGAAGGTTTGTTGGACACGTGTGACCAAGCTGAACGGGGGGGCTCCCCTCTCCCCCTTGGGACCGCCATGGACTGGCCTGTGGAAGCCGGGTAAATGGGCCATGGATGGCCCATTTAGCTCCGCCGCGACAGGATGTCGCGTCGGAGCGGCCCGGCTGGAGCAGGTCAGTCCATGGCTTGCCCGAAGGGCGGTCCCGTGGGGGTGTGTTCTTTTGGTTACTTTTCTTGCACAAGCAAGAAAAGTGACTCGCCCGCTTGTGTTGGCGCCTGTTTGAAGGGCTTAGCCTCATGGCGGGCGAAAAAGGGCTGCAACACTTATTGAAAGCGGCTTTAACCAGCGGCTGAACGACTTGATCTTTCGCAAGTGGACAGGCTTGCGCGCTGTTTCGCCCGCCTCAAGCGGCGCACTTCGATCGGCCCGCATCGCGCGCGGGCGAGTACCTTTCTTTGCTTGCCCAAAGAAAGGTACCAAAGAAAGGGCACCCCCACGGAGACGCCCTTCGGGCAAGCCATGGCCGGGGCCGCTCCGACCGGGCCATCCCGACACAACATCCTGTTGTGGCGGGACTGAAAGGGCCATCCATGGCCCATTTACCCGGCTTCCACAGGCCAGTCCATGGCGGTCCCAAGGGGGAGAGGGCAGCCCCCCCGTTCAGCTTGGTCACACGTGTCCAACAAACCTTCTTTTTGTAAACACCCTCAAAGGAGGGCAACTCAAGAAAAAGGAGCGGGCAGGCGCTGTAAAAGCCAGCAAGCGCGCCACTGCCTAATCCCACCTCAGGGCAGGGGTGGCCAG
>JAQVHL010000014.1 GCA_028696185.1 Halothiobacillaceae bacterium
CAATTGCGATGACTGAAAAGGAGAGTTTGCATGCCCAGTTATGATTACCGCTGCCCCGCCAATGACCGTGTGGTTGAGGTGCGGCACGGCATGAACGACACGGTGAACACCTGGGGCGAGCTGTGCCAGCTTGCGGGTATCGAGCCGGGCGATACGCCCGCACAGTCGCCGGTGGAGAAGGTTTTTCTCACCGCGGGCGGCATCGTGGGCAGCGCGGCGCTGAAAAACCCCGCTGCGCCGCCGTGCATGAGCGGTGGGGGCTGCGCCGGGGGGATGTGCGGGCTGGGGTGAATCCAGCGCCTTGTTTTTCGTTCGGTTTTTTTGCCAGGGTGCGTCGTTTGTGACTTTGGTGTGTCCGGCGTGGCAGAATGCCGGGCTTGTTCCGTAGTTTCGGTTTTTCGCCATGCCGGGAGCCGCGTTCACCCTGTCGTCCTGTATGACCGTCGATGTCCGTACGCTCGCGCCCGAGGCGCCGGTGGGGGAGGCGCTGCGGTGCATGGCCGAAGGGCGTTTCAGTTGCATGGTCGCGGTGGAAGGGCGCGTGGCGGTGGGTATTTTCACCGAGCGCGATGCCCTGGACCTGCTCAGCTTGCCGCCGTCCGCACTGAACGAGCCACTGCGTCATTTTATGTCGCGGCATCTGGAGTGTCTGCCCGCCTCCTGCGATGTGCGCGAAGCCTACCAGCACATGAAGGACCGGCGCATCCGTCATCTGGTGGTAAACGATGCGCAGGGCGAGCTGGCCGGGATTGTCAGCGAAACCGATCTTGCGCGCCATCTGGGCGCGGAATTCCTCATTGACCCCAAACCGGTGTCGTCCATCATGCGCCGCAATGCGGCTTCCCTGCCGCGTCAAAGCAGTGTGGCCGAGGCGCTGCGCGTATTGCGTGCGGGTGGGGAATCCTGTGTGGTAGTGGTCGAGGGCGTGCGCGCGGTGGGGATTTTGACCGAGCGCGACGTGCTGCGTCTGGTTGGCTGCCGGGAGTCGCTGGAGACGCTTCCTCTGGACGCGGTGATGAGCGGGGCGCTTTTGACGGTTCGTCCCGACACGCTTTTGCAGGAAGCGGCCTGGATCATGGCGCGTCAGCAGATCCGGCGCCTGGTGGTGGTGGATGCCGAGGAGCGCTGGGTGGGCGTGCTCGGGCAGCACGAAGTCGTCAGCACGCTGGATGGGCGCTACATTCCCTTTCTGCGCGAGCTGATCGGTCGCCAGCGTCTGGCCCTCGACGAGGCGCGGGGCCGACTGGCCCAGGCCGAAAGACTGAGCGTGCAGCAGCGTATCCTGCAGCAGATACCCGATGCCGTGACGGTGATTGATGCCGACAGCGGGCAGTTCATCGAGGCTAACGATCAGGCCTGCCGGCATTTCGCTCTGGACCGCGAGAGCCTGCTGGGGCGTGAGGTTTTCGATTTGTGCGATGGGGTGTCGAGCCCGGCGGAGCTGGCCTCACTGCGCCAGCGTCTGCGCGATGTGGAGCGGGTGCGCCTGGAAACCCATCATCGGCGCAGCGACGGAACGCGCCTGCCGGTGGAATGCAACCTCAGTCTGGTGATGGGCGAGGGGCGCGAAATGTTCGTTGCCGTTTCGCGCGACATGAGCGAGCGTCAGGAAATGCTTCAGGCCCTGCGCGCCAGCGAGGCGATGTTCCGCGCCCTGTTCGAGCGTCATGATGCGGTGATGTTATTGATTGAGCCGCAGAGCGGCGCCATTGTGGATGCCAATTCGGCGGCGGCGCGTTTTTATGGATACGCTCGTGAGCATTTGCGCACCCTGCGCATCGACGAGATGAACGCGCTCAGCCCGGAGGATGTGCTTGCCGAGCGGTGCAATGCACTTGCCGAGCGGCGTAATCATTTCGTGTTTCCCCACCGTCTGGCCGATGGAAGCTTGCGCACGGTCGAGGTGCATTCCACGCCGGTTGAGGTGCAGGGGCGCACGCTGCTGTTCTCCATCATTCACGATATCAGCGACCGCCTGCGCGCCGAGCAAGCGCTACGGGAGCGGGAGCGGGAATGGCAGGCCATTGTCGAAAACCTGCCGAGCATGGTCTTCGTCAAGGACGCGGCCAATCTGCGTTTTTTGAGCGTCAACAGCGCGGGAGAGCGCGTGCTGGGGCGTTCGCGGCAGGAGCTGATCGGGCGCGACAATCACGAATTGTTCCCGCGGGAGCAGGCGGATTTCTTCGCGTCCAAGGACCGCGAGGCGCTCTCCAGCGATGCGGTGGTGAGCATCGATGAGGAAACGATACGCACCCCTCATGGCGATCGCATCCTGCGTACCCGCAAGGTGCGTATCCTGGACGAGAAGGGCGTGCCGAAGTACCTGCTGGGCATTGCCGAGGACATGACCGAAAGCAAGGCGCAGGAAGAACGCCTGCGTCTGGCGGCAGCCGTGTTCCGCAGTACGCGCGAAGGGGTGATGGTCACCGATATGCAGCAGCGTATCACCCTCATCAACCAGGCTTTCACCGATCTCACGGGGTATGAGGAAACCGAGGTGCTCGGATGCACGCCGAACCTCCTCAAATCGGGACGTCACGACGCGCGCTTTTATGCCGAGATGTGGGCCAGCCTGGAGCAGACCGGTCACTGGCAGGGTGAAATCTGGAACCGGCGTCGCAATGGCGAGGTGTTTCCCGAGTGGATGACCATCAGCGTGGTGCGCGACGAGAGCGGGCGGCCTACGCATTATGTCGGCGTGTTCTCCGACATCAGCCGGGTCAAGCAATCCGAAGAGCAGATGGAACGCCTGGCGCATTACGATCCGCTGACCGGCCTGCCCAATCGCCTGTTGCTGCAGTCCCGTCTGGAGCATGCTCTCGAAAAGGCCCGACGGCATCACAGGCGTCTGGCCGTGCTGTTCCTCGATCTGGACCGCTTCAAGAACGTCAACGACAGCCTGGGGCATCAGGCCGGCGACCAGTTGCTCAAGCTCGTCACCCAGAGACTGGCGCATCGCGTGCGCGGCATGGATACCCTGGGGCGCCTGGGGGGTGACGAGTTCGTGGCCATCGTGGAGGACATCGGTGAGCCGCGCGATGTTCTGGGGCTGGTGAGCGATCTTCTGGACGAACTGGCGCACCCTTTCCGCCTGATGGGCGAGATCGAAGTCTACATCGGTGGCAGTATCGGCATCAGTCTGTACCCGGACGATGGCGAGAATGCCCATGTCCTGATCCGCAATGCCGACGCGGCCATGTATCAGGCCAAGTCGCGCGGACGGCAGACCTATGCCTTTTACACGGAGTCGCTCACCCGACATGCCGAGGAGCGGCTGCACATCGAATCCGCCTTGCGACGCGCACTGGAGCGCGACGAACTGGTACTGCATTTTCAGCCCCAGATCGAGCTGTCCAGCGGCGAAATGATCGGTGCCGAGGCTCTGGTGCGCTGGGCGCACCCCGAGCGCGGCTTGCTTGGTCCGGATGTCTTCATCCCGCTCGCGGAAGAAACCGGGCTGATCCTGGCCCTGGGGGACTGGGTGCTGCGTGCCGCCTGCCAGGCGTGTCGGCACTGGCCGTTGAACCCCCATTCACAACGCCCCTTCGCTGTGGCCATCAATCTTTCCTCCCGCCAGTTCCTGCAACAGGATTTCCCCGGACGGATGGCGGCTATCCTGCATGAGTGCGGCATTCCCCCCGAGCAGATTGAGCTTGAACTGACTGAAAGCGCGCTGATGGAGCAGGGCGGTGCGGCCCTGTCCATGCTGCATGCCCTGAAGTCCCTGGGAGTCTCGCTGGCCCTGGATGATTTCGGCACGGGGTATTCCTCCCTGGCCTATCTCAAGCAGTTGCCCATCGATACGCTCAAGATCGACCGCAGCTTTGTGCGCGACATCCCCGGCGATGCCGACGACATGGCGATTGCCGCCACCATCATCGCCATGGCCCGCACCCTGCGCATGAGCGTCGTGGCCGAGGGGATTGAAACCGAGGAACAGCTGGCCTTTTTGCGCGAGCAGGGCTGTGCCTTCGGGCAGGGGTATCTTTTCAGCGCCGCCATGCCCGCAGACGTGTTCCGTCGGCGCCTGCATGCGGTAACGGCCGAGCTCTGAAACAGCGCTCCGGACGGGCAACACAGGCATGGCTCTTTCCCGCAAGCCAAGGCGCAGGTTCCATAAGGCAAACGTCATCGACTCGGGCTACACTTGCCCGGGATGGGGTTTTCCCATCCCACTTCCACAACTCACGGAGAAATGGCATGAGCAGCGATATGGGTCAGACGATGCACGACTACAAAAGCGGCATGGAAATGATGAGCCGCGAAGCCGGCGACACCATGCAGGCTTTTATGGGCTTCATGAATTCCGTACTCTGCGATTGCGTGCTGGATACCAAGACCAAGGAGCTGATTGCTCTGGGCATGGCCATCACCGCACGCTGCACCTACTGCATCGGCATTCACGTCAACAAGGCGCTGCATGCCGGTGTGACCCACGCCGAAATCATCGAGGTCTGCAAGGTTGCCATGCTGATGGGCGGCGGCCCGGCCATGACCTACATCGCCGAAGTGCGCAAGGCGCTGGACCTGTTCGAAAAGCAGCAGTCCGCGTAATTATTGGTTTAATGAGCGCCCTTGTCTTATCGGCCCGCTCAAGCGGGCCGAATTCATTAGAGCCTGCTGTTCATGAATGTGTCTGTACTGTCATTTACCCTGTTGTTCGCTACACCCGCCCTTGCGGGCGCTCAGGCGCTGGAAACGCCCCTGTATGCCCTGCAGACCCCCGGTAGCGAAACACTCGAATTACTGTGGAATGCCGAGGGCCTGGCGCGTCGCGCTACCGCACCGCAGGCGCCGGGGCCGGTCGAAACCGTACTGCCACTGGATTGCCGCGCCACGCTGGATGCCGACCAGAAATTGGTGCGCTTCACCCCTTACACGGGCGGGCCGCGCTACCGTTGCGCCGTGGAGTCGCGCATCGTCAATGACGCCCCGCCCATGCGTCTTGAGCGTGAATGCCGCTTGACCGACAACGGCCGGTTTTTCGAGCTGATCTGCGAAGAGGCTTACGATGGCGGTGCGCACCCGGATAACGGGCGCTTTTACCGCTATGTCACGCACGATGGGCAGGTGCTGGCAGAAGCCGAACAGACACGTCTGCTGGAGCGCCTGTCCCTGGAGGCGGGGGACAAGAGCCGTCGCCTGGATAAAGCCGTGGACGAATGTGCCCGTGAGCTGAGCATGCCCAAAAACGAAGCGCGCGAGTTCATCGGCGAGCCAACCCCAACCCGCCTGGGGATCGACGCCGAAGGGCGGGCGCTGGTCGGGCTGGTTCTGTACCTGCCGCGCGTCGCTCGTGGCGTTTCCTGCGATCAGAAAACCGTCTGGGTGCGTGCCAGTGACCCGCGCGCCCTGGATACCGTGCTGCTGCGCCCTTCCGCCGTGAGACGTCTTGCACCCTGATGCGCCGCCCCGTGAGCGGCAGAACACCGTCGAGGGCTTGAGTCCCCGGCGGGATGCGTTACGCTGGGCGCCCCGTTCCTGCCCGCCACCGAAACCATGCGTATCGAACATATCCGTCAGCGCCTGCGCGAACATGGCGCGCTGCCCTGCCACGAACAGCGCGTCTTGCAGGCATGGGTGCGGCTGCGCTCGCTGGATACCCGTCGCAGCAAGGCCGAGCACTTCTTCCCCAAGGCGGTCCAGGCCGATTTGCCAGGGCTTATGAGCACGCTGGACCGTCTGGCCCGCGTGCGCTCGCAACACCCGGCCGAGGACGGTGCAGAGCGCCTGCTGGTCGAGCTGCCCGACGGACAGACGGTGGAAAGCGTGCTACTGCCCCGTGAAGGCGTGTGCGTCTCGACGCAGGTCGGCTGCGCGGTGGGCTGCCGCTTCTGCATGACCGGACGCGAGGGCTTGTTGCGCCAGCTGGGCAGTGCCGAGATCGTCGCTCAGGTCGTGCTTGCGCGCCAAAGGCGTCCCGTCAAAAAAGTAGTGTTCATGGGCATGGGCGAGCCCGCGCATAACCTCGACAACGTATGCGAGGCCATCGAACTACTGGGCTGGGAAGGCGCCATCGGCCACAAGAACCTGGTGTTTTCCACGGTGGGCGACCCGCGCGTCTTCGAGCGTCTGCCGCAGGGGACGGTGAAACCCGCGCTGGCCCTGTCCCTGCATAGCACGCGGGCCGAACTGCGCGCGCAGCTGCTGCCCAGAGCGCCGCGCATGGATCCCGAGGAGCTGGTGGAGCGGGGTGAAATCTACGCCCGCACCACCGGCTATCCCATCCAGTACCAGTGGACCTTGCTGGAAGGCATCAACGACAGCGAGGAGGAAATAGAGGGCATCGTCCGTCTGCTATCCGGCAAGTACGCGATAATGAACCTGATTCCCTACAACACCGTGGACGCCCTGCCGTACCGTCGTCCCGATCCGGAACGCACGGCCGCAATGGTGCGCATCCTGCATCGGCGCGGCATACTCACCAAAATGCGCCACTCCGCCGGGCAGGACATCGACGGCGGTTGCGGGCAGTTGCGGGCGAGGGTGATGCTCCGGCGGGAGGCGAGCGGCGATTGAAAACGCTTTGAGAGTGTTTGCAAAACGAAGGTTTGTTGGACATTCGTGACCAAGTTGAACGGGGGGCTTCTCCCCCTTGGGACCGCCGTGGACTGGCCTGTGGAAGCCGGGTGAAAGGGCCCTCCATGGCCCTTTCACCCGGTCTCCGCAACCCCGTCCATGGCGCCTCCAAGGGGGATCTGGGAATCCTTAGTTCAGCGTTGTCAAAGGCTGTCCAGAAAACCTTCGTCTGGTAAACCTCTTCTGCGCAGAGGAATACAGGCTTGCGCCGGTATTCTGCCCGGCAGGGGTGGCGCCTTGGAGGGTTCCGCCCCTGCCGGGGTATTCCGGGTGTGTCCTTATCCTGGCTCTGCTTCGTCCTCGTCCATGACGGTGATCTGTTCCGTGAGCTTGATGAGCCGTTCCACCGGCGTGACCCATACCAGGCCGTCGCCGACATTGCCGGTATGCCCCACTTCGACCAGTACCTGCAACATGCCCTCGACCATGTCGTTGGGGCAGATGATCTCGATGCGCACCTTGGGCGTGTAGTCGGTCAGTTCGTCCTTGATGTTGCGCACCTCGCGTCTGTCGTTGGCCCCGGCGCCTTCCACCTTGGTCACGGTCATGCCGGGAAAGCCGCGCACATGGCGGAACGCTGCGCGGATCTTTGGCAGGCGGTGCGGCTGGATGATGGCCTTGATTTCTTTCATGGTTGGCTCCTCAGGCTTCGACGCGACGTTCTTCGAAGAAACGGTACAGGGTGGGCAGGACTACCAGGGTCAGCAGGGTGGAGGTGATGAGGCCGCCGATGACCACGATGGCCAGCGGCTTCTGCACTTCCGAGCCCGGCCCGGTGGCGAACAGGAAGGGAATCAGGCCCAGCAGGGCCACGGTGGCGGTCATCATCACCGGGCGGAAGCGCTGGCGGCAAGCCTGGGCCACCGATTCGCGCTGGGAGAGCCCTTCATCGCGCAGGCTGCGGATGTAGGACACCAGGACTACGCCGTTGAGCACCGCGATGCCCCACAGGGCGATGAAGCCCACCGAGGCCGGTACGGAAAGGTACTCGCCGGTCAGCAGCAGGGCGAGTACGCCGCCGATGGAGGCGAAGGGCAGAACCAGCATGATGAGGCTGGCCATGCGCAGCGAGTTGAACAGCAGGAACAGCAGGAAGAAGATCGCCGCCACGGTGGCCGGGATGATGACCATCAGATGCTTCATGGCGCGGTCCATATTCTGGAACTGGCCGCCCCATTCCAGGTAATAGCCTTCCGGCAGCGAGACGGATTCGTCCACCTTTTGCTGCAGTTCGGCGACGAAGCCGCCCAGGTCGCGGTTTTCCACGTTGACGCCAACGACGATGCGCCGCTTGGCATTTTCGCGGCTGATCTGCGCGGGGCCATCGAGGATTTCGATGCGTGCAACCTCACCCAGCGGCACGCGCGCGCCGTTGGGTGAGACGATCTGGATGTCGCGAATCGCCTCCATGTTGTCACGGTAGTCGGCAGGATAGCGCAGCAGCACGCCGAAGCGCCGCTCGCCCTCGTAGACTTCCGTGGCCACCCGTCCGCCGATGGCGGTTTCGATCACATCGTTGACGTCGCCTACGTTCAGGCCGTGACGGGCCAGCGCCAGACGGTCGATGTCGATGTTCAGGTACTGCTGGCCGGTGAGGCGTTCGACGCGGATGTCCCGCGCGCCGCTCACTTCACTGGCCGCACGGGCGATTTCTTCCGCCTTGGCCTTGAGCAGTTCCAGGTTGTCGCCGAACACCTTCACCGCCACATCCGAGCGCACGCCGGTCACCATTTCGTCCACGCGGTCGGAAATGGGCTGGGCCATGACGACCTGTACGCCCGGCAGTACGGAGAGCTTGTCGCGGATGGCTTCGGCGATGTTGTCCTGGTTCCAGCCTTCCGGCCATTCCTCACGCGGCTTGAGCGAGACGATGGGGGTGGATTCGTTCTGCCCCTGCGGGTCGGCGGGGCTTTCGCCGCGCCCTACGCCGGAAACGGCCGATTTCACTCCCGGCACTTCCATGACCAGGCGCATGGCCTCGTTTTCCATGCGGACAGATTCTTCCAGGGAAATGTTCGGCACGCGCATGATGCCGGGCACCAGCGATCCTTCGCGCATTTCCGGGATGAACGAGGTGCCGAGCATTCCGAACAGCCCCAGGGTCAGCGCGAGCAGCGCGCCGGCCAGACCGATAACGGTTTTTTCGTTTCCGAGCGCCCAGCCGAGCAGCGCAAGGTAGGGGCGCTTGATGAAGGCGATGAAGCGCGTGTCATGCTCCGCGCCGCCCTTGAGCAGATAGGACGCCAGCACCGGGGTGAGGGTGAGCGACAGTACCAGCGCCACGGTCAGGGCTATGGCGATGGTGTAGGCCAGCGGGGCGAACATCTTGCCTTCCATGCCCTGCAGGGTCATCAGCGGCAGGAAGACGAGGATGATGATGCCCACGCCGAACACCACGGGGGTGCCCACCTCGCGTGCGGCGTTGAAGATCACGCGCACCCGCGATTCGCCCCGGTTTTCCGGGCGCCCCAGGTGAGCGTAGGCGTTCTCGACCACCACGACGGAGCCGTCCACCATCAGGCCAATGGCGATGGCCAGACCGCCGAGCGACATCAGGTTGGCGGACAGGCCGACCTCGTTCATCACGATGAAGGTGATGAGCGGCGTGAGCAGCAGGGTGCCGACCACGATCAGCGAGGAGCGGATGTCCCCGAGGAATACGATCAGGATGATGACGACGAACACGATGGCTTCGAGCAGTACCTTGGTCACGGTGAACAAGGCGGAATCGACCAGCTCGCTGCGATCGTAGTAGGGCACGACCTTCAGTCCGCCGGGCAGCATGCCCTGGTTGTTGATCTGCGCCACGCGCTGCTGGATGCGGCTCACCACCTCCTTGGCATTGCCGCCGCGGATCATGAGCACGATGCCGCCGACCGCTTCGGTCACGCCGTTCTTCACCAGCGCCCCGGCGCGCACCTCGTGGCCCAGTTCCACCCGCGCCACATCGCGCAGGTATACGGGGATGCCGCCCACTTCCTTGAGCACGATGGTTTCAATGTCGTGCGCGTCGCGGATCAGCCCCACGCCACGCACCAGATACTGTTCGGCGTGATAGGGCAGGATGCCGCCGCCGGCATTGGCGTTGTTGTTTTCCAGCGCCTCGTAGAGCTGGCGCAGGGTCAGGCCGTGGTGGCGCAGGCGGTCCGGGTCGGCCAGCACCTGGTACTGCTTGACGTAGCCGCCCTGCGAGTTGATTTCCGCCACGCCGGAAATGCCGCGCAGCAGTGGGCGCAGCACCCAGTCCTGCACGATGCGCCGCTCCATCAGCTCCTCCGGCGTCAGGGTCCGGTTGCCGTCGTCGGGGTGTTCCAGGGTGTACTGGTATACCTCGCCCAGTCCGGTGGACACCGGGCCGAGCACCGGAACGACGCCTTCGGGCAGGCGCTCGCCTACCTCCAGCAGGCGCTCCATGACCAGCTGGCGTGCGAAATACACGTCGGTCTCGTCGCTGAATACCAGGGTGATGAGCGACAGTCCGTTCTTGTTGAGCGAGCGCAGCTCCTCCAGGCCGGGCAGGCCGGTCATGCCGATTTCCAGCGGCACGGTGACCAGGCGCTCCACCTCGTCGGGCGAACGGCCCGCGGCCTCCGTGGCAATCTGTACCTGAACGTTGGTCACGTCCGGGAAGGCATCGACCGAGAGCTTCTGCACCGACATCAGGCCGGCCAGGAGCAGGACCAGGGCGAGCGCAGCCACTACCACGCGCTGTTTGAGCGCGATGCGTAACAATCCGTCAATCATGGTTTTACTCCAGTTCCTGGCGGCGGCGCTCGTTGTTCAGATGGAAGGCGCCGTCCACCACGATGCGCTCATCGCCCCGCAGTCCGCTGAGAATCGGGCGCATGTCGGCGGTTTCGGTGTCGAGGGTGACTGGGGTCAGGCGGAAACGCCCCGGTGCCTCCTCGACAAAGACATGCTCCTGATTGTTCTCGCGCACCACGGCGCGGGCCGGCACGACCCGGCGTTCCTGGGGCGGGGAATGGATGAGCATGACCGCCAGCATGTCCGGCTTCAGGCGGCGTTCGCTGTTGTCGAGGTCGGTGCGTACCGTGACGGTGCGCGTACTGGGGTTGACGGTATCGCTGATGAAGATCAGTTGCCCGGTCAGGCGCTGCCCGCCGAGGGCGGGAATCTCGATTTCCACGTCCTGGCCGACGCGCAGCGCGGCCGCGTCCTGTTCGGTGGGTTCGGCCACGACCCAGACATGCGACAGATCGGCCACGGTGAAGGCATCTTCCGTGGCCTGCAGGACTTCCCCCATGCTGATGCGCCGCTCTATCAGCGAGCCTTCCTGTGTGCTGACGATGTGCGCTTCCGAGTCGATGCGGCGGTTGCGGGTCAGCGCGTCGATTTCCGTCTTGTTCATGCCCAGTACCCGCAGCTGGTCGGCCAGGGCGGAGACGTCGTAGCCGATTTCCACAAAGTCATTGTCGCGGCGCTGCATTTCCGCTTCGGAAATGACGCCGCTCTCGAACAGCGCGCGCGCGCGCTGCGCCTCGCGTTGCTTGAGCTGGTGGGTGGAGAGCGCCTTGAGATAGGCCAGCTGCGCATGGGCAAGCTCTGTGCTGGACACTGTCGCCAGTACCTGTCCGGCCTGGATGCGTTCGCCGACATTGGCGCGGATGGAGGTCACGCGCCCGGTCACGGTCGAGCCAATGCGCGCCACGCGGCGCTCGTCCAGGCGCACGGCGCCGGAAACGCGCTGGGTGTCGCGGGTGATGCGCGCTTCCACGGGCGCCACCTTAAGGGTTTCCCGCAGGGCCGGTGGCGGCTCGACCACAGCGGCGTCGCGGCTCAGCGGGGCCGTCGTGCTGGCGGGCGTTGCGGCTTCCGCGGTCTGTACGGGCGAGTCCTTGCAGCCGGTCAGGATCAGTGCGGCGCCCAGGCTGGCGATGAACAGAAGGGGAGAGGATGTCATGGGGTCACTCCAAGCAGGTTCTCGCCGGTCAGGCGTTCCAGGTCGATCAGCGCGGCATAGATGTCGTAGCGCGCATGCAGCTGATCCTCGCGAACCGCACGCAGGGTGCGCTGCGCGTCCAGAACGTCGAGGATGCCGCGCTCGCCCGCGCGATAGGCGATTTCGGCCACGCGCAGGGCCGCTTCGGCCTCTTTGCGCAGCCCGCCCTCGATCACGCGGAACTGGGCCAGCGAGGTGAGATAACGGTGATGGGCCTGTTCCAGCGCCTGGGTCAGTTCCAGGGCCACCTGACGGGCCTGCGATTCGCTCAGGGTCAGGCGCGCCTGGGCTTCGGCCAGCGGACCGCGCCGGGTGTCGAACAGCGGGATGGGGATGGACACCCCGAGCCGCCATTCGCGGGTGTCGGGCGCCTGCTCCGCGCTGGCCTTGAGCGTGGGCGCGGGGATGCGCTCGATGCGTGCCTCTTCCACGCGGGCGAGGGCCGCTGCCATGGCGGATTGGGCTTCGCGCAGGGCCGGATGCCGCTCGCGCAGGGCCTCGAACAGCGGCGGGAGTGGCAGGGTCTCCGGCAGGCGGGTTTCGGGCAGCTCCAGCTCGGGATCGACCGGGGCCTCGGGTCCGATCAGGGTGCGCAGGCGGGCCAGGCCCGAACTGTAGTCAAAGCGCGCGCCTTCCAGACGGCGTGTGGCCGCCAGCATTTCCGCCTCGGCTTTGACTTGCTCGTAGCGTGGCGCTTCGCCCACGTCGACCATCTTCTGCACCCGCAGGCGGACCTGCTCCAGGTGCTGCTGATCTTCGGTGGCCAGGCGCAGGGCGACCTGGCGGCGCAGGGTGTCGAAGTACGCTTGTTTGAGGGTGGCGATGAGTTCCTGCCGGGCGCGCTCATCGGCGGCCAGCGCGCCCTCGATGCCGGCGTCGGCGGCCTTGATCCGCGCTTCGCGTGCGCCGGGCCATTCCAGGGGCTGGGCAAGGCCGAGGCTCTGGAGATTGCCGGTGGTCGTGTCCTGGGTGCGGGCATGGCTGCGCCCGGCCAGAATTTCGATTTCCGGATTTGGACGGGCCTGGGCGCTCAGGCGCGCGGCATGGGCTTCATCCCGTTGCGCGCGACTGACATCCAGTGAGGGGTGATGGCGCAGCCCCAGTTCAAGCGCGGTGGACAGGGGCAGGCGCTCGGCGGCGGTGGCCTGCGCTGCAGGCAGGGTTGCCAGGGCGAGCGCAAGCCCGGCGGCACGCACCGCGCGGGTGCATGTGTGCACGGATTTCATGCGTGTTTCTCCGTAGGACCGGACGTTTGATTGACAGAACGAGGGAATCAGACGTGGGTCAGACGGTGCGCGGTGGGGGCGTGGGCGGGGTGATGGTCAGCGGACGGCGCAGGGGGACGCGACGTTGCAGACGCCGCCGGGGGCGGGGGCGAAAGGATGGGGGGCGGCTGTGCTGCAGGCCGGTATCGCCCAGGTCGGCGTTCATGGCCTGCACGCTCGGGGCCTCGCTCAGCGCGCACACGACATCCTCCGCCCCCTGGGCGGTTTGCAGGACGGGCAGGGCCAGCAGCGCGAGCAGCAGGACAAGCCAGTGATGTTTGAATGAGCGTGCGTTAATCATGAGCAGACCTTATGCGCGCATAATCCGGTTTGGAGTGGAAATTGGCAAGATGTATTCCCTTGATGGGAAACAACTGTGCGCGGGGGTATGGATGTCAGAGCAGGGGGCTGGCCAGCCGGCATAGATTGGCCAGGAAGCGCCGTCCCGGTGGACGGGTGCGCCATGTTTCAAGTTCCAGCGGGTAGGCGTGCTTGAGGTAGCCGGCCTGGGCCTGGGTGAGGGCATCGGCCATGGCCGTGTCGTAGAACAAAAGGCCGAATTCGGCATTGAGCTGCCCGGAGCGGATATCGAGATTGGCGCTGCCGATCAGGCTGATGCGCCCGTCGAAGACGGCGTGCTTGGCGTGCAGGAAGCCGCCCTGGTAGCGATGGATTTCGACGCCTTCTTCCAGAAGCTCTTCGTACCAGGATTCCTGCGCCCATTGCACCAGCCGGTGATCCAGCGTTTCCGACACGATGAGCCGGACCCGTACGCCGCGCTGGGCGGCGCTTTGCAGGGCGAGCAGCAGGGATTCGTCGGGGATGAAGTAGGGCGTGGTGAGGGTCACGCAATCGGTGGCGGCGTGCAGCAGGGTCACGATCAGACGTTGCTGGATGGCTACGGGATATTCCGGCCCGCTGGGCAGGCCCTGGGCCACGCTTGTTCCGTAAGCGCGGGGCGCGGGGAACAGCTCGGGCGCGGTATGCAGCGCGTCGGTTTCCAGGAACCAGTCGCCGACGAAAATGTATTGCAGCTCCAGTACGATGGGGCCACGCAGCCGTAGCACGAGTTCCACGTTTTCCAGTCCGCGCCGGAGGCGTGGGGCGGTCAGGTTCTGCGAACCGGTATAGCCGATGTGTCCGTCGATAATGACCAGCTTGCGGTGATTGCGCAGGTCGAAGCGTGACAGTCCGCGCCGGGGCCGGGTCAGAGGAAAGGACAGGGCCAGATCGATACCCGGCACATCCAGGGCGCGCTCCAGCGCACGGCGGTCTTTCTTCGCGCCGTAGGCGTCCAGCAGAACGCGGCAGTGTACGCCCCGGCGCGCGGCGCGCGTCAGGGCCGTGATGACCGGGCGCGTGCTGTCGTCGAGCGTGGCGATGTAAAACGCCATGTGCACGCTGTGAGCGGCGTTGTCGATGTCTTCGCACAGGCGGGCGAAAACCGCTTCGTACTCCCCGATCAGTTCGGCGTGGTTGCCGCCCAGGGTGGGCAGGTCGCTCAGGTGGCGTGCCAGCTGCACGGCGGGCAGATGGGCGGTGGGGAAGTCCGGTTCGGCCACCAGCGGGTCGTGTTCGAGGTGGCTCAAGGTCGGCAGCAGGCGCTCGTTCATTTCCTCCATGCGCCGATGGCGTTCGGGGGAAAGGTGGGGGCGTCCGACGAGCAGATAAAGAGCGAGGGCCGGTATGGGCAGGAAGAAGATCAGCAACAGCCAGGACTGGCTGACCGCCGGGCTTCGCCGCAGGGGCACCACGGCCAGCATGACGAGGCGCAGAACCCATTCCACGCCGAAGTAGATCAGCGCCCAGAGCGGCGTTTCCGGCGCGCTCATGGGTCTAACGCTTCCCGCCGCCGGAAGCGCGGCGCAGCACCCAGTCCATCGCCCGTCCGGGCAGCAGGCGCTTCAATACGGCAAACAGCCGGGTCGGGACGGTCACCCGGTAGCGCAGGCGGGGGCGCGGGCTTTCCAGCGCGTGGATCACCGCCTGAAGCACGGCCTCGGGCGGCAGGGTGAAGGGTGCCGCGGGGCCGGGCTTTTGCATGCGGGCCAGCTGGGCGGCGTATTCTTCACGGTGCGCGCTGTGTTCGACGTCGATATGGCGCTGGAACATCGCAAGCGCATTGGCGCGGAAGCGGCTGGTAATGGGGCCGGGCTCGATGAGCACGACATGGATGCCGGTGCCGTGAAGCTCCAGGCGCAGGGTGTCCGACAGCCCTTCCAGCGCAAACTTGCTGGCATTGTAGGCGCCGCGATAGGGCATGGCGGCGAAGCCGAGCACCGAGCTGTTCTGGAGGATGCGCCCGTGCCCCTGCCGGCGCATGACGGGGATCACGCGGTTGGTCAGTTCCGCCCAGCCGAACAGGTTGGTTTCGAACTGTGCGCGCAACACCTCACGGGAAAGGTCTTCCACCGCGCCGGCCTGCCCGTAGGCGCCGTTGTTGAACAGCGCATCCAGCGTGCCGCCGGTGCGTTCGAGCACCGCATCCACCGCCGCGTGGAGGGAGGCGCTGTCGTCAAGATCAAGCCGGAATGCCTCGAAACCATCGGCGGCGAGGCGCACAACGTCCTCGTCCTTGCGTGCGGTGGCGAACACACGGTGGCCGCGTGCGCGCAAGCCGTCGGCCACGCAGCGGCCGATGCCGGACGAGCAGCCGGTAATGAGGATGGAGCGCGGCCCTGGGGTGTTCATGACGGATGCGTGAGCGATTTTTCGTGGATCGGGCCTGCCATGATACGCCAGGGCATCGGCTATGATGTCCCGATTGTCTTCTGGCTTATGGTTTTCGGAGTTGCCCGATGAGTACTGAAGAGCCTGCCGGCAAAGGGTCCACCCTGCGTCGCTATCTGGTGGCGGGTCTGCTGGTGTGGATGCCGCTTCTGGTCACGTTCTGGGTGATCGACATCCTGGTCGGTTTCATGGACAAGACCTTGCTGTTGCTGCCGCCGGATTATCGTCCGGAAAATATATTGGGTTTCAAGGTGCCGGGGCTGGGGGTGGTCCTGGCGCTCAGCGTGCTGTTCCTCACCGGCATGCTCGCGGCCAATTTTGTCGGCCGGCGGCTGGTGATGCTCTGGGAAGGCATCCTGCAGCGCATTCCGCTGGTCAACTCGGTATACGGCGCGGTCAAGCAGGTCATGGAGACCTTCCTGTCCAACAACAGCAAGTCCTTCCGCAAGGTGTTGCTTATCGAGTACCCGCGCAAGGGGATATGGACCATCGCCCTGTTGTCCGGCGAGCCGGTGGGCGAGGTGCAGGAAAAGACGGACAGGGACGTGCTGACCGTGTTTGTACCCACCACGCCCAATCCGACCTCCGGCTTCATCATCCTGGTGCCGCGCGATGAAGTGATAGAGCTCGACATGTCGGTGGAGGAGGGCTTGCGCATGATCGTTTCCCTGGGAATGGTGACGCCGCGCCCGAAGAACGGCGAGCTTCCCGATGCGGGGGGCGCCCCGGTTGCGCCGCCCGCGGACAGGGCTTAACATCTTCCCCCTTTGCCTGATCCGTCCGGACTTTATTTTCATGAGCATGCGCAATCTTTACTGTGGCCAGGTGGATGAAACCCAGATCGACGGGGAAGTCCTGCTGGTGGGCTGGGTCAATCGTCGCCGCGACCACGGTGGCGTCATCTTTGTCGACCTGCGTGACCGCGAGGGCTTGGTGCAGGTGGTGTTCGATCCCGACCTTCCCGAGGTGTTCGCGCGCGCCGAGCAGCTGCGCAACGAATTCGTCATTCAGGTGCGCGGCCGCGTGCGGGCGCGTCCGGCGGGTACCGAGAACGCCAATCTTCGCAGCGGCAAGATCGAAGTGCTCGGGCGCGAGCTGACCATCCTCAACCGCGCCGAGCCCCTGCCTTTTCAGCTCGACGACGATACGGTCTCCGAAGAGCATCGCCTCAAGCATCGCTATCTCGACCTGCGTCGTCCGGAAATGCAGGCCCGCCTGCGCCTGCGCCACCAGGTGGCTAGCCATCTGCGACGCTTCCTCGACGATCAGGGCTTCATCGAGATTGAAACGCCCGTACTCACCCGCGCCACCCCTGAGGGCGCGCGTGATTACCTCGTGCCCTCGCGCACCCATCCGGGCGAGTTCTTCGCCCTGCCGCAGTCGCCGCAGCTGTTCAAGCAGTTGCTGATGGTGGCGGGTTTCGAGCGCTACTACCAGATCGTCAAGTGCTTCCGTGACGAAGACCTGCGCGCCGACCGTCAGCCGGAGTTCACCCAGCTCGACATCGAGACCGCCTTCCTCGACGAAGACGAGGTCATGGGCTTGATGGAAGGCATGATCCGCGAGCTGTTCGCGCGCGTGCTGGGCGTGGCCTTGCCGGATCCCCTGCCGCGCATGAGCTGGCACGAGGCCATGGAGCGCTTCGGCTCCGACAAGCCGGATCTGCGCATTCCGCTGGAGCTTGTGGATGTGGGCGATCTGATGCGCGAGGTGGAGTTCCAGGTCTTCTCCGCCCCGGCCAAGGCGGCCGACGGGCGCGTTGCCGCGCTGCGCCTGCCCGGCGGCGGTGAGCTCTCGCGCAAGGAGATTGACGATTACACCCGCTTCGTGGCGATCTATGGTGCCAAGGGGCTGGCGTACATCAAGGTCAACGATCTCAATGCCGGTCGCGAGGGCCTGCAGTCGCCCATTTTGAAATTCCTGCCGGACGAGGTGGTGGTCGAGATCCTCAACCGCACGAAAGCCGAGGACGGCGATCTGATCTTCTTCGGCGCCGACAAGACCAAGATCGTCAACGAGGCGCTGGGTGCGCTGCGCGTGCGTCTGGGGCATGACCGCGGGCTGGTCGAATCCGGCTGGCGGCCGCTGTGGGTGGTCGATTTCCCGATGTTCGAGTGGGACGACAAGGCCGAACGCTGGGTCGCGCTGCACCATCCGTTCACCTCGCCCAAGCTCGACCAGCTTTCCCTGCTGGGCGACAACCCCGGCCAGTGCCTGTCGCGGGCCTATGATTTCGTGCTCAATGGCGTGGAGATCGGCGGCGGCTCGATCCGCATCCACCAGGAAGCGGTACAGAACCAGGTGTTCGGTCTGCTGGGTATTGGCGCGGAAGAGGCCGAGGAAAAATTCGGCTTCCTGCTCAACGCGCTGCGTTACGGCGCGCCGCCGCATGGCGGCCTGGCCTTTGGTCTGGATCGTCTTATCATGCTGATGACCGGCTCCGCGTCCATCCGCGAGGTGATCGCCTTTCCGAAGACCCAGTCGGCGGCCTGCCCGCTCACCGAAGCGCCGGGCGAGGTGGCCGAGGCGCAGCTGCGCGAGCTGTCCATCCGTGTGCGCAAGCCGGTAATCGAAGCCGCGTCCTGAACCGCGTACTGAAAGCCTCTGGCGGGAGATGGCCGATGGCCTGGAAGCGTCCCGAATCGGTACTGGTCCTGGTCTGCACCCCGGACGGTCAGGTGCTGATGCTGGAGCGGGCGGCCCAGCCAGGGTTCTGGCAGTCGGTAACCGGCAGCCTGGAGTGGGATGAGGGGCCGGAATCCGCCGCCCCGCGCGAGCTGTTCGAGGAAACCGGGCTGGACGCGCCGGTGGTGGCCACGGGCGTGGTCAACCGCTACACCATCCATCCCGCCTGGCGTGCGCGTTACGCACCGGCGTCCGACGAGAACGTGGAACACGTCTTCCTCGCCCTCCTGCCCGAACCCTGTCCCGTCCGCCTCTCGCCGGGCGAGCACACCAGCTGGCGCTGGCTGCCTGCGCGTCAGGCCGCCAGCCTGGCTTTTTCCGCCACCAATCGTGAAGCCATACTCCGTCATTGCCTGCCCCCACGCGCGCTCAAGCGAGGATCCATGTCATGAATCCGCTTTCCACCCGTATTCCTCTGGAACGTGAGCCCCTGATCCAGCGCACCGCGCGTGCCGCGCTCGCGCCGGCCCCGCTGGAGGCGGGGGAGCGCGAACGGCTTCGGGAACGCATCAAGGCCGCGCTGGTGGCGAAGAACGCCGTGCTGGTGGTGCATTACTACGTCGATGAAGAACTGCAACGGCTGGCGGAGGAAACCGGCGGACGGGTGTCCGACTCGCTGGACATGGCCGCGTTCGGCAGCGAGAACCCGGCCACCACGCTGGTGGTTTGCGGGGTGCGCTTCATGGGCGAGACGGCGAAAATCCTGAGTCCGGAAAAGCGCGTGCTGATGCCGGCGCTTTCCGCCGAATGTTCGCTCGATCTGGGCTGCCCCGCCGACGAATTCGGCGCGTTCTGCGATGCCCACCCCGATCGCACCGTGGTGGTCTATGCCAACACCTCTGCAGCGGTGAAGGCGCGTGCCGACTGGGTGGTGACCTCCAGCAACGCCCTGTCCATCGTCGGCCACCTCAAGGAGGAAGGGCACAAGATCCTCTGGGCGCCGGACCGTCATCTGGGGCGCTACATCCAGCAGCAGACCGGAGCCGACATGCTGCTCTGGCAGGGCTCCTGCGTGGTGCATGACGATTTCCGCGCCGATGCGCTCGAAGCGCTGCGCCGCGAACACCCGGAAGCCGAAGTGCTGGTGCATCCCGAGTCCCCGGAGGCGGTGGTGGCCCTGGCCGATCATGTCGGCTCCACCAGCCAGCTCATCCGCGCCGCGCAGGCGTCCCAAGCGCCGACCCTGATCGTCGCCACCGACCGGGGCATCTTCTACAAGATGCAGCAGGCCGCCCCCGGCAAGCGACTGATCGAAGCCCCCACCGGTGGCCGTGCCGCCACCTGCGTCAGTTGTGCGCACTGTCCGTGGATGGCCATGAACGGGCTGGCCAATACCCTGGAGGCGCTGGAGCATCCCGAAGGCCACGAGATCGACGTACCCGAGGCCGTCCGCGTGCGCGCCGTGCGCTCCATCGAACGCATGCTCGACTTCTCCCGCCGGCATGGCATCGTCACCCGTGGCAATAACGACGCCTGAGGGTGTGCGATACAGGGGGCGGGCGTGACGATCGGCGAATTCTGCGTCTCTGGCACGCATCCCTGCCTGCCGGGCCATTTTCCCGGTCGGCCGGTGGTGCCCGCTGTGTTGATCCTCGACGCGGTGATCGCCGCCGTGGAGGCCCGGCAGGTCGGCTGGCAGGTGGTGGAGGTCATCGAGGCCAAGTTCCTGGCTCCCCTGGCCCCGGAGCAGCTTGTGTGCATCGAAATGGATGAAACCCGGGACGCATCGCGCCTGCGCTTTGCCTGTCTGCGCGAGGGCGTGCCGGTCGCGCGTGGTTTGCTGGCTCTGGAGAGCGTGGTGTGAGTCGCGCCTGGATGGGCGAGCGCGAACGCGGGGCCGCCCCTCTGGTGCGCTTCATGCGCTGGATGGCTTTACGTGGTGGCCGCCGCCGCGTACGCGGTCTGCTTTATCCCATCACCCTGTATTTTCTGCTGGCGGCTTCCGGACCGCGTCGCGCCTCTCGCGCGTATCTGGGGAGGGTTTTCGGCCGTCCCGCGCGGCTTGTTGAAATCGCCCGCCACATCCATTGCTTCTCTGCCACGATTCTGGACCGGGTGTATTTCCTTTCCGGGCGCGCCGAGGCCCTGGAAATCCAGTGGCATGGGGTGGAGCATCTGGAAGCCTTGCGCGAGCGGGGCCAGGGCGCCCTGCTGATCGGGGCGCATCTGGGGAGCTTCGAGGCGCTGCGTGCCCCCGGTGTGCGCTGGGGGCAGGTGCGTGTGCTCATGTATCCCCAGCACAACCGCGTCGTTTCCGAGCTGCTGGACGCGCTCAACCCCGAGGTGGCGGCCAGTGTCATTCCGCTGGGCGGCTTCGACAGCCTGTTGCGGGTGCGCGAGACCGTGGATGAAGGCGGCTTCGTCGGCATCCTGGGCGACCGGGTGGCGCAAAGCGACAAGCAGCTGCCGGTGCGCTTTCTGGGCGGCGAGGCGGTTTTTCCAGCCGGGCCGATGATTCTTGCCGCTACCCTGGGCGTGCCGGCGTATCTGGTGTTCGGCCTGTATCGTGGCGGGGCGCGCTATGATCTGATCGTCGAGCCGTTCACCGACGGCACGCGCGTGCCGCGCGCCGGGCGTGAACACTGGGTGCGCGAGCAGCTGGCGCAGTACGTGGCCCGCCTGGAGCATCATGTCCGGGCCGCGCCCTATAACTGGTTCAACTTCTATGATTTCTGGAATGATTTCACCAAGGGGCGTCCTGTCCGTGGCCGTATCGATGGCGCTGCTGAGCACGTCGGGGTGGGCCGCGACACTGGATGAGCGGCTGGCGTCCCTGTCCGCGCATCCGGTGCTGGAGGCCGCTTACGAGGAAACCCGTCAGATGGCGCTTCTGGATGCGCCGCTTTCATTGCGTGGACGGCTCGTTTTCCGCGCCCCGGATTACCTGGCCAAGTCGGTCGAGACCTCCCCGCCGGAGTTGCTCGTCGTCGAGGGCAGTACGGTGCGCCGTCAGCTCGGGGCTCAGGAAATCGCGCGCTTTGCGCTGGATGCCCATCCGGCGCTGCGTGCTTTTGTTGAGGCGTATCGTGCCACGCTCTCGGGCGACCGGCCGGCGCTGGAGGCGCATTACCGCATTGAATACAGCGAGCCCGTCGACGCGCCAGAGCGCGATGACTGGACCCTGGTGCTTATCCCGCGCGATTCCGATCTCGCCGCGCGCGTCGAGCGCATCGTTCTCGATGGGCGGGCGGCGCGTCTGCAGCGTATCCGCATCCACGAGCCGGGCGGCGATCTGTCCGATATGCGCGTGATGGCGACGGCGGGCGATGCGCGCTGAACGTCTGTTCATCGGCCTGTGGCTGGCGCTGGTGGTCCTGGCGGTGTTCTGGCTGCTGACGCGACTGCAGGTGGCGCAGGATTTGTCACTGTTCCTGCCCGCCGGCGCCACCCCCCAGGAGCAGGCGCTGGTTGAGGCCTTGCGGCGCGGTGGCGGAAGCCGACTGGTTCTGGTGGGCCTGGAGGCGCAGGACCGCGACAGCGCCGCGCGGGCAGGCCGCGCTTTGGCGCAGGCGCTGCGCGAGAGCGCCTTGGCGGACGAGGTGCTCGACGGGCCGCGTGGTCTGGATGCCGCCAGTGAGGCGCTGTTGTTCACCTACCGCTTTTTGCTCGATCCGGCGGGGAGTGTCGGCTTCGAGGAGGCCGCGCTGAATTCGGCCTTGCTTGAGCTGCGCGAGGCACTGGCCGCGCCGGTCGCCTTGCTGGACAAAGCCCGTCTGGCGGCCGATCCCACCGGAGCCTATCGGCGCGTGCTGGCGTCCTGGCAAGGTGAGGGCGGGCCGGCGATACATGACGGCGTCTGGATGGCGGCCGAGGGGCCGCCTACCGCCCTGCTGGTGCTGCGTCTGGCTCCGGGGCAGGGGGATGTGGCGGATGCGCAGGCCATTGCCCGCCTGCGTGCGCTGCACGGGCACTATGCCGGAACAACCCGTCTGCACCTGACCGGGCCGGCGGTGTTCGCCACCGATGCCCGTGCCGCGATACGTGCCGATGTCACCCGCCTGAGTCTGCTCGGTTCGCTGGCGGTGATCGGGCTGGGATTTCTCGCCTGGCGTTCCCTGCGGCGCGTCGTCCTGATGGTGCTCCCGCTGGCGAGCGGCCTGTTGTTCGCCCTGTGTGCCACCGGTCTTGTGTTTGGGACCGTGCATGGCATCACCCTGGCCTTTGGCATGGTGCTGATCGGGGTGGCCGCCGACTATCCTTTGCACCTGTTTGCCCACGGGCGGGCCGCACCGGCGCTGTGGCGGGCGCTGACACTGGGCGTGCTGACCACGGTGCTGGCCTTTGCCGTGTTGTTGTGGAGCGATTTTGGCGGCCTGAGTCAGTTGGGGCTGTTCGTTGGCGTGGGGCTGATCGCCGCCGCGCTGGTTACGCGGGGGGTGGTGGCGCCGCTGATGGGGCCGGAGCGTCCGCTGCGCTTGCCGCTGCCGACCGGATTCAAGCCGCTGGCGGCGGGGCCGTGGCTGGTGGGGGGGGCGGCACTGCTGGCGGCAGCATGGCTGGCGCTTTCGCCACGCGCCTTTGATGCGAGCCTGAGTTCACTGAGCCCGGTGAGCGAGGCGCAGCGTGCGATGGACAAACGCTTACGCGAGGCGCTGGGCGCGCCGGATGTGCGCCATCTGCTGCGTATCGACGCGCCCGACATGCCGCAGGCCCTGAGGCTTGCGGAGCAGGCCGGGGAGCGCCTGGACCGTCTGGTTGCCGAAGGGGTGCTGGCCCGTGCGGATAACCCCGCGCGGCGCCTGCCCGCTGAGCAAACCCAGCAGGCACGGCAAGCCGCCCTGCCGGACGCGTCGATCCTGCGCGCGCGTCTGGAGGCGGCCGCCCGGGCGTCGGGGCTGCGTGCCGCGGTTTTCCAGCCCTGGCTCGATGCCGTGGAGGCGGCGCGCACGCTGCCCCCCTTACGCCTGGCCGACTTGCCTCCGGCGCTGGCCGAGCGTCTGGCCGCCCAGCTGACACAGGACGCTTCCGGCGCGCATCTGCGCATCGCTCTTTCGGGGGTGCGCCTGCCCGAGGCCCTTGCCACGGGATGGCCGCCCGGTGTGCTGGCCTTGGACACCCTGGCGCTTTCAGAGCGCATGGTCGAGCGTTTTCGTGTCGAGGCAGGCAGGCACATGGGGTGGGCGGCGTTGGCCATGCTGCTCGTGCTGGCGCTGAGTCTGCGTCGGGGCGGGCGGCTTCTGGGGGTGGTCCTGCCGGTATTGGCCGCTGTGTTGGTGACAAGCGCGCTGCTGTCCCTGGGCGCGCATCCGCCGGGCCTGTTTCATTGGGTATCGCTGATTCTCGTGGCGGGGGTGGCGCTTGACTATGCGGTGTTTTTCCAGATGATGCCTGCCGATGAGCCGACCCGACGGCGGACGCTGGGGGCCGTGTGGATGTGCGCCCTGTCCACCGTGCTGGTGTTCGGGCTGCTCGCGCTGTCCCGCGTGCCCGTGCTGCAGGCCATCGGCGTCACGGTTACCTTGGGCGTGGCTTGCGCTCTGGCGTTTTCCCTACTCATGCGGCCCCGGCCTTCGGGTCGTGCCGCTGGATGATGTGCATGATTCCGCTGCGGCTGCTTGCGATGACTGTCACCAATGCCTTCGGGGCGGGCAATGCCGCCTCGGTGCGCGCCCTGCGCGAGGGGCGCAGCGCCCTGCGTGCGCTGGACATCGAGGCAACGAACCTGCCGACCTGGATCGGTCGGGTGGACGGGCTGGAGTCTGCGCCTCTGGAAGGCGAATTTGCCGCGGCAGATTGCCGCAACAACCGGCTGGCGGCGCTGGGCTTGGAGCAGGACGGCTTTCTTGATGCCGTACGGCACTGTGTCGCGCGTCACCGCGCCACAAGGGTCGGGCTGTTCGTTGCCACGAGTACATCCGGTATCCAGGTGGCGGAGGCGGCGTATCTGGCGCGCGGCGCGGGTGGCGGGCCGCTGCCCTGGCGTTATGATTACGCCGCAACCCAGGGCATGTTCTCGTTGGCCCGGTATCTGCGCGCCCGGCTGGGCTTGCGTGGGCCGGTGCAGGTGGTGTCCACGGCCTGTTCGTCGAGCGCCAAGGTGTTCGCCACGGCGGCGCGGCATATCCGTGCCGGTTTGTGCGATGCGGCGCTGGTGGGGGGGTGGACAGCCTGTGTCTGACCACACTGCACGGGTTCCACGCGCTTGAGCTGCTTTCTTCCGAGCCCTGCCGGCCCTGGGATGTCCACCGGCGCGGCATTTCCATCGGCGAGGCAGCCGCGTTCGCACTGGTTGAGCCGGTGGGCCCGGAGACACCAGCGAGCGGGGATGAACCCTGCGTGCTGGGGGTGGGCGAAACCAGTGATGCCTGGCACATGTCCTCGCCCCATCCGGATGGAACCTGGGCCGCGCGGGCGATGCGCGAGGCGCTGGCCCAGGCGGGTATCGAAGCGTCGGCAGTCGATTACATCAACCTGCACGGCACCGGCACACTGGCCAACGATGCGGCGGAGGACCGCGCGGTACGTGAGGTTTTCGGCGCGGACATCGCCTGCAGCTCGACCAAGGGTGGGATCGGGCATACCCTGGGTGCGTCGGGCCTGACGGAGGCCCTGTTTTGCGCCCTGTGCCTGCAGGAGGGTTTTTTGCCGCCGAATTTCAATCAGGTTGAGGCGGACCCGGCACTGGGTCTGCGTCCACTGGGTGAGGCCGTACCGGTCGCCGCGCGTTATGCGTTAAGCAACAGCTTCGGGTTCGGTGGCAGTAACGCCAGCGTTTTGCTGGGGAGGTCGCGTCCATGAACGCCGCAAGGGTCGGGGGCATCGGTTTTTTCGCGCCGGGCCTGCCGGACTGGCCGAGCACGCGCGCCTTCCTGCGTGAAGAGGGCCTGCGCATGCCGGGCGTGGAGCGCCCTCCCGCCCCTGCCTGGCTGGCCCCCACCGAGCGCAGGCGCCTGACGCCGACCCTCAGGCTGGCGCTGGGGGTGGCCGCAGAAGCGATGGGAGGGCTGGCATCGGCCCGTGTTCTGGGTGAGCGGGCGTGCAGTGTATTCGCCGCGGTCGATGGCGACATGGACATCTTCGATGCCCTTTGCACCGCTCTCGCGCAGCCGGGGCGGCCGGTTTCGCCCACGCAGTTTCATAATTCGGTGCATAACGCGCCGGCCGGTTACTGGCATCAGGCCGCCGGCTGGCATGGGGCTTCGGTGAGCCTGTCCGGCGGTGAGGGCAGTTTTGCTCTGGGGCTGCTCGATGCCCTGACCCGGGTGGACGAAGGGCGGGATTGTCTGCTGGTCTGCTACGACAATGCGTTTCCCGAAATCCTGGACTGGGTCCGTCCTGGCGCCGGCCCTCTGGGCTGTGCGCTGTGGCTGCGTCCGGTTCGGGATTTACAGGCGGGGCCGATCCTTGAGGGGGCGGCTATCGGGCAGACCGCGCCCGAGCGGCTGCCTGAGCCGCAAAGGGAGGCCCTGCGTCTGTTGAGCCCCGCCGGAGCGGCTCTGGGCTTGCTGCATCCTCTGGCGACGGGCACGGCGGGCCGGGTGGCCTTGCCCATGGATGAGGGGCAGTCCCTGTGCCTGAATCTGCGATGAACCTCCCGTGGGCACAGGCGGACATCGAGGTGCTGATTCCACATGCCGCGCCCATGTGTCTGCTCGACCGGGTGCTGTCCTTCGATGCCGAAGCCATCCTCTGTGAAGCCGACAGCCATCGACGGACAGATCATCCCCTACGCGGTCCTGAAGGGGTGCACTGGGTTCACGCGCTGGAATACGGCGCTCAGGCGGCAGCGGTGCATGGGGCCCTGCTTGCGCGTGCCGAAGACGCGGCGCCGAATGCAGGATTCATCGCTTCGGTTCGCAGCCTGCGCCGGCAGGGGCCGGGGGCGTGGCTGGATCAAGGCGTGGGGCCGCTGCGTGTCCGTGCCCGGCGGCTGATGGGTGGATCGGGTGGTTTTATCTACGAGATCGAGGTGAGCGTGGCGTCGTCGTGTCGAGTCGTCGGGCGTGTGAGTGTGATGGCGCCGAGGGGGTGTTCATGAAGCGTGCGCTGGTGACCGGGGGGACCGGGGACATCGGTGCGGCGGTGTGCCGCCGTCTGGCCGCGCGCGGCCTGCATGTGATCGTGCATACCCATTCGCGTCCAGAGCAGGCGCAAGCGCTGGTGGAGGACATTCGTGCGCGGGGCGGTTCGGCACAGGTCGTCGTGTTTGATGTCACCGAGGGGGAGACCACGCGCCAGGCCCTGGAGGTATTGCTGGCCGATGGGCCGATCCAGGTGCTGGTCAGTAATGCCGGACGGCATGCGGATGCGCCCTTGGCGGGGATGTCGCCGCGTGATTGGCATGAGGTCATCGATGTATCGCTGAACGGGTTTTACAACGTGACCCAGCCCTTGCTGCTACCGATGATGGGCACGCGCTGGGGACGGGTCATTGCCCTGTCATCGGTGGCCGCCATCATGGGCAACCGCGGACAGGCCAATTACGCGGCGGCCAAGGCCGGGTTGCACGGCGCGGTGCGTTCGCTGGCCATCGAGCTGGCTTCACGCGGGGTGACGGCCAATGCCGTGGCGCCGGGAATCATTGCCGGTCGCATGGCCGATGCCGCTTTCGATGAGGAGCGCATCCGTCAGATTGTACCGATGCGGCGTGCGGGGCGTCCGGAAGAGGTGGCCGCGCTGGTCGATTTTCTTGCGTCCGACGAGGCCGGGTACATCTCTGGCCAGATCATTTCCATCAACGGGGCCATGGCCTGAGCGTCTGTTCACCGCTTGTGCTTGCGCGCATCCGCTGACCCGAGTCGTGAGCCGGTTCTGAAACATCACTCGCGCCGCCACTGAGGGCGGTCGGTAGCGGCGATACGGAGCACCCTGTTTGAATTATTGCATCGTCATTCCGGCCTACAACGAGCAGGCGACCCTCCGCGATCTGGTCCAGCGCGTACTGGAGCAGCACGAGAAGGTTATTGTGGTGGACGACGGTTCGGTCGATGCCACGGCGGATTGTCTTGAAGGCTTGCCGGTTCGTCTGCTGCGCCATGCGCAGAATTGTGGCAAGGCGGCCAGTCTGCGCAGTGGCGCGCGGCTGGCTATCGAGGAGGGCGCGCGCTGGGTGGTGACGCTTGATGGCGACGGCCAGCACCGCCCGGAGGACATTGCCGGCCTGCTGGATGCGGCGCGTCAGCACCCGGATGGTCTGGTCATTGCCGCCCGCCTGCGTGGGCGCGGCAATGTGCCGCCGATGCGCCGCTTCGCCAATGCCTTTGCCAATTTCTGGATCTCCTGGGCGGCCGGGCAGCGTATCGCCGATACCCAGTCGGGTTTTCGTGTTTATCCGGCCGAGCTTTTCCGTGAACTGGCGCTGCCCGAAGACCGGCACAGCGGTTTCGTGTTCGAAAGCGAGATACTCATCGAAGCGGCGTGGCGCGGCTATGCGATCCGCGCCTGGCCCATCGAGGCGCTGTACCCGCCGGGACGGCGTGCCAGCCACTACCGGCCCTGGCGTGATACCTCGCGCATCGTGCGCATGGTGGCTTTGCGGCTGTGGCGTACCGGCTTTAATCCTCGCGGTTTGTTGTCTATCCTGTCCGGTAGCAAGCCGGGACCAGGCGACGCCGCGCATTGCGCCAGAAAAACACAATGACTTCAATTGGATGGCAATGATGTTCACAAGGTTGTCCAGGGTGGCTCTGGTGCTTGTCGCGGTGGTTTCGATGGCCGCCTGCCGTACGTCCTCTGTGTATAACGTGGTCGATGCGCCGGTGACCATCTCCACGACCACGGCATCCGTCCAGGCGGCGGATGTGCGTAATGCCATTGTGCGGGCCGGTGCTGCGCTGGGCTGGCAGATGAAAGACGACGGTCCGGGGCGCATCGTCGGCACCCTCCATCTGCGCGACCACATGGCGCAGGTGGCCATTACCTACAGTGCGCAGAGCTACAGCATCAATTACCTGAACAGCCAGAATCTCAAGTACGACGGCGGTTCTATCCATAGCAATTACAACGGTTGGATTCAGCGTCTGGATGGCCAGATCCGCGCCAATCTGTTGGCCATGTGATGCGGATGTGATGTTTCCTGCGTGGGCCGCGCGCCGGGTGCGTTTTCGGCGGGATATCGGCGTGACGGGGCTGGCCATGCTGGCCCTTTCTTCATTGGTGCTCCTGGGCAGCGGCACGCTGGCGCTATGGCTGAGCGCACGGCAGGTATGGCGCAGCGCGTGCCGTGCTCCGGTTCGTCCGATGCCCGATACGGCGCGGGTTTGTCTGGTGTTCGGGCAGGCGCTGGATGCGCGCGGCGCGATCCGTCCAGCCTATGCCGAGCGTCTGGCGCGCGCGGCCTGGCTTGCGCAACGGGAGCCCGATCTGCGCTTCGTGCTCCTGGGGGGCATGACGGGCGTGGGCATGCTGTCCGAGGCCGCTGCCGGGGCGGCTCAATTGCAGCGCCTGGGTGTGGATCCTGCGCGGATGGTGCTTGAGGAATCCTCCCGTCACACCCTGGATAATCTGCACCGTGCCCGCGCCGTGCTGCCCGCCGGTGAGCCGGTCATCCTGCTGAGCAGCCGTCTGCATCTGGCTCGCTGCGCCGCGATGGCGCGCGAGATGGGGTTCGTTGCACACCCCTGTGCGGCTGAGGCGCAAACCGGCCCGCTGCATGCCTATCTGCCTACCCTGCTGTTCGAGGGCGGGCTTCTGATGTGGTTTCATACCGGGCGTGTGTGCGGGCGCTGGCTGGGCAGTCGTGAGATTTGCCGCCGTCTGGGCAGTCGGGTCTGATGTTTCCCTTGCGCCGCTTCCTGCGTGCCTTGTCCCGGCGGGCCCGTGCGCTTTCCGGTCAGGGCGGGGTGCTGGCGCTATGGCGCTACTACTCCCCGTTTCGCCCGCTGGGGGTGGTCGAAACGGGGGCGCCCGCGCAGGCGGATACCCTGGTGATTTTCCTGCCGGGCATAGAGGACAGTGCCGAGGATTTTCATGCGCAGGGGTTTCCTCAGGCGCTGCGCGCGCGCTTTCCCGGTGCGCGCTGCGTGGCCCTGGATGCGCATCTTGGGTATTACCTCACCCGCCGTATCGTTCGCTGTCTGCACGAGGAGATTGTGCGCCCGGCACGCGCGGCGGGGGTTCGCCGTGTCGTGCTGGTCGGCGTGTCCATGGGGGCGCTGGGCGCCTTGTTGTATCTGCGCGCCCATCCGCGCGAGGTGCAGGGACTGGTGTTGATGGCGCCGTTTCTGGGGCGTGACTGGCGTATCCGCCGCTTTGCCGCCCGCCCGGATCGTCCGCGCGCCGAGGAGGGCTTCGAGCAGAGCCTCTGGGCCTGTCTCCTGGCGCAGGTGGACGCGGGTTTGCCGGTCTGTCTGGCCTATGGCGGCGAGGATCGCATGCAGGCCGAACAGGGTTTGCTGGCGGCGCGTCTGCCCGAGGCGAGTGTGTGGCGAGCGCAAGGTGGACATGCCTGGACGACCTGGGCGGGTTTGTGGTTGCAGTTGCTGACGGATGAACGCGGGCTGGCGCAGGCCTTGTTTTCCGATGAGGGCTGGAGAGGGCTGTCTTGATTCGCGCGGTGCTGGATTGCCTGTGCGGGAAAGGCTTCTTAGAATGACGCGCGACTATCAGGCTTTTGCTTATTTTACGGACATGCCGCTTTGAACAGGGATACCGATTCGCCCGAGGACGGCTTTGCCGTGGATGAACGCTGTGATGTCGTGGTCATCGGTGGCGGTCCGGCCGGATCGACGGTGGCGCCCTTGCTGGCCCAGCGTGGCTGGCGCGTGCTGCAGCTTGAAAAGGACCACCACCCGCGCTTTCACATCGGCGAGTCCCTGTTGCCGATGAATCTGGAGATCTTCGAGCAGCTGGGTGTGCTGGACAAGGTGGCGGCGCTGGGGGTGCTCAAGCCCGGCGCCGAGTTCAACCTGGCGCAGGACGGGCAATCGCATGCGCTGACCTATTACTTCCGCGATGCGCTCAACCCGTATGTCGATCATGCCTATCAGGTGCGGCGCTCCGAATTCGATGAGATGCTGTTCCGCAACAGCGCAGAAAAAGGCGTCGATGCCCGCGAGGGTGTGCAGGTGCTGGATGTCGATTTCCGCCCCGGTCTTCCCAGCCTTGTGCATGTGCGCGACGCGCAGGGACAGCGCCGGGTGATCGAGGCCCGCTACCTGGTGGATACCAGCGGTCGCGATACGTTCCTGTCGCGCAAGCTGGGCTTCAAGCGCCGCCACCCACGCCATAACAGCGCGGCGGTGTTTGGACACTTTACCGATGTGACCCGTCGCCCAGGGGCGGATGCCGGCAATATCAGCATTTACTGGTTTGAGCATGGCTGGTTCTGGATGATCCCCCTGCGCGACGGCAGCATGAGCGTGGGCGCCGTGTGCTGGCCGGAGTACATCAAGTCCCGTCAGGGCTCGCTGACGGATTTTCTGTGGGATACCATCCGCCAGTGCGCGCCAGTGTACGAGCGTATGAAGGACGCCACGCTCATCGACAACGAGGCGCGGGCCACAGGCAATTACGCTTATGTTTCCACCCGCATGCACGGGCCGGGCTATCTGCTGGTGGGCGATGCCTTTGCCTTCGTCGATCCGGTGTTTTCAAGCGGGGTGTATCTTGCGATGAACAGCGCCCGCCTCGCCGTGGACGTGGTCGATGGAACCCTGCGCGACCCCGCGCGCGAAACCGTGCTGCAGAAGGCCTACGAGAAGCGCGTGCGCACCGCGATCCGCCGTTTTTCCTGGTTCATTTTCCGCTTCACTTCGCCGGTCATGCGCTGGCTGTTCATGCATCCGAGCCATGCCATGAAAATGCAGTCGGCGGTAATTACCCTACTCGCGGGCGACGTGTTCGGACGCACCCGCACAACCGTACCCATTCTGGCGTTCCGTTCCATCTATTACGGCTTTTCCGCCTTGCGCCTGCGCCAGACCCTGCCCGCCTGGTGGCGGCGTGTGCGCAACCGTCGCGAGGCGTTTTCCGGTGGAACAACCTCCCAGGATACGCAATGACTCCACGAACAAGGAACCGCACATGACCGAAGCCGCCGAACTGCGTGACGAGGTGGCCCGCCTCATTATCGACACACTGAACCTGGAGGAGGTGCGCGTCGAGGATATCGACCCTGCCGCGCCCTTGTTCCGCGAAGGATTGGGGCTTGACTCCATCGACGCACTCGAACTGGCCCTGGCCATTTCCCGCCGTTACGGTTTCCAGCTGCGCTCCGACGACGAGAACAACATGCGTATTTTTTCCTCGCTGGATGCGCTTGCCCGGCATATCGCCGCACACCGGGTCGGCTGAATGCCGGTCCTCGCGGCGCTGCTGGTTTCCTTTCCCATCCTCTCGCATCTGGCGGTACTGGGCGGGATGGGGGAGGGGGCGTCGCTGGGGCTGGTGGGACTCGTCACACTGCTGATCGTCCTGCGCCAGTCGCACCTTACTCGCCGTGTGCTGGTGTTTCTCGCCGGTCTGGGTGTTGGGTATGGCCTTTGGCAGATCGGGCAGGGTGTGTGGGCCATGCAGGCGCTGCCCCTGTTCATCTATGGCGCGTTGTTCCTGAGCTTTGCCTCCACCCTGCGCCGCGGACAGGAACCCCTGGTTTCCCGGATAGCCCGCGCCATTCGCGGAGAGCTGCCGCCTTCAGCGGCGCGCTACACGCGAAGGGTAACGCAGCTTTGGGCCGGCTATTTCGTCCTGATGTTCTTTGTTGCGCTGGGGCTGGCCCTGTGGGCGCCCTTGCCTGTCTGGTCCTGGTTTGCCAATGTGCTTGGCTATGGTTTGACGGCCGCCGTGTTCCTGCTGGAATTTTTCGTGCGCCGCCGTGTACTGCGTGAGCTGTCGCATCCGGACCTCAAGGGGTATTTCGTGCAGCTTGCGCGCTGCGACCGCACTATCCTGCGAGGGCGCGAAGGATGAACGGGCCGCTGCTGTTCGGCGTGCGGGGTGTCGAAAGTCGCGCGCGCTTTTTTCGTCGTGTCCATGCCCTGGCCGCGGGCTTGCCCGAGCTGCCCTGCTGTCTCAATCTCTGCGAGGGGCGCGACAGTTTTATGCTGGCCTTTGCTGCCGCCATGACCCGTGGCGTCACGACCCTGCTGCCGCAGGGGCGCGACGCCAGCGCGCTGTCTGGCGTGCTTCGTGAACATCCCCTTGCGTTTTATTTCGCCGAACAGGCGCTGCCGGGTCTGGATTGCCCCTGGGTGTCTCCCGTGGATTCTCCTTCGTCGGCGGGCGTCCCTGATGGCCAGACACAGGACGCGAGTCACTGGCAGGAGCCCCCGTCCGAAACAATCGTCGCGCGGGTATTTACCTCTGGCAGCACCGGGAGCCCCATGGCGCATGACAAACACTGGGGCAGCCTGCGTGAAGGCGCGCGCCTGACGCGCGAGGCGCTGCAGCTGCAGGGGCACACGCTGGTCGCCACGGTGCCGCCCCAGCATATGTTTGGCCTGGAGCTGTCGATTATTCAGCCGCTGTGCGGAGGCGTCGCGGTGCATCGGGGGCGGCCTTTTTACCCCGAGGATGTGCAGCAGGCGCTTGCCGAGGTTCCGGCGCCCCGTGTGCTGGTGACCACACCTTACCATCTGAAAATTCTGCTGGCCTCCGGCCTGAGTTTCCCGCCACTGTCTTGCGTCGTCACGGCTACAGCGCCCTTGCCCGAGGGGCTTGCATGCGAGGCGGAGGCGTATTTCGCCGCACCACTGCAGGAAATCTACGGGTCTACCGAAACGGGTGCGATAGCCTGTCGCGGCCCGGTGCGCGACACACGCTGGCACGCCTGGCCAGGGCTTCGGCTGAACGCGCTTGAGGAAGGCACCGGCGTCGCCGGGGCGCATCTTGAAGGCGAAGTGCGGTTGCCCGACCGCATCCAGTGGCAGGATGAAGGGTGTTTTCACTGGCTGGGACGCTCGTCCGACATGCTGAAGCTCGCCGGTCGCCGTGCCTCGCTGGCCGAGCTCAACCGGCAGTTGCTCGGTATCGACGGGGTGGATGATGGCGTGATCTTCCTGCCGGACGAGGGGCTGGCCGCCCGTCCTGCGGCTCTTGTCGTGGCGCCCAGGCTTGCGCGGTCTCAGGTGCTCGACGCGCTCTCCCGCCGTATCGACCCGGTTTTCCTGCCTCGCCCGCTTTACTGTGTGGACCGCCTGCCGCGCGATGCCAGCGGCAAGCTGCCGCGTGAGCGCCTGCTCAGGCTGTGGCAGGCGCTGCGGCTCAACCCCGCCCGTTTGAAGGAACAGGAGGTATGTGCATGAATGATGCGCTTGGAAATCTGTTCGAGGGCGGGCTCTCGATCCGTAGGGCACGACCGTCGGATGAGCCCTTCCTGACCTCGCTGTATCGTGAATCCCGCGACGATCTGCGTCTTCTCGATGCGGATGATGAGTTCATCGATGGCCTGATTGACTGGCAGTATGAATGTCAGCGTACCGGGTATGGGGAGATGTTTCCCAACGCGTTGTATTTTGTCATTGAGGTGCAGGGTAGTAAGGCGGGGCGTCTGGTGGTCGATTTTGGCACCAACGAAGTCCGTGTCGTCGATCTATGCTTGATCAGCGCTGCGCGAGGCAGGGGGGTCGGCCGTGCTTTGCTGCAAGGATTGCAGCGCGCCGCGGCAAAGGTGCGGGCGCCTTTGCTCCTGACGGTTGCGCGTGGCAATCCGGTGGCGAGGATGCTTTACGTTTCATTGGGTTTTCAGAGCATTGAAGTTTCTGCCGGATTTGAGCGTATGGGATGGTTTCCCGGTAGCCCGTCTGTTTGATGGGCGTGTGTCTTCGTGTGCAAATGAGGAAAGCGCATGGTCGTCGATTTGCTGCGTGAGGATGCCTGTGAGCAGCTGGAAGCGTGCGTTGGTGCTGCCTTCAACGTCATGGGACCGGACGCGTCTTCTTGGCTGGAACTGAAACTGATCCGTGTGGAGCGGCGCCCCGCGCGCAAGCTTGGCGATCAATCGCGGTCCTTTGTCCGTGTGCGCGAACATCCTTTCCTGGCCGAGTTTCTTGGGCCGTTGCAACCGATCCTGCGTGATGGAAGCGTTGAGTTGCGGGATGCTGAGGGACGCTTGTGGCCCTTGTTCCTGTCCGCCTACGCGGCAGATCGGGAGGGTGTCTGGTATGAGGCGATCGTGGGGTGAGGCATGCGATGCTTGTTCCTCGCATGCCCCGGGTCATTTAGTTACGAGATGGATAGATTCCTTCCAGAGCAATGGCGAAATTGAGCGCCAGGTATGGGGCGTGATTGTCGAAGGGAATGCCCTGGCCTGTCACTGAGGTTTGTCCGAGCATGACCGGAGTCCCTTGAGGGGCGTAACCGTTGACCGGTGGAGGCGGACGTCCCTCTGTGCCGACCAGTCCGGCCGGCAGGCTGTTCTGGCTGGGCTTTGATGCCGTGCCGTCTTCCGCGTAGGCCATACAGGCGTGACTGTGCGGCGGAAGGTTGGTGCTTTGCAGCGTCACGCTTTCTGTTCCTGCCTTTTGCCCGAGTGTATACGGCGAGAGTCCGGGGCCTTGCCCCGCGCCTACCGGGATTCTGCCACGCAGGTCGGGCAGTGCGAATGTGGTCTGTCCATTGCCGCCATAGGTTGTCCCCAGCAGGGAGTACAAAGCGGTATTTGTGCCGATGGCAAGAGTCTGTCCTTCGCAGAAGGCCCATCCCCGTGGGGAGAAGTTGATCGGCCAGATCATGATCGTGCCCAGAAAGGGTTCACTCATGACAACGTACCTCCATTTTCCGGTTGTGCGGATGCTTCCGCCGCTTGTCCATGGTGGATAAGCCTAGTAATGGATGGTTTATCTTTCCTGGGGTGTCAAGGTGTTTTTCGTGGTTGGGTGTTTTTTTGGGTTTGTGTAAGCTTTTGAATATATATAGAAAAATTTGATGGTAGTTTGGGGGGGAGCGTGTTGTCGAGGTGCAGCCTATGTGAAAGAATCCAAAGGCTTGAATGAAAAAATCCTTGTCTGGGGAGTGAGCCATGGATGCTCGGATATGGAGGTTCAGGATGCGCGATGCCTTGTTCGCTGGCCTTTTGATGGCGGCGTTCGGCCCGGTATGTGCGGCGGGCATCCAGCTTCCTGCGGGGGCTGGGTTGAATCTGGGCGATGGGCGACTGGCGATGCCGTGTGGCGATCTGCTCATCGAAGGGAGGCTTGCGGCCGGTAGCGTTGCCGTCCTGGGGGCGCGTGATGTTTCGATAGGCCCCTCCGGGCTGTTGCAGGGGGCAAGCGCACAGTTGCATGTTTCCGGTAACTGGTCGAACCAAGGTGTGTTTGACGCGGGGAGCAGCAGCGTGGTCTTTGAGGATGGTTGTCGCCCCGTTTCCACGCTCAGTGGCGATAATCGGTTTTACGATCTCGTTTTTGTCAGCACCACTGGGAAAACCTTCTTGCTTGAGTCGGGGCGCACCCAGACGGTTGCACATGGTCTGAGCGTAACGGGCATCCCCGGACAGCCTGTCATTCTGGACAGCACAGCGGGCGACATACCCCCAGCCTATCTTTCCCTGGAGCCGGGGGCCGGACATACACTCAGCGATTCCATTGTTCGTGCGGGGCATATCGTCATGGGTGGTGCTCCGATTCCAACCTTATCTGCGCTGTCCTTTCTGCTGCTGATTCTCGCTGGCTTGTGGGCGGGCGGGCGTGCCCTGGTACGCCGTAACTTGGCAATGGCCTGAATGCATACCTCATTTTTGCTCATGGAGAGCGTCCGATATGAAAAAGAACAACATGTCTGCGTCCCAGGTCGTTGCGGTCATGACGGCAGCGATGTCAGCGAGCGCCTGTCCGGCGTATGCCGCCGATGTGGTGATTTCCCCACCGGCAGGAGGTGGCGTCTCGATCACCGACAGTAGCGGAGGTAGTGCGCGTTTGCGGGTGGACGACTCGGGAGCGGTGAGCGTGCCGGGACTGCCGTCCGCAGCCCAGCATGGTAGCGTGGTTTGTTATGGCAGTGGCGGTGTACTGGGTAACTGCGATCCTGGGGCCATTACCGGTCCACAGGGGCCGCAAGGTGTGGCTGGGGCGCAGGGCGCCCAAGGTGTCGCGGGGCCGCAGGGCACGGTAGGCGCGCAGGGAGCCACGGGGGCGATGGGGCCTGCAGGTGTGATGGGGCCGCAAGGTGCGGCGGGCCCCCAGGGCGTCTCCGGTACGGTAGGGGCGCAAGGGGCCCAGGGCAACACAGGGCCGGGTGTGCTTTCCGGGGCGGCGGATCCGGCGGCAGGGGTGGGTAATGATGGTGATTTCTATCTTAATACCGCGACATCCACGATGTTCGGCCCGAAAAGTGCGGGCAGCTGGGGAACGGGGTTTTCCCTATTGGGTGCTCAGGGGATTCAGGGGCCACAGGGTGCTCAGGGGGTTCAAGGGGCGCAGGGAAGTGTTGGGGCGCAAGGGACGACCGGTGCCATCGGGCCTGCCGGTCCTCAGGGGGTACAGGGCGCCCAGGGGGCAACCGGAGCGACCGGAGCACAAGGGCCTCAGGGCGTCCAGGGTAGTGCGGGGAGCTACACCGCAGCGGCAGGTTCAGGGCTTGAAATCAGTGGCAGCTCTATCCAGGTGCTGAAAACCGGCTGTTCGGCGGGACAGGTATTGCAGTTTGACGGGACGAACTGGAGCTGCGCGACGCCTTCCGGAGGCGGTTTCACCATCCGTTCTGCTGTGAATGGCGCCCAGGGGTATAGTGTTGACGCGAGCTGCAATCCTGGCGAGAAGGCCATTGGCGGTTCGTGTTATACCTCGGATACCCAAGGCGGTGTTTATGGAGAGGCGTTCTTGTGTGGTGCGGCTCTTTGTTCCAGCGGGGCGACCGCGCCTACCGGGTGGCGCTGTGAATACAACAGTTCAAAGACCAACTGGCAGGCTTTTGTTTTCTGTCAGTAGGCGCTGAAAATATGGACGATTTTGCCGCTCCCTCTTCGGAGGGAGTGTTTTTTTAACGCCTTTTTTTGTGATGCGTCCCATGCTGTTCAGTCTGTTTACCCCAACACATCGTCCCGATTTTTTGCTGGAAACCTTCGCGTCCTTGTTGCGACAGTCTGAACGGGATTGGGAGTGGGTCATCGTGCCCAATGGCGGGGCACAGATTCCTGAGCCGATCATCCGTCATCCGCAGGTTCGTGTGGTCGTGGCGCCGGAGTATGTCGGGCGCATGGGGGTGGGGGCGCTCAAGCGGTTTGCCTGCGAGCAGTGTCATGGGCGTTATCTGGTCGAGCTGGATCACGATGATCTGCTGGCCTCGAACGCGCTGGCCCGGATACGACAGAGCATCGAGGAGACGGCAGCAGGTTTCTTCTATTCGGACTTCGCCAATTTCTACGCCGATGGGCGTTGCCAGGTGTATGACGCGGCCTACGGCTGGGAGAGTTATCCGGTGGAAGTCGATGGTCGTCCGTACGTTGCCATGCGTGCCTTCGCCACGAATGCAAGCAGTCTGTCTGCCATCTTCTACGCGCCGAACCATGTGCGGGTCTGGGCGCGGGAAGCGTACTTCCAGGCGGGCGGGCACGATCCCCTGCTGCCGGTGTGCGACGATTACGATCTGATCTGCCGCACCTATCTTGCGGGTGTGCGTTTTGAGCACATCCCGGAATGTCTCTACCTGTATCGCATGCAGCCGGAAGGGACGAACACCTTCCTTGCGCGCAATCAGGAGATTCAGACCCGGCAGCAGGAGCTGTCCAACCGCTATATCTACGACCTGATTCGGGAGGAGTGCCGGCGCAGCGGATTGCCGATGCTCGATCTGGGGGGCGCACACGGTTGCCCGGAGGGGTTTGTCAGTGTTGATGTCGAGGGGGCGGCGGTCAACTGTGATATCCGTCGGGGGCTGCCGTTCGAGGAGGGGACGGTCGGTTGCGTGCGTGCCTATGATTTTTTGGAGCATGTGCCGGGCTGTGGCAGCGTGAGCTGCCGCCATGGCGCGGACGGCGCACCGCGTTGCACGGTAGGCATGATGAACGAGATTTACCGTGTGCTTGCGCCGGGGGGCTGGCTGATTACCCGCACGCCCTCGACCGACGGACGTGGTGCGTTCCAGGATCCGACGCATGTCTCGTTCTGGAATCCGAATTCCTTCTGGTATTACACACGGCGAGCCCAGGCCGCTTATGTGCGTGGCATCGACTGTCGCTTTCAGGCGCCGCGCTTGTGGCAGGCCTACCCGAGCCCCTGGCATGAGGAGAACCGGATTCTCTATGTTTTTGCGGATCTGGTGGCCCTGAAAGGGCAGCGTCAGCCGGGTATCTGCGAAATCTGAAGTAAGCGCATCGTATTCCTGCCGGGCTCGATGCGCGCGAAGGGTGTCGGGTCCAATTTCAGCGTGCTTTGCGGTAAGGTGGCTTGGGTCAGTCACCGACGGAAGCGCCCCCATGACGGAAAATCCCCCCGATCATCGCGCCTGGCATGCCTTGCCCGTGGAGGAGGCGCTGTCTGCCTTCGATAGTACGGCGGAGGGGTTGTCCTCGAAGGAGGCGGGCGAGCGTCTGGAGCGCTTCGGACCAAATCGGCTGACCCCGCCCGCGCGACGCGGGCCCTGGCTGCGTTTTTTGCTGCAATTCCACAATGTACTGATCTACGCCCTGCTGGTGGCCGCTTTGGTGACGGGTTTGCTGGGGGAGTGGGTGGATACTGGCGTGATTCTGGGCGTGGTGGTCATCAACGCGCTGATCGGCTTCATCCAGGAAGGCAAGGCAGAGCAGGCGCTGGAGGCGATACGCGCCATGCTTTCGCTGCGCGCGATGGTGCTGCGCGACGGTCAGCGGCGCGAGATCGACGCGCAATCGCTGGTGGTGGGCGACCAGGTCTGGTTACAGTCGGGCGACAAGGTGCCGGCGGATCTGCGGCTCATCCAGGTGCGCAACCTGTCGATTCAGGAGGCGGTGCTGACCGGCGAGTCTGTGTCAGTGGAGAAATCCATAACGCCGGTGGCGCAAGAGGCCCCTCTCGGGGACCGGCGATCAATGGCCTATTCCGGCACGCTGGTCAGTCAGGGGCAGGGGCTGGGCGTGGTCGTGGCCACCGGGGATGCGACGCAGATCGGGCGGATCAGCACCTTGCTGCGCGAGGTTGAGACGCTGGAAACCCCCTTGCTGCGCAAGATGGCCACGTTTGCGCGCCTGTTGACCGGGGCAATCATCGCCCTGGCGGCGCTGGTTTTCGCCTATGGTGTTCTATGGCAGGGGTTTTCCCCGGCGGAGATGTTTTTTTCCGCCGTCGGCCTGGCCGTGGCGGCCATCCCCGAGGGGCTGCCGGCGATCATGACCATCACCCTGGCCATCGGCGTACAGCGGATGTCGCGCCGCAATGCGATCATCCGTCGTCTGCCTGCGGTGGAAACCCTGGGTTCGGTGACGGTTATCTGCTCGGACAAGACCGGCACGCTTACCCGCAACGAAATGAGTGTGCGGCGTATCGTCACCACCGAGTCGGTCTGTGTGGTCGAAGGGGTGGGGTACGGGCCGGAGGGGGGCTTTTTCATCGGGGGGCAGCCCTTTCAGGCGCGTGAGAACCCCCTGCTGCTGGAAATCGGCCGGGCGGGGCTGCTGTGCAACGAGGCCAGCCTGATCGAGGATGCGGGCCAATGGCGCGTCGATGGCGACCCGACCGAAGGCGCCTTGCTTGCGCTGGCCCTGCGCATGGGGCTGGACCGGGCCTTCGAGCAGGCCGAGCGTCCGCGTACCGATGTGATTCCCTTCGAATCCGAGCATCGCTTCATGGCCACCCTGCATCACGATCATGCCGGGCATGGCTTCGTCTACCTCAAGGGCGCTCCCGAGGCGGTGCTGGCCATCTGTACCCAGGAGCGCTTCGAGGGGGTGGACCGGCCGCTTGCCCCCGGTTTCTGGCATGCGGCAATGGAGCGGGCGGCTTCCGATGGCTTGCGGGTGCTGGCGGTGGCATTTCGTTCGGCATCACTGCAGATGCGCACGCTGAGCTTTGTCGATGTGGATGAGGGCTACACCTTGCTGGGGCTGGTGTGCATGGCCGATCCACCGCGACCGGAGGCCATCGAGGCGGTCGCCCGCTGCCATGCGGCGGGGGTTCGGGTGAAGATGATTACCGGCGACCATGCGGTGACGGCCCGCGCGATTGGCGAGCAGCTCGGGCTTGCGACACGCGCGGGTGTGCTGACCGGCAGCGAGGTGGAGGCGCTGGACGACGCGCGCCTGCGCGAGGTGGTCCGCGATTGCGAGCTTTTCGCGCGCGCCAGCCCCGAGCACAAGTTGCGACTGGTCGAAGCCTTGCAGGCCAACGGGGCCATCGTGGCCATGACGGGCGATGGCGTGAACGACGCGCCGGCCCTGAAGCGCGCGGATGTCGGTGTGGCCATGGGGCAGAAAGGCACCGAAGCGGCAAAGGAGGCGGCCGAGATGGTGCTGGCGGACGATAATTTTGCCTCCATTACCGATGCAGTCGAAGAGGGGCGCACGGTCTACGACAATCTGCGCAAGTCGATTGCCTTCATCCTGCCCACCAATATCGGGCAGGCGATGGTGATCGTGGCGGCCATCCTGATGGGGCTGACCCTGCCGATCCTGCCGGCGCAGATTCTGTGGGTGAACATGGTCACGGCGGTCACACTGGCGATGGCGCTGGCATTCGAGCCAGCGGAGTCGGATGTCATGCAGCGGCCGCCCCGCGCGCCGGACGAGCCCCTGCTGTCGCGCTTTCTTCTCTGGCGTACCTTGTTTGTTTCCGTTCTCCTGGTCGTCGGCTCCCTGGGGCTATTCCTGTGGATGTCCGGGCGTGGCGAGGCATTGGAAGTGGCGCGCACGGCGGCAGTCAATGCGCTGATCGTGGGCGAGATTTTCTATCTGTTCAATTGCCGCTATCTTTTGCGCTCCTCCTTTTCCATCGAGGGCCTGTCCGGCAATCGCTATGTGTTGGTGGCCATCACATTCATGATCGTGCTGCAGGCCGCCTTCACCTATGCCCCGTTCATGAACCTGTGGTTCCGCACGGCGCCCCTGCCGGCGGATGCCTGGGGCGGAATCCTCTTCTTCGGCCTGGCCGTCTATGTGATTCTCGAACTGGAAAAATGGCTGGCGCGCAAGCGCAGGGCGGGTGCGGGATGATAAACTTCCCGCCTTTCAACCAGGGCAAGAAACGGGTGGGGTAGGCATGGCCGGTCATTCCAAATGGGCAAACATCAAGCACCGCAAGGATCGCCAGGACAAGAAGCGCGGCAAGCTGTGGACCAAGATCATTCGCGAGATCACCATCGCTGCGCGCGAGGGTAAGACCGCCGATCCCTCCGCACACCCGCGCCTGCGTCTTGCGTGGGACAAGGCGCTCGGCGCCAACATGCCCAAGGACACCATGGAACGTGCCGCCAAGCGCGGCGCGGGCGCCATGGAAGGGGACAACTACGAAGAACTCCGCTATGAAGGCTATGGCCCCGGCGGCGTGGCGGTGCTGGTGGAATGCCAGACCGACAACAAGGTCCGCACCGTTTCCGAAGTGCGACATGCCTTCTCCAAGTGCGGCGGTAACCTGGGAACCGACGGTTCGGTGGCCTTCCTGTTCAGCAAGATCGGCTCCTTGCTGTTCGAGCCGGGCGTGTCCGAAGACGCGCTGATGGAGGCCGCGCTGGAAGCCGGCGCGGATGACGTGCTCGTCGAAGAAGACGGCTCCATCGAAGTCATCACCACCCCGGAAAACTTCATGGCCGTCAAGGACAGCCTGAGCGCAAGCGGTTTCGTTCCGGTGGAGGCCGAGGTCACGATGCGCGCCTCCACCAGCGCCCCGGTCGAGGGCGAGACAGCGGAAAAAATGGTCAAGCTCATCGACATGCTCGAAGACCTCGACGATGTGCAGGAAGTGCATCACAACGCCGAGATTCCCGAGGAGGCGCTGGGCGGCGCGTGAGCAAGGTGCGCATTCTTGGCATCGACCCCGGCTCGGTCACCACCGGCGTGGCCGTCATCGAACTCCGGGGGCGGGAGCCGGAATGTCTTTACCTGGACAGCCTGCGCCTGAACGACGAGAGCGGCTTCACCGGGCGTCTGGGCGATGTGTTCACCCGCGTCTCTTCTCTGGTGGAAAGCTACGTTCCCAACGAAGTCGCCATCGAACAGGTCTTCATGTTCCGCAGTCCCGAGTCCTCGCTCAAGCTGGCCCAGGCCCGTGGCGCCGCGATAGCCGCCTGCGTTACCCGGGGCTTGCCCGTGCATGAATACATGCCCGCCGAGGTCAAACAGTCCGTGGTGGGTACGGGGCGCGCGGCCAAGGAACAGGTGCAGCACATGGTGCGCCAGCTTCTCAAGCTGAGCGCCCCGCCACCGGCCGACGGCGCCGATGCCGCGGCCATCGCCCTCTGCCACGCCTTCCGGCGTAGCGCTTTTTCCGGCGCACGTCAGGCCCTCGACAAGGAGGCCGACGGGCTGCGCGCCGAGAACCTGCGCCTGCTGGCACAATCCCGTTTCCGGAGACGTAGCCGATGATCGGTCGCCTGCGCGGCATTCTCGCCGCCAAATACCCCCCGCAACTGCTGGTGGACGTCAACGGCATCGGCTACGAAGTCGAAGCCCCGATGTCCACCGTCTTCGACCTGCCGGCCACTGGAGCGGAAGTCACCCTGCTCATCCATACCGTGGTGCGCGAGGATGCCTTCCTGCTGTATGGCTTCCTGCGCGAGGCGGAGCGCCATTTGTTCCGCGACCTGCTCAAGGTCAGTGGCGTGGGCGCCAAACTCGCGCTTGCCATCCTCTCCGGCATGAACGCCCAGGAATTCGCCGACGCCGTGCGCCGCAACGACGTCTCCACCCTCATCCGCCTGCCGGGCATCGGTCGCAAGACCGCCGAACGCCTCATCATCGAAATGCGTGACCGCCTGGGCGAAGACCTTGAAGGCGCCGCCCTGCCCGGCGCGCCGGGTGCGGGCGGCGCCGGGCGAGGCGCGATGGACGAGGCCATCACTGCCCTCGAAGCCCTGGGCTACAAACCCGCCGAAGCCGCCCGCATGGCCCGCGCCGTGCCGGATGCCGCCGGGCTGGAAGCAGGCGAGATCATCCGCGCGGCGTTGAAACAGGCGGTGAAGTGATTTTTTTGAACCTCTCTGGCGCACAAGCGTCAACGTGTCATACTTGTATAGCACTTGACAGGCAGGAGCCAGAATATGCTCGCCATCCGTTTGCCCGCCGAAATTGAAAGCCGTCTTGACGCCCTGGCAAAAGCCACCGGTCGCACCAAAACCTACTATGCGCGTGAAGCCATCCTGGAATATCTGGATGACATGGAAGATTTGTATCTGGCTGAGCAGCGCCTGGCGGATATCCGTGCCGGGCGCAGCCTGACCTTGCCGCTGGACGATGTGATGAAGCAGTATGGCCTGGCGGATTGAGCTTGACCCTGCCGCCCAACGGGAGCTTTCCAAGCTTGATCCTCAAATAGCCAAGCGTGTACTCGTCTTCCTGCATGGGCGGGTTGCCCTGCTCGATGACCCGCGCAGCATCGGCGAGGCGCTCAAAGGCTCCCGTCTGGGCGAACTCTGGAAATACCGCGTCGGCGACTATCGAATCATTGCCAGCACCGAAGACGGCGCTTTGCGCATTCTTGTGGTGCGGGTGGGAAATTGCCGCGAGGTTTACAGAAAAGCAAGGAAGCCAATAGGCGCACGGCCTGGATGTGGCTGCTAAAGTGGCACGTTGGCACCGCAGGAGCGGTGCTAGCTCACATTTCTCACACTGGCACGTCACGAGGGGGCCGAGGCGCCGTCGTGGTGCGCCGCACGGAGCGAGCGGCGCCGAAGGCGTAGCTGACACTACGTCGAGGCGGCGCGAGCGAGTACGGCGTGCCACGGCGAGCGTATCGGCACCCGCAGCAGGGACGGTGTGAGAAATGCGGGCTAGCGGCATTCCCACGCTCCAGCGTGGGAATGATCAACATCCCGCTAAAGGGCGGGGACAGGTTTCCTCTTCTCCTTTCAATGATGGCCTGAATTTATAAGCGCTTCGGGCGCAGGATGATTTGATGAACGAAGACCGTATTGTCACCCCCCAGGTCGATCAGGGCGAGGAAGCCATCGACCGGGCCATTCGGCCACGGCGGCTGGCGGATTATGTCGGGCAGCCGGCGGTGCGCGAGCAGATGGACGTGTTCATTCCGGCGGCGCGGGGGCGTGGCGAGGCGCTGGATCATGTGCTGATCTTCGGGCCGCCGGGGCTGGGCAAGACCACGCTGGCGAATATCATCGCGCACGAGATGGGGGTGGGCCTGCGTCAAAGCTCGGGCCCCGTGCTGGAGCGTCCGGGGGATCTGGCAGCCTTGCTGACCAATCTGGAGCCGAACGATGTGCTGTTCATCGATGAGATTCATCGTCTTTCGCCGGTGGTGGAGGAGATTCTCTACCCGGCGATGGAGGATTATCAGATCGATATCATGATCGGCGAGGGGCCGGCGGCGCGTTCGATCAAGCTGGACTTGCCGCCTTTCACCCTGGTGGGGGCGACGACGCGGGCGGGGATGCTGACCAATCCCCTGCGCGACCGCTTCGGCATCATTCAGCGCCTGGAGTTTTATTCGACGGCGGATTTGACCCTGATCGTGGATCGCTCCGCGCGGCTTCTGGGCATTCCGATGGACGCCGGCGGAGCGGAGGAAATCGCGCGTCGTTCGCGTGGCACGCCGCGTATTGCCAATCGCCTGTTGCGCCGGGTGCGTGATTACGCGCAGGTAAAGGCGGATGGGCATATCAGCCGGGAGGTGGCGGATGCGGCGCTGGCGATGCTCAAGGTGGATCGTGTCGGTTTCGATCATCAGGATCGACGCCTTTTGCAGACCCTGATCGAGAAGTTCGACGGGGGGCCGGTGGGGCTGGATAATCTCGCGGCGGCGATTGGCGAGTCGCGCGATACCATCGAGGACGTGCTGGAGCCTTTCCTGATCCAGCAGGGTTTCATCATGCGTACGCCGCGCGGGCGTATCGCGACACGTACCGCCTACGCGCATTTCGGTCTGAAGCCTTCGCGCGGTCTGGAGGCCCTGCAGGGTGAATTCGAGGAGTTTGTCGGGGATGAGTGAATTCTCCTGGCCGGTTCGCGTCTACTACGAGGATACCGATGCCGGTGGCGTGGTTTTTTACGCCAATTATCTGAAGTTTTACGAACGGGCGCGCACGGAATACCTGCGCACGCTGGGGTTCGAGCAGGATAGGCTGGCGGCCGATGACGGGGTGTTATTCGTGGTGAGCCGGGTCGTTGTAGAATACAAGCGTCCGGCGCGCTTCAACGACCTGCTCCAGGTCACGGCCCGGCCCCTGTCGGTGGGGCGGGCCAGTCTCCAGTTCGAACAAGAAATCCTGCGTGGCGATGCTGCAACTGCGAACGATGGGCCGCGAGTTCTGTCCACCGCTTCGGTGCGTATTGCGTGTGTGGATGCGTTGACGTTGCGCCCCCGTCCGATGCCCGTTTCGATGCAGGAGTTGTTGTCTTGACGCACGATACGTCGATTGTCGCCCTTATTGGTCAAGCCAGTCTGCTGGTCCAGTTCGTCATGCTGTTGTTGCTGCTGGCGTCCGTTTTTTCCTGGGCGATCATTTTTCACAAGGGAAACCTGATGCGCCGCGCCAAGGCGGATTCCGAGCGTTTTGAGCACCTGTTCTGGTCCGGGGGCAGCGTGGCCGAGTTATACAACCGCGTCACTCAGGGGCCGGGCCCGCGTACCGGGATGCCAGCGATTTTCGAGGTGGGTTTCCGCGAATACACCCGCCTGCGCCACAAGGACAGCGCCCAGCCGATAGAGACGATCCTGGATGGCGTGGAGCGCAGCATGCGCGTTGCCCTGACCCGTGAGATGGACCGTCTGGAAGAAGCCCTGCCGTTTCTGGCTACCGTGGGTTCGATCAGTCCGTATATCGGCCTGTTCGGAACCGTGTGGGGGATCATGAGTGCCTTTATCGGGCTGTCGCATGTGCAGAACGCCACCTTGCAGGTGGTGGCTCCGTCCATCGCCGAAGCCTTGATCGCCACCGCGATGGGGCTGTTCGCCGCGATTCCGGCGGTGGTGGGGTATAACCGCTACACCGATCAGGCCGATCGTCTGTTCAACCGCTACGACAACTTCCTTGGCGAGTTCGTCAGCCTGCTGCATCGGCAGGGCAGCGCGGCACGCTAAGGGGCGCAGGCAATGGCCGGAACAGTCAAACGGGGTCGCCGGGGGCGGCGCATGGTGGCGGAGATCAACGTCGTACCTTATATCGACGTGATGCTCGTGCTGCTCATCATTTTCATGGTGACCGCGCCGATGTTGCAGCAGGGTATTGAGGTTGAGCCGCCCAAGGCGGCCTCTCAGGCGCTGGCTGCCGATGGCGATCCGCCGGTGGTGGTGAGTGTCAATACCGAAGGGCAGTTGTTCGTCAATATCGCGGAAAACCCCAATGCGCCGGTCGAACCCGGTTCGGTCACCGCCCTGGTGGCGGCGGCCCGCTCGTTGAAACCCGAGCGGCCCGTGCTGGTCAAGGGCGATGCCAAGGCGTCCTACGAGCATGTGGTGCGTGCCATGTCGCTGGTACAGCAGGCCGGGGTGCAGAAGGTCGGCTTGATTACGACGCCCGATGAGCGCGCTGCCACGCCAGTTGGCGGAGGGCGGTCGCGATGATGCAGTTGATCCGCCGTATGCCGGTGGCCTTTGGCATTGCCGTCTTCCTGCATCTTCTGCTGCTGGCCGCCATCCTGTTTTCCATCGACTGGAAGGATGAGAGTGCTTCCCAGGCGGCAGCGCCCCCGGTGGAAACCATTCAGGCGGTGACGGTCGATGCAGCGACGATTGAGGCGCAGGCGGCGCGCCTGCGTCAGGAGGAAGCCAGGGCGCGTCAGGTAGAGGCCGACCGTCAGCGCAAGCTCGATGAGCAGGCACGGCGGGCCGAGGAAAAGCGACGCACGGAAGAGCAGCGCGTGCAGGAGATCAAGCAGCGTCAGGTGGAAGAACAAAAACGCCTGGAAGAACAAACCCGCAAGGCGGAGGCCGAGCGCAAGACGGAGGAAATCCGTCTGGCGGAAATCCGCAAGCGTCAGGAAGAAGAAAAAAACCGCGCTGAAGCCGAGCGCAAGAAACTCGAAGAACAGAAAAAACTCGAAGAGGCGCAGGCGCGCGAGGCATCTGAGAAGCGCAAGCAGGAAGAGCAGCGTCTTGCCGAACTGCGTGAGAAACAGGCCGAGGAAAAGGCCCGGTCCGAGGCAGAGTTGAAACGCCTGCAGGCCGAAGCGGACGCGCGCAAGAAAGCCGAGGAGGAGGCAAAGAAAAAAGCCGAAGCCGAGGCGCGCAAGAAGGCGGAAGCTGAAGCGAAGAAGAAAGCCGAGGAGGAGGCCAAGCGCCGCGCGGCCGATGAACTGCGCAAACAGCTTGCCGCCGAAGAAAATGCTCGCGCCACGGCAGAGCGCAATCGTCAGCTCGATTCCCTGCGCGCCCTTTGGGGGAGCCAGATTCGGGCGCGGGTGGAGAACAACTGGTTGCGGCCTCCTTCTTCACGCCCCGGTCAGAGCGCCCGTGTACGTGTGACGCAGACGCGAGGCGGCATCATCGAAAGCGTCAAGATCGAAAACTGCGACGGAGACGAAATGTTCTGCCGTTCGGTGGAGCAGGCCGTGTGGAAATCCGATCCGCTGCCCCCGCCGCCGGACGCACAAATCTTCGAACGCGAAATCGTTTTTACATTCAAACCGGACTGAGGCTGGGTAAACCATGCGCATGAAAATCCAGGGCTCGCTGCGCGCCATCGGGTGGGCCTTCTCGTTGTACCTGTTCGCCGGGACGGCGCTTGCCGCCCTGCAGATTGAAATCAGCCAGGGGGGCGAAGGGGCCATTCCTGTCGCGGTGGTGCCGTTTGCCGGCAATGCGCCGCAGATGCTCAATGAGGTCATTGCTGGCGATCTGGCGCGCAGCGGTCAGTTCTCGCCCATGCCGGACAGCAAGATGCCCGAGCGCCCGACACGTCCGGATTATGTCGGCTTTCCGGCATGGCGCGCGGTGGGGACGGATTATCTGGTGATTGGCGACGTTCAACCCGCCGGCGCGGGGCAGTGGCGCGTCGAGTTTCACCTGTTCGATGTGTACAAGGGCGTGCAGATGACGGGCCTTTCCATCAACGCGCGTACCGAGGACCTGCGCATGGCGGGGCACCGGATTGCCGATATCGTTTACGAGGCCATTCTGGGCATCAAGGGCGCATTCAATACGCGCATCGCGTATGTCACGGAAACCAAGGGTGCGGATGGAAAGGCGCGTTACAACCTCGAAGTGGCGGACAGCGATGGTTACAACCCGCAGGTGGTGCTGGAGTCCATCCATCCGATCATGAGTCCGAGCTGGTCGCCTGATGGTGGGCGCATTGCCTATGTTTCCTTCGAGGGGCGCCGTTCGGGTATCTACATTCAGGATCTTGCTTCCGGTCGCCGTGAGCGTGTCGCAAGCTTTCCGGGTATCAATGGGGCGCCGGCCTGGTCGCCCCGCGGTGATCGGCTCGCGCTGACCCTGTCCAAGGACGGTAACCCGGAAATCTACGTGCTCGATCTGGCTACCCGTCAGGAACGTCGCCTGACGCAGAGCGGCGCCATCGATACCGAATCGGCATGGAGCGCGGACAGCAGCAGCGTGATTTTCACTTCAGACCGTAGCGGCCAGCCCCAAATCTACCAGGTGGATGCTTCGGGAGGCCCCGCTAGGCGCCTGACCTTCGAAGGCAGTTACAATGCCGGGGGGAACCTCTCCCCCGATGGACGCTGGCTGGCTACGGTACACGGTGGTGGCGGCGGTTTCCGTATCGGGGTTCAGGATTTGGCCAGCGGTGGTTTTCGCGCGATTTCCCAGGGGCGCAACGACGAGCGGCCAAGTTTCGCACCGAACAGCGCCATGATTCTGCACGCAGCACAGGAAGGTGGACGTTCGGTACTCAAGGTGGTTTCCGTCGACGGGCGTTCCAGCCAGCGGCTTTCCCTGCAGAAGGGCAAGGTGCGCGATCCTGCCTGGGGCCCCTACCGGCAGTGACTGGTGAACGCCCTTTCCGAATCCAGGATTTGGGCATGAACGACTTGAAAATGGGCGGTATCGCCCATTTCTCCATTACGGTTGCCATAGGAGGCCATCATGTACCGCTTTCGCCCTAACCGCATGTTCGCGCCCTCGGTGCTGAGTCTCTGCCTGTTTGCCGCCCCGCTGGGGCTGTCCTCAGTCGCTCAGGCTGCGCCGGAATGGCGTACCTGGGGCAGCGGCACGCCCGCGACGGCTAACCCTGCACCGGCCTCGGAGCCGGCACAGGCGACACCCCTGGCCCCGGCCACGGACCCCATGAGTCAGGGCGGCATGACCGGCGAATTGCTGCGCCGCATTCAGCAGCTGGAAGCCGAGGTGCGCGACTTGCGGGGTCAGGTCGAGGTGCAGGGCAATCAGATGGAAACCATGAAGCGCAGTCAGCGGCAGACGTTGCTGGACATGGAAAAGCGTCTGGAACGTCTGGAGGGGGGGGCATCTGCGTCTGTCCAGGCGCCCATCGTCGCGCCGCCGGCTGCGCCAGCGCCCGTAACACCTCCTCCGGTGGTCGCGGCTCCCGCCCCGGCTTCATCACCGGCGCCCGCTGCTGCCCCCATCCAGGCGGCTCCTTCTCCCGCTCTCAGTGCGGCGCCCGCGCCCGCGGGGCAGGCGGATGTAGAACGGCAGGCTTACGACCAGGCTTTCGCCTTGCTCAAGGACGGCCAGTACGACGTGGCAAGCAAGGCGTTCGGGGAATTTGTGCAGAAAACCCCCAATAGCACGTATGCCGCTAACGCACTTTACTGGCAGGGTGAGGCACTGTACGTGCAGCGCAACTTGAAAGCTGCGTTGGAGAGTTTCGATCAGGTGCTCAAGCGTTATCCCGCCAGCGCCAAGGCCGCTGATGCACTGCTGAAAACCGGTTATATCCAGTACGACCTGGCTGATTTTCGCAAGGCGCGTGAGACATTGTCGGCCGTGGTCAATAAATACCCGGGTACCCAGGCCGCCGGATTGGCCGAGCAGCGCATGAAGCGCATGCAGCAGGAAGGCCTGTAATGGAAGTAACGCTGCAGCCCGCAGCCGTTCCGTCCACATCGGGGCGGGTGGATGGCGCCCTGCGCATTACCGAGATTTTCCTTTCCCTGCAGGGTGAGTCTTCGACAATCGGCATGCCTACCACCTTCGTCCGCCTCACAGGCTGCCCCTTGCGCTGCGTATATTGCGATACCGCATACGCCTTCAAGGGGGGGCGGATGATGACGCGGGATGAAGTACTTTCCGCCGTGGCGGGACAGGGCGTACCCCATGTCTGCGTGACCGGAGGGGAGCCTCTGGCGCAACCGGGCTGCAATGCTCTATTGCAGGCCCTGGTTGAAGAAGGCTATCTCGTCAGCCTGGAGACCAGTGGTGCGTTTCCCATAGGAAGTGTTCCAGTCGAAGTCACCGTGGTGATGGATCTCAAGACGCCCAGTTCCGGCGAGATGCACCGCAACCTCATGAACAACATTGCCGCACTGCGCCCCCATCATGAAGTGAAATTCGTCATCGGTGGAGCGGAGGATTACGCCTGGGCGGTTGCTCAGCTGCGTGAGCACCGGCTGAGCGAACGGGTTCAGGTGCTTTTTTCCCCGATCAAAGGGGCACAGGATCCCACCGAGCTTGCCGACTGGATCGTACGGGATCGCTTGCCGGTCCGCTTTCAGGTGCAGTTGCACAAAATCCTCTGGGCAGACGAGGCCGGTCGATGAACGAGAAGAAAAAAGCCGTGGTACTGGTGTCGGGAGGACTGGATTCGGCAACCGTACTGGCTATCGCGGCGCAGCAGGGCTATGCCCTATATGCGTTGAGTTTCGATTATGGTCAGCGACACCAATCGGAGCTGCACGCCGCGGCGCGCGTTGCTAAACAGGCGGACGTCCGTGAGCACCGCTGCCTGCATATCGATCTGGGTCAGCTCGGTGGCTCCGCGTTGACCGATACACAAATTGCCATACCCACCGAACCGGCAGAGGGTATCCCAGTAACCTACGTTCCGGCTCGCAACACCATTTTCCTCTCCTATGGATTGGCCTGGATGGAAGTCATGGGCGCCAGCGACCTGTTCATAGGCGTCAATGCCGTCGACTATTCTGGCTATCCGGATTGCCGGCCGGAGTTCATTGCAGCATTCGAACATATGGCCAATCTGGCCACCAAAACCGCCATCGAAGGCATGCCGATACGCATCCATGCGCCACTTCAGCATCTCAGCAAGGCCGAAATTATCCGGGAAGGGCATCGTCTGGGGGTGAACTATGGTCTGACCGTCTCCTGTTATGCTGCAGACGAGCAGGGTCGCGCCTGCGGGGTTTGCGATGCGTGCCGCCTTCGCCGTCAAGGGTTTATCGAGGCCGGTGTCGCCGATCCAACGCATTATCAGGTGGCATGATCCGCTGCAGGCGAAAATATTTTCGCTTGGCGCTTGCGCAGGGTTCTGAAGTCTGTATAATGCGCAGCTCTCGACGGGGGTCGTTAGCTCAGTCGGTAGAGCAGTTGGCTTTTAACCAATTGGTCGCAGGTTCGAATCCTGCACGACCCACCACGAACAAGGCGTATTTGTGAGCTTGACATGAAAGTTTCACAAGTTATAATGCGCAGCCTCTTTGGCCGCACTACTTGGCGCGGCGAAAGAGTGAAAAAGAAAGTTGACGGCTTGGCTGGTAAGTGTATAATACGCCACCTCGCTTGAGACGAAGCGACCTGATGACCTGGATAAGGTTGGTTGGGGTCCCTGGTAGGGGATTGATCTTTAAGAAAACGGTTTGAATGATTTGTGCGGGTGCTTGCTGATTGCTGGG
>JAQVHL010000059.1 GCA_028696185.1 Halothiobacillaceae bacterium
TGTACAACCATCAATTGCCTCAGTCAGCTCTTAAAAGCAAAACGCCTATGCAGGCCATGAAAGACTGGTATGCTTCACATCCTCAGCTATTCCACCGAAGACCGTACAATCGTCCGGGATGCGACAACTATCAACAGACGCTCCCTGACAATCAACGCAACCCCAAACTGCCTATAGATTTGGGCACATCAACCACCACCAATCTGGACAAGGCGGCACTACGGGTGCGTAGGGGTGTGATGGGGACATGCCCCCTGCTCGTCGTGGCCGCCACGCAGGCCACATGGAATGGACAACCCTATTCCCCCTGAAACAAATCGAGGGTTTGCGGATTTCGTCCGCGCGGACGCATGGACGCCCCCGCCGAACTGAGCAGCGAGCGAATGCGCTGTATCGAGTAGCCCGTTTCGTCTGCAAGTTGCCGCACGCTGAACCCCATCTCGTAGCGCACTCGCAGCTCTTGGCCAATGGCATCCGCCCGCGCCTGATTGAGATGCTCATTGGGAAGCAGGGGGGGCAAGATCGCCCCGCCTTCATACCCCTTGTGCACCGCACCACGCGGGGTGACGTCATCCGAAGATTCATCGCCCCACGCCGTCCAGCCTGGGCGCGCATGCCGAGCGAACAGTTCGAGATAGGCCCCTGGCGAGCAGGATTCAATCAGATCGTACTGCTCATCCGGCTTGCGCGAATGCTCGCGCTTGCGCGTTTCGATCATGTTCACCTGAGACCGCCCCGGCGCGAGTGTGCGCATGGAGCCTCGAACGCCGAACAGGAGCAGTTCGGTGACGTTCCGAAAATAAAAACCCACGCCGCGGCCGTCCGGGCCGCCATCCTTGCGCCGCTTAGCCCAGACGATGTTGGAAACGTAGCGGAATCCCCAGGCCGTCATGACATCCAGCCCGTCTGGCAGCAACGCATTGGGCACCCACAGGTAAAGGTGTGCATTGGGTGCCACAACGCTTTGGACATCCATCGCCTTGATGGCATCCAGGGACATCGTCGAATAGCGATCCAGCCTGCGATGCTCGGGCGCAACCTTGCCGGTTCGATTGGCAAATCGCCACGGGGGATCGGCAAGAACGGTAGAAAAGCCTCCTGCCGTTCTTGGCAAAGGAGGGGCTTCTTTTTCTTCGCGTAAGGGGCTTCTTTCCATGATACGCACCCTACATCAAATAAAGATCTTTATAAAGATCTTTTTGTTCCGACCTGCAAGAGAACTCTTTTCAGCCTGACTCATGCCCCCTGCGGCTCTGCGGCTGGAAAAGCCCTGGAATCCGCCGCATCATCCACGCATTATCGAAACCCTGTAAAAACCATCGATCCCTCACCACAAGGAAAACCGTCTTGAGCTCGCCTCGCCTTTGCCTGCCCGCGTCGCTGGATGCCACGCCCTGGATGCCCTGGATGGCCTTCGCGCTGATTATCCTGGCGGTTTTTTTCGTCGTTGGGGAGCACTTGTTGCCGGCGCTTCTGGCGGGCTTGCTGATGCATCAGATGGTGCATCTCATCGCGCGGCGTTTGATCAGTCCGGTGCTGTCCTCGCACTACGCGCGGGTGACGGCCGTTTTCCTGGTGTCTTCGCTGGTTCTGGCGGCCCTGACTCTGGGCGGTCTGGCCATTCTGCATTTCCTGCATGGCAGCGGGCAGGAGGGGGTGGAGGGGTTGATGAATCAGATGGCCCGCATCCTGGCGGATACCAAGGCGGCGTTGCCGGGTTGGGCTGTGCAGTGGCTGCCGCCGGATGCGGAAACCTTGCGTGACAAGGCGGTGCAGTGGTTGAGCGCGCATGCGGCCGATGTCGGCTCGGCGGGCGGGGCAGTTGGTTTCGGGCTGATCCACATGGTGATCGGGTTGATTATCGGGGCGATGGTTTCCTTGCACAGCGAGGCCCAGGACCCGCAACAGGCGGGGCCGCTGGCGCGAGCCCTGCTGGATGAGATCCGCGCCTTCAGCGCGGCCTTCGGCCGCATCGTTTCCGCGCAGGCGTGGATTTCCACCGTCAATACCTCGTTGACGGCGATTTATCTGCTGGTGGTTCTGCCGCTGGCCGGTGTGCAATTGCCGCTGGTGAAGACGATGGTGCTGGTGACCTTTGTCATGGGATTCATACCGATCGTCGGCAATCTGGTCAGCAATACCGTCATTACGGTGATCAGCCTGTCCCACTCGTTCAGTGTGGCGGTGGCTTCCCTGAGCTTCCTGGTCGTGATTCACAAGGTGGAGTATTTCCTCAACGCGCGGATTGTCGGCGGTCATATCCGCGCCAGAGCCTGGGAAATACTGATTGCCATGCTGGCGATGGAGCGTATCGCGGGCATTCCGGGGCTGATTGTCAGTCCGATTTTGTATGCGTATCTGAAGGATGGCTTGAAGAAGCGGGGGCTGGTGTAAGAGATATTGAAATGCGTGTTTTCAACATCCAGGTAAGCGCCCGCTTTTCTGCTGTCCGAGGGTTTACGGCCGCGTCTTGTAAAACCTAAGCGGTACGGTCTGCGCCTCGTGGGCGCGGGCCTGGACGACGCCGCGCTTGAGCTTGCCGACCACATGCATCTCGCAGGGCTTGCAGTCGAACGTAAGCTTGAGCTTTTCGCTGCCATTCATGAGCCAGAGCGGCTCGGCCTTGATGGTGCCGTGCACGCCGGTCACGCCGCGCGTCTGCTTGGGGCAGAGGCTCAGGCTGTAACGCACGCAATGCTTGGTAATCATCAGGCTGACTTCGCCTTCCTCCTCATGCGCTTCAAAGGCGGCCTCTATCAGCTTCACGCCGTGCCGGGCGTAGAAATCGCGCGCCTTGTGGTTGAACACGTTGGCGAGATAGCTCAGATGCTCTTGCGGGTAAGGCACGGGCGGATGAGCCGGCACGGCGCGTGGCAGGCGTTGCAGGGCGGCCTTGCGCATCGCTTCCAGTGCTTCGATACCTTCGCGACGGAGCTGGTTGACGAGGGAGGCGGGCACGAACCAGGGCTGACCGAGATCAAGCACGATCTCCACCGCATCAAAGAGGGTCGTCCCAAGTTTGCCCAGGTTCTCACGCAGGGAGCTTTCCGCGCGGGCGGCGTCCCTGGCGGGTTCCTTGTTGATGGCGAGCGTTGCTGTTGCGGTATGACCGTCTTCGTCGGTCAGGTCCAGGGCGAGGCCGTCGGCGGTATCGAACAGCCGCATCCACACACCGATGCGGCGCTCGGCGGATTTCCTGTCCAGCCCGCGCACCCAGCTCATGTCGCGGTTGCGGTTGATCTCGGTGCCTGCGCGCAGGTGGCGCAGTTCCGCGATGGGGTCTTTCGGGACCACGCGCCAGCGACCCACGCCATTCGAGGGGCCGAGCTTCTCGGCGGTATTGATCGCCATGCCGACCAGTTCCCTGTGCAGGTCGAAGTAGCACAGGCCGTCGCCGTTATTGAGCAGCGTATCGGCGCCGGTTTCGATATCGACCGAGTCTTTATTGATCTTCACCACCCAGCCAATCGGTCGACCGGGGTTCTTGGGCGAGTCGAACGCGCCGATGTCTTCCTTGCGGCCCTGCACGAAGTAGTCGGTCGCGTCGCGGTTGAAGTTCTGCACCGGGTCCGGCGTGAAGCTGAAGCGGCTGCGCCCGCTGGAGGCGCGGGCGAGTTCCGGGCGACCTTCGAGGATGCCATCCAGCAGGCGGCGGTAATGGGCGGTGATGTTCTTCACGTAGCCCATGTCCTTGTAGCGGCCTTCGATCTTGAAGCTCTGGATGCCCGCGTCGATCAGGACGGCGAGGTTCGCGCTCTGGTCGTTGTCCTTCATCGACAGCACGTGCTTGTCGTGCGCGACGATGCGGCCCTGCGCATCCGTCACCTGGTAGGGCAGGCGGCATGCCTGGTTGCATTCGCCCCGGTTGGCGCTGCGCCCGGTATGCGCCTCGGAGATGTAGCACTGGCCGGAATAGGCCACGCACAGCGCGCCGTGGATGAAAAATTCCAAGGGCACGGAGGTGGCGGCGCGGATGGCTTGAATTTGCGTCAGATCGAGCTCACGCGCGAGCACCAGTTGCGACAAGCCCGCATCCTGCAGGAAGCGCGCCTTCTCCGGGGTGCGGATGTCGCACTGGGTGCTGGCATGCAGCTGGATGGGCGGAAGGTCCAGCTCCAGCAGGCCCATGTCCTGGATGATGAGCGAGTCCACGCCCGCATCGTAGAGCTGGTGCGCCAGCTTGCGCGCCGGTTCCAGCTCGTCGTCGCGCAGGATGGTGTTGAGCGTGACATGGATGCGCGCGTGGAAACGGTGCGCATAGTCGACCAGCCGGGCGATGTCGGCCACGTCGTTGTCCGCCGCCTTGCGCGCGCCGAAGCCGGGACCGCCGATATAGACCGCGTCCGCGCCGTGGTTGATGGCCTCGATGCCGATATCCGCATCGCGCGCCGGGGCGAGGAGTTCGAGTTGATGGGCTTGCATGGGAAGAAGGGCAGGGGGAGGCGAAAGCTGCGATTGTAGCAGAGCGCCCCCAGGGGAAAGGTGCCGCGTTGCCTGGATGTGTGGCAGGCGCTTGAAAAGGGCTTTTATACGCGCTCTTGGGGCGTCATTTCGTGAATGCGCTCAAAGCTCAGGCCGAAACGCGCCAGGTATTTGCGCAGCCGGTCGGCATCGTTGGGCTGGCGCTTGTTCTGACGTGAGACGGCGAACAGCTTACGTCCGGCCTCGGAAAGATGGCTGGCACGGCGGCAGGTGTCGATGACGAAGTCGAGCTGGTGGCGGTCGAAGGGGTCGAGTGCATCGGCCTGTTCCCCCAACAGTTCCGCCACAAGGTCTCGCGCGGAGGGGGTATGCCAGGTCTGACGCAGGAGGGCTATTTCTTCTTCGACATCCGCTTCGTTGATGCGTCCGGCGTGGCTCAAGGTGGCCAGTCGGGTAACGGAAGCGCCCAGTTCGCGGAAGTTGCCGCTCCAGCGGGCCTCGCCGGAGGTGGCGAAGGCCAGGTAGCGGCGTCGTGCTTCCAGGTTGAAGCGGACCTGCTGCCCCTGTTCGCGGGCGTGGCGCTCCAGTTCGAAGTCGAGGTTGGGCTCGATGTCTTCCGGACGTTGGGCCAGGCCGGGCAGCTCGAAGGTCCACAGGTTGATGCGGGCGAACAGGTCTTCCCGGAAACGGCCTTCCGCCACCCATAGGCGCAGGTTGCGGTGGGTTCCGGCGATGAGCTGGAAGTCGCTTTCCACCTCGCGGTCCGCGCCGAAGGGGAAGAAGCGCTTTTCCTCAATGGCCTTGAGCAGCATGGCCTGTTCGTCCAGCCCGAGTTCGCCGATTTCGTCCAGGAACAACAAGCCGCCATCGGCGGCACGCAACAGGCCGGGGCGTTCGGTTTGGGCACCGGTGAAGGCGCCCCTGACGTGGCCGAACAGGCTGGACATGGCGGAATCGCCACGCAGGGTGGCGCAGTTGACCTCGATGAACCGGCCGGTAAGGCGTTGCCTTTGGCGTTTGAGCTCGTACACCCGGCGGGCGAGGAAGGATTTGCCGGCGCCGGTCGGGCCGACCAGCAGCACGGGCGCCTTCGAGTGTCCGGCCACTTTTTCGATGCGCTCGATCATGCGGTTGAAACCGGCGTTGCGCGTGGCAATGCCGGACTTGAGCAGGGAGACGTTGTCGCTATGTTCGCGCGCGAAGCGCCGGGCAATCTGGTCGTAGCGCGACAGGTCGAGGTCGATGATCGCATAGCGGCCGGCGCTGAACTTGGGTTCGATGTCCTTTTTGCCCGGCGGCGAGGTTTGCAGGAGACGGGCGGGGAGGTAGCGCGCTTCGGCGAGCAGGAACCAGCAGATCTGTGCCACATGGGTGCCCGTGGTGATGTGGATCAGGTAGTCCTCCTTGTCCGTGTCGAAGGGGTAGTCACGCGCGAAATCGTGAAGCAGGGTATAGACCTCCTCGAAATCCCAGGGATCGCGCAGTTCCCTTTCCACCGAGAGCACCTGTGTCTCCGGGGAGACGGAGGCGATATCCAGACGGATGCGTTCGGCCAGCCCCCGGCTGCGTGCGTCGTGCAAAAGCTCCAGCCGGTGGACGATGAAATCCTCCTGCTGGCACAAGGCCACGCTGGGTCGCCATTTTTCCCAGCGCGCGCTGCCCTTGCCGGCGTAGTCGAGCTGTGTGCCGAGAAAGCCGATCACCACCGTGCGCTTCATGTCTGCTTATCCTGAAAGATAAATATAGATAAATAATTCTAGTCCATTTCCAGTCGCAGAGAGATCATCGTCCACACCTGATGCTTTTATACTTCTTTTATATCAATGGCTTATTGATTTGCATCGGGGCGTTGGCGGTGCTGGCACGCTCCTCGCCAATACCTTCCTGATCGCGAAAGAGCGCAAAGGCCTTCGGGTCGGGGGTCTTCCCCCACCGGTGCGCACGCCCCGGAGGATATTTCCGGTCGGATGTGTGTATGCCGCCGCGCGTTCACGTGATCTTCGCGAGTCCATGGGGATTTTCCGGGTTCGACTCCCGGCTCGCGGCCATGGGATAGCTCAGTGGGTAGAGCAGCCGTTGACCACGGCCGGTCGCGGGTTCGACTCCCGCTCCAAGCTTGTCTGCCTTGCGGACAGATTGACGTTGATACTTGCCGGTACGTGGCGTGCGCGAGCACCCGCCGCCGGTCTGACCGGCTCCCGGGCCACCTTGCGTGGCAAGGGAGGGGGCGGCAGCGGCATGCACCGATCCAGGCGATGGGTGTATGCGTGCTACGCCGTTCTCTGCCTCCCCGCGTCAGGCGCCTGGGTGGTCCGTCGGACGGGCGTTGGCCGGCAAGGCTTATTACAAGGAGAAGCACGATGCTCAAGCGTTTCATCGTGAAGAAAAACGAACGTGGTGCCCTGATGCGGGATGGCGATTTCGAACGCCTGCTCGACGCCGGGCGGCATTATTTCTGGGATCCGCTGGGTCGCCTGTCGCTGGTGACCTGGAAACTGGACGCACCGATGGATGCGACCGATATTGTCGAGTACCTGCGCCGTCATGCTCCTGCGCTTGCCGAGCGTAGTTTCGAGTGCATGATCCTGGGCGAGGATGAAGCCGGGTTGCGATTTGAAAACGACATCCTGGTGGAGATTCTTGCGCCCGGAACGCGGCGCTTCTACTGGAAAGGGCTGGTGGCACACCGGCTGGAGCGGGTCGATCTGCGTGAGGACTGTCGCGTGGCTGCGCCCACGCTTGCACACTTGATACAGCCTGATCTGCGTGGGCGAGCGCTTGCGGGGTTGTCCGGCGTGCTGCTTGCACAGGTGCCGCCACACCATGTGGGTATTCTGCGTATCGATGGCAAGGAGCAGGGGCTGCTTGAACCGGGCATGGCCGCGTTCTGGCGCTTCAACCGCGACGTGCAACTGGAGCGGGTCGATACCCGCCTGCAAGCGATGGAGGTCAGTGGGCAGGAAATCCTGACGCGCGACAAGGTGAGCCTGCGCCTGAATCTGGCCGCCACCTGGCGTTATGCCGATGTGCGTGTCGCCCATGCCCGTCTGGCGCGACCGGTGGAGTATCTCTACCGCGAGTTGCAGTTTGGTTTGCGTTCGGCGGTCGGTACGCGCCATCTCGATGAACTGCTGGAAAACAAGCAGATCATCGATGGAGGCGTGATCCAGCATGTACGCGCCCGCTTGGAAGGCTTCGGGATCGAGATCGAGAGCCTGGGGGTGAAGGACATCATCCTGCCGGGGGAGATGAAGACCCTGCTGGCCCAGGTGGTCGAGGCCGAGAAATCCGCCCAGGCCAATGTGATCCGCCGCCGTGAGGAAACGGCCGCCACCCGCTCGCTGCTCAACACGGCGAAGGTCATGGAAGACAACCCCGTGGCCTTGCGGCTCAAGGAGCTGGAAACCCTGGAGCGAGTGGCCGAGCGGATCGACAGGATCTCGGTTTTTGGCGGACTGGATCAGGTTCTGGACGGATTGGTGAGCTTGCGCCCGAGCGGTGCATGACGAGTACACACGAGGAAGAATGAAAATGTCGCACCAGATCATGGCTGTGGAAAACGGCAAGCCGGTCAAGATGTGGACCGAAGGTGTCCCGGTGGAGGACGATGCACGCCGGCAACTGGCCAACACCGCGCGCATGCCGTTCATTTACGGGCATCTGGCGGTGATGCCGGACGTACACCTGGGCAAGGGCTCGACCATCGGCAGCGTCATCCCCACCCAGGGCGCGATTATTCCGGCGGCGGTCGGTGTGGACATCGGCTGCGGGATGATGGCTGCGCGCACTTCGCTTGTGGCCGCCGATTTGCCCGACAACCTGCATCCTCTGCGTACGGCCATCGAAAAAGCGGTGCCGCACGGGCGCAGCGTGGGGCGAGGGCGGCGCGACGTGGGGAGCTGGGAAAATCCGCCGGCGAACGTGGATGCGCAGTGGGCCGCGCTGCTGCCTGGCTTCAACCGCATCACCGAAAAATACCCGCGCCTGAAAAACACCAATCACTACAAGCATCTGGGGACACTGGGTACCGGAAATCATTTCATCGAAGTCTGCCTGGACGAGTCCGAACGGGTCTGGTTCATGCTGCATTCGGGGTCGCGTGGCGTGGGCAATGCCATTGGCAGCCTGTTCATCGAACTGGCGCAACAGGACATGCGCCAGCATATCGCCAATCTGCCGGACCGGGACCTGGCGTATTTTGAGGAAGGCAGCGTGCATTTCTCCGATTATGTCGAAGCGGTTGGCTGGGCGCAGGACTATGCCCGCCGCAATCGAGCGGCGATGATGGAAAATGTGATTGCCGCAGCGAGAACAGTGATTGCCAGGCCCTTCCGGGCCGACATCGAGGCGGTGAATTGCCACCACAACTATGTGCAGCGCGAGACGCACTTCGGCGCCGAGATTCTGGTGACCCGCAAGGGTGCGGTATCGGCCCGAAAGGGCGAGCTGGGCATCATCCCCGGCTCCATGGGCGCAAGGAGCTACATCGTGCGCGGTCTGGGCAATGAGGCGTCGTTCTGTTCCTGCAGCCACGGCGCAGGACGCGCGATGAGCCGGAACGAAGCGCGGCGTCGCTTCACGCTCGATGACCAGATCCGCGCGACCGAGGGCGTTGAATGCCGCAAGGATGAAGCCGTCATCGACGAAATTCCCATGGCCTACAAGGACATCGACGCCGTGATGCACGCCCAGCGCGAACTGGTGGAAGTGCTGCATACGCTACGTCAGGTCGTGTGCGTGAAGGGGTAAGAGCGCAAATGTGCGCTCTACCATGACAGGGGCTTCCTTGCAGGGGGGAATGATGGAGCCGATCGAACTGGATGGTTCGCAGGGCGAGGGTGGCGGCCAGATCCTTCGCAGCGCGCTGAGCCTGTCGATGATTACCGGTAAGCCGTTCGTGATCGAACGCATACGGGCGCGGCGTGCCCGGCCGGGCCTGTTGCGCCAGCATATTACCGCCGTGCTCGCGGCGGCGGAAATCTCGCAGGCGCAGCTGAGCGGGGCCGAGCTGGGTTCCTCGACCCTGCGCTTTCAACCCGGTCCGGTACGCGGAGGAGAGTACCGCTTTGCCATCGGCTCGGCGGGCAGTTGCACGCTGGTGCTGCAAACCCTGCTGCCGGCGCTCTGGTTTGCGGATGCGCCCAGCCGGGTGTCGATCCGTGGGGGAACGCACAATCAGGCCGCGCCCACGGCGGATTTCCTGATCCACAGCTGGCTTCCGCTCATGCGGCGGATGGGGGTGCACGATACGCTGACCTTGCTCCGGCACGGCTTTTATCCGGCCGGCGGGGGCGAGATCGAAGCCTGCATCGAGCCGGTCGGCGCCTTGCGTCCCCTCGTCCTGGATGCGCCGGGTGAGCTGGTCTCCATGCAGGCCCGCGTGCTTCTTGCCGGCGTTGCTGGTGACGTGGCGCGGCGTGAGCTGGGCCGTCTGCGTGAGCGTCTGGGGCCCCTGGAGGGGCGGATCGAGGCCCTGCCCGCCTGCGAGGGGCCGGGCAATGTCCTGAGCGTCGAGCGGACACATGCCGGGCTTTCCCTGCTGTTTACGGCCATCGGCACAAAGGGGGTGTCGGCGGAAAAGGTGGCCGATCAAGCAAGTGAGGCGGTTCTGCGCCATGCGCGCAGTGGCGCGGCGGTGGAGGAGTATCTGGCGGACCAGCTTGTCTTGCCGATGGCCTTGGCCGGCGGTGGTCGTTTCAGCACGTCCACGCTGTCCTCGCACCTGCGTACCCAGTGCGCGGTGATCGGGCGGTTTCTTGGGGTCGATTTCACGTTCACCCCAATGCAGGGCGTCGTCGTAGTCGGCGTGGGTGAGTTGGCAGGATAAAGCTCGGAGGAGCCCCGGTTTTCAAGTGAGGCGGTGCCCGGTCCGGTCCTGCAGATAGACCCAAGCATTCCTTGAAATGGGAAACGCAGCGCACTAGACTTGTTCCATTATTTGTACAAGTAGCGAGGCTATATCCATGCGCGTGGTGAATTTTTCTGAAGCTCGTAACAGCCTCAAAAATGTAATCGATCAGGTCATCAACGATGCGGACTACACGGTGATTGTGAGACGGGATGCCCCCAATGCCGTCGTGATGTCGCTGGATACCTTCAACGGACTCATGGAGACCGTCCATCTGTTGAAATCGCCAGCCAATGCGACGCATCTGGCCCGTTCCATTGACCAGTACCGCCAGGGGCTGGTTTCGCAACGAGATCGGGTTGATGCCGACTGAGGAAAACGTGCTCACGCTGACGTGGACTTTGGCGGCCTGGAGTGATTACGAATACTGGCAAGGCCAGGATCGCAAAACACTCAAGCGCATCAATGCGTTGCTCAAGGACTGCCTGCGTCATCCGTTTGAGGGGATCGGCAAGCCTGAGCCCTTGAAAGAGAATCTCTCGGGTTTCTGGTCACGCCGCATAGACGATACGCATCGCCTGGTCTACTGCGCCGATGGGCAGTCGCTGGTAATCATCGCTTGCCGTTATCACTATTAACGCTCCGCCTCGGTCTCTTGCCCGATGGGCCGGCTTACTCGGCGGCCCATCGGCAGTCTGTGAGGGAGGGGGGGTCGAATCAGTCTTTCACGCAGTCGATGTAGTAGTGCTTCTTGCCGTCGATGTCCTCGGCGACCAAGCCGTGGATGTCGGTTTCGAAGCCCGGCAGCTGTTCGTTGAATTCCCGCGCGAAGCGCAGGTAATCGACGATGGTGCGGTTGAAGCGTTCGCCGGGAATCAAGAGCGGAATGCCCGGCGGGTAGGGGGTGACGAGGCTGGCGGTAATGCGGCCTTCCAGCGCGTCAATGGGCACGCGCTCGATCTGGCGGTGGGCCATCTTGGCCCAGGCGTCGGCCGGGCGCATGGCGGGGACCATGTCGGAGAGATACATCTCGGTGGTCAGCCGTGCGACATCGTAGCGCTTGTACAGATCGTGCAGGCGGGAGCAGAGATCCTTCAGCCCCATGCGTTCGTATTGCGGATGGTGGGCGATGAATTCCGGCAGGATGCGCCACAGCGGCTGGTTGCGGTCGTAGTCGTCCTTGAACTGCTGCAGGGCGGTGACGAGGGTGTTCCAGCGGCCCTTGGTGATGCCGATGGTGAACATAATGAAGAAGCTGTACAGGCCGGTCTTCTCCACCACCACGCCGTGTTCGGCCAGATAGCGGGTGACGATATTGGCGGGAATGCCGGTTTCGGCGAATTCGCCGTCCACATCGAGCCCCGGTGTGATGATGGTGGCCTTGATGGGGTCGAGCATGTTGAAGCCGTGCGCCACATTGCCAAAGCCGTGCCAGCGGTCGCCGTTCTGGATCATCCAGTCTTCGCGCTTGCCCAGACCCTCTTCGGGCAGGTAGTCCGGCCCCCAGACCTTGAACCACCAGTCGGCGCCCCATTCGGCGTCGACCTTGCGCATGGCGCGGCGGAAATTGAGCGCTTCGGCCAGCGATTCGTCGACGAGCGCGGTGCCGCCCGGCGGTTCCATCATGGCCGCTGCCACGTCGCAGGAGGCGATGATCGCGTACTGCGGCGAGGTGGAGGAGTGCATCAGGTAGGATTCGTTGAAGATGTCGCGGTCGAGTTTGCGCGTCTGCGCATCCTGCACCAGGATCTGTGAAGCTTGTGAGAGCCCGGCCAGGAGCTTGTGGGTGGACTGGGTGGAGAACACCATCGACTCCCGGCAGCGCGGACGTCCTTCGCCGATGGCGTGGTAGTCGCCGTAGAACTCGTGGAAGGCGGCATGCGGCAGCCAGGCTTCGTCGAAGTGCAGAGTTTCGATCTCCCCATCCAGCAGTTCCTTGATGGTTTCGACGTTGTAGAGCACACCGTCATAGGTGGACTGGGTGATGGTGAGCACGCGCGGTTTCTTGACGGCGGCCTCGCGGGCGTAGGGGTGTGCTTCGATTTTTTTCTTGATGTTTTCGGGCTTGAACTCATCGAGCGGGATCGGGCCGATGATGCCGAAATGGTTGCGCGTCGGCGTGAGGAATACCGGGATCGCGCCGGTCATGATGATCGCGTGCAGGATGGATTTGTGGCAGTTGCGGTCCACTACCACGATATCGCCCGGTGCCACCACGCTGTGCCATACCATCTTGTTCGAGGTGCTGGTGCCGTTGGTGACGAAGTACAGGTGATCGGCGTGGAAAATGCGCGCGGCATTACGCTCGGAGGCGGCCACCGGGCCGGTGTGGTCCAGAAGCTGGCCAAGCTCCTCGACGGCGTTGCATACGTCGGCGCGCAGCAGGTTCTCGCCGAAAAACTGATGGAACATCTGTCCGACCGGGCTTTTCAGGAAGGCCACGCCACCGGAGTGTCCGGGGCAGTGCCAGGAGTAGGAGCCGTCTGCCGCGTAACCGGTCAGGGCGCGGAAAAAGGGCGGCGCGAGGGTGTCGAGATAGGCCTTGGATTCGCGGATGATGTGACGCGCGACGAACTCCGGGGTGTCCTCGAACATGTGGATGAAGCCGTGCAGCTCCTTGAGCACATCGTTGGGGATGTGGCTGGAGGTGCGTGTCTCGCCATAGAGGAACAGGGGAATGTCCGCGTTGCGGAAGCGGATTTCCTCGACGAAGGCGCGCAGCTGGCGTACCACATGGAGTTCTTCCTCCGGTACCCCGGAATTGAATTCTTCATCGTCGATGGACAGGATGAACGCGGATGCGCGGCTCTGTTGCTGCGCGAAAGTGGATAGATCCCCGTAGCTGGTGACGCCCATGACTTCGACGCCTTCGTCCTCAATGGCCTTGGCCAGGGCGCGAATGCCGAAACCGCTGGCGTTTTCGGAGCGGAAATCTTCATCGATGATGACGATGGGGAAGCGGAATTTCATGGGGGCGTCACCGTGAAAGCAGGGGGAATGCATCCGGCAGTTTACCGGGTGAATGTGTCGTTCGTGTCACCGGTTCGATCAGGGGGTGCCGCTTCGTTCGGTGGATGGAAGGCGCGATCCGACGCGCGACATTTTACGCGCTTGCAATGCGCGCGTCTTGCGCGATTTGCATTGCCCTGTGTCGGTGTTGGCCGTCACGGGGTGTTACAAAAAGAAGGTTTGCGGACAAATTCAGTGCCGGATTCCCAGCCCTCCTTGGAGGCGCCATGGCCTGACCTGCTCCAGCCGGCTTCCACAGGCCAGTCCA
>JAQVHL010000107.1 GCA_028696185.1 Halothiobacillaceae bacterium
CCAGAGCCCTTCTGATCGGCCTGGTTGGATTACACTGACGAACAGCCACTGCTCAAAATAGTGGCAAAAGCCCCTGGGTAAAATTCAACGCGCAGAGCTGGGTAGTTTTAAACGCGCGCCGACAGCCAAATGATTTCGGCAAAATCGGAGGGTGAAAAAATGGGTGGCATCGGAAGCGGACGTAGATACCATGGCGGCAGGGATACCACGAACGATTACTGGGCGCTGGATGTGCGGTGGTTGCTCAGGAATGGAATGCTGACGCCCGGAAGGACGGGGACCACAAGTTGGTCGCGTAACGGCAATACGATTGCCTCCATTCAAGTGCGCGCGGAGGCCGACCGCGTGATCCTGAATTACCGAAGCCGTAGTCACAGCGATGACTGGCAAGCGATGGAATACCCTGTCTATCTGGAGTGGACCGACTGTCACCTGGGTGGGCGGCGCGCATGGTTTCGGTGCCCGGCAAAAGGTTGCGGCCGGCGCGTGGCGATTCTATTTGGCGGGGTGATCTTCGCTTGTCGGCACTGCCACCGGTTGGCGTATGAGAGCCAGCGCGAAGCAGGCTATGACCGGATGGCCCGACGCGCGGACAGACTCCGCGACAAACTGGGTTGGGAGCCGGGCATCCTGAACGGCAACGGTATCAAGCCCAAGGGCATGCACTGGCGAACCTTCGAACGGCTGAAGGCCGAGCATGACGCGCTGGTCGGTGAATCGTTGGCAGGCATGGCAAAGCGGTTTGGATTGCTGGACAGACTCACGGACTAATCTGTTTCGCAAAATACGGAATTGAGCGCCGGACGATATAAAACCAGGCCGGGCGAGCGCCCAGGCGGCGGCACGGCCCGGCTCGATGCCGGGCTGGGACGCTTCAACAACGCCGGCACACCCACACCGCTTGCCAATACCACACCGGAGGGCCTGGCGCGGCCCTTGCCGCTGGAGCGATTTACCCGAAGGGCGCCAGCCATAATGCCGCTTGTGCGTTTAGGACAGGAGCGACGGCAGGAGCGGACGGGATAAACGCATAAGGGGTCAGCATTATGGTCAATCGCGGAGGCAGCAAGGGACGTGACAGGCCCGTAGGCCGTAGCTGCCGACGAGCCGCAAGCCCTTGGGCGGGTTTTCGCCGAAGGGCGCCGTGGCGAAGTGGCAGCGGAACCGGAGGGGACAAGGCGAAACAGAGGCACGAAGCCGATGGCGGTAGCCTTCGGCGGGGTGGTAATACGCGAAGACGTAGCGCGGGTGCGTAAGCACCGGCGCGGGCCATGCGCCAACCATCGCGCACCGACCACGCTTCACGGCAAGCTGGCGGCGAATGCCGCGAGCGCTGACCGGGCGCCCACGACAGCACAGGGCAGCGCAACCAGGCGCACGGCGGGTGGCAAAACCACGACGGTAGCCTGGCGCGCGCCTTGCCCGGCGACGCTCGCCTACGCGCCGATAGCAAGGCGCGTGACAGGCGGGGCGGCATCTCAGACGTGCGTCATGCCGCCATGGCCGGCATCGGAATGATCTTGGCGCCCCGCTGAGCGGCGGCCAGTTCCCTTCCCCACCACTGATACAGCTCGACGCGCTGGCTGAAACGCTCGCCACGGTCATAGGCCCGTGCCACCTCGTTGTCGTGGGCGTGGTCCAGGGCCAGTTCAACCACTTCACGGGCAATACCATGGTCTCGGGCCAGGGTGGAAAAAGCGCTACGCCAACCATGGGGCGAATGCTTGCCAGCCAGGCCCAAGGTCACCCGGTAGACCTTCTCGATGGACTCCCGGCCGATGTGCTTGCCACCGGTCGGCGACGGGAACAGGTAACCGCGCGTGCCGAAGACCTCGCCCCATTGGCGCAGCTCCGCCACGATCTCGGGGCAAAGAGGAACCCGGTGGTCAATGTCCCGCTCGGTCACCTTCATCTTGGCGCGGGGGATAACCCAGACCGGTTGATCGTCGTCGAGACGGAATTCCCGCCATTCCGCTTCCACCACGTTGCCAATGCGCATGGCCGTGAAGGCACAGAGGCGATGCGCCATGTGGACTGAAGGCGAAAGCCGGGCCTGGACAGCGCGGCGCAATAGATCGCCCAAGGCCGACCACTCCAGCAGGGCCGGCATGCGGCCATTGTCCTTCTTGCGCGGCAATACCTCACGCGCCGGAGCGGCGGGATTGTCCCGGCAAAGCCCCTTGGCCTGGGCATAACGAAAGACCCCATTGAGGTGCTGAAGGATGCGGCTGGCGGTCTCCAGCACATCCCGCTTGTGGATGTCCTCGATGGCCTTGGCCACCATGGCCGGCGTGATGCTAGCAATGGGCAGATTGCCAAGTGACGCATAAATGTCGCGCTCGAAGGCACGCGCCGACTTGGTGTAGTGACCGGCGCTCCACTCCTTCTGCTTCTTCGTCAGCCACTCCTCAGCCACGGCCTTGAAGGTGTTGTCGGTATTCGCCGCCGTCGCTGCGCGGTTCACCCGGCGCTCCGTCACAGGGTCTTTGCCCTCCAGCAGCAGTGCCTTGACCTCACCCAACTCCACCCGCGCCGCTGCCAGGGTCACCAGGGGATACGGCCCGATGGAATAGATTTTCTCCTTGCCGTCGATGCGGTACTTCACCCGCCAAGTGGCGCCCCCGGCCGGCGTAATGAACAGATACAACCCAGCCCCATCCGCCAGTTTCTTGCCTGGCTCCGCCTTCGCCACGAATGCCTTGATCGCCTTGTCTGTCAGCCTTCCAGCCCCGATACCCCCAGCCATGACTTTTTCTCCCGTTCAATCTGACGGAATACCCCCGTCGATACCCCCATTTGTAGTGGATGCTGTTGGATATTGCAAGACTAAGCAGGGCGCCAAGCCCGCGAAAACATAAATAAAAACGCCGTCACTTGGACGGCGTTGGATGCTACTGGGGGTATTAATGGTGGAGCCGGCGGGAATCGAACCCGCGTCCGCAAGTCCTCTACAGCAAGATCTACATACTTAGTCCGGTCGTTTTGATTTAACCCGTTCCCCGCCGGCCGAACAGGCTGGGTTCAGGCGAGCCACCTTGGTTTAACGCCGGACCAAGTGGCCCGATCCGACGCGATCCCGTGTGAATGACTCCTCAGCTGGTTGCCCAGCCCGG
>JAQVHL010000060.1 GCA_028696185.1 Halothiobacillaceae bacterium
ACACCCTGCTGGTGCCCCTGGCCACGGTGGTCACCCCCAACAGCGTGGAGGCCCGGCGCATGGTGCCCGAGGCGGACAGCCTGAACGGTTGCGGCCTGGGGCTTCTGGAGATGGGCTGCGATTTCGTCCTGCTGACCGGTACGCATGAAGATACCCCGGAGGTGGAGAACCTGCTGTTCGGCGGTCACCGTCTGTTGCACCGTTTCAATTGGCCGCGCCTGCCGGAAAGCTACCACGGCTCGGGCTGCACCCTGGCTTCCGCCATCGCCGGTCTGCTGGCTCAGGGAAATGAGCCTTTCAGCGCCGTGCATCAGGCCCAGGAGTACACCTGGAGCAGCCTGGATCAAGGGGTGCGTCTGGGGATGGGGCAGCCGATTCCCAATCGCCTGTTCTGGGCGGTGGGTGAGGACGAGGACGAGCCCTCGCCGATGGGCGAGGATTTTCCGGGGCCGCAGGGCAATGTCTCGATTCACTGACGATATCGCGCTGATGCAGGCGCTTGCGCGGCTGGATGCCATTGAAGCCGAGATGCGTCGCATCGGCCTGTGGGGGGATACGGCGCCCGATCCGGACGCCCTCGCCAGCGTCATGCCCTTTTGTTACGACACCCTGCTGTTCCACGAATGGCTGCAATGGGTGTTCCTGCCGCGCATGCGCGAGGTCTTTCAGCGGGGCGAATCCCTGCCCGCAGCGTGTGTGATTCACCCCTTGGCCGAGCACAGCTTTGCCGAATTGCCGCATCCGACCGATGCGCTGCTGGCGCTGATCGACCAGTTTGATCGCTTCATGGCGTAGTGCTGCGCCGCGACCAGGATGTTCGAAAGTCCGTGGCGGGATGTGCCGTGACGAGGCGAGTCGAAAAAGGAGAAAGTCTTTTTCAATATCCTTGGGGGTGTTCCGGAAGTGGCTGACGCATCCAGCGTGCTCGACAGGCCCCCGCAAGCAGGGGCCTGTGCTTTTTCCAGAGGCGGTCGCAGAGCGTTTCGGGCTTATCCGCCGTGCTTCTGGCGTATGGCCAGGATGGTCTGGTTGCGCAGCATCTTGATCGCGTTGAGCGCGGTGGGCGTGAAGATGCGATGGGGGCCTTCCAGATAGAACAGGCCCAGGGGACGGCCGTTGACGATGATCGGGTAGAAGGCGGCCTGATCGCTCTTGCCGTCCTGGAATTGCCAGTTCTGGTGGGGCTGCAACGCCGGGTCGTCCAGGGACAGCAGGTAATCCTGCTGACGGAGCAGGGCGCGGGCGAAGGGGTTGTCCACGGACATGTCGACGGTCAGGCTGCGCAGCACGTCAGGAGGCGCTTCGCCAAAACCGAAGCGGGCTTTGAGCTGCTTGCCCTGCCGGTCCATGATGAACAGCATGGCTTGAGTGGCGCTCAGACCGCGGTAGAGCGTTTCCAGTACGGTCATCAGGATAGGGTTGAGGTCGAACTCGCCCAGCAAGGCCTGGGTGATGTCCTCTATGCACTGAATGATCAGTTCGGCATGTGATGCGGGTGTGGGTACGGCAGGTTCTGCCGGCGTTTCCTGAGCGGCTGGGGCGTTGTCCAGACCGGAAAGCTGTTTGAGCAAGGGCAGGTTTTGTACGACGGGCGGCAGGATGCGCGTGTAGACACGGATTTTTTCCTTGGCCTTTTCCACGCTTTCAAAGAGGAGGTTGCCATCGATGCCGAGCTGGCGCGCCTCTTCAAGCATGAGTCGATTGGCTTCGGCCGGGGGCAGGGTAGAGAGATTGCTGGCGATGGTGTGGCTCAGGCGGGCAATCGCGGAACCACGGCTGTTGGCGTCGAGGCGCGTGATGTTCTTCGGGCCGATGGGCGGCTGCATGGAATGAAGCACCGGATCCGGCAGGTTCCAGCCCTGGGCCAGGACGAGCCCCAGGCGCGGCAGGGTGGCGCCGATGCAGCGTTGTGATGCGCTTTCTTCGCTGATTTTTTCGCTCGTGCACAGGGCTTCGATTTCGTCCATTTTCTCTGGCGCATGGCGCAGCAGAACGATACGGCCGAGGTCCATGAACAGCGCACTCAGGAAAACTTCTTCTTCCTTGCGTACCCCCAGACGCGGGGCAATGGTCTGGGCGAGCAGGGCGCTGAACAGGGCCTGAAGCATGCTTTGCTGCAAGCGTTGCTGGCCCCGGTCTGGCTTGAAGTGATCGAAAAGCATGAGGGTCAGGGCGATCTGACGTATTTCCTCGAAGCCCAGAATCACCACGGCGCGCGAGACGGTATGGATGGTGCCGCCGAAGTGGCGGAACTGTGCGGAGTTGACCAGCTTCAGGATTTTCTGGGTGAGGGAGAAATCGCGCAGGATGATATTGGCCAGATCGTTGGCTGAACGCTGGTCGGAATCACTGGCGAGCAGGTTGATTTCCTGCACCATGCGGCTGAACGTGGGAAAATCCGGGTTCTGGTGAATCCGGTCAAGCAAGGCTTGCAGCGAGTCGGTTTCGTTTTTGTTCTGGGGCGTAAGCTCGGACACAATGACCGCCGGGTTCCGGATTGAGGGTTGACGCGTTCGTTTTGGTTACATTCTAATGCAGGCGGATAAAAGTCAATGAACCTTTGTCCAGCCGCCGGGTCCTTGGCCTGTCGTTTTTCCCGCCGCGCAGGCGGCCGTTGCGGATACTCATGCACGATCATTCTTCTACCACCGGCGACAACCGCCCCGAGCCCTCCCGTTCACGGGTTGGGCTGACCTTCAATCCCGGTCAGCTGGCCAAGGAGCTTGGCGCGCTCTTCCTGCTGGTGGGCGGGGTTTTCCTGGCGCTCTCGCTGATGAGCTTCGACCGCGCGGACCCCGGCTGGAGCGTATCCAGTGCGGCCGAGCAGTACCACAATGCCGCAGGCCGTATTGGCGCCTGGGCGGCGGACCTCGCCCTGTTCCTGGTGGGGTATGGCGCCTATCTGGTGCCATTCTTCCTGCTGCTCATGTCCGCACGCCTGTACAAGGGGCTGCGTTCAGGCGAAGTGTTTCTGCAGCGGGCCTTGTGGCTGCGCATTATTGGCTTTCTGTTCGGCCTGGTGGCGATCAGCCTGCTTTCGCAGATTCATTTTTCGGTGACGCAAGGTGCGTTGCCGCTGGATTCCGGCGGTGCGCTGGGACGCCTGCTCACCCCCTGGGTGGTGCAATGGACCGGCATGCTCGGAGCCACGCTCCTGCTTCTGGCCCTGCTCATGGCCGGTCTGACCCTGCTGACCGGGCTGTCCTGGCTGGGGCTGGCAGAATGGGTGGGTTGGCAGACCCTGCGTGTGGTGGAAGGCGTCCTGTCGCTGGTGAAGCGTCCGGGGCCGGATGGACGGGGCGAAAACGGCCCGCTCGCCGGCGTGTCGTCCCCTTTGCGCGACGATCCGCCCTTCATCATGCCCGCAAGCTGGACGCAGCTTGAGCCGGTTCTGGATGCGCCGCGCGCCGAACCGGCCTCGCTCGTGCGCACGGTGCGCTCCTCTACCGATGCGGTAGAGCAGGCCCCTGTACCGCTTCCCGCTGCCACGCCGTCACCCGTGGCGCCTGTTCCTCGCACGCCGGCCCCGTCTCGCCCCGAAGCACCACGTCGCCCCGCCCGTGCGCCCGTGGGAGTACAGGAAGGACGCCCCAGCCTGACCCTGCTCGATCCGCCAACGCCGCATCAGGAAGGGTATAGCGCGCAGGCGCTGGAGGAGATGTCGCGTCTGATCGAAACGCGATTGCGCGAGTACGGTGTGCAGGTCGAGGTGGTAGCCGCTCATCCGGGGCCGGTCATTACCCGTTTCGAGCTGCAGCCGGCGGCGGGGGTCAAGGTCAGCCAGATCAGCAATCTGGCCAAGGATCTGGCGCGTTCACTGTCCACCGTCAGCGTGCGCGTGGTCGAGGTGATTCCCGGCAAGTCCACCGTGGGGCTGGAAATCCCCAACCCACGGCGTGACGTGATCTCCTTCGGTGAGTTGTTGTCCTCGCCTAAATTCCAGAGCGCGGTTTCGCCGCTTACGCTGGCCCTGGGCAAGGACATCGGCGGCGAAGCCGTGATGGCGGATCTCGCGCGCATGCCGCATGTGCTGGTGGCGGGCACCACCGGTTCCGGGAAATCGGTGGGCATCAACGCCATGCTGCTCAGCCTGTTGTTCAAATCCCCGGCGGATGAGGTGCGTCTGATCCTCATCGACCCGAAAATGCTGGAATTGTCCGTCTATGAGGGGATTCCGCATCTTCTGGCCCCGGTGGTGACCGATATGAAGGAAGCCGCCAACGCACTGCGCTGGGCGGTGGGTGAAATGGAGCGCCGTTATCGCCTGATGGCTGCGCTGGGGGTGCGCAATATCGCCGGCTTCAATGCCCGTATCCGTGAGGCGCGCACCGAGGGCGAGCCCATCGTCGATCCGCTGTGGAATCCCGCCGAGCAACTGGACCCGGAGGCGCCTGCGCCGGCGCTGGAAACCCTGCCGTACATCGTCGTGGTCGTGGATGAGTTCGCCGACATGATGATGGTGGTTGGCAAGAAGGTCGAGGAACTGATCGCCCGTCTGGCCCAGAAGGCCCGTGCCGCCGGGATCCACCTGGTACTCGCCACCCAGCGCCCTTCCGTGGACGTGATTACCGGGCTCATCAAGGCCAACATTCCCACCCGGATTGCCTTCCAGGTGTCGTCCAAGATCGATTCGCGCACCATTCTCGACCAGATGGGGGCGGAAGCCCTGCTCGGTTACGGCGACATGCTTTATCTGCCGCCGGGTACCGGCCTGCCGATGCGCGTGCATGGCGCTTTTGTGTCCGACGAGGAAGTGCACCGCGTCGTGGAGGCGCTCAAAACCCTGGGCGCACCCCGGTACATTGAGGACATTCTGGAAGATCAGTCCGCCAGCGTGGTTCTGCCGGGCGAGAAATCCGCAGGGGACGAGGAGGCGGGCGAAAGCGATCCGCTGTACGACGAAGCGGTGAAGATCGTCACCGAAAGCCGCAAGGCTTCGATCTCCTATGTGCAACGCCGGCTCAAGATCGGTTACAACCGTGCCGCGCGCATGATCGAAGAGATGGAACTGGCGGGAGTCGTCGGCCCGCTGCAACCCAATGGCTCGCGCGAAGTCGTCGCGCCGCCGCCCCCGGGCGGCTGAGGAGAACAACTTGAAAGCAAAATGGCTGTGGGCCGCCGTCATCGGCCTGTCCCTGCATACCCCCGCCTGGGCGGAAGACACGGCGCTGGAGCATTTCATTGCTTCGCTGCAAACCCTGGAGGGCGAGTTCCGTCAGAGTGTGAGCGCGAGCGGCAAGGCGACGCAGGAAGCGACAGGGCGCATGGCCCTGAAACGTCCTGGGCGTTTTCTGTGGGACTACACCCGTCCCTATCGGCAGACGCTGATCGCCGACGGCGAGGCGCTGTGGGTTTATGATCCGGATCTTGAGCAGGCCACACGCAAGCCGCTGGATGAAGCGCTGCGCAATGCCCCGGTGTCGATCTTTCTGGAAGACCGTCCGCTGGGTGAGGATTTCCTCATCACCGCACTGGGTGAGGAGGATGGGCTGAGCTGGTTCAGCCTCAAACCGCGCCGTGATGTGTCGGATTTCAGTCTGATCGAAATTGGCATGCACGAGGGGCTGATTCGCCAGATGCGTCTGACCGATGCGCTGGAGCAGCGCACCCTGGTGAGCTTCTCTGCCTTGAAGCTCAACGAGCCTATCGATGACTCGCGCTTTGCCTTTACGCCGCCGGAGGGCGTGGATGTGGTACGGGGCGCGCGGTGAGTCGACGCGACAGTACAGGCGGTTCCCTGTTCGATGCCGCCGGTACGGCTGCGGGAGCCGGTCGTCCGCTGGCCGAACGCATGCGTCCCCGGAGCCTCGACGAATACACCGGGCAGATGCATCTGCTTGCGCCGGGCAAGCCCTTGCGCGCGGCGCTGGATGCCGGGCATCTGCATTCGATGGTGCTCTGGGGGCCGCCCGGTACGGGCAAGACCACGCTGGCGCGCCTGGTCGCGCGTCATTGCGATGCTCAGTTCCTCACCTTGTCCGCCGTGCTGGCCGGGGTGAAGGAAATCCGCGCCGCCATCGATCAGGCGCGCGACTATCGCGCCATGACTGGCAAGGGCACCCTGCTGTTTGTCGATGAAGCGCACCGTTTCAACAAAGCCCAGCAGGATGCCTTCCTGCCTTTTGTGGAGGACGGCACGGTCTGTTTCATCGGCGCGACCACGGAAAACCCCTCTTTCGAACTCAATAACGCACTGCTCTCGCGGGTGCGCACCTACATCCTCAAGCGTCTGGAGCCGGAGGCGCTGTCGCAATTGATCGAACGCGCCCTGCGCGACGAGGAGCGTGGCCTGGGCCGCCGCGCCATCGAGCTGCCCGACGCCCTGCGCGAGCGGCTGGTCCATGCCGCCGATGGGGATGCCCGCCGGGCGCTGAATCTGCTGGAGCTCGCAGCGGATCTTGCCAGCACGCGCGAGGGGCGGCTCGTGATCGACGAAGCGGTGATTGCCGAGGTGGCCACCCAGGGGCCCAATCGTTTCGACAAGGGGGGCGATGTCTTCTACGACCAGATTTCCGCCCTGCATAAATCGGTGCGCGGCTCGGACCCGGATGCCGCGCTGTACTGGCTGTGCCGCATGCTCGACGGGGGCTGCGATCCGCTGTATGTTGCCCGTCGCGTGCTGCGCATGGCCAGCGAGGACATCGGCAATGCCGACCCGCGCGGCGTGCCTCTGGCACTCAATGCCTGGGACACGCTGGAACGGCTGGGGAGCCCGGAAGGGGAACTGACCCTGGCCCAGGCGGTGGTTTACCTCGCCTGTGCGCCCAAAAGCAATGCGGTTTACATGGCTTACAAGGCGGCCAGGCGCGTGGCGCACGAATCCGGCTCGCTGGATGTTCCCCTGCACCTGCGCAATGCGCCAACCCGGTTGATGAAGGAGGCCGGTTTCGGCGCGAGCTACCGTTACGCGCATGATGAAGTCGATGCCTTCGCCGCCGGTGAGGTCTATCTGCCGGAAGAGCTGGTTGGCCAACGCTTTTATCACCCCGTCGAACGCGGTCTGGAGCTGCGTATCGGCGAGAAACTGGCGCATTTCCGTACCCTCAACGAACAGGCGCGTGTCCGGCGCGATACGGCAAGCGAGGAGCCCCATTCGTGAAACCGGTTATGGTATTGACTCTTCTTGCCCTCTCCCTGTCCGGGCCTGCCCTGGCCGATGAGCGGGAACCCATCCCTCTGAACCCCGCCCAGGAGCATTTTGTGCGGGATGAAATGCGTGGCTTTCTTGCGGCCCTGCAAGGCATCCATGCCGGCCTGTCCAGCGGGGATTGGGTACGGGTGGCCGCTTTGGCGCGCGGCATGGGCAAGGCGGCCGGTGAAACGGCGCCGCCGGGTCTGGGGGAGGCGTTCACGCCACGTTTTCGCGAATGGGGCTCCGCCACGCACACGGGGTTCGATCAGCTCGCACTGGATGCCGAATCCATGCAGGATGTGTCTCTCGCACTGGGGCAACTGGGCGAGATCATGAAAAACTGCATGCAATGCCATGCCACCTACCGCATCGAATCAAGCGCCCGTCCCGCCCGCTGAAGCACTGGACCCGGTCGCCCTGGTCGGTCGTCTGCGCGAATGGGGGCGGGCACTGGGCTTTCAGTCCATCGGCATCGCCGGGGTGGAACTGCCGGATGCCGAGCGCGGCCTGCAAGCCTGGCTGGCTGCCGGTTACCAAGGTCAGATGGATTACATGGCCCGCCACGGCACGCTACGCAGCCGGCCCGCGGCGCTGGTGCCGGGTACGCTCAGCATTATCAGCGCGCGCATGGACTACCTGCCGCCGGAGGCCGCCACCCCGGCGCGGGTGTTGTCCGACCCCACACGCGGCTATGTCTCGCGCTATGCCCTGGGGCGGGATTACCACAAACTCCTGCGCCGTCGCTTGCAGCAACTCGCCGATCGGCTGGCCGCCGAAATCGGCCCCTTCGGGCATCGGGTTTTCGTGGACAGCGCTCCGGTGCTGGAAACCGCGCTGGCCGAGCAGGCCGGGCTGGGCTGGAAGGGCAAACACAGTCTGTTGATTCACCGCGAAGCCGGGTCGTGGTTTTTCCTGGGCGAGCTGTTCACCGATCTTCCCCTGCCGCCCGACACCCCGGCCCGCGTGCATTGCGGGCGCTGCACCGCCTGTATCGACATCTGCCCGACACGAGCCATTGTGGCCGATGGCGTGGTCGATGCGCGTCGCTGCATTTCCTATCTGACGATAGAACTCGATGGGCCGATTCCAGAGGAGTTTCGTCGTCCGATGGGGAATCGCATCTATGGCTGTGACGATTGCCAGTTGATCTGTCCCTGGAACCGTTTTGCGCGACAGACCGGCGAGGCGGATTTCCGTGCCCGTCACGGCCTGGATGATCCTTCCCTTCTTGCGCTGTTTGCCTGGAGCGAAGCACAGTTTCTGCGCTTGACCGAAGGCTCCGCCCTGCGTCGCATCGGGTATATGCGCTGGTTGCGTAATCTATCCGTGGCCCTGGGAAATGCGCCTTACGAGCCCGCCATTGTGGCGGCGCTGCACGAGCGACGCGCACAGACCTCGCCCGGACACTGGCTGTACGAGCATGTAAGTTGGGCTATGGTGCAGCAGGAAGCGCAGCGTACGCAGGCTTTGACAGGCGGGAGTATTCACACGCCGTGATGGTCGGCCATGGCATTGAGCGCCAGGCGCACGATACGGGCGAAGAGCGTGAAGCCCTCCTTGTCGAGCACACTGCCACGCGCATGGGCCGCGTAGAGGATGCCCAGTGGCACATCGCCGATACACAGGGCATGCACATACGCACTACCGGCCTGCGCCAGCGGCCGGGCACAAAGCGGCAGGTGCGGCGCGAATTGCGGCAGGTTGCCCGGATGCAGCCAGATACCCTGGTTCTTGCGGATCAGGACGGCGAACAGATGGTTTCCCGCGAGCGGTACTTCCACCTTGCGCAGGGGGCTGTCGGCCTCGAAGCCGCTGATATAACGCACGACCAGCGCGTCACGCGGCCCGTTCAGGGTCAAAAGCAGCAGGCGCTTGAGTTCCAGGGCTTCGGCCAGGGTATGCAAAAGGGCCTGAAGAACCTGGCTGGAGGTGTGCGGGATTTCGCGTAGTCGGTTTTCAAAACCGGCAACGATGGCCTCGCTGCCGGGACCGACGCGCAGCGGACCGCGATACCAGGGCGCCAGGGGCCAAGCGGCGTCGCTTGCGGAAGGCAGTAGGGCCGCGCAAGCCCAGATGCCGCGCAACAGTAGTGCAGGCGCCAGCTCGATAGCGGTTTTGTGGATCAACCGTGTGGCTTGGTCAACCCCTACCGAAAGGTATTCAGCCACGCGCTTTTTCAGCTCCAGCATGCGCGGGTGGTACCAGCCATGTTCGCTTTCACAAGCCAGACGACGGGCGAGCAGCAGCGCGTATTGCTGGCTTTCGACCATATGAGGCAGGGCTTTTTCGTCGCGAAAGAGCTGCATGGGCAGGTACCAGTACCGGTTGAGGCGGTCTTCCAGCTCCCCCAGGTCGATGTCGTGCTCCTTGAGCACCAGCATCAGGGCATGGCCTAGCGAGGTGTCGGCCTCGGTCATCTGATGGAAGGCGGCGTACATCATCTCCGGTGCGTCGCGCCATAGGGCCAGCTCGATATAGTTGTTGAGCAGGCCCGCCACATACAGACTTTCGTACATCAGGTTGTTACGCGCGATGGCCCAGGCCTGCAGTTGAGCGGCGGTATGCAGCGCGCGTCCGAGTGCGGCCAGATAGCCCAGGCGCTGTGGCCCTTCCGGCAGACTGTCCTCGATGGCGCGCAGCTCGCTCAGATGCTGGCCCAGAAAACTGCGCCCGAGCAGGGTCAGCGCGTGTTCGATGTTGTGCGGTGCGTCGCGGCCTTTCTTGTCCTGCAGGCGCGAGGCGTGGCCCATGATGAATGCGGTCAAGCCCGGATCGCTGCGTACCAATGCGGTGAGCTGGGCAATGGGGATGTCAGTGTCGGCGTCCAGAAAATTGCGCAAAGCCTCCAGTGTGTCACGCTGCACGGGCAGCGGGGAGGAGGAGAGCTGTTCGATCCAGTGCTCGGGCAGGGGCATGGCCGGACGATCCGCAGTGATGGACAGTGAGCCGTCCGCAGCCGGGCGGCGGGTGATCGGGTGACCTGTCGAGTGTGATGCGTTCAGGTTGCCCGTGCAGGTTGCCAAGGGATCATAGCAGGGCCTGCGAGTTGCGCGATAGGCCGGGGCTTGTGATGCTCCGCTCAGGACACGGGAAATGGGGCACTTCCTGCCGCCGGGACGGGTTCATGGCGTGCAGCTGTGTGTGGAATACGGGTTAACATGCCGGGCTGACAGGGGCTGGATGTTTTCTGGCCCCAGGATAAACGGTGCAGGAGATAGGTGTGCAGGGGCAGGTGGTGGTGATCGGCGGAGGGCCAGCCGGGTTGATGGCGGCCGAGCGCCTGAGTCGCTCGGGCTGGCATGTGGATTTGTATGAGGCCATGCCTTCGGTGGGGCGCAAGTTTCTTATGGCGGGTAAGAGTGGCCTCAATCTTACGCATGCGGAACCTTTCGAGCCTTTTGTGTCCCGCTATGGCACGCAGGCCGCTTGGATCGCACCGCTGCTGCGCGATTTCAATGCCGATGCCCTGCGCGCCTGGGCGCATGAACTGGGGGTCGAGACGTTTGTCGGCAGCTCCGGCCGGGTGTTTCCGCAGGAAATGAAGGCCGCCCCCTTGTTGCGTGCCTGGGTGGCGCGCTTGCGCGGGCAAGGGGTGCGTTTTCATGTCCGGCATCGCTGGGTGGGCTGGGATGAATCCGGCGCGCTGTGTTTTGCCACGCCGTCCGGGGGGCTGCAGGTGAGGGCGCAGGCCACCGTGTTGGCATTGGGAGGGGCAAGCTGGTCACGCCTGGGCTCGGATGGGCGTTGGGCGGCCTGGCTTGCCACGCAGGGGGTTGCCTTGTGTCCGTTCCGTCCGGCCAATTGCGGTTTTATCTGTGAGTGGAGTGCGCATTTCAGCGAACGTTTCGCCGGGGTGCCCGTGAAGTCGGTTCGTGCGCGTCTTGAGGCGGGGGGGGAGGAGGGGACACCGGGCGAGTTTGTGATTACCTCGCGCGGTGTCGAAGGCAGTCTGATCTACTTGTTTTCGGCGGCGCTGCGCGACCGGCTGGAGGCGGGGGCGCCGGCGGTGTTGTGGCTTGATCTCGCGCCGGGACGTTCTGTTGAGCGTCTTGCGTCGGAGTTGGCCCGTCCGCGAGGGCGGGATTCCCTGTCCAGCCACCTGCGCCGTCGTGCGGGGATCGAAGGGGTGAAGGCGGGATTGTTGCGCGAATGTCTGGCGCGTGATGCGCTGAATGATCCGGCTCTGCTGGCCAGGACAATAAAAAATTATCCGCTGCATATGGCGGCCTGTGCGCCGTTGGACGAGGCAATCAGCACGGCGGGGGGGGTGCGCACGGACGCGCTGGATGAGCGTCTGATGCTCAAAGCGCTGCCGGGGGTGTTCTGTGCGGGCGAGATGCTGGATTGGGAAGCGCCAACCGGGGGCTATCTGCTGAGCGCTTGCTTCGCAAGCGGTTACCGTGCTGGAGAGGGGGCGGCGAGCTGGCTTGTGGATTAAGGGGCGCATTGGGTATCGGAAGGTGTTTCCCAAACGAAGGTTTGTTGGACGAAAGCGGGCGAGAGAAGCCCCCCTTGGGACCGCCATGGACTGGCCTGTGGAAGCCGGGTAAATGGGCCATGGATGGCCCATTTAGCTCCGCCGCGACAGGATGTCGCGTCGGAGCGGCCCGGCTGGAGCAGGTCAGGCCATGGCTTGCCCGAAGGGCGGTCCCGTGGGGGTGTGTTCTTTTGGTCACTTTTCTTGCACAGGCAAGAAAAGTGACTCGCCCGCTTGCGTTGGCGCCTGTTTGAAAGGCCAAGCCTCATGGCGGGCGAAAAAAAGGCTCCAACGGTTCTTGAAAGCGGCTTTAACCGGCTGCTGAACGACTTGATCTTTAGCAAGCAAACAGGCTGAAAATCAAGGATATGATTTCAAAAACCGGTTGGGACAGGCTTGCGCACTGTTTCGCCCGCTTCAAGCGGCGCACTTCGAACGGCCCGCATTGCGCGCGGGCGAGTACCTTTCTTTGCTTGCCCAAAGAAAGGTACCAAAGAAAGGGCACCCCCACGGAGGCGCCCTTCGGGCAAGCCCTGGCCGGGGCCGCTCCGACCGGGCCGTCCCAACGCGACATCCTGTCGCGGCGGGACTGAAAGGGCCCTCCATGGCCCTTTCACCCGGTCTCCACAACCCCGGCCATGGCGCCTCCAAGGGGGATCTGAGAATCCTTCGTCCGGCACTGAATTGTTGGGCGAGCGTGGGCGGGAGGGAAGGGCCCCCTTGGGACCGCCGTGGACTGACCTGTGGAAGCCGGGTAAATGGGCCAGGGATGGCCCATTTAGCCTCGCCGCAACAGGATGTTGCGTCGAGGCGGCCCGGCTGGAGCAGGTCAGGCCATGGCTTGCCCGAAGGGCGGTCCCGTGGGGGTGTGTTCTTTTGGTCACTTTTCTTGCACAAGCAAGAAAAGTGACTCGCCCGCTTGCGTTGGCGCCTGTTTGAAAGGCCAAGCCTCATGGCGGGCGAAAAAGGGCTCCAGCGGTTATTGAAAGGGGCTTTGACCGGCGCCTGAACGACTTGATCTTTAGCAAGTAAACAGGCTGAAAATCAAGGATATGATTTCAAAAACCGGTTGGGACAGGCTTGCGCACTGTTTCGCCCGCTTCAAGCGGCGCACTTCGAACGGCCCGCATTGCGCGCGGGCGAGTACCTTTCTTTGCTTGCCCAAAGAAAGGTACCAAAGAAAGGGCACCCCCACGGAGGCGCCCTTCGGGCAAGCCCTGGCCGGGGCTGCTCCGACCGGGCCGTCCCGACACAACATCCTGTTGTGGCGGGACTGAAAGGGCCCTCCATGGCCCTTTCACCCGGTCTCCACAACCCCGGCCATGGCGCCTCCAAGGGGGATCTGAGAATCCTTCGTCCGGCACTGAATTGTTGGGCGAGCGTGGGCGGGAGGGAAGGGCCCCCTTGGGACCGCCGTGGACTGGCCTGTGGAAGCCGGGTAAATGGGCCAGGGATGGCCCATTTAGTCCCGCCACAACAGGATGTTGTGTCGGGACGGCCCGGCTGGAGCAGGTCAGGCCATGGCTTGCCCGAAGGGCGGTCCCGTGGGGGTGTGTTCTTTTGGTTACTTTTCTTGCACAAGCAAGAAAAGTGACTCGCCCGCTTGCGTTGGCGCCTGTTTGAAAGGCCAAGCCTCATGGCGGGCGAAA
>JAQVHL010000061.1 GCA_028696185.1 Halothiobacillaceae bacterium
CGCGGTTGACGCTGCCCGGTTTTGGAGAGCGTCAGTTCAGGTTTGTCATGTTCGCCGCGCGACGGGAGATTGTCTACATCCATACGTCGCACGGTCAGAGGTGGCTCTGCGATGTCCAGTGCGTAGTCGTCTTCAGGCCCAGGTATCATCGGGCGCAGGTGTTCGGGCTTTCGATCCTGAAATCCAAGGCCCCCAAATGCACAGACCCGCCGGGAGGCGGGTCTGTCAATGCACGAGAGGCGATGGCGCGAGGCCGATCAACGCTGGCGTGCCTTGAAGCGCGGGTTGCTCTTGCAGATGACGTAGAGCTTGCCGCGACGACGGACAAGCTGACAATCCTTGTGCCGGGTCTTGGCGGATTTGAGTGAAGACAGGACCTTCATGTCGAAACCTCGTGCGGCCCGCAGCGGGCGCTAATCGTAAAAATGAGCGGGGCATTCTAAGTCAAGCGGCACCGCCCGCGCAACTCATTCAATATTCTGAACTTGCTCTCGGATCTGCTCGATGAGCACCTTCAGGTCCATGGCCGCGCGCGTGGTGGCGAGATCCGCCGACTTGGAGGCCAGGGTGTTGGCTTCGCGGTTGAGCTCCTGGGTGAGGAAGTCGAGGCGGCGGCCGACCGGCTCATCGCGCGTGAGAACCTCGCGCATCTGCGCGATATGCGCCTCCAGCCGGTCCAGCTCCTCGCTGACATCCAGGCGATGTGCCTGCAGGGCCAGTTCCTGTTCGAGGCGCCCCGGGTCGGCCGCGATGTCCAGCTCACCGAGACGGCCCAGCACCCGCTCGCGTAGCGCGGCAAGCACGGCCGGGCGGCGCTGGCGGACGCTTTCCACGCCCGTGACCATCTCGTCCAGCCGTTGCACGATCAACGCGGACAGGCGTGCGCCTTCGTCGGCGCGTGCGCGCGCAAAGCCGCGCAGGGCTTCGTCCAGCGCCTCGTTCAGTGCCGCCTGCAGCTCTTCCGGGGCAAAGCCGCTCTGGGCCAGCACACCGGGCCAGCGCAGGATGTCCAGCGGGTTGACCCGTCCGGGGTTCATGAGGTGGGCGTCGATGGCATGGCAGGCCTTGCCCAGCGCCTTGACGAACTCCATGTCCAGCGCCAGCTCGTGGTCGGTCTGCACCGGACGCTCGATGCGCGCGGTCACGTCGAGCTTGCCGCGCGAGACCTGCCGGGCCAGCCGTTCACGCAGCAGGCCCTCGTGGGCGCGGAGCTCTTCCGGCAGGCGCGGGCTGATTTCCAGATAGCGGTGGTTGACCGAGCGAAGCTCCAGGGCCAGTTCGGCGCCCTGCAGGCGGGTTCGTGCGGTGGCGAATGCGGTCATGCTGCGGATCATGGGGCGTTCCTTCGGACGTAAGAGCGAATGATAACCAAATGGCGGCGTTATAATCGGCTTTTGATGTCCGTTACCAGGAGAGTTCCATGCGTCCGAGCGGACGAGCGGCCGACGAATTGCGTCCGGTCACGATTACCCGGCATTTCATCGGTCACCGTCCCGGTTCGGTGCTGGTGGCTTTCGGCGCCACGCGCCTCATCTGCACCGTGAGCATTGACGAGCGCGTGCCCGGCTGGTTGCGCGGCAAGGGGCAGGGCTGGCTTTCGGCAGAGTACGGCATGCTGCCGGGGGCGACGCACACGCGTGGCGAGCGCGAGGCCGCAAGGGGCAAGCAGTCCGGACGCACGCAGGAAATCCAGCGCCTGATCGGTCGCGCGCTGCGCTCGGTGGTCGATCTGGAGGCTTTGGGCGAGCGTACGGTGGTCATCGATTGCGATGTGATCGAAGCCGATGGCGGCACGCGCACGGCCGCCATTACGGGCGCCTATGTCGCGCTGGCCGATGCCCTGGCCGAGTTGCGCCGCACGCGCCGGCTGCCGCGCGACCCCCTGTTCGGGCAGATCGCGGCGGTTTCGGTGGGGATCGTAGGCGGCGTACCGGTGCTCGATCTGGATTATGCCGAGGACTCCGAAGCCGAGACGGACATGAACGTGGTCATGAACGGCGCCGGTGCGTATGTCGAGGTGCAGGGCACGGCCGAAGGCCACGCGTTCCGCCCCGAAGAGCTGCAGGCCATGCTGGCCCTGGCGGGCGCGGGAATCGAGCAATTGCTCAAGGTGCAGCGGGACAGCCTGGAGGAAAGAACATGAGTGGGCGGGAGATCGTGCTGGCCAGCGGCAATCCGGGCAAGTTGCGCGAGTTCAACGAATTGTTCGCCAGTCTGGGCGAGAGCTGGGCCTTCCGGGTGCGCTCGCAGGGGGATTTTGGTGTGCCGGAAGTCGAGGAAACCGGGCTGTCCTTTGTCGAAAACGCGCTGATCAAGGCACGTCATGCGGCGCGACACACCGGTTTGCCGGCCCTGGCCGATGATTCGGGGCTGGAGGTGGACGCCCTGCGAGGGGCGCCGGGGATTTACTCGGCGCGCTTTGCCGGTCCCGGCGCGGACGATGCGGACAACAATGACCGCCTGCTCGCCGCGCTGGCGGGGCTGCCTGCCGAAGCGCGCCGGGCGCGCTTCCAGAGCGTGGTGGTCTTCATGCGCCATGCGGAGGATCCCACACCGTTGATCGCGCAAGGCACCTGGGAGGGGCGAATCCTGGAGGCCCCGCTGGGCAGCGCCGGCTTTGGGTATGACCCCTTGTTCTGGGTTGAGTCGCAGGGCGCGAGCGCCGCGCAGCTGTCGGCGGAGATCAAGAACGCCCTGAGTCATCGCGGTCAGGCGCTGCGCGCGCTGGCCGAGGCTTTGCGCGCGCGCCTTTGATGGCTCCTGTCCGTAACCTGTGTACCTTCTCAGGTGCTTACAAAACGAAGGTTTTGCGGACACCTGATACCAAGTTGAACGGAGGAAGTCTCCCCTTCCCCTTGGAGGCGTCCTGACCAAGGTTGTGGAAGCCGGGTGAATGGGCCATGGACGGTCCATTCAGCCTCGTCGCAACAGGATGTTGCGTCGAGGCGGCCCGGCTGGAGCGGCCTTGGTCAGGACTTGCCCGAAGGGCGCCTCCGTGGGGGTGCCCTTTCTTTGGCACCTTTCTTTGGGCAAGCAAAGAAAGGTGCTCGCCCGCGCGCGATTCAAGTCGTTCGAAGTGCGCCGCTTGAGGCGGGCGAAACAGCGCGCAAGCCTGTCCGCTTGCGAAAGATCAAGTCGTTCAGCCGCCGGTTAAAGCCGCTTTCAGGAACCGTTGGAGCCCTTTTTCGCCCGCCATGAGGCTTGGCCTTTCAAACAGGCGCCAACGCAAGCGGACGAGTCACTTTTCTTGCTTGTGCAAGAAAAGTAACTCAAAGAACACACCCCCACGGGACCGCCCTTCGGGCAAGCCCTGGCCTGACCTGCTCCAGCCGGGCCGTCCCAACGCGACGTCCTGTCGCGCTGGGACTAAATGGGCCATCCCTGGCCCATTTACCCGGCTTCCACAGGCCAGTCCATGGCGGTCCCAAGGGGGAGAGGGGAGCCCTCCGTTCAGCCTGGTCACACGTGTCCAACAAACCTTCGTTTTGTAAACATCCTCAGGCCGCCAGCGTTTCAGCGTGGATGCGGTTGTAGCCGGCCTCCTTGGCTACGAACAGCGCACGGTCGGCGCGGCTGAGCAGATCCTCGAAGCTCTTGGGCGCCGGATCGCCGGGGCGCCAGGTGCTGCTGCCCAGGCTGATGCTGGGGCAGATGTTCGCTGCGCTACCGCGTCCACGCACACGCATGCGGCCCGCGACGTCACGCATGCGTTCTGCCACTTCGATGGCTTCGTAGAAGCCCGTCTCCGGCAGGACGACCGCAAATTCCTCTCCGCCGATCCGCGCGAACAGATCCGATTCGCGCAGGACCTGGCTCAGTACGCGGGTCAGCTCCACGAGCACCTTGTCGCCGGTATCGAAGCCGTGGGTGTCGTTGATGCGCCGGAAATCGTCCACATCGATGACCAGGACCGACAGCGGGCGGCTCTGACGCAGGGCACGAGCCAGCTCGCGGTCGCCGGTCTGCATGATTTCGCGGCGGTTGAATATGCCGGTCAGGGCATCCACCACCGACAGGCGTTGCAGCTCCTCGCGCTGGCGGTGCAGGTCGCTGATGTCGCGGAAGGCCAGCAGGCCGAGCGGAGTCTGCCCGTCTGGGGTGCTGTCCAGCCAGGGCGTGGCGGAGGCCAGAACCCAGGATTCGAAACCGTCACGGCGGGTCAGGGACAGCTCGATGTCATGCACGGGCAGGCCCTCGCGCAGCGGGGCCAGCAGGCGCTGCAGGGAGGCGTTTTCCGCGATGAACTCGCGCAGCGACAAGCCATCGACTGCCTCGTTCTGTGCATCGAGCAGCCGCAGGGCCTCGGGGTTGGCGGTGCGCAGGCAGGCGCTGTCGAGCTCCAGGAGCAGGACCGGCACGGGGAGCAGATCGAGTGCGGCGCTTGCCCGGTGTTGTGTCAGGTCGAGGCGTTGCTGCAGATCATGCTGGGTGGTGATGTCTTGGAGCACCCCCACGCGGCCGGAAGCCTGGCCGGTCTCGTCATGCACTTCGGCGAGGCTGACCAGCATGTCGCGCTCGCCGAAGCCGCAGTCGATACGCATCTCGGACGGTCCTTGCAGGACATCCGCGCTCAGCAGGGGCTGCAGGCAGGCCGGCAGATGGCCTTCCGGTGCTTGTCCAGTCAGGCGTTCGAAGGCCGGATTGCCCGCCACCAGACGGCCCTGGCCGTCGGTATGGAACAGTGCTACCGGCAGGGCGGTCATGGTGGCCTCCAGGCGGCGTAGCTGGCGTACGCTGCGCGTGCGGCTCATTTGCAGCTCTGCCGTGCGTTCGCGCACACGGCGGTCGAGGTCTTGGGTCAGGCGGCGCAGTTCGCGCAGGGTCGCCAGGCGCTCGCCTTGTAGGGCGCCCAGGGTCATGACCATGACCGCCAGGCCGCTGCTCAGCATCTGAAAGCGCAGCAACCCGCCTTCGACAGCGAAAGGACCGTGTCCGGCAAGGGTACCGGCCAGCCCGATAAGATACAGCGTGCCCAGGAGGCTCAGGGTTTCGTGCAGGGCCAGCCGCAGGGCAATCCACGGCAGCAGCAGGGCCGTCAGTGCCAGCAAAGCTTCCTGCAGGCCATGAGTGCTTTCCGGCATGGCCAGTGACAGCAGGGCGCTGAGCAACAGCACGAGGATCAGACCCGCCCGCTCGCGCATCGTGGCGCCTGAGCCTCCCGGTTCTGCTGCGAAGGACAGGGCTGAAGGCTGACGGGCAATCAGCGGCGGCGCGATCAACAGGCTGCCGCCGATCAGGCCGACAAAGAGCTGGAAGGCTATCGGGCCAACGGGGCCGGTGAGGTTATGGGCATAAAGTGTGGTAGCGGTGGCGAGCAGGGGAAAGACGCCGCCCAGGAGTAGCACGAACAGCACGCTGTCGCGCACGCGCCCGAAGGGCGCCCGGCTGCGTCCGCCCAGCAGCAAGGGCAGCAGATGGGCGCAGGCTAAGGCCGAGAGGGTCAGACCGCTGGCTTCGATGATGGCGCCGGAAAGGTGCCCGCCGCACAGAAGATGCGTGATGAGCGCGGCGATATACAGTCCCGGAAGTACGCGCGCGCCATGCACCAGCAAGGCGTAGGCGGTGAGGCCGGCGGCAGGCCACAGGGCTGCCGGGTGGGTATCGACCAGGATGTTGAAGCCCGACAGCAGCAGGTAGGCCATGCCGAGCAAAAGATTCAGGCGCAGGTTGTGCATGATGCCGAGTCTTCCCTGTTCAGCACGAGTAAGCAAAGCGCTAGTTTAGCGCTTCGTCCGCAGTGCTGCATGTGGGGCGTGTTACTCGGTCAGGGTAAAGGACAGTGGCAGGGTGAATTCGCGTTCGCGGGGCTGGCCTTCCGGTGGTGCGGGAAAGCGGGCGCAGTCCAGCGCGGCAAGCGCGGCTTCGTCCAGTGCGGCATGCCCGGCGCTGGCGTGCAGACGGCGGGCGACCAGTCGTCCGCTCGCATCGAGGTGAAAGCGTAATGTGGCGCTGCCCTCAAGGTGCAGGCGTCGGGCCAGACGCGGATAGCTCTTGCAGCGTTCCACCGCCGCGCGTACGGCCTGGGCATAGGCGGCCTCCGCGTCGGCCTGATTGGGGGCCGGTGCCATGGGCGCATCCGCTACGGGGGTCGGTGCGGCGGCGACCGGTGCCGGTAAGGCTTGCGCTGTGCTGACCGGTGCGGCGGGGGCGGGCGGCGGGGACGCCTGAGCTTGCGTCACGGGTTGGGGCTCGACTTTGGGGCTGGGCTTGGGTTGGGGGACTGGCTTGGGTTTGGGCGCGGGCTTTGGCTCCGGTTTGGGGGTGGGAGGGGGCTCGGGTTGCGGGGTGGGTTCCGGCAAGGGGGCCGGCTCGCTGAGCGGCTCCGGGACGGCTTCGGCCACAGGCTCTGGGGTGGGCTCGGGCTCCGCTGCGGGGGCGGGGCTGGGCTGAGGTGCGGGGACGAACTGGGCCAGCGCCAGCCGGTGGGCAGGCGCTTCTCGGGGGGGCGCGGCGTTTTCCACAAGCTGAAAGATCAGCGCTGCTGCCACGCCATGCGCGAGCAGTGACAGCCCCAGGGTCCAGCGTTCGATGCGGCGTTTCATCGTGGAGCCTGCGTCTCGATGTCGAGTGTTTTCAGTTCGTGCTTGCGCAGCAGGTCGAGCACGCCGACAAAGTGCTCGAAGGGCGACTGCCGGTCGACACTGACGCGGATGGCGGTGTCCTTGGCATACTGGGCCAGCGCGGCATCCAGGCGTGACAGGTCGAGGGGTTCGTCATCCAGGTGCAGCGCCCCATCGGCGCTCACAACAAGACGGTGCGGCGGCTTTTCCGTTGCATTCTCTCCATGACGGGCTTCGGGCAGATCGACGCGAATCTTGCCCTGCACGACAAAGGTCGCCGTGGTCAGGACGATGGCCAGCAGCACCAGCATGATGTCCACGAAGGGAATGACGTTGATCTGATCGAAACGCTTCATTCGGGCAGGCCCTTGAGCGATTTCCAGCGCGCGGTGAGTACCTCGACCCGGCGTGACAGACCGTTATGGGTCATCACCGCCGGTATGGCGACCAAAAGCCCCAGTGCAGTGGCTTTCAGGGCCAAAGCCAGCCCCACCATGATGCGTGAGACGGCGATATCGCCTCCCTGGCCCAGGTCGTGGAAGGTGATGAGGATGCCGAACACCGTGCCGAGCAGGCCCACGTAGGGCGCGCTTGCACCCACGGTGTAGATCACGGTGAGTTTCTCGGTCAGGGCGATCATGAGCGTGTGTGGATCGGTGTAATCCTCCAGGCGCAGCTTGCGGTAGAACCAGGCGCGCTCCAGTGCGGCCGCCAGCATGAGCACGCTCATCAGGCCAAGCGAGGAGAAAATCAGCGGGTCCAGCCAGGTTTTGAGCAGTTCCATCGGTATATCAATATGTTCTTTGGTTTATAGCGAAACCCATCCTAGCAAAACCAGCCCACCCAGGGCGAGCAGGAAGAGCCCGGCGGTACGTTCGAGGGCGATTTTCCAGCGGCCCAGTTGCTGGCGCAGGGCGCGACCCAGCGCGGAAATGCCGAGCCCCAGCAGTAGTGCCGGGACCACGGTGGCGCCCAGCCCGAAGGCGGCGCCGAGCGAGAGCCCTGCCCACAGACTGCCGCTGGCCGCCGCGGCGAGCAGGACGGTGCCCAGCGGGGCGCAGGGGCTGAAGGCCATGCCCAGACCGGTGAGGTAGGCGCCAAACAGATGCGGGCCGCGCCGGGTGGAGGATGGTGCGGGTAATTGAAGGCGGACTTCAACGGGCGAGGATGAACGCAGAGGGGGAGTACAGGTGCGACGACGTCCGGCTCGCAGCAGCAGGAGCCCTCCCAGCAGCACCGTCCCGCCGCCGACGAACAGCCGCATGAGCAGGGGAAAGCTCTGGTCGGCCAGCCAGTGGCCGAACAGCGCACTGGCGCCGGCCATGGCGGTATAACCGCTGATGCGCCCCAGCGAGAACAGGGCGACGGTCAATGCCTGTTCCCGCCCACCGCCGCCCCGCCCGAGCAGGGCAGGGCCGATCAGCGGCACGCAGGCGATGCTGCAGGCCGTGGCGCCAAAGGACAGGCCAAGCAACAGGGCGGCGGTGAAGCCCAGCGTGGCCAGATCGGTCATTCCTCCACTCCTTTGGCCTGCGTTTGCGCGCCTGTCTGTTCCTGGGCTGGCGGACGCTTCGCTGCCTGGGCCGTGGGCGATGGGATGAAGCGGATCGCCTCCCATTCGCCCTGCGCTTTCTTGCGCGTCTTGAAGTAGGCGGGGCTGGAGCGGAACAGTGGCAGGCCCAGATAGCGCAGTTGCAGCACGTCGCTGTCGGGGCAGAATTCCACGCAGCGCCCGCAGAGCGTGCAGTCGGGAAAGGTGACGTCGCGCCGGGTCATGTCGGTATGGATTTCACGGATGTCCATCGGACAGGCTTTGGCGCAGAGCCCGCATTTGTCGCAGCGTGCGCTGCCGTTTTTGATAAGGCGTGCGAAGCCGAGCTTTCGGAACACCGCGTGCAGCCCAAGCATTGGGCAGACGCGGCAGAAGGGCTGCCGCAGGGTCAGACCTAAGGCGATCATCAGTCCGAACAGGAAGGTGCCGGTCATTGACAGGATAAGCTTGGCGGGCGTGGTTGGGTCGATGAACAACTGCGAGGTGTCGCCGCTGGCCAGGGTCGTCAGCAAGCGGCTGGGGCAGATGTCACAGAAGGGGTTGCCCAGGTCGTGGGCCACCACGCCCGCCCCGGCCAGCACGGGCAGGCCAAAGACCAGGACGCCCAGCGTGACCCATTTCCAGGGGCGCAGGCGATCCACGCTGCCATCCTTGAGCGTTTCGACCTGTTTCAGTCCCAGCTTCTGTCCCAGCAGGTGGGTGATTTCCTGAAAAAAACCCAGCGGACAGATCCAGCCGCAAAAGGCTTTGTTGAGAAACACGAACAGCAACAGGAAGGTGCCCAGCGAGAGGGCGGTGGGCAGCAGGGCCTTGAGCACGTCGTTACCGGTGCTGACGGCCGTGCCGACGCGGTGGGCCATCTGGTGCTGGATGGGAACCAGAACGCAATAATCGGCGGTTTGTGCATCGTAGGCGCAGGTCAGGGCGGGGAAGGCGTGGCTGAGCTTGTCCGCGCCGTAAAAGCCGACCCAGATCGAGCCGTAGACGAGGAAAACGAAAGAGGCGAGCTGCGTAAGCTTGCGCAGCACGGACAGATTCTTGAGCGGGTTCATGCCGGTTGTCTCCGGGTAGGGCGGGCGGCGGCGAGCAGTCCGGGGCGTACAAGCAGGCCCAGCCCCAGGCCGATGAGCAGGGCGAGCAGGCCCAGGGGCAGGGATTGCCAGCGGGAGGCCGGAGGGTAGTAGGCCGCGCTGAGCTGGGTGATGTGTTCCTCGCCGTCCGGTGTTTGCCAGCGCACGCCCAGACGCATTTCTCCGGCCTGCCGGCGTGAGGCATCGGCAGGCAGATCGTCGGGCGGCGTCAGTTTGACCCGTCCCTGGGGGTCGCTGCGCAGTGTCTGATGGCTGCCCTGGTCGGTGACGAACAACACAGGCGTGTCTGCCAGCGGCTTGCCGTCAAAAAGCAGCCGGAAGTGTTCGCTGCGCTCGGCCTGATAGCGCCAGTGCTCGCGCGGCAGCGGGTCGGGCACGATGTCCAGACGGGCCTTGGGGCGGGCGATTACTTCGGCGGGGCTGTGTCCGGAGGGCTTGCCGTTCTGGCTGAGGTAGCGGATGGCGGTCAGTACGCGCCCGTCCTCGCGCCAGTGGGCGATGAGGGCGTGGTAATTGTCCATGCCGGTACGCGGCAGGCGGATGCCATCCGGGGCGAGAGGTATGTCTTTCTCGCTCAGGTCTGGGGCGATGAGGGTAACACGCGCCTGAGAGGCCGGGGCGTCGCCCAGCGTGAGCTGCCAACCGGGCGTGTGTGGTTTGTCGCGGGGGGAGGCGGGGTCGCCGGGGCGGGGTGTTTGATTCGCTGGCCCATGGGTGTGCCCCTCGCCGCCACGGGGGGCGGCGCTGAGCACCGGGGGATGCCAGAGCAAGCCATCCAGCGGGTTTGGTCCCGCGTTCGCGCTGGGTGTGGCGCCCTGTGCGAGCGGCGCGCTCAGCAGCAGGACGAGGCTGAGAACAGTCAGGTGCGGGTTGGGTTTGGGCATGCGTGTCCTTCCTCAGAAACGGGCGCCGACGCCGACGGTCCAGACGATGCCGGGGTTGACCACCAGGCTCATGTCCTCGGGATCGAAGCGGCCATTGGCATTGGCATCGTAGGTGGCGCGGGCGGTGTTGTAGTAACGGCGGTCGAACAGGTTGTCGATACGTGCGAACAGGGACCAGCGCACGCCGGGGCCGCTCTTGATGTCGTAGCCGGCCAGAAGGTTGACCACCGAATGCCCGCCGATCCATAGCCGGTTGAGTTCGTCGGCGTAGTACCCGGATAGTGTGTCCAGTTCGGCGGTCAGCTGCAGATCCGCCAGCGGGCGGTAGTGGGCGCGCAGGTTTAGGTGATGCTTGGGTGTGCGCGGCAGGGTGTGGCCGAGCAGGTCGTGGTGTTCGATGACGTAGTTTTTGCCCCAGCGGTCGCCCAGCAGCAGGTTGTAGTTGGCGCTGCGTGTGTATTCCGTGTCCATCAGGGTGTAAGCCAGATCAAAGGACCATTGCGGGGTGACGATGCCGTTCAGTGACAGCTCAAGCCCGCGCGAGCGCGCGCCGCCTACGTTTTCGTAGCGGTTGATCTGCCCGCTGTCTGCCACGGCGTACTGGCCTGCGATGGCCACGATGTAATCGCTTCGGTCGATCTGGAAAAGTGCGGCTTCGTAATGCAAGGGGATGCCGAGCGTGAAGCGCCCGCGCAGGCCGATTTCCTTGTTGATGGCTTTTTCCGGGTTGAGGTCGGCATTGCTGGCGGTGCCGCCTTGCGGGTCGATGGTTCCGGCGAAAAGCTGGCCAATGGTCGGCAGGCGGAAACCGGTCGAGACATTGGCGTACAGCCCATGTTCGGCACCCAGCGCGTAGTTGGCGCCGATACGCCAGGAGCTGACGTTGAAGCGACGGTCCAGGGTCAGCCCATCCCGATGATCGTTGTAATCGAGATTGATGCTGTCCTGACGAAGGTTGGCTGTGAGGACCAGGTCATCGGTGGCGCGAAAGCGCAGCTCACCGTAGGCGGCAGCGACGGTTTCCTTCGTGGTGTTGTCCGAGGTCGTTTTCCCGGCCGGCTGGACCGGGCCGCGCGCGAAGCTGCGGTAGTCCACCAGGTTGTAACCCAGGCTGTCATAGGTGTTGAAGCGCGCGTCGATGGCGCCTAGCCAGGCAAAGCGGCCGGCTTCGCCACGCAGCTCGGATTTAAGGCCCTGCTGCACCTGCCATTGGTCGGTGCCATTGGTGTAGGCATTGGGATCGTTGACCGGGCGGCCGGCGGCGTCGAAGCGTTGCGGGCCGGAAATGTAGCGGGTGTGGTCGGTGAAGCGGTAGGCGTTGACCAGCAGGTTGGTCGATGCGCCGAAGTCCTTGTTGTAATTGAGGAAAAACTTGCCTAAGGCGACGTCGTACTTGCGGGCGTAGTCCTGTCCCTCGCGGCTTTGTGGGTCGCGTTCGGCCTGGGTTACGCCATCGACCGTGCCGTGGCTGTCTTTCTCGCGCAGCGAGCGTTCAAAGCCAAAGGTCAGGTCGCTGCTTTCGTCGACGAACCACTGCAGCTTGCCGTCCAGGTAATCGGCGCGATAGCCCGCATCCTGCCAGTAGCCATTGGCCTGCCGGCTGGAGACCTGGACATGCCCCACGACATCACCCCACTGGCCGGCGGCGCGCGCCAGCGCCTTGTTGTAGCCGAAGCGCCCGGCCTCGCCCTCGATCAGGTTGTTCTGCAGGCCGCGTTTGGTGGTGATGATGACCGCACCGGAGAGTGCGTCTTCCCCGAACAGGAAGGAGGCGCCCCCCTTGATGACCTTGACCGACTCGATGTTGTCCAGGTCGATGTTCACACGGCCGGTGCGCTCGAAAACCGGCACGCCGTCGATAACGATGGCCACCCCCGGTTTCTCACCCATGAAGCGCTGGTTTTCCACCCCACGGATGTGAATCTTGATCGAGTCGCCGCCCTGGACTTCGGTCGTGATGCCGGGAATGGCCTGCAGCAATTTTTGCAGGTTTTCCGCATGGGAGCGGTCCACGGTCTCGCCGTCGATGATGGCGACGCTGGAGGGTTCGATGCCCCGGCCGCCGGAGCGGTCGTCGATGGTGGAGGATTCGACGCGCAGGGGCTCCAGGGCAGTGGGCTCGGCCTGCAGGGCGGGGCAGGCCAGGGCCAGCAGGGACAGGGTCAGCGTGCGGCGTGAAGCGCGGGGCATGGGTTGGGACTCCTTGATCGGGGCGTTCTGAAAGACGCGGCCGGGGAGTCAAGAAGCGTGCCGGAAATAACCCTTTGATGGGTAAGCCTATAAGTCGGATTTATTGTGTGAAATGACGAAAGCGATGGGCAAAAGCCGCAGTCTCGCGGGGGGCGCAGAGGGTGTTTACAAAAGAAGGTGTTGTGAACATTCAGTACCGGACGAAGGGCTCCCAGATCCCCCTTGGAGGCGCCATGGCCGGGGTTGTGGCGGGACGGCCCGGCCAAGGCTTGCCCGAAGGGCGCCTCCGTGGGGGGCCCTTTCTTTGGGCAAGCAAAGAAAGGTACTCGCCCGCGCGCGATGCGGGCCGTTCGAAGTGCGCCGCTTGAGGCGGGCGAAACAGCGCGCAAGCCTGTCCGTTTACGAAAGATCAAGTCGTTCAGCCGCCGGTTAAAGCCCCTTTGAAGAAGCGCTGAAACCCCTTTTTCGCCCGCCATGAGGCTAAGCCCTTCAAACAGGCGCCAGTGCAAGCGGGCGAGTCACTTTTCTTGCTTGTGCAAGAAAAGTAACCAAAAGAACACACCCCCACGGGACCGCCCTTCGGGCAAGCCCTGGCCTGACCTGCTCCAGCCGGGCCGTCCCAACGCGACGTCCTGTCGCGCTGGGACTAAATGGGCCATCCATGGCCCATTTACCCGGCTTCCACAGGCCAGTCCACGGCGGTCCCAAGGGGGCCCTTCCATCCGTCCACGCTCGTCCAACAATTCAGCGCCGGACGAAGGATCCCCAGCCCCCTTGGAGGCGCCATGGACGGGGTTGTGGAGACCGGGTGAAAGGGCCATGGAGGGCCCTTTCAGTCCCAGCGCGACAGGACGTCGCGTTGGGACGGCCCGGTCGGAGCGGCCCCG
>JAQVHL010000108.1 GCA_028696185.1 Halothiobacillaceae bacterium
CCAGCATCGCCCAGGCCCTCGACCAGCAGGCCCAGGTCGCCGAAGACGTCAACCGCAACCTGCACGGCGTGCGGGATGCGGCCTCAACCACCCACGCACTCGCCCACGACACCCAGAGCCACAGCGATGCCCTGTCTGGACTCGCTCGCCAGCAGGAAGCGCTGGTCGAAGGCTTCTCGCGCCTGTCGGGAACCGGGCGTGGCAGAGGGGGCGAGCACGCATGAGCTACGCCGAACGGTACCGCAATCTTCGCGTGCAGGTCGTGATCATCGGGCTGCTCGTCATTCTCGGCTACCTCGTGCTGCGCGGAACCGATGCCCCGGTCGCGCAGCGCGAGGTGCAGGGTACCGTGACCGAGATCCACACCGGCCAGGCCGAGAGCCCGCGCGGTGGCAGCATCCAGATGACCACAGCCCGCATCCGCATCGATGCGGAAACCGAAACCCTCCTGCTCGTCCCGCCGCAGACGCAGCTCAACGTCGGCGACACCGTCGCGCTCGTCGAGGAACGCAACGCGAGCGGCGAACGGCGTTATCGCTTTGCGCCGGGCATTCCGGGGTACTGAAAACCCAGTCCATGGGGGGCTCTGCCTCCAGGCTTGCCCCTGCAGTACGGACCGGTCAAATCAACGAAAGGCAGGAGGCGATTGCGCAACCGTCCAAATATCCTCGTACTGAATGGTTGGCGCAGATGATGCCGGAGCGAACCGTATTCGTTGCGTATTTTGCCTTCCCGAAGGCGCGTGGCAATGTTTTTCCATCGGTGTTTTTCCCGCCTCAGCGCCCGTATACAGCCCCGCGCTGGCACGGTTGGTAGACGCCGATGCCTCGAAGCCGCGCCTGTTCATGTAGACGGACGGTCGTCGCGCCAGCCTTGATGGGGTGGCCTTTCGCGCTGCATCTTCCGGGGCAGGAGATGGCGCGGTCGGCCGAGCTGACGATCACCCGAACCTCGCTGATGCCAGCGATGACGACTGTACGCACACCCACGACAGTTCGCCTGCAGCGGGTGCTCACACTCAACGGGCGCGTGCATGCCCTGATGGCCTTGCGGCTGGATGCCCACGCCTGTCCCGCCCCCGATTTCGCGGCGCTCAACCGCAGCCGCTGGCGCATCGAGACTTCCGAGGTTAAGCGTCGCCTGCCAGCGACGCGACGTGGGGCGTTGAAAAAGTAACGAAAACCCTGTACTTCACTTGACGCCGGCGAACTCCCTTCGCTAGATTGGCATACGCCGGACTTGCGGCACCGAGATCCATCCCGCGTCGCCCGGACGGTGACAGAAATTCATTACTCAAGGAAGGTGTAACCCATGCAATTACTTACCCCCCGAGCATTCGCGATCCTGGGCCTGACCGCGCTGTTACTCCCGCTGTCCGGCCAGGTTTTGGCCGCCCCTGGGGATACCACCCGGGTGAGCGTGGATTCCAGCGGCAACGAAGGCAATTATGGAGGTGATGAGTCGGCCATCTCTGCCGATGGCCGCTACGTTGCCTTTTCCTCCTACGCCGACAACCTGGTGGCGGGGGACGGCAATGGGTCAACGGATATCTTCGTCCATGATCGCCAGACCGGGACCACCACCCGGGTGAGCGTGGATTCCAGCGGCAACGAAGGCAATAGTTACAGTTATTTTCCGGCCATCTCCGCCGATGGCCGCTACGTTGCCTTTTACTCCTACGCCGACAACCTGGTGGCGGGGGACGGCAATGGGGCAGCGGATGTCTTCGTCCATGAGCTAGTAACCGCTACCCCCGCGCCGATCCCCAACCTGGGCCAATGGGGCCTGATCACACTGGGCCTGATGCTCGGTGGGCTGGGGGCGTTTTCCAGACGCCAACGGCACTGTCGCGGTGAGATGCACGCTTCGTCATAAGATCGCGCCGGGAGCGTCGCAAGCGCTCCCTTCGCTAGATTGGCATACGCCGGACTTGCGGCACCGGGATCCATCCCGCGTTGCCCGGACGGTTAAAACAACAAAGGGGCCGGTGGCAAATGCTGTGTATTCGCATTAGCCACCGGCCCTGTGCCTGTTGTGGTCGGCTGAGGACGATCCATTACGTGCGCGAATGGATTCGCCACGCCCCGCAATCCACGGATGTGCCTGCCGGGAATTTCCTGTCTTGTGATTCAGCGTGGCAATAACCGTGAAGCCTTTTTCTTCTGTGAAGATGACGATCTTTCCCATCTCGAAAGCTTGGCTTCCACCCTTGCGCGCCACATGGTTGCGCTCCATGCCCATGTGCTGACCCGCGTCAGTCACGGAACACACTTTCGCATCCGCGTTCATGTAACTGGGCAGCACGGGGTTTCAATCACGAAAACCCGCTAGACAGCAAAAACAGGGGAACGGCAGTGGATTCACGGAAGCTCATCCACCGCTCGCTAATGAGGCTGATCGAGCTCCTGCATTGATCGTGCTTCTGTATGGCAGATTTGCAGTAGGGCGCATAGTGCATCGGTCGCTTTGGCGTTCCGTTGTCTTCGATGCTGTGATCTGCGCAAACCGGGCCCTTCTCGCCCGGCCCTGTGCCGGGCGTTCTGCAGCATGCGATGACGAAAGCAGCGCTATTGCAAGCGGATGCGCTATCCCGCGCATCCGCACACTTTTCCCGGCAGCGCACATGGCACTCAAGGCCACCGTATTCAAGGTCGAACTCGACATCGCCGACATGGACCGGCAGTACTACCAGAACCACGCCCTCACCCTCGCGCAACACCCGTCCGAGACCGACGAACGCATGATGGTGCGCGTCATCGCCTTCGCCCTGCATGCCGACGAAGCCCTGGGCTTCACCCGCGGGCTGTGCGCCGACGACGAACCCGAGCTTTGGAAAAAAGACCTGACCGGTGAAATCGACACGTGGATCGACGTCGGCCTGCCCGAGCCCCGCCGCCTGCGCAAGGCCGGACATCGCGCGCGCCGGGTGTACCTCTACGCCTTCGGTGGTCGTGCCGTGGACGTGTGGTGGACCCGCCACCGCGCGGAACTTACCGACATCGACAACCTTGTCGTCCGCGTTCTCGACCCCGAGGCCACCA
>JAQVHL010000015.1 GCA_028696185.1 Halothiobacillaceae bacterium
ACTAACTCTTAAACAGACTCACCGACGCACCTCGCACGCCTGATTAGCACAGATCACTTTCGCGGAGTGAAGAAGGGACATTCTTCTTCTCTTGTAGGACTCCAAAACCCCCACTCCATTTTCGCAAACTAACTCGTTAAGCCTTGAATATGCCTTGACCTTAACCTCAGATGAGGAGAACAGATGCATACGTGAAACATACAAATCTCCAGCCATATATCCCGCATTATAAACAAGGAAAAACACCCCCAAAGAAAACAGAACAGGCACGCCTTTTTGCAACAAAGCCATCAAAGAAAATCTCATTGGGAAAGCCTCTTGCAATCAGAAGAATAAAATGGCACTCCCCCCGCCCAATCAAAAACCGCTTTCCCTTCCATACCAAATCCAATCATCATATCATTCATTATCATGACATCATCAACCTTTCCAGCAGACAAAAGCCCTTCAGCAACAGACAAATAATCAGCCTCCAAACAATCCATGCGACACATATCGGTAATTATTATTTCCGCCCTATAATCACTTCCCTCATAAAAACCAAAAATCGAAAAAGCAATCACACCAAAAACAAATAAAAGCCAAAAAAATCGCCCATGAAGCATCACACACCACCCCTTAAATATTCACAAGAAACCTTATTACAAGATGGATCCGCAACCTTTCCAGGGCAATGCGTTTGATAGTATTTATTGCACTCAATACACAGAATTTTTCGGCGCAGATTGACCATTAAATTACACGCATTACCAGTCTTCTCAGCCCTCTGCCAACAAGCACTTTCGTCCTCGCACTTATCTGGCATAGCAGGAAACCCACCATTCTTACACTTTATGGTCATATCCATACTCGCAGCCAACCCCAACGGATCAATCACATTAACTGGATTACCACCAACATACGCATACGTATTAACCCCCCCATCAAGCCCAATCGGGTCCGATTCAATATACCGCCCCAGAGTCGGATCATAGTCCCGAAAGTAGTTGTAGTGCCTTCCCGTCTCGCTGTCAAAGTATTGCCCAGGAAAGCGGAGCGCGATCTCCGTGCGGGCGCCGGCCTGGATGTGGCTCTGTCCGAAGGCTTCGCTTTCGGCTTGCCAGCGGATCTGCCCTTGGCTGTCGGTGGCCAGCGTTGGGGTGCCCAGGGGGGTGGTGTGCAGGTAGTGGTACTGTACGTTGCTGCCGCTGTGTTCGGCCTGCCACAGGGGGCGGGTGCCCCAGGGGCGGTCGGCTTCCCAGCCGTAGCTGCGCTTGATTTGTCCGCTGTCGTCTATTTCCGCCAGCAGCCCTTCGGCACTGTAAAGGTACCATGTGGTGCGGGCGATGCCGCTGCGGTAGTCGCTTTTGCGGATCCGTTGCCCTAAGGCGTCGTATTGGTAGCTGGCGAGAAGTTGGCCGTTTTCTTCGATGCGGGTGAGCCGTTGGCGGGCGTCGTAGTGGTAGCGGCGCTCGTGGCCAGGACGGCTTTCGTGTTTCAGGTGTCCGCTGGCGGTGTAGCTGTAGGTGGTGCGTTCGTTGCCGTGCCCTTGGGCAAGAAGTTGGTTGCCGGGCCCGTATTCCCACGGGCCCGGTGGGTGCGCGCTGCTCTGGCGGTTGTGGACGGGGTCGTAGCTGTAGTGCTCTTCGGGCATCCCCAGGGCTTGGCGTTCGGCGCTGGGCTGGACGTGGATGAGGCGGTCAAGCCGGTCGTACGCGTATTCGGTGTGCCCTTCCCGGTGGTCTACCCGAAGCAGGTTCAGTTCTGTTTTTTCAATTGGTTAGACGGCCGGCTTTGCCAGGAGCTTCGATGTATCTGCCGGTTATCCTTTTGACCGTTCTGCCTGCTCGTAGGCGTTGACGATGCGTTTGACCAGCGGGTGGCGGACGACGTCGCGCGCCTGGAAGAAGGTGAAGCTCACGCCTTCGACGTCCTGCAGCACTTCGATGGCGTGGCGCAGGCCGGAGGTGACGCCGCGCGGCAGGTCGATCTGGGTGACGTCGCCGGTGACGACAGCGCGTGAGCCAAAGCCGATGCGGGTGAGGAACATTTTCATCTGTTCGATGGTGGTGTTCTGCGCTTCGTCGAGGATGATGAAGGCTTCGTTGAGGGTGCGCCCGCGCATGAAGGCGAGGGGGGCGACTTCGATGACGCTGCGTTCGATCAGGCGGGCGACTTTCTCGAAGCCCATCATTTCGTACAGGGCGTCGTACATGGGGCGCAGGTAGGGGTCGACTTTCTGTGCGAGGTCGCCGGGCAGAAAGCCTAGCCGTTCGCCGGCTTCGACGGCCGGACGCACGAGCACGATGCGTCGCACCTCGTCGCGGTCGAGGGCGTCCACCGCGCTGGCCACGGCAAGGTAGGTCTTGCCGGTACCGGCAGGCCCGATGCCGAAGGACAGGTCGTGGTCACGGATTTCGGCGAGGTATTTCACCTGGTTGTGTCCGCGCCCGCGGATGATGCCGCGAGCGGTGCGGATGGCCACTTCGTCGATGGGTGCGGCGGCGCTGTCCTCGGCCAGCGCCTCCAGGCCGGATTCCTGCAGGTACAGGTTGACGCGCACACCGTCCAGCACTTCGCGGGCGGTGGCGGCGTACAGCTCGCGCAGTACCGAGGCGGCGGCCTGCGCCACTGCTTCGGGGCCGATCACCTGGAAGCTGAAGCCACGGTTGTTGATCTCCACGCCGAGCCGGCGCTCGATCTGGCGCAGATGCGCTTCCAGCGGGCCGCAGAGGTTGGCGAGGCGTTCGTTGTCGCCCTCTTCGAAGCTGAAATCGACATGGGACAGCGGCGCGCTCATGCGCTCACCTCACCTGCGATGAGCCCGCGCGCGGCGGCGCGCTCACGATCGATGGCGGCAATGCCGACGAATTCGCCACGCAGGGAGTTGGGCAGCACGTCGGTAACGCGCACGTTGACGAACAGGCCGGTTAGTTCCGGACGGGCGACGAAGTTGACGGTGCGGTTGTTTTCGGTGCGTCCGGCCATCTCGCGCGGGTCTTTCTTCGATGCCCCTTCGACCAGAATGGTCTGCACGCTGCCACGCATGGCTTCGCTGATGGCGCGCGCCTGGGTGTTGATCAGTGCCTGCAGGGCCTGCAGGCGCTCTTTTTTGAGCGCTTCGGGGGTGCTGTCTTCCAGGTTGGCCGCCGGGGTGCCGGGGCGCGCGCTGTAGATGAAGCTGAAGGACTGGTCGAAGCCGATGTCGCGGATGAGCTTCATCGTCGCTTCGAAGTCGGCATCGCTCTCGCCGGGGAATCCGACGATGAAATCCGAGGAGATGCTGATGTCCGGGCGGGCCTCGCGCAGGCGGCGGATTTTGGATTTGTATTCGATTGCGGTGTGACCGCGCTTCATGGCGGCAAGAATGCGGTCGGCGCCGGACTGTACCGGCAGGTGCAGGAAGCTGACCAGTTGCGGAACTTCGCGGTAGGCTTCGATCAGGCTGTCGCTGAATTCAACCGGGTGCGAGGTGGTGAAGCGGATGCGGTCGATGCCTTCGATGGCGGCAACGAAGTGGATGAGCAGCGCCAGATCCGCCACCTGTCCGTCGTGCATAGCGCCGCGATAGGCGTTGACGTTCTGCCCCAGGAGGTTCACTTCGCGCACACCCTGCGCCGCAAGCTGGGCAACTTCGGCGATCACGTCGTCGAAGGGGCGTGAGACTTCCTCGCCACGGGTGTAGGGCACGACGCAGAAGGTGCAGTACTTGGAGCAGCCTTCCATGATGGAGACGAACGCGGTCGGCCCTTCGGCACGCGGCTCGGGCAGGCAGTCGAATTTCTCGATTTCCGGGAAGGAGATGTCCACCACCGGGGTGCGCGCCTGGCGTACCGTGCGCACCATCTGCGGCAGACGGTGCAGGGTTTGCGGGCCGAACACCATGTCCACATACGGCGCGCGGGTGCGCAGGGCCTCGCCTTCCTGACTCGCGACACAGCCGCCCACGCCGATGACGAGATTGGGGTTCTTCGCCTTGAGCGTCTTCCACTGCCCGAGCTGGGAGAAGACCTTTTCCTGCGCCTTTTCGCGGATGGAGCAGGTGTTGAGCAGGATGACATCGGCATCCTCGGGCGAATCGGTCAGGTGCATGCCCTCGCTCACACCGAGCACATCGGCCATCTTGGAGGAGTCGTATTCGTTCATCTGACAGCCCCAGGTCTTGATGTAGAGCTTCAGGGGGCGGGCGGAGGTGTCTTCGGAAGGGCGATTCATGTCGGTTATACAGTCGCTTGGAGTGAAGCGCGGAAGTCTAGCAGCCTGTCGGAGTTTAAGGAAATCGCCTGCAAATCCGTCTGGGAGGTGCCTATTTCGCCGCTTTTCTGGGCACATAGAGCCCGCCATTGCCCAGTCCGGTTTTCGCTTCGACGCCTAAAGTCCGACAGGCGACGAGCACATGCCCAGTAAAAAGGGCGGGGAACCCCCGCCCTCCTCCTGTGTTTCAAGGGGGGGAGCCCCCCCCCGCGTTGAAACTTACTTCGCCTTGCCCGCCGGTGCAGCCGGTGCTGCCGGTGCGGCGGGCTTGCTGACGGTCAGTTGATCGCGCAGCCCTTCCAGGCTCTTATCACCGATCCCCGGCACCTTGACCAGATCGTCCAGCGACTGGAACGGACCATGCTCCTGACGGTACTTGACAATGGCTTCCGCTTTTTTCGGCCCAATGCCCTTGACCTGCTCCAAGGCCACTGCGTCGGCGGTGTTGACATCGACCGGCGCCGCCCAGGCCAGCATCGGCGCCAGTACAGCCGCCAGCATGAATCCCTTGATTTTCCCTTTCATGAAAAGCTCCTTCGTAAATAATACATTCCAATGTCGGGCAGGCATCCCCGCCCACCCGACATTCAGCTCTTAGCTCATTTCTGGAAAAATACAAGGGCCGGCAGCAAGATACCTGCAAGGGGAGCGCCCTGTGCCCTACTGCGGCAGGCGATATACGAAGTCACGCCGCTTGCGCTCGGCGTCCATCAACACGGACACGGCGGGGCTCCCCCCCGGTGCGGAGAGGGCAATATCCAGTGGGCGCCGACTGAGGTCATCGGTCGCCAGGACATCCGCCCCGGCAGCCAGCAGGGTTCGCGCGGCCTGCGCGTCGCCGGCACGGGCGGCGTACATCAGTGCCGTCAGACCATTGCGGTCACGCGCATCGACCGGTACACCCACGGCGATCAACTGTTCAAGAATGGCCTGTCCATTGCGCCGCTTCTGCGCGGCATGCATCAGGAGCGTAACCGCCGATTCATCGGGGCGCAGCAGCTTGGCCTTCGGCCCGGCGTCGAGCAGCGCCTTCACCACGGCCGGGCGACCGTGTTCGATAGCCAGCCACAAGGGGTGCGATTCACCCGCTGGCGTGTCGGCGAGTGTCGGCACGCCGCGTTGAATGAGGTCGATAGCCTGCGTGTCGCGTCCCTCACGTATGGCCCGGCGCAGGCTGGCCTTGTCTGGTGCGGGGGGCGTCATGGCCTGCGCCAGGGGCTCTTCCTTGTCCACCGCGCGGCAATCGCCCAAGGGGTTGCGTCGGGTTACGCCCGCATCAACGCCAATGATCTGGCAATCCCAACCGGGAATCGGACCGTACGCGCCTTCGGCCAGCACCCGTGGGCTCAACACCAGGCGCCCCTCCGGCCCCAGGTCGGCAGGCAGACGTACGCGCAGTATGCCACCCGGCGCAAGCTCGATGGCCTGCAGTGGCGGTAACGGACGCAGGTAAGCCTCCCCGAGCTCGACCAGGGAATGGGGAAAGCGCCCGTGCTCGGCATGGAACTGACTCAGGCGCTGACGCAATTCCCCCGTCGCGGAGAGCACTTCTGCAAGACGCGCCGCTGCCGCGTACTGGCCGACATGACGTTCCACGAACCACACGCTCGCGCCAAAATTCAGCGCCCACAGCGCGAACAAGCCCAGCAACGCGAAAAGCAGCGCCTTCATCCACATCCTGATCTACCTCAACGCACCATCTCGTATTCCTGCTCCACACTGCGGAACTCGCTTCTAAGCTTGCGCAGCTCGCGCTCGTAGGGCTCGTTGCAGCGCTGACGGGCCCGGTAGGCGTCATCCACCATCACCACGCCGGTACGCTCGTCCTTACCGCAATCGCGCAGGCGACGCTGCTCCAGGTCGTCGATGGCGGCCTTGAGCGTCGCATGCCGCTTGCCGATGGCCTCCTTGTCGTCCTTGAGCTCGTTCATGCGGCCTTCGGCCCAGTCGATCTTGCAACGCAGCACGGCGATGCGCTCATCGTAGCGGCGAAGCTCCTCCACACCACTGCGCCGCGACTCGCGCATACGCTTGAGAAACGCCAGGCGGTCTTTCTCCACCCGCTCGATGGACAGGTGCCAACCGTCAATATTGCTGGACAGCGAGGAAATCTCGTACGCCGCCGAACGCTCGTTGCGCCGCGACTCGCGCATCACCGGCAGACGCTCTTCCCCGCAGTACCACTCCTTGCCGCGCAGGCGCGGGCGCACAGCGCTCGTCACGTTCTCGACCTGCTCCACCGGCTGGTTCGCAGCGGCCGGTGGCATCTGTCCGAAATGCACGCGCCCGTTCTCGTCCACCCATTTATAGACATCCGCCGCGCCGGCCATGCCCGCCAGGCCGGTCAGCACAACAGCAAAACAAACTCCAAGGACCCGTCCCATACGCTTCATCGCTGCCCCGCCCCTTCAAAATCAGCACTGCCCTGCATCATACCCAATCCTGTCTGCCGCCCCTCATCCCAGCGCACGACGATCGACCTCTGAAAAAAAATTCACAACAGGTGTTGACAGCCTCCCACTCCCCCTATAACATTCGCGCCCACTTCACGACGACACAGCGTGAAGCGAAAGTTCCCTGATAGCTCAGTCGGTAGAGCAAATGACTGTTAATCATTGGGTCGCTGGTTCGAGTCCAGCTCAGGGAGCCAATTATTGCGCCCGTAGCTCAGTTGGATAGAGTACCTGGCTACGAACCAGGTGGTCGGAGGTTCGAATCCTTCCGGGCGCGCCATATTCTAGGTCCCCATCGTCTAGAGGCCTAGGACACCGCCCTTTCACGGCGGTAACCGGGGTTCGAATCCCCGTGGGGACGCCATATACAAGATCCGGCAATGACCGGATTTTTGATGGGGGCTACGGCCCCCACTTTTTGCAGTGTACTTTCGACGTCCCCATCGTCTAGAGGCCTAGGACACCGCCCTTTCACGGCGGTAACCGGGGTTCGAATCCCCGTGGGGACGCCACTCTTCTCAAGCCCTGATGCTCCACTGCGGGATCGGGGCTTTTCTTTGCCCAGAAAACGCCACACCGGGGGTTTTCCGTACGGATTCGCGGCTAACGCCCGCGCCTACAGGGCTATTCCTGGGCGAAACGGCCTACCGCTGCAATCCTGCTTTTTGCAGGAGGGGCGTTAGGGCGTTTACAAAGCGAAGGTTTTTTGGACGAGAGTGGGCGAAAGAAACCCCCTTGGGACCGCCTGAACCGCCTGCTTGCGTTGGCGCCTGTTTGAAGAGGCAACCCTCAAGGCAGGCGAAAAAGGGCTTCAACGGTTATTGAAAGCGGCTTTAACCGGCTGTTGAACGACTTGATCTTTGGCAAGCGGACAGGCTGAAAAATCAAGGATGTGTTTTTTTTAGAAACCGCTCAGGACAGGCTTGCGCACTGTTTCGCCCGCCTCAAGCGGCGCACTTCGAACGACTTGAATCGCGCGCGGGCGAGCCCTGGCCGGGGCCGCTCCGACCGGGCCGTCCCGAATTCGAGCGCCGTACCCATCAGGGCTTGGGGCATGGATGCCCCAAGGGTGCGAGAACAGGATGCACAACATCCTGTTGTGGCGGGACTGAAAGGACCCTCCATGGCCCTTTCACCCGGTCTCCGCAACCCCGTCCATGGCGCCTCCAAGGGGGAGCTGGGAATCCTTCGTCCGGCGCTGAATTGTTGGACAAGCGTGGGTGTAGGAAGGGCCCCCTTGGGACCGCCGTGGACTGACCTGTGGAAGCCGGGTAAATGGGCCAGGGAGGGCCCATTTAGTCCCAGCGCGACAGGACGTCGCGTTGGGACGGCCCGGCTGGAGCAGGTCAGGCCAGGGCTTGCCCGAAGGGCGGTCCCGTGGGGGTGTGTTCTTTGGGTTACTTTTCTTGCACAAGCAAGAAAAGTGACTCGCCCGCTTGCGTTGGCGCCTGTTTGAAGGGCTTAGCCTCATGGCGGGCGAAAAAGGGCTCCAACGGTTCTTGAAAGCGGCTTTGATCGGCGGCTGAACGACTTGATCTTTAGCAAGCGGACAGGCCTGCGCACTGTTTCGCCCGCCTCAAGCAACGCACTTCGAACGGCTTGAATCGCGCGCGGGCAAGCCATGGCCGGGGCCGCTCCAACCGGGCCGCCCCGAATTCGAGCGCCTCACCCGTCAGGGCTTGGGACAGGGATGCCCCAAGGGTGCGAGAACAGGACGCGCGACATCCTGTCGCGGCGGGACTGAAAGGGCCCTCCATGGCCCGTTCACCCGGTCTCCACAACCCCGGCCTTGGCGCCCCCAAGGGGGGAGAAAGCCCCCCCTTCGTTCAGTTCGGTGCCAGGCGTCAAAAAAACCTTCTTTTTGTAAACACCCTTAGCACCGGAATAGGCATTGAAAAGCCATTGTGCCGCCTGGACCGAGGCGGCTAGAGGGCGAGCCGCCCTTCCACATTGTCAATCAGGCGTGTCGTCCCCAACCACGCGGCGCCCAGCACCACGAAGCTCTCGCCAGGCGTGGGGACAAAGGGCGCCAGATCCGCGCTGTGCCTGACGCTGAGATAATCGGGGCGAAAACCTGCCTGCTCCAACTCGGCACGGCCACGCGCTTCCAGGGCAGGAATATCGCCTTCACCCGCCTGCAGGGCATCGCGCAGGCGGGTGAGCACGGCGTAAAGCCCTGGCGCCTGCGCACGCTCGGCCTCGTTCATATAGCCATTGCGCGAACTGAGCGCCAACCCGGAGGCTTCGCGCTGGGTCGGCACGCCGATGATCTCCACCGGCATGTCCAGATCGGCCACCAGGGTACGGATGAGGGCCAGCTGCTGGTAATCCTTCTGCCCGAATACCGCCACGTCGGGCTGGACGAGGTTGAACAGCTTGGTCACCACCGTGGCCACTCCGGTGAAATGCCCCGGCCGCGACGCGCCGCAGAGAATGTCGGACAAGCCCGGCACCTCGACCCGCGTACAGGCCTCGATACCGCGCGGGTAGAGCGCGATGACTTCAGGCAGGAACAGCAGGTGCGCACCGGCTTCGGCCAGCAACTGGGCATCGCGCACCTCGGTGCGCGGGTAGCGGGCGAGGTCCTCTCCGGCGGAAAACTGCAGCGGATTGACGAAAATGCTGACCACCACTCGATCGGCCGCCTGCAAGGCCCGACGAACCAGCGTCAGATGCCCTTCATGCAGATTGCCCATGGTGGGCACAAAAGCGATGCGCAGCCCCTGGGCACGCCAGTCCTGCACGCGATGACGCAGAGAGAGAGGTGTGTTGACGCTCTGCATCAGAACGACTCTCCGGCTGTGGGGAAGGACTTTTCGCGCACGGCGCGCACATAGGCCTGGATAGCGCCACGCAGGCTTCCGCCTGATTCGGGCATGAAGTCGCGCGAGAAGCGCGGACGACCGCTGAAACTGATACCCAGCACATCGTAAAGAACCAGAACCTGACCGTCGCAGTCCGGACCGGCGCCGATGCCGATGACGGGTATGCTCAGACGTTCGCGTACACGTGCGGCCAGCGACGCGGGCACGCATTCGAGAATGAGCATGTCTGCGCCGGCGGCTTCCAGGGTCAGGGCATCGCCCAGAAGACGCTCGGCATCCTCGTCCTGACGCCCCTGGACACGATAGCCGCCCAGCTTGTGTACCGATTGCGGCTGCAATCCGAGATGCGCGCACACCGGAATACCCTGCTCGGCCAGTCGCCGCACGCTATCGGACTGCGGGGCGCCGCCTTCGAGTTTGACCATGTGCGCGCCGCCCTCTTTCATCAGCCGCGCCGCATTGTGCAGGGCCGTTTCTGCCGTGGCGTAGCTCATGAAGGGCATGTCGACGATCAGAAAGGCACGACGCAGGCCGCGTGCAACCGCCTGGGCGTGGTAGATCATCTCGTCCAGTGTCACCGGCAGGGTGGTTTCCCGCCCCTGAATGACCATCCCCAGGGAATCGCCCACCAGCACACATTCCACCCCGGCCTCGTCGATGAGCCGCGCGAGGCTGGCGTCATAGGCCGTAAGCATGCTGATGGGTTCGTGGCGCGCCTTCATGGCGCGCAGATGACGCAGGGTGACGGGGGAGCGTTCAGGCGTCGTCATGGATGTCGATCTCCTCGTCGATGCGTTCAAGCCCGTGTTCCGGACAGTGCGCCAGCAGCACGGGCAGCGGGGCGAGCCCCGGCGGTTGAAGAGCCGGGGCAATATCGTGCAGGGGTTGCAGGACAAAGCGCCGTTGCGCCATGTGCGGATGCGGGACACACAGGCGCGGCAGCGTCAGAGCTTCCTGACCGTAGAGCAGGATGTCCAGATCCAGGGTGCGCGCGCCCCAATGCTGCTCGCGCCGACGGCCCTGGGACAGTTCGATGGCCTGCAGGGCATCGAGCAGTGAAAGCGGCGGCAGGCGGGTCTGCAATTGCGCGACGGCATTCAGGAAATCGGGCTGCCCCGCCGGACCGATGGCCGGATTGCGGTAGAGCGGCGAGACGGCCACCAGAGCGGTATCCGGCAGGCGGGCCAGGGCACGGCAGGCGCAGCGCAACTGACGCGCGGGATCGTCGAGATTGCTGCCCAGTCCGACGAAAACCCGCGCGGCGTCGGCCTCAGCCACCGCGCGGCCGTCGGCGGAAGCCAGAGCGGCGACGCGGCTTGCGCTCACGCTCTCCCCCCTCATGTGCCGGCGCGTGGGTGTGGGCGTGCGTGCGCGAAGGCACACTCTCCTCGATCTCGCGCCAGTAGTCGCAATCGCCCCGCAGCGGCTCGCCGGATTCGGCGCGCAGACAGAGGAAATCCACCCCGGCGCGGAAGCGCTCATGCGCCCCCAGACCGGCCTCGCGCCGTCCCCCACGCTGGGAGAAACGCGGTTGCAGGAACCAGATATCGCGGATCATCAGGGTGACGCGCTTGGGGATGGCCACACGGCGCACCACGGCATCCAGCACTTCGTCGGCGGCATGACGCAGGGCATCGCCCCAGGGTTCGTGCTCGGCCATGTTGCGCTCGTAGGCGGCACGCACCGGCTCCCAGAGCAGGGCGGCAAACAGGAAGGCAGGATTGACCGGCAACCCTTCCGCCACCCGCTGATCGGTACTCTCCAGCGCCAGACGCACCAGTTTGTGAACGCGCCCCTCGTCGCGGTCGCGGCACAGCTGGGCATCGACGGCGGGAAGCAGCCGGCGCAGCAGGTCGTAATGGCGCAAAAGCTCGAACGAGGCAGCGCCGTGCCCGGACTGGAACAACTTGAGAACTTCCTCGTACAGCCGTGCGGCGGGGATGGGCTCCAGCAGCTCACCCAGGTGGAACAAGGGCGTCTCGGTGGCCTCGTCCATGCGGAAGCCCAGCTTGGCTGCAAAGCGCACCGCGCGCAGCATGCGCACCGGGTCTTCGTGATAACGCGCCTCGGCATCGCCCAGCATGCGCAGGCGACCGGCTTCGAGATCCGCCAGTCCGTCGGCGTAATCGATGAGCGAGAAATCCTCGATATCGTAATACAGTGCGTTGACCGAGAAATCGCGCCGCCAGACGTCTTCCTCCAGCGTGCCATAGACGTTGTCGCGCAGGATGCGCCCGTCCTCGGCCACTTTGCCGGCATCGTCCTCGCCGTCGTGTCCGCCCCGGAATGTCGAGACTTCGACAACATCCTCGCGGAAATACACATGCGCCAGGCGGAAGCGCCGACCGACCAGACGGCAGTTGCGAAACAGCGCGCGAACCTCTTCGGGACGGGCATCGGTCACCACGTCGAAATCCTTGGGCTCACGCCCCAGCAGGAGATCGCGCACCCCTCCGCCGACCAGACAGGCGCGGAAACCCGCGTCCTTGAGACGGTACAGGACGGTCAAGGCATGCTTGCTGATGCGCTGGCGCGAGATCGTGTGATCGGCGCGGGGAACGATGCGGGCTGTCGGGGAATCTATCGAGCTCAAGTTGGTAACGCTGTGGAAAACATCGCGGATACGGATGCGTGAAGCATAGCATTTCACGAGGATTTTGACGCCCACCCGCCCGACATCCGATGCATGCAACCCACGGCCTGCTTCTTGCATAACCCAAGACTTGAGCCTCGGCTCGTGTTACATTCCAGACAATCCTACGTACCGGCCCGCCCCCCCATGAGCCTGTTGACCCTTGTCCTGCTGCCCTTTCTTGCCGCCCCGGTGGCGGCCTGGGGCTCGCGCTTCGGCCGGCTGCATGCCGCCTGGATCGCCGGCGCCTTCACCGCGCTGGCTCTGGCGCTGCTTGCGCCCCTGCTGCCCCCGGTATTCGGTGGGGAAACGCTGGTGCACAGCTGGGCCTGGATACCCAGCCTGGGCGTGACACTCGCCTTCCGCCTCGATGGATTGTCGATGATGTTCGCGCTGCTGATTCTCGTCATCGGCCTGCTGATCATCCTTTACGCGCGTTATTACCTGAACCCACGCGACTGCATGGGGCGCTTTTACGCCTATCTGATGCTGTTCATGGGCTCGATGCTGGGCGTGGTGCTTTCGGAAAACCTCATCCAGATGGTGGTGTTCTGGGAACTGACTTCGCTGAGCTCCTTCCTGCTCATCAGCTACTGGCAGCACCGCGCCGAAGGCCGCCAAGGCGCGCGCATGGCGCTGGCCATCACCGGCGGCGGCGGGCTGGCCCTGTTCGGCGGCGTGATCCTGCTGGGGCATATTGTGGGCAGCTACCAGCTCAGCGACGTACTGGCCGCCGGGGATATCATCCGCGCCCATCCCCTGTATCTGCCCACATTGCTGCTGATCCTGCTCGGCGTATTCACCAAATCCGCGCAGTTCCCCTTTCATTTCTGGCTGCCGCATGCCATGGCGGCGCCCACGCCGGTATCCGCCTATCTGCATTCGGCCACCATGGTCAAGGCCGGCGTATTCCTGCTCGCCCGCCTCTACCCCGCGCTGTCCGGCTCGACGGAGTGGTTCATGCTGGTCAGCGGCGCGGGGCTCGCCACCCTGCTGCTGGGCGCCTACACGGCGCTGTTCAAGCATGACCTGAAGGGGCTGCTGGCCTACTCCACGTTAAGCCACCTCGGGCTCATCACCCTGCTGTTCGGTCTGTCCACGCCACTCGCGGCGGTCGCCGGGGTGTTCCACATCATCAACCACGCGACCTTCAAGGCATCCTTGTTCATGGCCGCCGGCATCATCGACCACGAGGCGGGCACACGCGACATGCGCCGTCTGAACGGTTTGTGGAAATACATGCCGCATACTGCCCTGCTGGCCATGGTCGCCGCAGCGGCGATGGCCGGGGTGCCCCTGCTCAACGGCTTTCTGTCCAAGGAAATGTTCTTCGCCGAAACCGTGCATGTGGCGCAGCTGACCGCAGTCGGCTGGCTGCTGCCGGCGCTGGCCACCCTGGCCGGGGTGTTCTCGGTCGCCTACTCGCTGCGCTTCATCCATGACGTGTTCTTCAACGGCGAGCCGGTCGATCTGCCCAAAACCCCTCACGAGCCGCCGCGCTGGATGAAAGTGCCTGTGGAAGTGCTGGTGGCGCTGTGCCTGATGGTGGGCATGCTGCCGGCCTTTACCGTGGCCCCGCTGCTGGCCGTGGCCGCTACCGGTGCTTTGCAGGCCACCCCGCCGCAGTACAGCCTGGCGCTGTGGCACGGCTTCACACCCGAACTGGGCATGAGCGCGGTGGCCCTTACCCTGGGCATTCTTGTTTACATCGGACGCAAACCACTGTTCGCCCTGCACGAGCGCACCGTGGGCCGGCTGGACGCACGGGCGGTGTACAACGCCCTGCAGGGTGCGCTCTTGCATGCCAATAGTGCGCTCATCGCACGCATCGAAACCGGCTCGCTGCAACGCATGGCCTTGCTGACCGTGCTGGTGGCGGTAGCTGCCGGCACAGTGGGCTTTCTGGGAAGCAATGCGCCGCTTACCGGGACGCGCGCGGGCCTGCCCCTGGATGCCGTATCGCTGCTTGCCGCGCTGGCGCTGATCGCCGCCGCCCTGGGCACGGCCGCCCTGCACCGGCAGCGGCTGGTGGCGCTGGTGCTGATCGGCGTGGTCGGGCTGGTGGTTTCCCTCGCCTTCGTCAAGTTCTCCGCCCCTGATCTGGCCCTGACCCAGCTTTCCGTGGAGGTGGTCACCCTGGTGTTGCTGCTGCTGGCACTGCACTACCTGCCGCAGCATTCGCCGCCAGAATCCTCCAACGCGCGCCGCCTGCGCGACATGGCGCTGGCCCTTGCCGCAGGCGGTGGTGCGGCAGCACTGACCTGGGCCGTTCTGACCCGGCCCTATGAGCACATCGCCGGCTACTTCCTGGAAAACAGCGTTCCGGGCGGCGGTGGACACAACGTGGTGAATGTCATTCTGGTCGATTTCCGTGGCTTCGATACCCTGGGTGAAATCACCGTGCTGGGACTGGCGGGGCTGGGCATTTACGCACTGCTCAAGGGGCTGCGCCTGCCACTGCGCCGCGCGGATGAGCGGGGCGTCGACTGGAGCAGCGATGCCCACCCGCCGATCATGGCCACGCTGAGCCGCCTGCTGTTGCCGCTGGCCCTGCTGGTTTCGGTGTACATCTTCCTGCGCGGGCACAATATGCCCGGCGGCGGCTTCATTGCCGGGCTGATTACCGCCGTGGCGCTGATCCTGCAGTACCTGGCCAACGGCATCGACTGGACGCGGGGGCGTGTACCGGCCAATGCCCATCCGCTGATCGGCAGCGGATTGCTGATTGCCACCCTGACCGGCCTGGGCAGCTGGGTCTTCGGTTACCCCTTCCTCACCTCGACCCACGGCCATCTGCACTGGCCGCTCATCGGTGAATTCGAGCTGGCCAGCGCCATGGCCTTTGACCTGGGGGTGTATCTGGTCGTGGTCGGTGCCACCTTGTTGATTCTCATCCACCTGGGCAAGCTGTCGCGCACGGCACTGCCGCATTCTGCCGAAGGAAGCCGTGACTGATGGACGCCCTGCTTTCTATCGCCATCGGCGTACTCACGGCCACTGGCGTGTACCTCACCCTGCGTGGACGCACCTTTCCGGTCGTTCTGGGCCTGACCCTGCTGTCCTACGCGGTCAATGTGTTCCTGTTCCTGATGGGACGCGCCAGCGTGGGCCTGCCCCCGCTGATCGCCCCCGAGGCCGCCGGCTACACCGACCCGCTGCCGCAGGCCCTGGTTCTCACCGCCATCGTCATCGGCTTTGCCATGACAGCCTTCGTGGTGGTGCTGGCCCTGCGCGCGCGCGCCGAACTGGGCAATGACCATGTGGACGGTCTGAATACCGGCCTGGATGAAACCGCCGAACGGCAGCACAAGGGCGAGCGGGAGGACCGGGCATGAGCCATCTGACCATTGCCCCGCTGCTGCTGCCACTGCTGGCGGGTGTCCTGATCCTGCTGCTGGGCGAGCGTCGCCTTGCCGCGCAACGCGCGCTGTCCCTGGCGGCTGTTGCGCTGTCGATTCCGCTGGCCCTGCTGCTGCTTTCCCGCGCCGCGCAGGGAGAAATCGCCGTCTATGCACTGGGGAACTGGCCCGCGCCCTTCGGCATCGTGCTGGTGGCCGACCGGCTCTCCGCCTTCATGCTGACGATCACCGCCCTGCTGTCCGCCTTTGCGCTGGCGCATGCCGTGCGTGGCGACGACCGCTTTGGTCCGCATTTTCATGTGCTGTTCCAGCTGCAGCTTTTTGGCCTGAACGGCGCTTTCCTGACCGGGGATCTGTTCAACCTGTTCGTGTTTTTCGAGGTACTGTTGCTGGCCTCCTACGGCTTGGTGCTGCACGGCGGCGGACGGGCGCGCACCCGTGCCGGCCTGCATTACGTGGTCATCAACCTCATCGGTTCCACCCTGTTCCTGTTCGCAGTCGGCGCGCTGTACGGCGTGCTCGGTACGCTGAACATGGCCGACCTGGCGGTGAAGATCGCCACGCTGCCCGAGGCCCATACCGGCGTGGTGCGTGCCGCAGGCTTGCTGCTGCTGGTGGTTTTCGCCATCAAGGCGGCCCTGCTGCCCCTGCACATGTGGCTGCCGGGCGCCTATGCCGGGACAAGCGCCGGGGTCGCCGCGCTGTTCGCCATCATGACCAAGGTCGGGGCCTACAGCATCCTGCGCGTTTATACGCTGATCTTCGGTGCCGATGCCGTCGCCGGGGTCCAGTGGCTGGCTGAACCCTGGCTCCTGCCACTGGCCCTCGCCACATTGGCGCTGGGTGTGGGCGGCGCGCTGGCCAGTCGCGCCCTGCGTGAGCAGATTGCCTATCTGGTGCTGGCTTCCGCTGGGACGCTCCTGGTCGGTTTCGGCCTGTTCAGCGTGGAAGGCATCAGCGCCGGCCTGTATTACCTGGCACACTCCACCTTTGCCGCAGCCGCGCTGTTCCTGCTCGCCGACCGCATCGTCCTGGGACGTGGCGCCATGGCGGACCGCTACGAAGCGGGGCCGCCCTTGCCCCACCCACGGCTGATCGGCGGCGTGTTCTTTGCCCTGGCGGTGCTGATTGCGGGCCTGCCGCCGCTCGCGGGTTTTTTCGGCAAGCTCGCCCTGCTGCAAGCCGCACTGGCCTCCCCTGCCCTCGTCTGGATCTGGGCCGTGGTGCTGATCGGCGGCCTGTTGACGGTCATCGCCCTGGCGCGCAGTGGCAGCCTGCTGTTTTATCGGGCGCATGGCGTGCCGCAGGCGCAGGCCAACAACCCCCTGGGTGATGAGCTGTCACGGCTCGCGCCCATCTTCGGCCTGCTGGCACTGGGACTGCTGCTGGTGGTCGAGGGCGAGGCGGTACTGAATTACACCCGCGCCACGGCCGAACAGTTGCTCGTGCCCGCCCCGTACATCGAGGCCGTCCTGCACCCGGTCGCCACACAGGAGGCACGCCCATGAAGCGCTGGTTGCCCCATCCGATACTGAGTCTGGTGCTCGCGCTCGTCTGGCTGCTGCTGGTCAACGAACTGAGCATCGGCCAACTGGTGCTCGGCGCCCTGCTGGGCCTGCTCCTGCCGCTGTTCACCCGGCGCTTCTGGCCCGATCCGCTGTGCATTCGCCGGCCGGCCACCTTGGCGCGCTTCGTCGGCCTCGTGCTGCATGACATCATCGTGGCCAACTTCCAGGTGGCGCGGCTGATCCTGGGGCGCCCCGAAGCCCTGCAACCGGCCTTCATCGTGGTGCCACTCGCGCTCAAGACCGATATCGCCATCAGCCTGCTGGCCAACACCATCTGCCTGACCCCCGGCACGCTGACGGCCGAACTCGCGGCGGATCGCTCGCATCTGCTCATCCATGCCCTCAACGCGCCGGACCCCGCAAGCGTGGTGGACGAAATCAAGACCCGCTACGAAGCGCCACTCAAGGAGATTTTCGAGTCATGCTGAACACCGTGCTCGTCATCGCCGTCGCACTGGTCAGCCTCGCCCTACTGCTGACCCTCTGGCGCCTGTTCCGTGGCCCCAGCCTGCCCGACCGCATCCTGGCGCTCGACACCCTGTATGTGAACGCCATCGCCCTGCTGGTCCTGTTCGGCCTGCTGCAAAAGCAAAGCGTGTACTTCGAAGCCGCCCTGCTCATCGCCATGCTGGGCTTCGTCGGCACCGTGGCCCTGGCGAAATACCTGACCCGAGGAGACATCATCGAATGAATCCGGCCACCGAGCTTCTCTTGAGCGCACTGATCCTGCTTGGGGCGGTCTTCACCCTCATCGGCAGCATCGGCCTTGCGCGCCTGCGCGATTTCTACACCCGGCTGCACGGCCCGACCAAGGCCAGCACCCTGGGCGTTGGCAGCCTGCTGATCGCCTCCGCGCTGTATTTCAGCTTGACCGAACCGGGCATCAGCCTGCATGAAGTACTGGTAACCCTGTTCCTGTTCATCACTGCCCCCGTCAGCGCCCATCTGCTGGCCAAAGCCGCCCTGCACCTGAAGCTGCACAGCCTGGCCCGCCGACCAGAGCAAAATAACGAAGACTGATTACACTCGCCCAGACAAATCCGTGCCGAATCCCTTGCACGGACATGACCCACACCGGGTAGAGCTCTTTTTATACCGAATAAGATGTAATTAGAATGGCTTGATTTCCCTTCCGGGTGGAGCGTTTCGTGGGCTATCACAGACCATGCGAGATGCTCGAATGTTTTCTATCGGAGGGGGAAGGTAACGTTAACCCGCAAGCAAAAGGGGCGCGAAGCGCCGCTTTTGCGAGCCGGTGTTGAACGCGTTATTCTGCCTGATTTGCCAAATTTCTTGCCGCCATTATTATTTCTTGTTCACACTGGAGGATAAGGCTCTCATTTCCATTTCCACCTTGCTCGACGTTCCATTTGATGTCCTCGATTGCACTCGCATTGGACTTGAATGGCCAAAGATCATCAGGGCATCTTGAGCCCAATTTATCTATGACCTCTTTCCAAATTTTCATCCCACCTTCGTATTCAGATAGCTCTCCGGACACGATTTTTTTGGCAGTGGCTTTTGCCAGCGCATAGGCGTCATCTCTGTTGATTTCTTCCATGTCTTTATCAGCCATAACGTAGAAGTGAGCAACCTGCGTGAGTTTTCGCGCAGGTCCAGTGGAATGATGGGTTGGGACACTTCTCGGCATGGAAATTTAGAGTCATGGCACAGAAGGTTTCTGGTATACCCCCAGTGGCTTCGTCGTTCAGGCCAAGCGCTGGGTGGTCGAGCGCACACACGCATGGAACGAGAGCGCGCGTCGTCTCATCGCCCATCACGATCTCTCCTCGTGAGTTCCAGTCGCTTGGGTCTGGCTGGTCGAAGCGCGTATCCTTGCAACCCGACTGGCAGGATAATTATTTCGGCCACACCCTCTGAAAACCCATCAATTATTCCTGAACCCCGTACGCGCATTGGCATAAAAATCAAACGATTTTGTGAATGACTGGAACCAGCCATTTGCCTGAACATTCGCCACCACCTGAATTTCCGGCTCCGGCGCAGATGCCGAAGCACGATTCACGGCTGAAGTGATGGCGGCACCAGCATTCAAGTTCCAGGTAAAACCTGCGAATGCGTTTTCAACCTTGAAAGCAACGCTGGGCATCCAGTATCCAGGTACGGACGGATGGGTCGCTTTATACGCGCCATCCAGCTTGAATTGGGCATCATACAAAGTCATGCCAAACAGGTTTTTTCCTGTATAAGAGACGACCGGCGATTCACCACGCACGGCATATTCGTAATTTTCATAGGATCCATCCTTTACGGACAGAATCGTTGTATAAGCCCCTTCCGCCGTGGTTTTCGGTCGCCCATCCTTGATGATTTCCCAAGCGAACTTGGCGACTTTCAAACCCAGCTTCGCCGCTTCCACACCAACCTCCGCCGCGCCGCCCTTGGATCCCACATCGGATGAAATATAGGCGAACTCTCCCTGCATCGCGGACGTCTTGCCGAAAAATTTCGCCAAAAAATCCGGAAACCTCATCCCTGACTGCCTGTATTGCTCATCGAGGTCGAATACACTCATACCTCTTCGCTGAAGCTCGGCATACAAACTAGAAAACCCCTCGCCAAGCCGTTCCAGAACACTCCCAAAATAAGCGATTGTCAAATCGTTCATCATCATGAAATCCCTCAAATCGGACTCCATGTCCGAATAGGATTTAATCGAATTACTATAATGAGCATCAACGGTTTCATAGAACGCGACATAACTCTTAACATCCGGCAAACCTGAAGCCATATACTCCTTATAAAGACCCTCAGGACTCTCATCAAGATCCGCGAACTCCCACGCCAGCTCATGTATCGAATGGCTGGGATAGTGATTTCCCAATTCGTAGATAAGCTCTTCTACAAATCCTATCACTGCAGCATGATCAACCTCATCCACCGCCCCTCTGATTGAAACCATATGCGCCGACTGCATCACCAAAGGAAGTTGTTTGTTTTCCCTTGATTCAAGAATGGCAATTTGCGGCGCTCCCGCTGCAACCAGCGATGGATCATCCACAAGTCTCCTGCTGTCAGTCAGTGCGTAATATTTGTATGTTTCCTTTTGCACCTCCCGACCGTCTACCGCCACGGTGGTGAAAATCTTGTCTCCCGCCTTGGGTTGATAGACCGAATCCTCGGAACCGCAACCGGCAAGCGCAACAAGCATGAACGAATTTACGGCAACCCACTTTTTCACAACTTTCTCCTTTATATCAAAGGCTTGCATGAATAAAGCCCCGACCAACCCATGAGAGCACTCTAGCACACGCTCCGTAAACCCATCGTAAACACACCGTAAAAACAGCAAGATACATATTCACAGCATGGATTCCGGCCTCTGCCCCCCATCACACCGGTGCTTGACACATAACAACCAAATAACTAGTTTATTGGACATGAAAACCGATTTCACCGATCGACTACCCGAAGACTGGGAACCGCTGGCGCGGGTGTTCACCGCGCTGGGCGACCCGCATCGCCAGCGCATCCTGTTCCTGTTCGAGCCCGGGGAGCGGCTGAACATCACCCAGATCGTGGCGGCCATGCCGCTGTCACGCACGGCGGTGGTGCACCATCTGCGCGTGCTGGCCGAAGCCGGCGTGCTCCACGGCGAGCGGCAGGGTAACCAGACGCTCTATGCGGTGGACAGCCCGCGGGTACGCGAGGCGCTCGGGCGAGTCATCGAGTATCTGGATTGGCACGGTTATCCCTGACAAGGAGGGACTTCCCCATGTTTCGTCGATTACTGGTCGTTCTGGTCCGCACCCTGCTCAAGCCAGTGATGCGGATCTTGTTCCGGGTGCGCATCGAGGGGACTTTCGATGCGATGCAGGCCGAGCGCCTCATCATCATCGCCAACCACGAATCGTATCTGGACGGTCTGCTGCTGGGGTTGTTCCTGCCGGTGAAGCCGGTGTTCGTGGTGCATACCCTGATCGCGCGCCAACCGATGTTCCGCGCGATGCTCTGGCTGACCGACTACCTGACTGTGGACCCCATGCACCCGATGGCGGTGAAACAGATCCTCGCGCTGGTCAAAAGCGGACGTCCGGTCGTGATCTTCCCCGAGGGGCGCATCACGGTAACCGGCGGCTTGATGAAGGTCTACGAAGGGCCGGCCTTCGTGGCCGCGCGCACCGGGGCAACGCTTGTGCCGGTGCGTCTGGACGGGCCGGCGCGCAGCACTTTCGCCCGTCTGTCCGGCGAAGCGCGCCGGCAGTGGTTTCCGCAGATCCGGCTGAGCATCCTGCCGCCGACGCAGCTGCCGATGCCGGAGGGGGCGACCGCCAAGGAGCGCCGCCGCCGTGCGGGCGAAGCGATGCGTCACATCATGCAGGAAATGATGTTCCAGAGTCACAAGCGCCGGACCCTGTTCGAGGCGCTGGTGGACGCAGGCGACATCCATGGCTGGAAAACGCCGATTGTCGAGGACGTGAATCAAACGCCCTACACCTACCGCCAGGTATTGAAAATGGCGCTGGCGGCTGGGCGCTTTCTGGCGCGCGAAGGCGAGGACGGCGAGCATGTGGGCGTACTGCTGCCCAATCTCGCCATTACCGCCGGCGCCATCATCGGTGCCTCAGCCTTCGGGCGGATTCCGGCGGTACTGAACCCGACGGCGGGGGCCGATGCGCTGCGCAACGCACTTACCGCCGCACAGGTGGGGCGCGTGCTGACCTCGCGCGCCTTCATCGACAAGGCCAATCTGCAAGCCACCCTCGCCGCCCTGCCGGAGGTGAAGTTCCTGTATCTGGAAGACCTGCGCCCGTCCCTGAGGCTCAAGGACAAGCTGTGGGTGCTTGCCGCCAGCCTCTGGCCCGCGCGCTATGTGCCGAGCGGCAACGTCGAATCCCCGGCGGTGGTGCTGTTCACTTCGGGCTCGGAAGGCAAGCCCAAGGGCGTGGTGCTCTCGCATCGCGCGCTGGTGGCGAACGTGGCCCAGATCCGCGCGATCATCGACCTCAACCGGCGCGACCGCATCTTCAACGCCCTGCCCATGTTCCACAGCTTCGGCCTGACCGCGGGCACGCTGTATCCGCTGATCGCCGGGGTGCCGGTCTTCCTGTATGTCAGCCCCCTGCACTACCGCGTCATCCCGGAAATCGTCTACGACCGCAACTGCACCGCGCTGTTCGGCACCGGCACCTTCCTGGCCCATTACGGGCGCTTTGCGCACCCGTATGACTTCTTCCGCCTGCGTTATGTCGTCGCCGGAGCGGAAAAACTCAACGAGAACGTGCGCACACTATGGTTCGAGAAATTCGGCGTGCGCATCTACGAAGGCTACGGCGCCACCGAAACCGCCCCCGTACTCGCGGTGAACACGCCGATGGCCTACCGCGCCGGAACCGTCGGCCAGATCCTGCCGGGCATCGAACACCGTCTGGTGCCGGTCCCCGGCATCGAGCGCGGCGGACAACTGCAGGTGCGCGGTCCTAACGTCATGTCCGGCTATCTGCGCAGCGACGCCCCCGGCGTACTGGAACCCCCCGTTACCGAACTGGGTGAGGGTTGGTACGACACCGGGGATGTGGTGAGCATCGACGCGGATGGCTTCGTGCGCATCGAAGGGCGGGTCAAGCGCTTTGCCAAGATCGCCGGGGAGATGATCTCGCTGGAAGTGGTGGAACGCATGGCGCAGGCGGCCAATCCCACCGCCCAGCACGCCGCCACCAGCCGCCCGGACGCGGCGCGCGGCGAGGCGCTTATCCTGTTCACCACCGACCGCCAGCTGACCCGCGAGACGCTCCTGGGCGCCGCCCAGCAGCTGCATCTGCCGGAACTGGCCGTACCGCGCATCATCCGCGTCGTGGACGAGCTGCCGATGCTGCCCACCGGCAAGGTGGACTACCTCACACTCAAGGCCCGCGCCAGCACGGAGGCCCCGGCATGAACGACGCCGCGCATGCCGGGACCGACCGGCCGTTGCTCTCACGTCCCATGCTCGCCCTGCTGGGCGCGCAGTTTCTCTCCGCCTTCGCCGACAACGCCCTGCTCATCGTCGCCATCGCCACGCTCAAGGCACAGGCCGACGCCGGACAGGTGCCCTGGCTGCAGATCGCCTTCGTCGCGCCGTTCATCCTGCTCGCGCCCTTCGTCGGTCTGATCGCCGACGCCCAGCCCAAGGGCCGCGTGCTGCTGATCGGCAACGGCATCAAGCTCATCGGCGCCCTGGGGCTCCTCACCGGCCTCCCGCCGGTAATCGCCTACGGCATTGCCGGCATCGGTGCGGCGGTTTACTCGCCGGCCAAATACGGCATCCTCACCCAGCTCTTCGGCCCAGGGAAGCTCGTGCGTGCCAACGGCTTGCTCGAAGGCTCCACCATCGTCGCCATCCTCGTCGGCGTCTTTGTCGGCGGACAGCTGAGCGACGCCTCGCTTTCGCTGGCACTGAACGTGGTCATCGGCCTGTTCGTGTTCGCCGCCCTGCTCAACCTGCTCATCCCGCGCCTGCCCATCGAACGGGCGCTGCACACCACCGACCCCGCGCAGCTTGCGCGCGAATTCGGCGACAACCTGCGCGTGCTGCATGGCAACCACGACGCGCGCGACTCGCTGATCGCCACAGGCACCTTCTGGGGCATGGGCGCCACCCTGCGCCTGATGCTGTTCGCCTGGGTGCCGGTAGCGCTGGGCATTCCCGACAACGGCACCCCCGCCAACCTCATGGGCGCGGTCTCCATCGGCATCGTCGCCGGTGCAGCCCTCGCCGGGTTATGGGTCACCCTCGCCACGGTGAATCGTGCCCTGATCGGCGGCTTCCTGCTCGGCCCGCTGGTCATGGGACTGGCCCTGATCGGCGACATCGGGCTCGCCGTCGGCGTACTCGTGGCCCTGGGTGCCGCCGGCGGGCTGTTCGTCGTACCCATGAACGCCCTGCTCCAGGAACAGGGCCATCACAGCATCGGCGCCGGCCGTGCGCTCGCCGTGCAGAACTTCTGGGAAAACGCCGCCATGATGGGCTTTGTCGGCCTGTACCTGTTCCTCACCCAGCTCGGCCTGCCCATCCAGGCCAGCCTGTTCCTGTTCGGCGCCTTCCTGCTCGCCGCCGTTTCCCTGGTCTCCTGGCTGCGCCTGGGGCGGCGCGGATAGCCACCGGCCCCCACAGAAGACGAAAAACCCCCAGTCATGCCTTGCGCTTCGCCCCACGGCTGGGCGCAGCATGCAGCGGATCATCGGGCCAGTCGTGCTTGGGATAGCGCCCCTTGATTTCTTTTTTCACCTCCGCGTAGCTGCCGCGCCAGAACCCCGCCAGATCACGGGTGACCTGTACCGGACGACGAGCGGGTGAGAGCAGGTGCAGGGTGACGGGCTCACGACCATCGAGCACGCGCGGGGTGTCGCTCTGGCCGAACATCTCCTGCAGACGCACGGACAGGCTCACGCCCTCCGGGCCATAATCCAGACGCAGGCGTGAGCCGCTGGGCACCTCGACATACTCTGGCGCCAACCTTTCCAGCGCCTGACGCTGCGCCCAGTCCAGACGCTCGCGCAGCGCGCTGGACAGATCCAGACGCGCCAGATGCGCAAGACGCGATAAACCGGCGGACCAGGGGGGAAACCAGTCTTCCAAGCCAGCCATCAGGCTTTCATCGTCCAGCGCCGGCCAGCCCGCATCCGGCTGACGTGCACGCACGAACGCCAGCCGGGCCTGCCAGCGTCGCAGGGTATCCGTCCAGGGCAGGCAGGTGGGGCCGGCCTGCCGCAGGCCCTCGATCAGGGCGGCACACACAGCCTCAGCTGGCGGAGCGGGCAACGCACGCTCCTCTATCACCAGTTCGCCCAGCAGACGACGGCGCACGGCCTTGACCGCCAACTCACGCGCGTCCCAGTGAACGCAGGTCGTTTCGCGACACAGTTCGGGCAGCGCCTGAACCAGAGATTCGATATCCAGCTCAGCCGCCAGGCGTATGCGCGCCTCGCGCGCCTCGCCGTCAAGCTGCGCTACGACCAGCCAGTCGCACGAGGCCAGGGCATCTTCACGGGGAAGCACGGCCCCGCGCCCGCCCGACAAGCGAAAACGCGGCTCGCTTCCCTCCCGGCGCTGGGCGATGCGGTCCGGATAGGCCAGGGCCAAGAGCGGCCCCAGCACGCGACGGTCGATGCCCCTTGGGCGGGGCCTCGACAGATCGATACCGGCGGCCTGCGCCAGATGACGGATCACCTCGCGCAGATGCCCGAGGGCGCGGGCGCCGCCTTCCCCACGCGCCAGAGCGTCCAGACGCAGGGCAATATCGCTGCTGGGCAGATTCCAGGGATCGCGCTCGGACAGCAGGCCCGCCAGTTCGACGGCCAGCCCCGCCCACGCGGCTGTCTCGCCCTCCTGAGCCTCGCGCGCGTGCACCAGAAGCCGCGCCAGCCGCGGATGCAGGGGGAGTCGGGCCATATGCCTGCCTGTAACGCTCAGCCGTCCGTCGGCATCCAGCGCGCCCAGGGCCTGCAACAGCGCGCGAGCCTGCCCCAGGGCGGCTGGCGGTGGCGGGTCCATCCAGCGCAGGGTGCCTACCTCCGATGCGCCCCATTCCGCCAGCTCCAGAACCAGCGGCGCCAGATCGGCCTGCAGGATTTCCGGGGTATCGGCGGCGGCCAGCCGCTCCTGCTCGCTCTCGCTCCACAGGCGCACGCACACCCCCGGCTCCAGGCGCCCGGCACGGCCTGCGCGCTGCACGCTCGCCGCGCGCGAAACGCGCCGCGTGACCAGTCGACTCATACCCGAAGCCGGATCAAAATGCGCCTGGCGCGAGAGCCCCGCATCGACAACCACCCGCACGCCTTCGATGGTCAGGCTGGTTTGCGCAATGGCGGTGGATAGAACCAGCTTGCGCCGACCGGCCGGCGCGGGCCGTATCGCGGCGTCCTGCTCCGCCAGCCCCAGCCGGCCATAGAGCGGATGCAGATCGACATCGGCAGGCAGTCCCGCCGTTTCCAGCGCCTCGGCCAGACGGCGGATTTCGCCCTCGCCGGGGAGAAAGACCAGCACGCTGCCGGTTTCCTCGATCAGCACGCGCCGCACCGCCGCGCGCAGCGCCTCGTCCTCACGCTGCCCCGCACGGGGAGGCCAGTAACGCACTTCAACCGGATACGCCCGTCCCGCGCTTTCGATGACCGGCGCGCCATCGAGCAAGCGCGACACACCGGCCGCATCCAGGGTGGCGGACATCACGAGCAAACGCAGGTCCGGGCGCAGCGCCTCACGGGCCTCCAGGGCCAGGGCCAGCCCCAGATCCGCCTGCAGGCTGCGTTCATGAAACTCATCGAAGATCAGAAGCCCCACATCGTCCAGCGAGGGATCGTCCTGAAGGCGTCGGGTCAACACCCCTTCGGTGACCACTTCAATACGTGTGCGCGGTCCGACCCGGCTTTCCAGGCGCACCCGATAGCCCACGGTTTCCCCCACGGGCTCCCCCAAGAGGCCCGCCATGCGCGCTGCCACCGCACGCGCCGCCAGACGACGCGGCTCCAGCAGCAGGATGCGCTTGCCCGCAAGCCAGCTCTCCTCCAGCAAAGCCAGTGGAATCAAGGTGGTCTTGCCGGCCCCTGGCGGGGCAACCAGCACGGCACGGGCCGTATCGCGCAGGGCCTGCGCCAGAGGCGCAAAACTGGAACGGACCGGCAGGTCGGGCAGGGACGAAATCAAGCTCATGGGACGGTTCCGTTTTTCCACAGAGCCTGTGGATAACTTTGTGGATGACTCTTGGAAGAGCGATGCGAAGGCTTGTCGGATCAGGGCTTTTGACAGATTGGCTACAAAATAATCAACACAACAAACACTTAAAAATCAATCATTTAAAAAAACAACCCCAGAAAACCGCATCCTGACGCGCCTCTCCTCCTGTCAAGTCCTTCCTGTGCAAAAAGTTGCTTGACAGGCACCTGCCCAGGGCTTCGCAAACCGGAAAATGAACACCCCCGGCGCCGCTTGTTCCGAAGGGTTTTTAACACCCTGTAAGAGGGTGTTTACAAAAAAAATGCTGCGAACAATATCAGCGTCGGACGAAGAATTCCCAGCCCCCCTTGGAGGCGCCATGGACGGGGTTGTGAAGATCGGGCGAAAGGGCCATGAATGGCCCTTTCAGTCACAGCCTGCGGGGAACGGGCTATCCGTGGCGTGGCCCCAGCAACTCGATCAGGTAACCGTCGGGGTCTTCGACAAATGCGATGAGGGTGGAACCGGCATTCATGGGACCGGCCTCGCGAACGATCTTGCCGCCCTGTGCGCGAATGCGCTCGACAGCCTGATACACATCGTCCACTTCCACCGCGAGATGGCCAAAGCCATTCCCCTGTTCGTAGTGGGTCACGCCCCAGTTCCAGGTCAGTTCGATGACGGCCTGCTCGCTTTCCTCACCGTAACCGACGAAAGCCAGGGTGAAGTCGCCCTCAGGGTAGTCCTTGCGGCGCAGCAGGCGCATGCCCAGCACCTCGGTATAGAAACGGATGGAGCGGTCGAGATCGCCGACACGGATCATGGTGTGCAAAAGTCGCATGGGAAGATCGCTTCCATGGTGAAAAAACGGATAGCTCGCCCCCCGAAGGGCGCGTGAAACAGAATCGAAGACTGGTTTTCAGGCCGGAACGGTTGCGTCGAGCATCGCGTCGAGCGGTTCGGGCCGATGCACCAGCCAACCCTGGACATGGGTGACGCCTATACCGCGCAGGCGTTCGAGAGTATCGGCATCTTCCACCCATTCGGCCACCGTACTCGCCCCCATCAGGGCGCCGACGCGATGAATGGACTCGACCATTACCGCCGCCACGGCGTCGCGTTCGATGTCCTTGATGAGATTGCCGTCGATCTTGATCTGGTCGACATTGAGCCTGCGCAGGAAGTTGAAAGACAACAGACCGTTGCCGAAATCGTCCAGCGAGAAACGGAAGCCGTGCTGACGCAGGTTTTGAATGCGCTCCGCCACCGGTTCGAGATTGTGAATGGCGGCGGTTTCCGTCACTTCGATACAGATCAAGTGCGGATCAATGCCATTGAGGCGCGCTTCGGTCAGGATGAACAGCTCGATGTCCGGATCCTGGATGGTCTCGGCCGACAAATTGATGGAGAAGGAAAAGCCCCGTGCTTCCTCGCGGGCAATTTTCCGGAACAGATGACGGACGATCCAGCGGTCGATTTCCGGCATCAGGCGGAAGCGCTCTGCCGCAGGGATGAAGCTGCCCGGCATGAGCAGCTGACCGCCTTCCTCAAGACGCACGAGAATCTCGAAATGCCCCTCCTGCGCCTCGTCAAGCAGGGCGCCGCGCGCATCGAGCCCGGCCAAGGGGGCAACCCGCTGGGCAAACAGTACGAAACGATCCTGTGCCAGCGCTTCGCGCAGACGCTGCAACCAGCCCAGGCTTTCGTGATGACGTCGCACTTCCTCGTCATCCGGCTGGTGAACGTGAGCGCGGTTTCCACCATGGGATTTGGCCAGGAAGCAGGCCGAATCGACCGCATTCAAGGCATCGGCGGCAGTACCGGTCGCCGCATCCACCGGCGCAATACCCACACTCAAGCCCACCTGGTAAAAACGCCCTTCCCAATCCAGGCGGAAATCACGCACTGCGGCGACCATATCTTCGGCCAGTTCCTGCGCGAGCTCCACATCCATGCCTTCGACAAGGACAGCGAATTCGTCACCACCAATACGCCCGATCACGCTATACGGAGGGCACAGAACGCCGAAAAGGCCGGCCAGACGACGCAGAACCTCATCGCCCGCCGCATGCATCCCCGAATCGTTGACCACCTTGAAGCCATCCAGATCGAGAAAAAGCAGGGCATGCATGCCACCGGTCTCCCGTGCATCCACCACGCGGCTTTCCAGCACACGCTCGAATTCCCGGCGGTTGACCAGTCCGGTCAGCGGATCATGGGTGGCGCGGTAGCGCAGTTGTTCATTGAGCTGCCGCAAATCGGTCAGATCATGCAGACTGATGGCCGCGCCTTCGACACGCCCTTCCTCGCCAACCAGAGCCGTGATGCTGTAGCGCACGAAACGCGCCTCGTCCCCGCTCACCGGACGCAACCAGGCTTCTTCCTGAACCACCTGTTCGGGGGCGATGGAGTACAGCGCACGGCTGAGCGCACTATCCACCGGGCGGCCTCCGGGCGTGGCATCGTCGGCAAACAACGGAAACACCCGTACAAACAGCTGACCCTCGGCCTGCGCCCGCGTCAGGCCGGTGATTTCTTCAGCGGCAGGGTTCATGTAGCCAATGCGCCCATCCGGACCGGTCGTGACGACGGCTTCGTCGATGGCGCGCAGGAGATTGGACAGGGCCGCGCGGGCCTGCGCCAAACGCCGATTGACGCGCAGTCCATGCAAATACAGCGCAAGAAACAGTGCCAGAGCCCCCAGCACGAACCAGGGCCAGTACCGATACAGCAGTGCCAGAAAACGCCGGGTATCGTTTTCCGCATTCGGGTCCAGCCCAAGCTCGCGCATCATGCTGCGGATGCTGGTGTAATCCAGCGGAATGGACCAGCCCGCCGCACCCGCCGCCCGGTTCGCCGGATGATCCTTGGGCATGGACAACAGGGCCAGACTGACCCGCCGCCCGAGATCGGCAGGGATGCCCTTACGCATAACCAGCGGCCACTCGGGGTAAAGCTGCGTACTATGCACGAAGGGAAACCCGGGCGTACGCCGCCCGCCAAGAATTTTGACCGCGTCGGGCGAAAGCCGACCCTCCCTTACCATCGCTTCCAGCAGGCCGGTGCGAACGATGCCAGCGTCAGCGCGCTTATCGAGCACGGCCTCGACAATCTGGTCCTGGGGCAGGCCGGTAAAAAGCCCCTGGATATCGCTCTTCATGTCGATATCCAGGGCCTTGAGCTCACGCATGCCGATCAGCCAGCCACCAAAGGCATCCGCCGCCACCCCGGCGATCCGTTTATGGCGCAGATCGTCCAGCGAATCGATGTCGGCGCGGTCAGCACGGGTAAAGAACGTTGCACCGAAGCGGTCCAACGCATACTCACCATCCAGCAGGCGAAGGGTGGCGATTTGCGACAGACCATAGCGCTCGGCGTTTTCGACATACAGCAAGGGCTGGGACAACAGAAAATCGATCTGGCCCTCGGCCAGCGCCGGCCCCACCTCGCGCAGCATCAACGGGCGAAGAATGAATTTCTCTCCGCTGAGTGATTCGTTGAGGTACTGGAGCGTCGGGTTCCACTCGGCAAGCGCCTTGTCCGTGCCCCGCCAGGCCAGCACCCCGATCACCCACGTATTCTGCTTGTCCGGGGTTTCAAGCGCCTCGCTGGACCAGCCAAACGCCCAGACAGGCAGCGGGGAGAGCAGGCACAGGCAAACCGCCAGCACGATGCCCGCCTGTCGCGCCCATCGACGAAGGGAAGCCCCCCTGCCCTGTTTGCCTGGCAATACGCTCAATCTTCCCCCATTACCCGGATCCGGCGTAAAAACCCGCCCCCAAGGATAGACCAGCCTGTCGGGATTGCGGCAACAGAACAGGCGCTCAGCGCCCGCGATTGGCCGCAATACGCATACGCAGCGCGTTCAGGCGGATGAACCCCTCCGCGTCTTTCTGGTTGTACGCACCGGCATCGTCCTCGAAAGTGGCAATGGCCGGATCGAACAGACTGTCGGCCACCGAACGGCGACCCACCACCGACACCCCGCCCTTGTACAGTTTCAGGCGCACATCGCCGTTCACATGCACCTGGGAGGCATCGATCATCGCCTGCATCATCTGCCGCTCCGGACTCCACCAGTAGCCGTTGTAGATCAGGCTGGCGTAGCGCGGCATCAGCTCGTCCTTCAGATGCGCCACCTCGCGATCCAGGGTGATGGACTCGATGGCGCGATGCGCCTTGAGCAACAAGGTGCCGCCCGGCGTCTCGTAGCAGCCGCGTGACTTCATGCCCACATAGCGGTTCTCGACCAGATCGAGGCGGCCGATGCCGTGCGCTCCACCGATGGCGTTCAGCCGCGCGAGCAGGACAGCCGGCGACAGACGTTCGCCGTCAATCGCCACGCAGTCGCCCTTCTCGAAGGACAGCTCGATGTACTGCGGCGCATCCGGCGCCTTCTCCGGGGGCACGCTCCAGCGCCACATGTCCTCTTCCGGCTCCCACCACGGGTCTTCCAGATTGCCGCCTTCATAGGAGATGTGCAGCAGGTTGGCGTCCATGGAGTATGGGGATTTTTTCTTGCTCTTGGCAAAATCGACCGGAATGCTGTGAGTCTCGGCGTAGCTCATCAGCTTTTCGCGCGAGTTCAGATCCCATTCGCGCCACGGGGCAATCACCTTGACCCCCGGCTTGAGCGCGTAGGCGCCCAGCTCGAAACGCACCTGATCGTTACCCTTGCCGGTCGCCCCGTGGGAAATGGCATCCGCACCGGTGGCATTGGCGATCTCGATCAGACGCTTGGCGATCAGCGGACGGGCGATGGACGTACCGAGCAGGTACTCGCCCTCATACAAGGTATTGGCGCGGAACATAGGGAACACGAAATCGCGCACGAACTCCTCGCGCAGATCCTCGATATAGATTTCCTTCACCCCCATCGCCTGCGCCTTGGCCCGCGCCGGCTCCAGCTCCTCGCCCTGCCCCAGATCGGCAGTGAAAGTGACCACCTCACAACCGTAGGTGTCCTCCAGCCACTTGAGAATGACGGAAGTATCCAGACCGCCGGAATAGGCAAGGACAACTTTTTTCACGGATGAGGACATGACGGCTCCACGAAGTTTCAGTTCAAACACGCCCGATCAAGACCCGGACGCAACAAAATGGCGACGATTATAGCGCCGTTTGCCGCCCAGGCGCACGCCCGGACACAGCGGCCGTATCGCCCCTGTAACGCGAGCAACGGCCTCGGCAGGCCTTGAGAAGCCCTCCCCCTGGCGGGCAAATCATCCCGGATGATTCATTGGCCCGGCCTGCATCCCTTGCGCCGGGAAGATGGGCTCGTCGCCCGGCCCAACCGATTTGTCGGGCCCCCGACGACCATACCCCGAAGGGACTTCCGGCATGAATGCCCTGAATAAAAAAGGTTTTTCGCGCGAACTGGGGAAAGTAGAGGTTGACGGGTCGGAAGTTGGTGGATTGGCAGTCACCAAACAAACCGATCCCCTTCCTCTTCCCCGTCATGCAAGATGCTATGTTGGGCCTGGTCTTCTGGGAAGGCCATGTCGTCGATTCATCCCAGGAGCGAGCCGACGGTTCGCTGTTGTTGTCCCTTTCTGAAGACCCTTCGTACCGTCCCCGCTGTGGACATTGCGGCAATGACTGTGTCCTGATCCATGAGCGGCGACGCCGCGTGCGGGATCGAGACGGGTTTGACCGACGCGTCTGGCTCGATGTGCCGGTCCGGCGTCTGGATTGCTATCAGTGCGGCGCCCGTGCGGCCGTGCGGCCGTGCGGCTCAACACGGACGAGCGCATCACGCGGCGCGGGGCGGCCCACGTGGTCGCCGTGTTTGAGCTGTCAGACGGTCAGACGGTGACGATCTACTTGCACAACCCGGACGTTACGCCGAAGAAAATAGCCCCGAGCGATGTGCTGATTTCCTGGCGCTGGTTGTTGAACAAGAAGGACATCACCATCGTTGTCGCGCCAGAAAACGGCGCGGACCTGAATGTCCGCGAGGTGGCGCAGCGGGTCATGCGATTGGCCGAGAAAAATAGCCCGGCGTTCCGGCGCGCGAACGCAAAGCGGGCGGAGCGCATGGGGCGCATCGAGGCGCTGAAAGAGGAAATTTCCGGGCTGGAGAAGACGCTGGCCGCAGCCCAGCACGCGTTGGAAGCGGCGAAGGTTGAGGCGGAATCGGTCCGCATCGTTTCCATGGGGCGCGAATTCTCTGAAAACAAGATGACGCATGCGGATGCGGATGCGGATGCGGAAAACGATTTCACCGCCTCCACCAAGCCGTTCGACGCCTACCTGGAAGATGCCGGCGGCGATGCGTTCGAGGCGGCGAAAGCTTTTTTCAAATCCGAATTGCAGGGCATAACGGTTGATACCGTAATTGGCAAGGTGCATATGCTCGGCTCGACCTGGCGGGAAATGAAGCGCGGCGCGAAGTCGGACGCGATGAAGGCCGCGCTAATCGCCCGCGTGCCCGAAATCCTCTCCAGCGGGAAATATGATGGCAGGACAGAGCTCAAGAAGGATCGCACCGACGGCTTCGTCGCGTTCCACTTCTTCTACAAGGAATTGGATGTGGACGGCAAGCTGGTCACTGCTGGCGTGAATGTCGGCGAACGTGCCAACGGCGAATATGTATATGTCGCTTACGGTGTCGGACACGATGGGATGCCGAACTGGGCAAAAAACAAAGCCGCATCGAGCGTTTCGCTAGATGCGGCTTTTCGCGGAGAGGTGTTCCGAGGTCCAGGGGTGCCCAGTGAGCCAACAACCGAGCCCGGATCGACTTCCTATCCCTTGCTCACTGTTGATTCAATTGTGGGCGACGAGGCTGATGGCGTCAATATATTCATCCTGCGCGTGGTGGACAAGGCAACAGGAAATCGCCTGACCGAACTCGAAGACGATGTAGGCCAGGAAGGGCATGAACGTAGCGACAAGGCAGGTAGCACAACTACTTCCGAGCCAGTAGCGCCAGACGTCCCTGATCTGACCTACCTCCGCAGCTCCGACGGACTTTTCACTACGTTCCTGCCGAACACCCCGGATGGGGAAAAGGCGTGGCGCACGATGAACGCAACCCAGGGCAGCGAGGGCGGAAAGATTCTGGCGCACCACACTGAGGCCATAATCCAGCAAATCCGCGACGCAGGCTACACCGTTGCAGCGGGTGCCAGTGGACAGATCACGTCCGAGGAAGCCGACGCGCTGCTGGCCGAGCTGGAATCGCGAACGCAACCCGACGAGCAATCTCTGATCGACGCCTACTTCAACTCTTGGGCTGAGGCGGCCACTAAAATCAATGCCGCTGTTTCGGAGGTCGACTGGGCGGGCATGACCGACGCCACCAGCGCGAACGCCGAAATGCAGAAGTTGAACGCTGCGGTCAAGGGCGACAGATCTGGGGCAAGCTCGTTGCCGTCCTTGTCCCAGACGTGCAGTATTTGGATGTTCAGGGCGTTGACAAATTCTCCGGTGTCATCAAGAATTGCCCGTACGGCCTCATCTGATCCCAAGTCCACGACGGCATCGCCGGTGCAGCGACGGGTGATGATGGGGCTTTCTTTTTGCGGCAGAATCAAGCACGAGCATCCGGCTCACGGGCACGCAAAAGAATCGCGCCGATCAGATTGACGCCTGGGCTGGAGTCACGCCGGAGAAGCGGGCAGCAGACGAGGCCGCACAAGAGGCGACGCGCAGAGCGGCAAAACTTGAGAGAGCGGTGAAATCGGCATGGACGGGCATGGGCGACATGCACATCCGGTCAAATGGCGACGTAGTGACAGGGCAGGCGTGGGTGGCCCAGCGGTTCGCGGACGGCATGACAGAAATCCGATCCGAAAAAAGCGGTGCGGCAACAGCCTATGCGATTTACAACCCGGAAAAGATGACATCAACCAGCGTCAAAGCCAAGGCCGTCAATGTGTTCTTTAAGGCGGCACTGGCCTATGGCGGGCTGCGCGAGGCGCTCGATCTGGTGGGAGCGGACATCCCGACAGTGGATGCGCGCAAGGAATCTTTAACGCCCGTGCAAATCGCCAGCAACGAGCTTGGCGAGTTCCCTGACACCGATGAAGGCAAGAGGTCACTGAGGAACGCGGTGCGCGAAAGGTTGATGGCGATGCGCGGCGAATGGGTGGATTGTCCTGCGCTTGGCGCAAAGGTCGAGATTCGCCGTCGCGGCATTGACAAGGCGCTTGGCGCGAGTGCTGACGCCAGAAAGCTCAAACTAATGCCGCACATCAAGAGCTTGATCCACTCATCTATCAAGGTGGGCGAGCGTGTTCCGTACAACGCTGACGAAGATAAAAGCGCGGTCGCCTACTACGTCCTGCGAGTATCGGCCCGAATTGACGCGGATGCTGTTGTGGTGCGCTTGATTGTCAAGGAAGACGTGAACGGCAAGTTTCACTATGACGCCACCGTGCATGATGTCAATGCGGTCATGGACAGCGCGCAAGACAAAGGCCCGGGCGAAGCCGGGCCTTTTCTGCCACTACTACCAATGGCGGGGGAACAGAATCCTTCCCGCTTCGCTAGTGACCAACTTGACTCAATCCTAGAACCAGGACGTGAGTACGTCAATATCTTCATCGAGGGCGATGAGCCGGAGTCGGTGGATGAAGAGGGCGTTGTGGAGCCTGCGCCAGCATCAACGGCCGTTGTGGATGATGAAATGCCTGTTGGCGCTCCACAAACAGTCGCAGTGACATACACGCAGCAGGACGCAGACCGAGCCCTGTTCCAGTCTGTGATCGATAACCGCGTATCCGAAGTTGCCCCGCAGCTTGCTGAGGGCATTCTTGATCCCGGCCTTGCCGACTTGTTGGAAGCGGCCTACCTGCGCCACCAGGGCGACGCCGACATGGCTGCCTTGTTCGAGGCGGCGGTGAACGCCTACGCCGCAGCCGCGCTTGCGGCCACCGCCAATATCGGAGCCTGACCTATGACCTCGATTTCTCTTGGCCGATCCGGCGCAGTGACCGCACTGGAAAAAATGAAGCTCGCGCGCGAGTTGATGACATCTCGCGCGGAGGTGAACGCGCTGGAGGCTGGGCCGTTGGCTGCCATGAAGCGGCTCAAGCTGACATCGCGCATCAACCAGATTCGCGCCTTGCTTGGCGCGGGAGCGAAGCCCGCAGAACAGTCCCAGGCCAATGGCGCACGCCAGATCGAGGCGGGCGAGGTGGATGGCGGCGCGCTGGTCCACGCCACGAGGCGTACCTGGGAGAACTGGGAAGCCCCTGTCGTCTCTGCAAATCACCGCCCCATGTCACTGATGGCGTGGGAGCTTTTTCTCATCAAGACCACCGGAAAGGGGTTTGATAATGGCGTTTGACAGTTACATATTTGACCGCGAAGGCTTCAAGGAGTTGACGGACGAGAAGGCCGACAACCTCAAGGCCAATCGCGGTCTCTCTGACCTGCTGGGTTTCGGCCTGAGCGTGGTGGCTGGGCGGCTGGCAAAAGACCGCCTGCGCTACCGCGATTACGGCCCCTATTGGTGGGCGCTCAAAGACCTGATGAACGCCAACGGATACGACCTTGGTAGCGAGACAGATGAGGTCGTGAAAGCAATCTACCGTGGTGACCGAGACGTGGACACGCTCATCATGGCCGATGAGTTCCGCGAACTTTACCTGCAAACCTGGGTGCTCCACACCAATCAGTTCGACCTGGATAGCGAGAGCGGCGAGATGTGGACGCTGTATGACAGGGACATGGAACCGTTCGCGTATTGATCCGGTGATGTACGGCATATAAGCCAGGAGCGGAAAACCCCGCCACGCCCACCCCATCCGGCGACTTATCCGGCCCGGCATGGATAAGCGCACCACGCCAAAAAAACCGGGGCGGTCTATCCAACCGCCCCGGCCTGGGTGCTTCAGATAAGGAGCCCGCGTCTCAACCCGCGAGTCGGCCCATAAGCCGCCGGCGTGCGCCAAGGCCGATCAGCCCCAGCAGCCCCGCCATCAGGGCCAGCCCCCAGGGCAGCGGACCCGGCACCGGAGCAACGCCCTGCCCCGGACCGCCGGGGTCCTGAATGCTACCATCCGCTGCGCCATCGGCATCGTACGGACCACCGTCCACCAGGGTGAAGACGGCCGTGTGACCGGAAACTGTGGCGGGTATCGTACTCCAGGAGCCGCCCAGGTACTTCCAGTAACTCAGACCATCGACATTACCCGAGTAGCTGACAGTGACAGTGGCGCTACCGCCGGTGCCGCAGCCATTCAAGGTAAAACCCAGGGCGCCGTACGGCAGGCTGACGCCCGTTGGCAAGCCCGGAGGTGGGGTAACCGGGGCCGAGGAGCCCGTGTCGATAACGCAGCTGCCGCCAGCTACGCTCAGGGTCACTGTGCCGCTGCCACCCTGCGCCGCCGCACCCGGCGCGCTGCAGGCCGCATCGCTGCCGCCATTCGCACCCTGACAGATCCAGGCGTGCGTACCGGCGGCGCTGCTGAGGCTGCCCGGTGTGCCGCTGGCACACAGGCCGCTATTCGGAGCGGTGAGGCGGGCCACACCCTGGGCAGCACCGCAGCTGCCCGTGACCGGCGTAGCGCTGAACGTGGCGTCTACGGTACACGTGCCAACGATGGCGCCGGTGGTGTAGGTATCGCCACTGAGCGATCCGCCGCAACCGTCAACCGAGGCAAGCGCGTAGCCGGTGGCGGGGGTGACGGTAAACGCGGTGGTCGTGCCATAGGTCACGGCCTGTACCGTGGCAGGCGACAGGCTACCGTTGGCACCCGCCTGCGGGGTGACTTCGTACTGGCGCGGGGCGGCGCAGCTCGCCGTAGCGCCACCATTGCTTCCGGCACAGCTCCAGGTGAATGCGCTCGCTGCGCCGGTCACGCCACCCGCACTGCCGGTTGCGCACAGGCCGCTGGAAGGCGTTGTAAGCGTGGCTACCCCCTGGGCCGTGCCGCACAAACCATCCTGGACATAAGGACCCGATGGCTGGCCACCGCGCACAAGGTGGACGCGGTAGTCATCACCACGACTGACAGTAGTAGTAAGCCCATAATCGAAATTTACCGCCCACGCTTGATCGGGATCAAGCACATCAGGAACTCCTGACAACAAAGTGGCATTCATATCGAAAAAGACATCCGTGTTATAGGCAGGCTCATTCCGGCATAGCTCGACTAAGCTACGCAGTTCTTTCACGCTCGGCATGCGCCAGTCATCATACCCCGCAAAGTTGTGGGCTTCGGCATAAACCAACGCTGCATTCCATGTAAATACCTGTGCGCTGCCCGTACTACAATCTGCGCCGGACAAGCCTTCATTACACTTTTTCCACATGAGGCCAGTGCGAGTATCAGTGACCGTACCATCGCCATGATCCATGTAGATACTGTCCGGGTTGCTGGGCGGAATATTGTTTATACAGGTAAAAGCATGTGCACCAGCACTGACCAGAAACAGGGCACAGAAACCTATCGTAGGCAGAGAAGTTGTCGTTTTCATAACTGAATTTCCGTAGCAGATACTGGATGGCCCATTTCTCTACAGCTAGAGGCATGCGGAGAAACACCGGTCTCAAAAACAGACATAAAAAATTTTTCGCTTCAAACATATCAAGCACACGCAGACGTTTATCGCGCCACCACGACAATTGACGGAAGCACAGTTCGCGGGCGCGGTTCGTATGCATTGAGCAGGATACAAACATCAAGGACCGGCACGAACGAGACGGACATGTCGGCTCTCATCGCGATTGGAAGTACTCAGGACGCCTCTGTCGAAAACCACTCTCCACGCGAAACTCGAAATAATCGCAATAGGTGACCCCGACCAAAAACTCGAAGACGGCGTATTTGGAAAGAACGCGGGATCGATAGCAGGATTCATGCGACCAAGATCGCCAATCTCTTCCAGTTCCCTAACGGTCGGCATGCGCCAATCACTATGACCGCACAGGCCAAGCGTGTTGACATCCGCCACATATTTTTCCGTGTCGCAGCGGCCGGGGGTTTCGCAGGTTCCACCATTCTCAGTACCGGGATTACCATCCGGGCTGGCGCTGTCATACCAGGTGTAGGTGTGATCCTGGCTTCTCAGGCCGCTGGTGGTCTTGACCTCCCAGATCAGGCCATTGACGTTGTCGCGGGTACAAGCCCAGTCGTCCGGACCGCTGCCCAAGGTGGCGCTCTCCGGTAACGGATGGCCGCTGTTGGAGATCTTGGTGTAGTCAAACCCGTTGGCAATGCCGTTATTGGGCGTGCTGCCACCGGTCTTGGTCAGTGTGCCGGCATGGGCTGCAGCATCGCGCCCGTAATGGCAATCCTGACCGGCCGGGTGGGCCGGGTCGCAGGTAGTAGCGTTGCCGGAGGTGGCGTGCCCGCTCCAGGTGACGCCGGTGTCGTTGAGCGGTACGGCTTGCACCGGCAGGGCCAGCCACAGCGCCACCGCCAGGGCGGAGATTCGCAAGGTGGGATTCATGAAAAAAACTCCGTGGAGACTACAATCAAGGAAAAATGCCGTCCGAACAAAAGCCGGCGGCAGGAAAAACGCATGACGGGCGTTCGCAGGCGCATGACGCGTCGGCAAAGAAAATCGGCAGGATCAAGGGGCGCCGCAGGAATGTGGCGCCGCACAATCGCGCAATCAGTTGAAATGCATGAGTTCGGCGCGGGGTTTCCGCGACGAACGTCCTCGAAAGCCCACAAGGATGGGGTTTTTCGATATTCATCAAGATGGGCGTGCGCCCGGAAGCACGCGCGCGCAACCCGGCCACTACGCCCCCGTGGAGGGCAGGCTCGGCGGAGATCATGAGAACTCCCGCTTTCGCGGGGAGAGGGAGGTCGTACCCAATCCATTGGCGCTCGCATTCCATGCTTGCCGTCCACCCGGTGATGCGGACGAAAAAAACCTGTTTTCGGGAAAATAATCACTCGGCATGCCACTTGTCAACACCCCCTCGGGGCGCCAAAGGTTCATCCCGCCGTCATGCCCCCGCGTTGCATCGCGACTGTTACTCGCAATGTCCACCTCACCCGGAGAAGGCGAACCGCCCCACGCTTATCCTGCGTTTCGTGCACCCGGCACGATGAACCACACGGAACGCACCTAAGACGCTGGCTCCCCGCCCCCCCATACCACCGCTACTCCCAGCGGGCGCGGGTAGGCAAAATTCCGCGCTTCCCGCATAATGGCGGCAATTTTTTCCTGCGCGGGGCGCGCGTCAAACCCGCCCTGCCGCCTTTGTCCATCAAGGAGTCGTCATTCCCATGACCCAGCAGTTTGTAGACAACGATCCGCAAGAAACCCGGGAATGGCTCGACGCGCTGGAAGCGGTGGTCGAGTTTGAAGGCACCGAAAAGGCCCGTCACCTGATCGCCGCACTGATCGAGACGGCACGCAAGCACGGGATCGACACGCCCTACAGCGCCAACACCCCTTATATCAACACCATCGCCCCCGAAGACGAGCCGCCCTACCCCGGCGACCGCCAGATGGAGCAGCGCCTGCGCGCGCTGGTGCGCTGGAACGCGATGGCGATGGTGGTGCGCGCCAACATGCACAGCAAGGTCGGCGGGCACATTGCCTCCTTCCAGTCCAGCGCCACCCTGTATGAAGTCGGTTTCAACCACTTCTTCAAGGGCCCGGACCATCCGAACGGGCCGGACATGGTGTTCTTCCAGGGCCATATCTCGCCGGGCATCTACGCCCGCGCCTTCCTCGAAGGCCGCCTGAGCGAGGAAGACCTCATCAATTTCCGCCAGGAAGCGGAAAAGGGCGGTCTGTCCTCCTATCCGCATCCGTGGCTGATGCCGGATTTCTGGCAGTTCCCGACGGTTTCGATGGGGCTCGGGCCGTTGATGGCCATCTATCAGGCGCGCTTCATGAAGTACATGAACGCGCGCGGCCTGGCGCAGGCGGCCGACCGCAAGGTCTGGGCCTTCCTGGGCGATGGGGAGATGGACGAGCCGGAAGCGATGGGCGCGATTGGACTGGCCGCACGCGAGAAGCTCGACAACCTGATCTTCGTGGTCAACTGCAACCTGCAGCGTCTGGACGGCCCGGTGCGCGGCAACGGCAAGATCATCCAGGAGCTGGAAGGCACCTTCCGCGGCGCGGGCTGGAACGTCATCAAGCTGATCTGGGGGCCGGGCTGGGACGCGCTGATGGAAAAAGACAAGTCCGGCATGCTCATCAAGCGCATGATGGAAGTGGTCGACGGCGAATACCAGGCGTACAAGGTCAAGGGCGGCGCTTATGTGCGCGAGCACTTCTTCGGCAAGTACCCGGAAACGGCGGAACTCGTGCGCAACATGACCGACGACGAGATCTTCGCCCTCACCCGTGGCGGCCACGCGCCGACCAAGATCTACGCCGCCTACAAGACCGCCTCCGGGCACGCCAATCAGCCGACGGTGATCCTCGCCAAGACCATCAAGGGCTACGGCATGGGCCCCTACGGCGAGGGCGCGATGAGTGCGCACCAGCAGAAAAAGCTCGATCAGAACGGCCTGCGTTACTTCCGCGACCGCTTCCGCCTGCCGATCTCCGACGAGCAGTTGGAAAACGACGTGCCCTTCTACCGTCCGGACGAGAATTCCGAGCTGATCCGCTACATGCGCGATCGCCGCGCCGCCCTGGGCGGCTCCCTGCCCGCGCGCATCGACCGTAGCGAGGTGTTGCCGGTGCCCGAGCTGGCCGCGTTCGAATCGGTCCTGAAGGGCACGGACGATCGCGAGATGTCCACCACCATGGTGTTCGGCCGCCTGCTTGCCGTACTGTTGCGCGACAAGGCACTGGGCAAGCGCGTGGTGCCGATCATTCCCGACGAGGCACGCACCTTCGGTCTGGAAGGACTGTTCCGCCAGGTCGGCATCTACGATCCGGCCGGCCAGCTCTACGAGCCGGTCGATGCCGATCAGGTCTCCTGGTACAAGCAGGCGCACAACGGCCAGGTGCTGCAGGAAGGCATCAACGAAGCCGGCGCCATGTCCTCCTGGATTGCGGCGGCTACCGCCTACGCCAACCACGGCGTGGCGATGATCCCGTTTTACATCTATTACTCGATGTTCGGCTACCAGCGCATCGGCGATCTGGTCTGGGCCTCCGGCGACATCCGCGCGCGCGGCTTCATCTTCGGCGCCACCGCCGGGCGCACCACGCTCGAAGGCGAGGGCCTGCAGCACAACGACGGCCACAACATCGTCTTCTTCAGCGCCGTGCCAAGCTGCCGCGTGTACGACCCGACCTATGCCTACGAAATGGCGGTCATCGTCCACGACGGCCTGAAGCGCATGTACACGGACAAGGAAAGCGTTTTCTACTACATCACCGCGATGAACGAGAACTACGCGCACCCGGCCCTGCCCGAAGGCGCGGAGGAAGGCATCCTCAAGGGGCTGTACCGCCTGCGCCAGAGCGACGCGGCGCACAAGGCCCGCGTGCAGCTGATGGGCTCCGGCGCCATCCTGCGCGAGGCCGAGGCCGCCGCACGGATTCTCGAAGACGAGTGGAAGGTCGCAGCGGATGTGTGGTCCGCCACCAGCTTCACGGAGCTTGCCCGCGACGGTCAGGACTGCGCGCGCCACAACCGCCTGCATCCGGACGGCCCCGCGCGCGTGCCGCATGTCACCGCCTGCCTCGCCGACAGTCATGGTCCGGTCATCGCCGCGACCGACTATATCCACCTGTTCGCCGAGCAGATTCGTGGTTTCGTACCGCGCCGCTACGTCACCCTGGGCACCGACGGCTACGGCCGCTCCGACACCCGCGAAGCGCTGCGCCGCTTCTTCGAGGTCGACAGCCACAGCATCGTGCTTGCCGCGCTCACCGCGCTGGTCGATGAGGGCACGCTGGACGGCGCCGTACTCCGGCAGGCGATCGAACGCTACGGCATCCACCCGGACAAGCCCAATCCGGTGACTGTCTGACCCGTTCGCCCCGTCCACGGGGACGATGCGCGGCGCCCTCGGACCCGGCGCCGCGCCACACCCTAGAATTTCGACCAGTACAGGATCGACCATGGCCATCAAGCAGATTCTCCTGCCCGACGTCGGCAACTACAGCAATATCCCCGTCATCGAAGTGCTCGTCAGCGAGGGCGATGTCGTCAATGTCGACGATTCGCTCATCACCCTCGAATCCGACAAGGCGACGATGGAGATTCCCTCGCCCTACCAGGGCGTGATCCAGAAAGTGCTGGTGAAAGTTGGAGACAAGGTCCACCGCGACCAGCCAATCCTGGAGATCGAAGTCAAGACCACCGGCCCGAACGATGTTCCCGCCGAAAAACCGGCTGACAAGCCCGCGCCGGCCGCCGCCGCTAGCCCCGCTCAAGCGGCAGCACGCCCGGAGCCCCAGGCTTCCGCCGTGGCCACGGTCAATCTCGCCGACCTGCCGGTCAACGCCCAACCGATGGGCGCGAGCTTCCACGCCAGCCCCTCGGTACGCGCCTACGCACGCAAACTCGGCGTCGATCTTTCCCGCGTCAGCGGCAGCGGCGCCAAGGGCCGCATCCTGGAATCCGACGTGGACGCCCACGTCAAGGACGTGATGGAAGGCCGCAGCGCACCGCCCACGCTGCCCGCCGCCAGCAGCGGCCTGGGCATCCCCCCGGTGCCGGTCATCGACTTCAGCCCATTCGGTGAAATCGAGGAGCAGGCGCTTTCACGCATCAAGAAGCTCTCCGGCAAGCACCTCTCCGCCTGCTGGCTCAATGTGCCGCACGTCACCCAGTTCGACGAGGCGGACATCACCGAGCTGGAAGCCTTCCGCCAGAGCCTCAAGGCCCAGGCCGAGAAGGAAGGCGTGCGCGTCACCCCGCTCGCGTTCATCATGAAGGCGGTTTCCCGTGTGCTGCGCGAATACCCGCAGTTCAACGCCTCCCTGGATGCCAGCGGCGAGAAGCTGATTCTCAAGAAATACATCAACCTCGGGATCGCGGTCGAAACCCCGGGCGGGCTGGTCGTGCCGGTGGTGCGCGACGTGGACGGCAAAGGCGTCTTCGATCTCTCGCGTGAGCTGATGGAGCTGTCCAAGCGCGCCCGCGACGGCAAACTCTCGCCCCAAGACATGTCCGGCGGCAGCTTCTCCATCTCAAGCCTGGGCGGCATCGGCGGCACCCAGTTCACCCCGATCGTCAACGCGCCGGAGGTGGCCATCCTCGGCGTCTCGCGCTCGAAGATGCAGCCGGTGTGGAACGGCAAGGAATTCACACCGCGCCTGATGCTGCCGCTCGCGTTGTCTTACGACCACCGCGTCATCGACGGTGCGGAAGGCGCACGCTTCACCACACGCCTGTCCGCGCTTCTGTCCGACCTGCGCCAGCTCGTGCTCTAAGAGGAACGCCCCATGCCCCGCATAATCGACGTGCGCCTGCCAGACATCGGCAACTACGCCAAAGTGGATGTCATCGAGGTGCTGATCCAGGCCGGCCAGACCATCGACAAGGACGCCGGCCTGCTCACCCTGGAATCCGACAAGGCCACCATGGAAATTCCCGCCCCGCAGGGCGGCAAGATCACCGAAGTGCTGGTCAAGATCGGCGAAAAGGTCGGCAAGGACGATCTCATCGCACGCATGGAAGTGGCCGGCGCCGATGAATCCGCCGAAGCGCCAGAAACCGCACCCGCAACGCCTGTCGCCGCGCCGCTTGCTGCGCCCGCGCCTGCCGGCGAGGCGGATATCCGCTGCCAGGTCCTGGTGCTCGGCGGTGGCCCTGGCGGCTACACGGCGGCATTCCGCGCCGCCGATCTGGGGCGCGACGTGGTACTGGTTGAACGTTACAGCCGCATCGGTGGGGTGTGCCTGAACGTGGGCTGCATTCCCTCCAAGGCCCTGCTGCACGTCGCGGCGGTGCTCAACGAAACCCGCGAGATGGGCGCGCACGGCGTGAGCTTCGCCGAGCCGAGCATTGACCTCGACAAGCTGCGCGGCTTCAAAGATGGCGTCATCAACAAGCTCACCGGCGGGCTGGCCCAGCTCGCCAAACAGCGCAAGGTGCGCGTGGTGACCGGCACCGGCCAGTTCAGCTCGCCGCACAGCCTCACGGTCACCGCCGACGACGGCAGCACCCAGACCATCGCCTTCGAACATGCCGTCATCGCGGCCGGCAGCCAGCCGGTCAAGCTGCCCTTCATACCCTGGGACGATGCGCGCGTGATGGATTCCACCGACGCCCTGGCGCTGGCGGACATTCCCAAGCGCATGCTGGTGATCGGCGGCGGCATCATCGGCCTGGAAATGGCGCAGGTGTACGACGCGCTGGGTGCGAAGATCAGCATCGTCGAGCTGTCCGACAGCCTGATTCCCGGCGCGGACAAGGATCTCACCCGCCCGCTGCAGAAACGCATCCAGAAACGCTACGAAAATCTCTGGCTGGGCGCCAAGGTCACGGCCGTCGAAGCCACCGAAGCGGGCCTGACGGTGCGCTTCGAAGGCAAGGGCGTCCCCGAGAGCGACACCTTCGACCGCATCCTGGTCGCGGTGGGCCGCAGCCCGAACGGGCGCAAGATCGGCGCGGAAAACGCCGGGGTGCAGGTGGACGAGCGCGGGTTCATCCCGGTGGACGAGCGCCTGCGCACTAATGTGCCGCACATCCACGCCATCGGCGACATCGTCGGCCAGCCCATGCTCGCCCACAAGGCCGTACACGAGGGCAAGGTCGCCGCCGAAGTGATCTGTGGCCTGCCCTCGGCCTTCACCCCGATGGGCATTCCGGGGGTTGCCTACACCGACCCGGAAGTGGCCTGGGCCGGCAAGACCGAGGAAGACCTCAAACGCGAAGGCATCGAATACGAAAAAGGCGCCTTCCCCTGGGCCGCCTCGGGCCGCTCGCTGTCACTGGGGCGCGACGAAGGTCTGACCAAGGCGCTGTTCTGCGCCAAGACCCACCGCCTGCTGGGCGCGGGCATCGTCGGACCGAATGCCGGCGAGCTGATCGCCGAAGCGATGCTGGCCATCGAGATGGGCGCGGACATGGCCGACATCGGCCTGACCATCCACCCGCACCCCACCCTGTCGGAAACCCTGGGCTTCGCCGCCGAAATGGCCGAAGGCACCATCACCGACCTGCTGCCGCCGCGCAAGCGCTGAGCACGCGCGTCACCTTCCGCCCCGCGCCTCGCGCGGGACGCTTCTTTCCATGGGGAGCTGATCTTCAGCGATGGAATTTCTCTATTACGCGCTTCTGGGGGCCTTCGCCGGCACCGCCGCCGGCCTGCTCGGCATCGGCGGCGGACTCATCATGGTGCCGGTGCTGGTCTTCCTCTTCGCGCAGCAGGGCATCGGCGGCGAGCATCTGGTGCATGTAGCCATCGGGACGTCGCTCGCCGCCATCGTGTTCAGCTCCATCTCCTCGGTCTGGTCGCACCACCGCCACGGAGCGGTGCAGTGGCCGCTGTTCCTTCGCATGACGCCCGGCGTGGTGATCGGCGCCATCGCGGGCTCGATGGTCGCCCACTACCTGCCGGGCGGAGCGCTCAAGATCGTGTTCGGGATCATCGAAATCCTCATTGCCCTGCAGATGGGCTTCGGACGCAACCCCAGCCCCAACCGCACCCTGCCCGGCCCCGCCGGGCTCACCGCCGTCAGCGGCGGTATCGGCGCGATTGCCTCGATCATGGGCATGGGTGGAGGGGCCATGTCCACGCCGTTCTTCATCTGGTGCAATGTGCAGGCCAAAAATGCCATCGCCACCTCGGCAGCCATCGGTCTGCCTTCCGCCATCGCCGGCAGCCTGGGCTACGTGTTCACCGGCTGGGCCATCCCGGACCTGCCCAGCCCCTCGCTGGGCTACGTCTACCTGCCCGCACTGGCCGGGATGGTGGTGTTCAGCATGCTTTTCGCTCCGCTGGGCGCGAAGCTTGCGCACCGCCTGCCAACCGTGATCTTAAAGCGCATCTTCGCCGTGTTCCTCATGGCGCTGGGCCTCAAGATGCTGCTGGGCTGAACGCATGCCACGCACCGCGATCTACCCCGGCACCTTCGACCCCATCACCCTGGGCCATGTCGATGTGGCGCGCCGTGCCTGCCGGCTGTTCGACCGTGTGATCGTCGGCGTCGCTGCCGACACCAGCAAAACCCCGAGCTTTACCCTCGACGAACGCACCACCCTGGCACGCGAGGCGCTGGGGGAGCTTCCCTGCGTCGATGTCCGGCCGTTCTCGGGACTGCTGGTCGATTTTGCCCTCGATCAGGGGGCGATTGCCATCGTGCGCGGCTTGCGCGCGGTGTCGGACTTCGAATACGAAATCCAGCTTGCAGCCATGAACCGACGCCTGCACCCGGAAATGGAAACGCTCTTCCTGTCTCCGGCCGAACACCTGGGGTTTCTCTCCTCCAGCCTGGTGCGCGAGATCGCACGCCTGGGCGGCGATGTATCGCCCTTCGTGCCGGAAAACGTGCGGGCAGCACTGGCGGCGCGGCACAGGGACTGACCGCCCATGCTGCGCGAATGGCTCGCCTGCGCACTCACACCCGCCCCACAGACGGCCCGTACACTCGGGCTGGTTCGCGAATCCATCGCCCTGGAAGCACGCTACCGCCGCGTGCGCCGGGCCTGGGCCGAGCATCTTGCGCAAAGCCGCCGCTTCCTGCTCGACAGTCTGGCCACCCTGCCTCGCGGGGATACCGCACTGGTCATGGGTTCCGGGCCGCTGCTCGATATTCCCATCGAGGACATCGCGCGCCGTTTCGACCGCGTGTTGCTCGTCGATCTGGTGCATCCGCCGCGCATCCGTCGCGCATTGAAACGCTGGCCGCATCTGCAGGCGATTACCCACGACATTACCGAGTCGCTCGATTCGCTGGCGCACGCCCCGTCGGCAGCCTTCGAGGAATGGCTGACGCGCAGCGCCCGACATGTACCGCAACGTTTCGTCAACGACGGGCGCATCCAGTGGGTCGCATCGGTCAATCTGCTCTCGCAACTGCCGCTGCCCGCCATGGCGCATATCGCCCGCCAGCGCCCTGAGCTTTCCCCCCGGCTGGAGGACTGGGCGCTTTCGCTGATGCACAATCATCTGCACTACCTCGCCGCCTTCGAAGCGCGCGGCGCCCATGTCGCCCTGCTCGCCGACCGCCTGCGACTCACCCTCGACCGTGAAGGCCATCCCCTGATTGAAGAGCCCCTCGATGCGGCCCTGGCGCCAGTCACCGGCCCTGCCCGCGCCAGCGCCCGTGAATGGGACTGGCCGGTGGCGCCTAAAGGGGAGTTGCCGGAGGGCCTGAGCCAGCATCACCGGGTTTTCGCCTGTCACGGCGGGCTTTTCCATGCTTGCCCTGACTGAATTCGCCCCCCTTTCGGTGCTATCATCCGCACCATAAATAAATCAAAACTCGGGGGACTTAACTCATGGCCTTGATCATCACCGATGAGTGCATCAACTGCGATGTCTGCGAACCGGAATGCCCCAACGGCGCCATTAGCCAGGGCGAGGAAATCTACGTCATCGATCCCGCCCTGTGTACCGAATGCGTCGGGCATTACGACGTACCGCAGTGCATTGAAGTCTGCCCGGTGGACTGCATCCTCCACGACCCCGCCAATCAGGAAACCCAGGAAGAGCTGCTGGCCAAATACCACGCCATCAATGGCTGACCGGCACCCGAGCATGGCTAGTCAAAGGCCCCATCGCGGGGCCTTTGACGTTTCCAGCTTTCGATAGCTGCACAATTTTTATGTAATCTCTACGCATGACCCGCACGGAGCCGCCCATGCCCACCAGTCCTGACCGCCGCCGTTTTCTCGCCGCCCTGGGCGCCCTGCCCCTGCTCTCGCTGCACGGGATGATCTCGAACGAGGCGCAGGCAGCCACGCTAAAAATGGGCGAGGCAGAAACCTTCGACATCGAAACGCTGCGCGCGCGGGCACGACAGAGAGCCGCCACGCCCTACCGACCGGCCAAATTGGAGCACGAGGCGCTCCTGCAGGACATCGATTTCGATGCCCACCAGAAAATCCGCTTCCGCCCGGACCACGCGCTCTGGGGTAACGAAGAAGCCGCCTTCAGCGCGCAGGCTTTTCATCTGCATCGCTACCAGAAACACCCGGTCAAGCTCTACGAGCTGCGCGAAGGCCAGGCGCGCGAGATACTGTTCGACACCGAACTCTTCGATTTCCTCGACCCGAAGATGAAGGCACACGTCCCGGAAGATCTCGGCTTTGCCGGCTTCCGCCTCATGAACCCCGATGGCAGGACCGACTGGCTGGCTTACCAGGGAGCCAGCTATTTCCGCAGCTGTGGCGAGCAAAACCAGTACGGCCAATCGGCGCGCGGCGTCGCCGTCAATACCGCCATGCCGGACCCCGCGCTACCGGAGGAATTCCCGCTGTTCACCGCCTTTTGGCTGGAAAAGCCCGAACCGGGCAGCACGACGGTCACCCTCTATGCCCTGCTGGAAGGCGAAAGCCTGACCGGCGCCTACCGCTTCACCTGGCATAAACCCCGCCAGGGGCCGGTCAAGGCCGATGTGGACGCCTGGCTGTATCCGCGCAAGGACATCGCACGCCTGGGCATCGCCCCGCTCACCTCCATGTACTGGTATGGCGAAAACGACCGCCGCGACGCCAGCGACTGGCGCCCCGAAGTGCATGACACCGACGGACTCGCGCTATGGACGGGAAGTGGTGAGCGCATTTGGCGTCCGCTGGGCAATCCGCCACGCCTGATGGTCAACAGCTTCGCCGACCGCAACCCGCGCGGCTTCGGCCTGCTGCAACGTGACAAGAACTTCGACCACTACCAGGACGACGGCGTGTTCTATGAAAAACGCCCAAGCGTATGGGTGGAACCTATGGGCGAATGGGGCGCGGGAGCCGTGCAACTGGTGGAAATTTCCACCGACGATGAGATTTACGACAACATCGTTGCCTACTGGGTGCCCGCAAACCCGGTGCAGCCCCCACAGGAACTGCACTTCGCCTACCGCCTGCACTGGGGCGCGGAAGAACCCTACCCCGCTGGCAATGTGGCGCAGGTCACCTCCACCCGCCTGGGCAAGGGCGGCATCCCCGGCCAGCCACGCCCCCCCGGCCACACCAAGTTCGCCATCGACTTTGCCGGCGGCCCGCTGGCGGCCATGCCACCGCGCTATGACCTGGAGGTCGTCGTCACCGCCTCACGCGGTACGGTCAGCGGCCAGTACGCCGTCCGGGTCGTCGGCACTGACCGCTGGCGCGCATTTTTCGACCTCGACGCCAACCCCGGCCCCGATCCGGTGGACCTGCGCCTGTTCCTGCGCCTGAACGGTCAACCCCTGACGGAAACCTGGCTTTACCAGTATTTCCCTGGAAGCCAGCCTTGGCGTAGTTGAACAC
>JAQVHL010000002.1 GCA_028696185.1 Halothiobacillaceae bacterium
GGAGCGGCCCCGGCCAGGGCTTGCCCGAAGGGCGCCTCCGTGGGGGTGCCCTTTCTTTGGTACCTTTCTTTGGGCAAGCAAAGAAAGGTACTCGCCCGCGCGCGATGCGGGCCGTTCGAAGTGCGCCACTTAAGGCGGGCGAAACAGTGCGCAAGCCTGTCCTGCCGGTTTTTGAAAACATGTCCTTGATTTTTCAGCCTGTCCGCTTGCGAAAGATCAAGTCGTTCAGCAGCCAGTTAAAGCCGCTTTCAAGAACCGTTGGAGCCCTTTTTCGCCCGCCATGAGGCTACGCCCTTCAAACAGGCGCCAGTGCAAGCGGGCGAGTCACTTTTCTTGCTTGTGCAAGAAAAGTAACCAAAAGAACCCCCCCCACGGGACCGCCCTTCGGGCAAGCCCTGGCCTGACCTGCTCCAGCCGGGCCGCCCCAAATTCGAGCGCCGTACCCGTCAGGGCTTGGGGCATGGATGCCCCAAGGGTGCGAGAACAGGATGCGCGACGTCCTGTCGCGCTGGGACTAAATGGGCCATCCCTGGCCCATTTACCCGGCTTCCACAGGCCAGTCCACGGCGGTCCCAAGGGGGCGAGGGAGTGGAGAGGGAGTCCCCAGTTCAGCTTGGTCGCAAGTGTCCAGAAAACCTTTGTTTTGCAATCCCCCCCCTCACGGGGCACGGAAGAATTCCAGGAATTCGGCCAAGCGCTTTTGGGCGGTTCGGCGGTCGATGGGCATGAAGCGCAGGGCGGTATGGGGAGCGTGCTGAGCCAGCGCGGCCAGATCGAGGGCGAATACGCATCCGGGCTTGGGATAGCCACCCAGGGTTTGCCGGTCGTTGAGCAACACGATGGGCTGCCCGTCCGGGGGAATCTGCATCGCGCCCAGGGCCAGGGCTTCGGAGGGGCCGGCTGGCGGCGCGGACAGGGCGGGGCCTTGAAGGCGTACCCCCATGCGGTCCCCCTGAAGCGAGATTTGCCAGGACTGTGAGAACAGTCCTTCCTGTGTATCCGCTGGGAAATGTTCCCATTGATAACCGGGCAGGAAGCGCAGGGTGGGCGTTGGGGTAAGGGTCGGTCGAAACAGCGTGGGGACGAGCCGTTTCTGGCCGTGCGTCGTGCGGGGGCAGGGTAGCAGCTCGCCCGCGCGCAGGGGCTTGCCGTCGTCTTGTGTGCCGCCCAGGCCCTCGCGAGGCACGCAAGGCGCGGGCAGGGTGAAGCCGCCGGCCACCGCGAGGATGGCAATGCGCCCCCGGCCGGGGCGGGCATGAGCAAAGCTCAGTTGGTCGCCTTGCCGGAGCCGGAAGCTGCTCCAGGGCGGCACGGGGTCATCGTTCAGGCGGGCGTCCAGATCGGCGCCGGTTATGGCGGCCCAGGTGTTGGTTTCCGCGCGCAGGCGCAGGCCGCCTAGGGCGATTTCCAGGGTGGTCGCACCCCAGGGGTTGTCCAGCAGACGGTTGGCCCAAGCCCAGGCGGTGATGTCCAGTGGGCCGCCCTGGGTCAGGCCGGTGTGCTGCAGCCCGCGTCGTCCGGCGTTCTGCGCGAGGGTGAAAATCCCGGGGTGCTCGACGCGCAAACCACTCATGGGGGCAGAACCCCTCCCTGGCTCAGGAAGTCTCTGCGATCTATGGGGCTGAAGCGGACGCGGTCGCCCACCGCGAGTGTCGGGCCGGAATCGGGGTGTGCCGGGTGGCCGGGTGGGGTGGGGGTCAGACCGATCAGATTCCAGCCGCCGGGGCTTGCGCGTGGGTAAATGGCACATTGCCCTGCCGCAATGGCCACACTGCCGGCCGGAACCCGCGCGCGCGGGGTGTCCAGGCGTGGCAGATTGAGGCGCGGGTCGAGCCCGCTCAGATAGGCAAATCCCGGAGCGAAGCCGACAGCCGTCACGCGATATACCGGCGCGCAGTGTGCTGCGATGATCTCGTCCAGCATCAAACCCGTGTGTTGCGCAAGGCGCCACAGGTCGGCACCCGCCTCGGGCGCATGGTAAACGGGTATGTGGTGTTCGCGTCCGCTGTCGGAGTGGTGGCCTGTGTCCCAGGCGGTATGTAGGGCTTGTTTCAGGGCCGTGTGGGCTTGCTCTTCATCGCAAAGGCGCAGGTTGAATTGCACGAAAAGGCTGGCAGGGCCAGGTACGGTCTCGATAAGCGCCTGCCCAAGGGCGCGTCTCAGGTGATCGGCGGCGATGGCCAGTCGTGCCGGGGTGTGTTCGTCCGTCTGCGGCAGCAGTGCGATCAGGCTGTCCACGCCCGCGTGTTTCACGTGAAACATCTCCTGCGCGGTGCTCATGGGTGTTTCACGTGAAACGGGCGCGCGCAGAGCGCGGCCCCAAACGCTCGCGCAGTGCGCGGGCTCGGGCCGGCGCGAGGGGGTGGTCGCCGTGCAGGCACAGCGTGTCCGCTTGAAGCGCGGGCGCGGGGGAGATGAGGGTTTCGAGCTGGGCGAGGATCTCCTCCTGGCTTTCCAGCAGCGCGCCGGGCGCCTGCCGTGGCCGCAGCCGCCCAAGCGTGTCGTAGCTCCGGTCGGCAAACGCTTCGAACAGCAAGGGTACCGCGTGCGCGGCGGCGATTGTGCGCAATCGCTCGCGTTCGGGTAGGGCAAGCACCATGACGGCGGCGCCGGGCAGCAGTTGCGCCACGGTTTCCAGGAACAGTTCAAACAGTGCGGGCTCGTCGAGCAGGTCGTTGTACAGCGCGCCATGCGCCTTGACGTGGGTGATGCGGCCGCCTTCGGCGCGGACAATGGCGTCCAGGCCGCCGATCTGGAAGCGCAGCCAGTCGCGCAGTACTTCGTGTGGCAGTTTCATCTGCCGGCGACCGAAACCTTGCGGGTCGGGGTAGGCCGGGTGGGCGCCGATTTCCACGTCGTGGGCGAGCGCCAGTTGTACGCAGCGGCGCATCAGGGTGGGGTGGCCGGCGTGTCCACCACAGGCGATATTCGCCTGATCGAGCAGGGGCATCAGCGCTTCTTCCAGGCGAGCGCTTTCGTCACCATCGGGGGCGAACAGATGGGCGCTCTCGCCCAGATCGCAGTTAAGACGTAAGCGGGGCATACGGCTCTTCCGGCTTCCCCTCACGGGCGCTTATGGGTGAAATCATCTCATCCGTAAGCGGTGTTTCGAACAGGGTCTCCACCGCAAAGGGCAGGCGATAGAACGCGGCCAGTTGTGCGTAAACGGCAGGGTAGGCGGCGCGCAGACGTGAGGGGGTGACAAGGAAGGTTTCGCTGGCGACGGCGAAGAATTCTTCCGGGGCGTCGGCGGCGTAGGGGTCGAGCTCGGTTTCCTCGCCCCGGTCGAGGCGGGTATTCATGTCGGTATAGGCCGCACTGAAAACCTCGGTCCAGCGGGCGGCGGGCAAATCCTCTGGCAGAGGCGGAAATCCATTGGGCTCGCCCCCCTCGCGCATGTCGAGCACATGGGCGATTTCATGGAACACCACGTTGTACGCCTCCCCTTGGATAGGAAAAGCCTCCACATCGGACCAGGAGAGCACCAGCGGACCGCCGGACCAGGCTTCGCCGGCGCGGATTTCCTCGCGACGATGCACCAGGCCGATCTCGTCGATTTCCTCGATCAAGGGGATGAATTCGTCGGGGTAGACGATCACGCGGGGCAGGTCGTCCAACCAGTCATAGCCCAAACCCAAAACGGGCAGGCAGGCCTGGGTGGCGATGTTCAGTCGCATGCTTTCATCGACCGGGAAGCCCTGAGCGCCTTCGATGGGCTTTTCCGCCAGAAACAGGGCCACCTGCTCGTGCAGCCGCTCGCGGGCGGCAGGGGGCAGGCGGTGTGTCCAGGGCGGCAGGTGCCACGCCGGGGGGGCGCGGCGGGCTTGCCTGAGCAGGCGTTCGCGGCGCCAGCGGGTAAACAGGCCGGACATGGAGGCGTTTAGTGTTCGGCTTTGGAGCCGCCCAGGCAGGGCGGGGCTTCGGGGGCTTGGGTCTGGCGCGTCAGCCACTCCGCTGGGCTGTAGGTGTGCAGGCTCAGGGCATGCACGCCCGCCGCGAGCTCCTCGGCCAGGCAGGCGTTGACGGCACGATGGCGCGCCAGGGGCGACAGGCCGTCAAAACGTGCGGAGACGAGCAGCAGGCGAAAATGCGATTCGGAACCCGGCGGCACGGCGTGCCGGTGACTTTCGTTGGCAAGCTCCAGGTGGGTGGGAGCGAAATGTGTGCGGATTTTTTCGTCGATGCGGGACTGGATGGACATGGGGGATCCTTGAAGCAAAGGGCGCGTCAACGATGCGGGCCCGAAGGCATCAAAGCAAGCCCTGATCGAGCAGGGTTGCCACCTTGTCAGGTTTGTCGGGGCGGCCGATCAGATAGCCTTGCAGCACATCGCAGCCCAGCCGCTCCAGCAGGTCACGCTGTTCCGGGGTTTCCACGCCTTCGGCAACCACATCCAGCCCCAGGCTGTGCCCCATGGCGATGATGGCGCGTACGATGGCCAGATCGCCGGGGTCGCTCGCAATGTCGCGCACGAAGGATTGATCGATCTTGATGCGGTCAATGGGAAAGCGCTTGAGATAGCTGAGCGAGGAGTAGCCGGTGCCGAAATCATCCAGGGTCAGCGATAGACCAATGGCTTTCAGGTCGCGTAGCGCGCGTGCGGCGGCTTCGGGGTCGCGCATCAGCGCGGTTTCGGTGATTTCAAGCTCCAGCCGGTCGGCGGGTAGGCCGGTACGTTCGAGCACCTGGGCGACATCCAGGGCGAGATTGACCGCGTGCAGCTGCACGGCGGAAATGTTTACCGCGATGCGTACCGCGCTGCCCGTGGCATCGATCCAGCGTCTGGCCTGGGTGCAGGCGTTTTCCAGCACCCATTGACCCACCGGGACGATCAGTCCGCTTTCTTCGAGCAGGGGTACGAAAACCTCGGGGCCGACGGCTTCCGCCTGTTGTGGACGGTTCCAGCGCAACAGGGCTTCCACCGACAGGGCACGCAGGCTCTGCACATCCTGCTGGGGCTGGAAGACCAGGCTGAACTCATGGGCCTGCAGGGCGCCGCGCAGGGCGGAAAGCAGGCTCAGCCGTTGCGAAGCGGAGCGGCCCAGCTCTTCGGTATAGAACTGGAAGGTGTTACGGCTCAAGTCCTTGGCGCGATACATGGCGGCGTCGGCATCGCGCATCAGCCCGTCCTCGGTGAGGGCATCGTCCGGGAACAGGCTGATACCCACACTGGCGGAGACCCAGGCGCGGGTTCCTCCCAGGTCGAAGGGCTGCTGGGCGACATCCAGGACGCGCCGCGCCACATGTGCCGCGTCTTCCGGGGTGTCGATCCCGTCGAGCAGGAGGATGAATTCATCGCCCCCCAGGCGGGCCACCGCGTCCTGCACGCGGACCACGCTGCGCAGACGGTCGGCCATCTGTTGCAGCAATCGGTCGCCTTTCTGGTGTCCCTGGGTGTCGTTGACGGCTTTGAAATGATCTAGGTCCAGGAGCATGACGGCCAGTCTCTCGCGATGACGGGAGGCGCGGGCGATGGACTTGCGCAGGGTTTCAAGAAACTGCAGGCGGTTGAGCAGCCCGGTGAGCGAGTCGTGAAAGGCAAGATTGCGGTATTGCTGTTCCGCCTCGATGCGTTCGGTGATGTCGCGTCCAACGATGACCAGTAGTTTGCGCTGCCCTTCCTCATCGAAGGTCGGGTGCTTGATGACGTCGAAGACACGCTTCCCTCCTTCGGGCAGGGGGACTTCCTCGATTCCGCGGCTCATCGTGCGGGTGTTCCAGGTCAGGTTGTCCGAGGCGGTGCAGGCGCGCAGGCCGTCGGCATACATCGGCAGGGTCATCTGCGCTATTTCGGCATCGGTGCGGTTCTGCCAGTGCTGGCCGACGATATGGTACAGGCGCTGACCGGCTTCGTTGACCAGTCGCCAGCGCCCTTCGCCATCCTTGACCGCGATGAAGTCCGGCGAGGCATCGATCAGACTGCGCAGCATGGCTTCGTTTTCGCGCAGGGCGCGTTCGGCTTCACGCTGTGCGGTGACGTCTCGCGCGGAGGTTAAAAGCGCGGAACGCTGGCCTTGGGGGTCGTATACCGCCACCTTGACCACATCCAGGCGCCGTGTGCGGCCTTCACTATCGAGCATGGCGGTTTCGTAACGCACGCTGCCATCGCGCCAGGCGGTTGCGTCGGCTTGTGCGCCGTGGGCGAAAAAGCGTTGTTGCGCTGCGGGCATGAGACGGGCCAGTTCTTCCTGGCGGCGCAGATGGAACTGCTCGGGGCAGAAGCCGGTGAAGCCTTGGGCGCTGCGATTGAGCAGCAGATAGCGCCCTTCGCCGTCTTTGAGCGAGAGCAGATCCGGTGAGGCGTCGAGCAGGGCGCGCAACCAGTTAAGCATCTGCCGGTCATGGCGCTCACGCTCGAAGGCCTGAGTGCGGTCAAACACGCTGCCGCTCAGAACGTCCCCTCGGCCGGGCAGGCGGACCCGGTCGCCCCGCGCGCGGAGCAGGCGCGTGCGGCCCTGTGCATCGGTCACGCGAAAATCCTGTCGCAGTACGGCGCGTCCCTTCAGGGCGGCCTGCAGGGCCTGACGCATCGCCTGCTGGTCTCCTTGATGGACGATCTGGATCAGCCAGTCTTCGTAATGGCAGACCTCATCGGCGTGGGGGCCAAGCAGGCGAGATAATCCGGCGGACGCGAATACCTCACCGCTTCGCGGGTCGATGATGAAACCGGCGACGGATTCCTCTTCGCTGGGCTTGGCCGGGTGGTGCATGCTGTGATTCCTGTCAGCGCGACGGCTCCGTATTGAGCACAATATGCCCCTGTTCGATGGAGACGGGAAGAGGGGTGAGCGACTGATTGCGGCAGGGGCCGAGCACGCATTCGCCCGAGTCGATGGTGAACAGCGCGCCATGCACAGTGCAGAGGATGTGGCGGCGATCCATCGACAGAAAAGCGTCTGGTTGCCAGTTCAGCTCGGTTCCCGCATGCGGGCAATGATTGAGGTAGGCATGTACAGCCGCGCCCTGGCGCACGACGAAGATGGAGCGCATCCGTCCGTTGATTTCTACCTCGAAGCCGCGTGAGCCGGGGTCTTCCAGGGCGGTGACCGGGCAGAGCGCTTGTCCCCGGAATACGGGCTTGTGTTCGACGAGCCCATCGAAACCGTGCTGCCCGATCTTGCGTCCGGCCAGACGGCAGCCTTCTTCCAGGGCGCGTTCCAGGGGATGACCGGAAACCATCGCGTCGATCACGCCGGCAATGAAGGTATCGCCCGCGCCGATGGTGTCCACGATCCGTTCGGGCGGAAAGGCGGGGGCGTGCAGGAGTGTATCGCCCTGCAGCGCCCAGGCCCCGGCTTCACCCCAGGCCAGCACCAGCAGCGCCTGGGGCGCCCAGCCCCGCGCCTCGCGCAGGAAGGCTTCAGGCTCCTCGAAACCGCGTCCGAGAGCGAAGGCGCGCGAGAAAAACAGGATGTCGGCGTAGCTGTAAAGAAACTCCAGGCCCTCGCGCTCTTTTTCGATTTCCAGTGATAGGGGCTGGTCGGTGACAAGCGAGCGAGCGTAGGCGAGCATCGTTTCCAGCTCCACGCAATGGCGGGCTTCAAAGTGCAGCCAGTCGAACTCGCTCAGCGGGATGTCGCTGAATGGTTCGAAATCGTATTCCGGCAGGTCGCGGTAATGCACGATGCTGCGCGAACCGTTACGGGCATTGAGCAGGATATAAGACGTGGGTGCGGTGGCACCGGCCACGCGCCGGGCATGGCGCAGGTCGATGCCGCGCAGACTCAGATCCTGCGCGATGCGCTCCCCGTCCGGAGATTGGGCGAGGCTGCCGGCAAACGCGCAGCGATGACCGCACTGGGCCAGTACGCTCAAGGTGTTGGCGACATTACCACCGCGCCGCACGTCCTGGCGCAGGGCGCGGACCTCGCTGTCTTCCGGCGGGTAGCCATCGACGGTGTTGATGATGTCCAGGGTGGCAATGCCGGTGCCTAGGATTCTGGCCATGCTGGGGTCGACCTCATGAACAGGTTCTTACAGGGTGTTTACAAAATAAATGTTTGTTGGACGACAGTGGGCGTCCGCTTGCAATTCGGGTGGTTCGAAGTGCGTTACATGAGGCGGGCGAAACAGAGTGCAATCCTGTCTTAAAGCGGCTTTCGGAACCGTTGAAGTGGTTTTTCGCCCGCTTTGAGGCTTGGCCTTTCGAACATGCGTCAGTGCAGGCGGGCGAGTGCCTTTCTTTGCTTGCCCAAAGAAAGGCACCAAAGAAAGGGCACCCCCACGGAGGCGCCCTTCGGGCAAGCCCTGGCCGGGGCCGCTCCGACGCGACTCCTGTCGCGGCGGGACTGAAAGGGCCCTCCATGGCTCTTTCACCCGGTCTCCACAACCCCGTTCATGGCGCCTCCAAGGGGGATCTGGGAATCCTTCGTCCGGCGTTGATATTGTTCGTAGCACTATTTTTGTAAGCACCCTCTTACGGAAGTTCAGCCGCGCGCCGGGAAACGATGAACCTGCAGGTGCCAGCCCTCGCGGGAGGCATGAAGGACCAGGCAGGAGGGGCCACCATGCGTGCGGGTGCGTCCGGCAGCGCCGGGATTGAGCAGCCAGATCGCTTCGTCCTGCTCGATGAGCAGGCGGTGCGTGTGGCCAAAAACCACCGCGCGCGCCTGAGGGTGTCGAGCGCGCAGGCGTCGCGCCCGGTCGCGGGCGGGCAGCACGCGGTGGCCGTGCTCGACGGCCAGCTGACCACCGGGCAGGGCGATGTGCGCCTGTTCGGGCAGGACGTTCAGCAAATGCTCCAGGCCCTCGGGCCATTGTTCGGCGGTATCGTTGTTACCGCGTACGGCGATGACATGGCCGCTGCGCGGCTGCAGCGCGGCCAGCACGGAGGGGCCTACGATGTCCCCCGCATGCACGGCGATGTCGCAGAGGCGCACGACGTCCAGCACCCGCTCGTCCACGAAGCCGTGTGTGTCGGACAGCAGGGCGACGCGTACATGGGGGGCCTGTTCGAGGTTCAGGAGGCTGCTGCCAAAAGGAGTCATCGATGCAGTGCCTCGCCCCAGGGGCCTTCGAAGACGAAACTCTCCAGCGGACGGCGCTGGCGGGTGGCGTTCTCTGCCGCACGCTGCCAGCCATCGAGCAGATGCGGGTCGCCCGGATAGCCTATGGCGATGATGGACATGGGCATGTAGCGTTCGGGAATGCCGAAGCGGCGGCGCAGCGCGTCGGCATCGAAATTGCCCATCTGGTGGGCGATCAGCCCTTGATGCACGGCTTCCAGGCAGAGATAAGCGCTGGCCGCGCCCACATCGTGCGGTGCCCAGCGATTGGGCTCGCCGCTTTGCTCGAAACAGGTGTCGGTGATTGCCGCAATAAGCAGGGGCGCGCGCTGGCACCAGATCCGGTTCACCTCGGCGAGGCTTTCCAGCAGGCCCTGCCAGATGGGCGGGGAGCGCAGCCGGTCGCCGACAATGTAGCGCCAGGGCTGATCGTTGTAGCAGGAGGGCGCCCAGCGTGCGGCTTCCAGCACGGCCAACAGCTTGTCGTGCTCGACCACGCGGTGCGCGTCGAAGGCACGTGGGCTCCAGCGCTCCGCGATCAGCGGGTGAACGGGCAGGCTCAAATCCTGGGGCGTGCTTTCGCCAATGTCTGTCATGTCCGCGGGCTCCCAGGGCCGTTCAATCGAAGGATCTGCCGTGCCTGCATCCGGCCCAGCGCGGCCTGGGACAGCAAGGCGCCGCACAGGGCCAGTGCCATATCCCATTGGGTGTCCCACACATCGCCCTGGGTGGCAAGGAAAGCCTCTGCCTCGGCCCCGGCGATGAGGGCCACCCACCATTCGATCAGCTCGTAAAAGGCGCTGAATGCCAGCGCGATGCTGGTGGCGATCAGCCACAACCAGCCGCCCCCGTGCAGTACCGCGCGGCGGATAAGGATTTCCCGCGCGAGCAGCGCCGGGGTCATGCCTTGCAAGAGATGCCCCAGGCGGTCGTAGTGATTGCGTGAAAGATCGAGGGCTTGTTGAACCCAGGCACCGGGCGGGGTCAGCGCGTAGGTGTAATGCGCACCGACCAGCAAGACCAGCGCATGGACGAAGATCAGCCGGTTCAGCACCGGCGTGAGCGGAAAGCGCGCCCGCGTCATCGCCAGCACGGGTAGTGCGAGAAGCACAGGCAGCGCCTCCAGAAACCAGGTTGGGACATCCTGCGGGTCGATGGCGGACAGGGCAACAGCGAGCAGCGCCAGCGACCAGAGCAGGCGTGCTTCACGCTCCCCCATCGCCTTGTCTGCCATCGCCTGCGCCCCTGTCACGATCTCTTGCCCGATGCTATCCCCAGTCTCGGGATTATGGCAGTCTTTGCGCCAACAATCTTCGACAAATCACGCATGAACTACCGACACGCCTTCCACGCCGGCAACTTTGCCGACATTCTCAAGCATGCTGTGCATGCCCTGCTGCTCGATGCCATGCAGCGCAAGGACAAGGGGTTTCTGGTGCTGGATACCCATGCCGGACGCGGTCTGTACGATTTGGCCGGGGAAGCGGCGCGGCGTACGGGGGAGGCCGAGGGGGGCGTACATCGGCTGCTTTCGGCGGTGAGTCAGACACCGGAAGCGGTTCCCGAAGCGCTTGAGGGCCTTCTTGCGGCGATACGCGCGGAAAACCCCGAGGGCGGGGCGCGCTATTACCCCGGCTCGCCGCGCATTGCCGCGCATGTGCTGCGCGAGCAGGATCGGCTGGTGGTATGCGAGCCGCTCCCCGAGGAAGCGTCCGTCCTGCGCGGGCATCTGCTTGCGCTGGGGCGGCGGGTGCAGTGGCAGGAGGATGGATGGGCGGCGCTCAAGGCGGTTTTGCCCCCGCTTGAGCGGCGCGGCCTGATTCTGATCGATCCGCCCTACGAGCGGGCCGATGAGTTCGATGTTTTGATTGAAGCGCTGCGCGAGGCGTTCCGGCGTTTTCCGACGGGGGTGTATGCGATCTGGTATCCCATCAAGGATCGTCCGCCGCTGGCTCGCTTCCATCGCCGTCTGGCGGCGATGACGCCCGGGACGCTGCTGCGAGTGGAGCTGTGCCTGCACCCGGACCGTACGGCCACCCGTCTGAACGGCAGCGGTCTGGTCATCGTCAATCCGCCCTGGCCGCTGGCCGAACGGCTGGCCGAACTGGTCCCCTGGCTCTGGCGCGTGTTGGGCGCGGACCCGGAAGCCCCCTGGCATGTGGACTGGCTGGTGGACGAGCAGGCCTTGCGCGACGGGACACTGCGTGCCGCCGCGCCGCGCAAGGGGCGGGGGGGCTGAAATCAGCGGCCCTGCTGTTCCATCATCTTGCGCATCATTTCCTGGATTGCCGGATCGGACATATCCGGCATGCCCTGGGCGGGTTTGGCGCCGGCCGCTGGGGTGCCCATGCCGGGCAGGGCCATGGGGGCGCCCTTGAGGACGAACAGGCTGTCGGCGAGCTTGCCTTCCTCAACCTTCATCAGGCGCATCTGTTCGCCTTCGGTTTTGGAGCTTACGGCAAGGAAACCCTTGTCCTTCAGGTGCTTGTCTTTTTGCATGGCCTTGAGGTCGTTCATGTCGTCCGCTCCGCCCAAGGCCTTGACCAGCCGTTCGCTGTAGATCATCCAGGCGCGCATCAGCTGGCGAGCCTTGTCGCTGCTGGAGAGCACCATTTCCCCACTGTCTTCCTCGTCGGCCCAGGTGTAGACCTCGCCCTCGATACCGGCGATGGTCTGCTTGCGCCCGGTGGGTTCGATCTTCGGTGGCTTGGCGGCCTTTTCGCCCATCGGCGTCGGGGAGTTCCGGCTCATCGCGCCCAGGCTCTCCATGTCCATGTACTGCCCGTCGGGCATCAGGGCATACAACCCCTTGTCCGTCAGCAGGTAGGCGGCCGGTTCGCCAGTTTCCTTGGAGTGAAAGTCGAAGCGGATATGCTGGTCGTCCTTGTAGCGTATGGTCAATGTGCCGTCGTCGCGGCCCATCTGGTAGGTGCCGCTGATATCGGCCAGCGCCAGGCCGGGCAGGCAGAGCAGGGTGGCGAGCAAGGTGCGGGTGGGCAGAGTCTTCATGGCGTCCCTCGGTGACTTCTGGAGCGCGGCGACATTGAACCGCTGATGCGAAGTGTAGTGCCTGATGCGCGCTTCCTCTAACATGTGTTTTCCTGTTTCAAGGAAAAGCCCCAAGGAAAACCTGTGCATGCGGCCCAACATCACCCTGGTTGAAACGCTCGTGCGCGAGGCGGCCCGTGAGGAGCTGCTGCCGCGCTTTCGTAAAGTCGCCCGTCACCAGAAGCCGGATGGAAGCTGGCTGACCGAGGCCGATCTGGCCATGCAGGCGCGCCTGCACGCGGAACTGGCCGCACGCTGGCCGGCCTTCGGCTTTCTGGGCGAGGAAATGAGTGCGCAAGAGCAGGCGCGCATCCTGATGACTCATGCGGGTGAGGGCGCGGAGGCCGGCTACTGGGTGCTCGACCCGCTGGACGGCACCAGCAACTACTCGGCGGGTCTGCCGGTGTTCTCCGTGTCGCTGGCGCTCATGTGCGGTGGAAGGGTGGTGCTGGGTGTGGTCTACGACCCGATGCTCGATGAGTCTTTTGCCGCCGTGGAGGGCGCCGGGGCGACCCTCAATGGGGAGCCTCTGCAGGCCAGAACGACCGGTATCGATCTGACACGCGCATTGGCCTGCGTCGATTTCAAACGGCTTCCTCCCGCCCTCGCCGCGCGGATAGTGAGCAACGCGCCGTATGGCTCGCAGCGCTCCATCGGTTCGGTGGCGCTGGACTGGTGTTGGGTGGCGGCTGGGCGTTTCCATGTGTACCTGCATGGTCGCCAGTCGCTGTGGGACTACGCTGCCGGCGCTCTGATACTGGCTGAAGCCGGCGGTTTCTCCGATACGCTGGACGGCGAGCCCGCATCGTTGTCGCTCAAACCGCGTTCGGCCCTGTGTGCGACGGACGCCGTTTTGTTTGCGCAGTGGCGGGATTGGCTCAGAGGGGGGGGATAAAAACGAAGGTTTGCTGGACACTTGGAACCAAGCTGAGCGGGGGCTCCCCTCTCCCCCCTTGGGCCCTCCATGGCCCTTTCACCCGGTCTTCACAACCCCGGCCATGGCGCCTCCAAGGGGGACGGAGCCCTCACGCCGAGTTCGGCCGAGTCTTCGTGTCGTTCTCCGGCGCCGGCCGTGGCGCCCCCCAATCGGGGCGGTGGCCGCCTGAATCGGGATACGGCCGGCCTGGCGGTTTGGCCTGACGCGCGGTCTGTGCGAGTCTTGTTTCCTGACTCGGGTAAAACATCGGGAACATCTTGTGGATTTTCTTCGCGATTTCACCTTCGGCAACCTGGGTGGGGCCATGCCCTGGATCGCCCAGGTATTCATTGTCATCACCCTGGCTCTGGTGCTCAGTTTCTTTCAGGGGCGTCTGTTGGCTTGGCTGCACGAGCGTCTGCGACGCAACCGGTATCGTTGGGACGATGCGGTCGTTCATGCCCTGCGTCGCCCACTGACCCTGCTGATCTGGGCACTGGGACTGACGTTTGCCATCGATATCATCCACGCCGCCACAGCGGCGCCCATCTTCGCCATTGCCGATCCGGTGCGCGATGTCGGCGTGATTCTGTCGCTGGGCTGGTTCCTGATCCGCCTGATTGGCAACATGCAGGAGGCCATCATTGCCCGTCAGGCAGAACTGCCGCAGGGCGCCGACCGGCATACGGTGGAGGCCATCGCCAAGCTGTTGCGCATTTCCGTGCTGATTACGGCGGGCCTGGTGATACTGCAAACGCTGGGGTTCAGCATTTCCGGCGTGCTGGCCTTTGGCGGGATTGGGGGCATCGCGGTGGGCTTTGCGGCCAAGGACCTGTTGGCCAATTTCTTCGGCGGACTGACCATCTACCTGGATCGCCCGTTCCAGGCGGGGGATTGGATTCGTTCACCGGACAAGCAGATCGAAGGCACGGTGGAGGAGATCGGCTGGCGGTTGACACGTATCCGTACCTTTGACAAGCGCCCGCTGTATGTGCCGAACTCACTGTTCACCACCATAGCCATCGAAAACCCCTCGCGCATGACGCACCGGCGCATCAACGAAACCATCGGTCTGCGCTATGACGACATCGCCTGCATGGGGCCTATCGTCGAGGACGTAAAAGCGATGCTGCGCGCCCACCCGGAAATCGATGACTCGCAAACCCTGATCGTCAACTTCAACCAGTTCGGCCCGTCCTCGCTGGATTTCTTCATCTACACCTTTACCCACACCACGCAATGGGTGCGCTTTCACGAGATCAAGCAGGATGTCTTGCTCAAGGTGGCGGAAATCATTCAGCGCCACGGGGCGCAGATCGCCTTCCCCACGCAGACCCTGCATCTGGTCGGCGAAGCGCCGCCTCTTCCTGAAACCTCGCCCTCTGTCGCGAATGCGACAGGGGGCTTGTCTTCACGTGTTTGATTTTTAATGTGATTTTTTGTGGCCTTGTTCTTGCAGCGCGTTTTTGTCAAGAACGGAGGTCACATGAAAACGCAGCTCGACTGGTCTGCCTACGCTCACTACGGTGAAGGCGATGCCTATGCGGACATCCCGGCTCAGGGCGGGGATTTCGCCCGTGCCGTGGCGGTATGCATCGGTAACCGGCAGTGCCAGCGTAATGAGCGTGGGGTGATGTGCCCCAGCTTCCGGGTGACCGGGGAGGCCCTGCACTCGACGCGTGAGCGCATCGTGGCACTGAAGGCGGTGCTCAATGGCGCGCACGTGGATTTTACCGACCCACGTTTGTGGGCGGCGCTGGAGTTGTGCGTGGCCTGCAAGGGCTGCAAGCGCGAGTGTCCCAACGGTGTGGACATGGCCGCCTTGCGTATCGAGGCGCTGGCGCAGCGTCATGTCCTGCGCGGTACGCCATGGCGGACGCGGCTTTTTGCCCGTCTGCCGCGCCTGCTGCACCGCGTGCCCGTACTGCGGCAGGGGCTGGTTCTGCGCAACCGTCTGGGCGTTTTGCGCGCACTGGGTGAGCGCTGGCCCGGCATCGCGGCCCAGCGCGATTTGCCCGTTCCCGTGCCGGTCCCTTTTCATCCCCCGCTTGAGGGCACGGGGCCTGAAGGCGCCCGCGAGGTCGTGCTGTGGGTGGATACCTGGACACGCTATTTCGAACCGCGTATCGCTGAGGCGGCCCTGGGTGTGTTGCGTGCCGGGGGATACCGCGTTTTGTGGGTTGAAGCGGCCGCCGACGATGCCGAGCCGACGCGACCAGTGTGCTGCGGGCGTGCGTATCTTTCCGCCGGTTTGGTCGACGAGGCCCGTCATGAAGCGCAGCGCGTGCTGGCCGCGTTGATGCCGCATGTCGAGGCCGGGCGCCCGATCATCGGACTTGAGCCGTCCTGCCTGCTGAGTCTGCGTGATGAATACCGTCAGCTCGGGCTGGGCGAAGCCGTCCCTCGTCTGGCCAAGGCCGCGGTGCTGTTTGAGGAGTTTCTTGCGGCCGAGCAGACAGCCGGGCGACTGAAGCTGCCTTTCAAGCCGATGACGGGGCGTACGGTTCATGTCCACGGGCATTGTCACCAGAAGGCATTCGGCGCCATGAAGGCCCTGCGCAAGACCTTGGGTCTGGTGCCCGGTCTGTCGGTCGATCTGATCGAGGCCAGTTGCTGTGGCATGGCCGGCAGCTTTGGTTACGAGGCCGAACATCATGCGCTGTCCCTGGACATGGCCGAGCAGGCCTTGCTGCCGGCCGTGCGTGCCACGCCCGAAACGGACACCGTGCTGGCCGACGGTTTTTCCTGCCGGCATCAAATTCGCGACGGAAGCGGGCGTGAGGCGCGTCATGTCGCCGAGCTGTTGTTCGAGGCCCTGGTGCCTCTCTCTGATCCTGTTGCCCACGAGGAGAATATCCATGCCACGTCCTGAAAAGCATGTACTGGTCTGCATCCAGGCCCGGCCCCCCGGACACCCGCGCGGTTCCTGCCAGGAAAACGGAGCTGCGCTTGTCTATAACGCTTTCGCCACCGCCTTTCAGCAGCGCAATCTGTGGGGGCGCGCCCTGCTCACCAACACCGGCTGCCTGGGGCCCTGTCACGAAGGACCGAGCGTGCTCGTCTACCCGGAAGGGGTAATGTATGTGGGCGTGGCGCCCGCCGATGTGGAAACCATCATTGACGAGCACTTGATCGGCGGGCGCCCGGTTGAGCGGCTGCGCGCGCCGGCGGAGTTATGGTGATGGTCGCGCGCTTTGCACTGGGCGATGTGGTCTACGCGACACAGGATCTGTACAACGAGGAGGGCAGTGGCCTGCCGGGGCTGACGCCCGACGCGCTGCTGGCCGCAAGCGGAACGCGCGGTGTAGTGGTCAACGAGGGGTATGCCGAGGCCGACCCGAGCCAGGGAATTTATCTGGTGCGCTTCGAGCAGGCGGACGGCCGCCTGGGCGTGCCCGTTGGATGCCTGCCCGAGGAGCTTACCCAGTAAGCACGGCCGGCGCCACCTGCAGCCAGAAGGTCACCGGCCCGTCGTTGACCAGCGCCACCTGCATGTGCGCGCCGAACACCCCGGCCTCCACACACGGATGACTCTCCCGCGCGCAGGCGAGCAGATGCGCGAACAGGCGACGCCCTTCGTCCGGCGGCGCGGCCGGGGTGAAGCTCGGGCGGGTGCCGGAATTTGTGTCCGCCGGCAGGGTGAATTGCGGCACCAGCAGCAGACCGCCGCCGGTATCGCACAGGGCGCGGTTCATGCGCCCGGTCTCGTCGGGGAATACCCGGTACGTAAGAAGCCGCGTCAGCAAGCGTTCGGCCTCACGCTCGCCATCGCCACGCTCCACCCCGACCAGGACCAGCAAGCCCGCCCCAATCTGCCCCACGCAGGCGCCATCGACCCGCACCTGCGCCTCGCTTACCCGTTGCAGCAGTCCGATCATTCGCGCGCCTGCGCTTCCAGCAGATCGGCAAAATCATCCGTGGCGCGGACCAGGGCATCGGCAATACCCGGCTCCGTCGCCGCATGTCCGGCGTCCGGCACGATATTCAGCGTGGCCGTGGGCCAGACGCGCGCCAGTGCGTAGGCCTGCTTCACCGGACAGACCACATCGTAGCGTCCGTGCACGATCACGCCGGGAATGTCGCGCAGACGGTGGGCATCGCGCAGCAACTGCTCGGGCTCCAGAAAGGCACGGTGGATGAAGTAATGGCACTCGATGCGCGCAATGGACAGCGCAGTGTACGGATCGGCGAAGAACTCCACCGTATCCGGGTCCGGGCGCAGCGTGGCGGTGCGCCCCTCCCAGATCGACCAGGCCTTGGCCGCGCCCATGCGCGCGATTTCGTTGTCGCCGGTCAGGCGGCGGTAATACGCCCCCACCATGTCCGCCCGCTCGCTCTCGGGAATCGGTGCGAGGTAGTCCTGCCAGTAATCCGGGAACAGCCGGTCGGCTCCGGACTGGTAAAACCATTCGATATCGCGCGGACGGCACAGGAAAATGCCGCGCAGAACCAGACCGCTCACCCGATCGGGGTGTGCCTGCGCGTAGGCCAGCGCCAGGGTCGAGCCCCAGGAGCCGCCGAATACCAGCCAGCGCTCGATGCCCAGTTTCTCGCGCAGGAATTCGATATCCGCGACCAGATGCGCCGTGGTGTTGTTTTCCAGCGAGGCATGCGGCGTCGAGCGCCCGCAGCCGCGCTGGTCGAACAGCACGATGCGGTAGCGGTTCGGATCGAAAAACCGCCGGTGCGTCGGCGAACACCCCGCCCCCGGCCCGCCGTGCAGGAACAGTACTGGAATGCCTCCCGGCGTCCCGCACTCCTCCACATGCAGGACATGCGGCGCCTCGACGGCAAAATTGTGCGTGGCATACGGCAGAATGGCGGGATACAGCGTGCGCATGGAAAATTCCTCCTCGGGGGAAGGCTCATGATACACCTCGTCGGGAGGGGGAATTGAAACCTCCCCCCCGCTGCTGTGAGTTGCTAATTAGCAATTGATAATCCATGGGGGCTAATCAAGGATCGCCAGCGAGATGTTCTACACGGTCCTCGCTCCGCCCCGGCAAGCCGGATTCTGGATGGTTTCGCGTGCGGGTATCGGGTGGCCTACTGCGGTTTGTGGTCCGACAAGGAACCTTCCGAAGCGGTCATTGCCACGGCGCTGGTGGACGTCATTGGTGATGCCGGCTTTGCGGTGCGGACGCACCGGAGCGCGCATACCGAAACGGTGCCTGAAAAAAGGCTCAGCCTGCTTGGACGGGTGGGTATGCCGAACCGCGCATTGAAGACGATATGTTCCGGCGTGGTTGGGAGGGGGGGGCAAAACGAAGGTTTGTTGGACGCTTGTGACCAAGCTGAACGGGGCCCCCCTCTCCCCCTTGGGACCGCCATGGACTGGCCTGTGGAAGCCGGGTAAATGGGCCAGGGATGGCCCATTTAGCCTCGCCGCAACAGGATGTTGCGTCGAGCCGGCCCGGCTGGAGCAGGTCAGGCCAGGGCTTGCCCGAAGGGCGGTCCCGTGGGGGTGTGTTCTTTTGGTTACTTTTCTTGCACAAGCAAGAAAAGTGACTCGCCCGCTTGCGTTGACGCCTGTTTGAAAGGCCAAGCCTCATGGCGGGCGAAAAAAGGCTCCAACGGTTATTGAAAGCGGCTTTAACCAGTGCCTGAACGACTTGATCTTTCGCAAGTGGACAGGCTGAAAAATCAAGGATATGTTTTCAAAAACCGCTCAGGACAGGCTTGCGCGCTGTTTCGCCCGCCTCAAGCTGCGCACTTCGAATGGCCCGCATCGCGCGCGGGCGAGTACCTTTCTTTGCTTGCCCAAAGAAAGGTACCAAAGAAAGGGCACCCCCACGGAGGCGCCCTTCGGGCAAGCCATGGACGGGGCCGCTCCGACCGGGCCGTCCCAACGCGACGTCCTGTCGCGCTGGGACTGAAAGGGCCCTCCATGGCCCTTTCACCCGGTCTCCACAACCCCGTCCATGGCGCCTCCAAGGGGGCGCTGGGAATCCTTCGTTCGGCGTTGTCAAAGGCCGTCCAACAAACCTTCGTTTTGTAAACACCCTTTGAAGGAGCTGCGAGAAGAAGAATGAGTCGCCCGCAAAACCCGCTACAATCGCCCTTTCGTGTTCCTGATGCCTGTCCCTGTCGATGAGCGAATTCGTCAAGCCCCCCAAGTCCCTGCTGCGCACCGTCGGTCAGACGCTGGTGCAGTACCGCATGCTGAACGAGGGCGACCGGGTGTTGCTGGGTTTGTCCGGTGGCAAGGATTCGCTGTCGCTGCTGCATATCCTTGAGCACTTCCGCCGGCATGCGCCAGTGCGCTTCACGCTGGCGGCGATCACCATCGACCCGATGAGCGAGAGCTTCGACCCCTCGCCGCTCAAGCCGTATCTCGCCGCGCTGGGCGTGCCCTATTTTTATGAGTCGCAGCCGATCGTGACGCTGGCGGACCGGCATATGGACAACGACTCCTACTGCGCTTTCTGCTCACGCATGAAGCGCGGGCTGATGTACAAGGTCGCGCGTGAAAACGGCTTCAACGTGCTGGCGCTGGGGCAGCATCTGGACGATCTGGCGGAGAGTTTCCTGATGTCGGCCTTCCACGGTGGGCGTCTGAATACCATGAAGGTGCATTACCTGAACGACGCGGGCGATGTGCGCATCATCCGTCCGCTGGCACGGGTGCGCGAGCGGCAGACGCGCGATTTCGCCCAGGCGGCCGGCCTGCCGGTCATTCACGAGAACTGCCCGGCCTGTTTCGACAGTCCGACCCAGCGCGCCCATATGAAGGCGCTGCTGGGAGCGGAGGAAGCGGGTCACCCGATGCTGTTCAAGTCGCTGCTTTCGGCGATGCGCCCGCTGATGGAGGCGGGGCTGGAGGCTGCGCTGGCCGCGGGGCCGCGCGAGCCATGAAGCCGCAAACCAAGGCCCGGTTGTTCGATACGGTGGGGCATGCCGTCGGTTATCTGCCCTTATGGGCGAATCGTGCGCTGGGGCGTTTGATCGGTGAGCTGGCGGACCGGGTCCCGAATCGTTCGCGTGCGGTGACCGAGCGCAATCTGTCGCTGTGTCTGCCAGAGCTGTCCCCGGATGAGCGCCGCCGTCTGCGTCGCCAAAGCCTGATCGAAACCGGCAAGACTCTGGCCGAGATCGGCATGCTCTGGCGTTGGCCCATTGAGCGCCTGCGGGCGCTGATGCGCGAGGAGCCCGGTTATGCCTGTGTGAAAGCGGCGCTTGCGCAGGGGCGGGGAGTGTTGCTGCTGGCGCCGCACATGGGGGCCTGGGAGTTGGGCGGCTTGCTGCTTTCCGGGCGTTTTCCGCTCACGATCATGTACCGCCCCTCGCGAACCCCGGCACTGGATGCGCCGCTCAAGCGTGCGCGGGAGCGGTATGGGGCGCGTCTGGTGCCTGCCGATACTTCGGGCGTGCGCGCCGTACTTGCCGCGCTCAAGCGCGGCGAGGTGGCCATCATCCTGCCCGATCAGGAGCCCAGTTTCGGGCAGGGCGAATTTGCGCCATTTTTCGGACAGCCCGCGTACACCCTGCAGTTGGTCGCCCGTCTACTCTCGCGCACCCAGGCGGTGCCGGTCTTCACGCATGTCGAGCGGTTGCCCGGCACGCGCGGCTACCGCTTTCACTTCCAGGAAGCCTCCGATGCACTGGGTAGCGAGAACCTGAACGAGGCCTTGACCGCACTCAATGCGGGCGTGGAGGCTCTGGCCCGCACCTGGCCGGCGCAATACCTCTGGAGCTACAAACGCTTCCGCACCCGCCCCGACGGGGAGCCCTCGTTTTACGATTGAGCGGCATCGGTCTGTCGGACTTTACCCCTTTTTTTGTTGTGGTATGCTCCACGAGCCACCGAATTTGTTGGGGAGTGGGTGTTCCTGTGCCGTGTCGGCGACCCTGCAGGTTCATTCAAGGTGGCGCGGAAGAACGCTCAAGTCGCTGGAGTGCGAAATAATGGACAAGAATCAGGTCATTCAACTGCTGCGCACCGCCAAGCGGGATCACCTCGCCTGGGTTGGGCGCGCCGAGCTTCTGGTGCAGGGCATCCCCGTCTCCAAGGAGCAGATCCCCGTTCTGCATACCGATTGCAATTTCGGGCGCTGGTATTTCGGTGAGGGGCAGGTGCTGGCGAAGTTTACCGATTTTCGGGCTATCGACCCGCCCCATCAGACCCTGCATCATGCCTATGCGCAGATATTCAAATTGCTGCTTGAGGAAGAAAATCCGTCCTTCTTCAGCAAGCTGCTGGGCACGGCGCGCAAGCAGCACGAGCGCAATATGCCGGCCATCGAGGCCAATATGCACGCGCTGGAGCAAGCCTCTCAGGAAGTGGTGCGGCATCTGGAGGCGCTGGAGCACATCCTCCATGACATGCCCGACGAGGACGTGGTCGAGCTGTTCCGTTGAGATGCCCATTTCAATCGTAGGGCGAGCGATCACCCTCGATTCGCGGTGTACGAAACAGCCGGAACGTCCACAGATACTGATCCGGCGCCTCCCGGATCAGTGATTCCAGCGCGTCATTGGCACGCTGCGCGTTGATTCCTTCATCTTCCTCGAAGCTCGTCATCGGCGGTAAAACCTTCAGCCGGTAACGTCCGCTTTGCGGATCCAGCGTGCACAGATGCGGCAACGCCCAGGCATTCCCCAGCCTGGCAAGTCGCCCAAGCAGGGCTACGGTGGCTTTTTCCACGCCGAAAAAACGCGCGAATGCCGCATTCTCTCGTCCCAGATCCTCATCCGGCAGGTAATAGAACCCGCCGCCCGCGCGCAGGATGCGCAGATGAGGACGCAGCCCCTCTTCCCGACCGTACAGCACGCTGGAAAAGCGCGTGCGGCTGCGCACCATCAGCCACTCCAGCAAGGGATTGTCGAAGGGTTTATACATTCCCGAGCCTTCCCAGCGTAAGGACATGTAGATCGCGCTCATTTCCAGCGCCACGGAATGTCCTGTCAGCAGGATTACCCCTTTTCCGCTTTGCGCGGCGGCATCCACATGCGCGAGGCCCTCGATGTCCAGCCGCGCAAGCAGATGCTCGCGTGAGCGGAACCACAGCCGTCCCAGATCGAGAATGGCATAGGCCTGCATGTAAAGATGCCGCGCCAGGAGACGCTCTCGATCGGGGGCGCCGAGTTCGGGAAAGCACAGGGCCAGATTGATGCGCGCAATGCGCGGGCGTTTGCGGTTCAGGCGGGGATAGAGCCAGGCCACGCCCCGTGCCAGCGCGCGTCGCAGTGCATTGGGAGCGAAGGACAGCGTCCAGAGCAGGCCGACACCGAACCACAGCCCCCAAAATCGCGGGGCGAGCAGGGCGGCCCTGAAGCGCAGGCTGGGCGTACCGTGCGGGCGCGAGGCGCTCAGGCCGCCGTAGGAATCAGGCGGGCGTGCGGGCTGTGGCATGCTCATGGGCGTCGTGCAATGAGCTGTGCCAGACCACGCCGCCGGTTTCCAGGGGCGGCCAGTGGTCCTTCTTCACGGTAGAGCACGGTTTGCAGGCCGGGAAACAGCTGCGCCAGCTCACCGGGGACGAGCAGGTGCAGCGGATTGGACGGGCCTTGTTCGCGCTCGTTCGTGAAGGTCTGGTAGAACAATCGCCCGCCAGGGGCCAGGGCGCGCTCGATGAGCGGGGCCAGCGGGCGGTGCAGATAATGCGCCACAACAATGAGGTCGAAAGCCGCCTCTTCGGGTGTCCAGGCGGTCAGATCCGCGCATTCGGCGATCACGGACAGCCCTTCGGCCCGCGCGCGTGCATGGAGCCGCTCCACGGCCGGCAGGGCGTAATCCACCGCGAGAACGTCCAGGCCGGCGCGGGCCAGGAACAGCGCATTCGCCCCCAGGCCGCAGGCCAGTTCCAGCGCCCGTCCCTGCGCAGGCAGCAGATGCAGGTTTTCGGTCAGCAATTCGGCGGGGGACTGGGCCTCGTCGGCCATCAGGCGGTAGCGTTCGTTCCAGCGCTCGCGGCGCGCGCTTTCGGTGGAATCGAGCATGCTCAGCGTCTCCAGAAAGCCGGGGTGAACAGCACCAGCAGGGTGAAGATTTCCAGACGCCCGAACAGCATGCCCGCACAGGCTACCCATTTGCCGAAATCGCTCACTTGGGTGAAGTTGCTTGCCACCACGCCCAGGCCGGGCCCCAGGTTGTTGAGCGTTGCGGCCACAGCACCGAAGGCGGACACATGGTCCAGCCCCGAGGCGAGCATGAGGATCATCAGGATCACGAAGATGCCTACATAAGCGGAAAAAAAGCCCCAGACGGCACTGATGACTTCATCGGGCATGATCTTGCCGCCGATCTTGACCACCATGGTCGCGTTCGGGTGCAACAGGCGGGTCAGCTCGCGGAAACCCTGGCGAATCAGTAGCAGGAAGCGCACCACCTTGAGCCCGCCACCGGTCGATCCGGCGCAGGCGCCGACAAAGCTGGCGAGAATCAGCACCACGGGCAGGAAGGTGGGCCAGAGCGTGATGTCGGCCGTGGCAAAGCCGGTCGTGGTGGCGTAGGACACCACATTGAACGAGGCATAGCGCAGTGCGGTGTGGAGATCGCGGTAGGTATCACCCAGCCACAGGTACAGGGTATAGACCAGGATCAGGCCAATCAGGATGCTGGCGTAGAGCTTGAACTCGGAGCTTTTGAGGTAAGCCCCCAGGCTGCGCGAGCGCAGGGCGAGAAAGTGCAGGGCAAAGCTCACACCGGAGGCGGCCATGAACACGGTGGCGATGACTTCCAGCATGGGCGTGTCATAGTGCCCGAAGCCGGCGTCGTGGGTGGAGAAGCCGCCGATGGCCACGGTGGAGAAGGCGTGGCCGATGGCGTCAAACCAGGGCATGCCGAAGGCGTGATAGAGCAGGACGCAGCTCACCGTGAGGCCCAGATAGATGTACCACAGCGCCTTGGCCGTTTCCGAGATGCGTGCCGTGAAGCGGTTGTCCTTGATCGGCCCGGACATCTCCGCCTTGTACAGCTGCATGCCGCCCACGCCGAGCAGGGGCAGCAGAGCCACGGCGAGCACCACGATCCCCATGCCCCCCAGCCATTGCAGCTCCTGCCGGTAAAGCAGGATCGAGCGCGGCAGGCTGTCCAGGCCGACGATGGTGGTGGCGCCGGTCGTGGTCAGGCCGGAGATGGATTCGAAGACCGCGTCGGTCAGCGACAGTTCGGGGTTGTCCGCAAGATACAGCGGTACGGCGCCAGAGAGGCCCAGCACCAGCCAGAACATCACCACCACGACAAAGCCGTCGCGCAGCTTGAGTTCGTTGCGATGCCGACGCGAGGGCCACCAGATGAGCAGGCCGGCGGCAAAAACCAGCATGAAGCCGTCGATGAAGGGGAAAACCTCACCGTCGTTGTAGTAGAGCCCGACGGCTGCCGGGGGCACCATGGAGAAGCTGAATACCATCAGCAGCAGGCCCAGGATGCGCTGTATGACCTTGGGTTGCATGCGCGGCTCTTTTGGGGTTGTGCTAGAAGAAGGCGAACCCGACCGCGAACAGCTGCTCGATGTCGCGCACGCGCCGTTTGTCGGTCAGGAACAGGATGACATGGTCGCCGGTGCGGATTACCGTGTCGCCGTGTGCGATGACGACCTCGCCCTCGCGCGCCAGCGCGCCGATGGTGGTGCCGGGCGGCAGGTCGAGCTTGCTGATCGGGCGACCGACCACCTTGGAGGTTTTTTCGTCGCCACGAGCCACGATTTCGATGGCTTCCGCTGCGCCGTGGCGCAGCGAATGCACCGCCACCACGTCGCCGCGTCGCAGGTGGGTGAGCAGCGCGCCGATGGTGATCTGGTGCGGGGAGAGGGCAATGTCGATCGGGCCGCTCTGGATCAGGTCGACATAGGCGGCGCGGTTGACGATGCACATGACCTTGCGCGCGCCCAGTCGTTTGGCGAGCATCGAGGAGAGGATGTTGTCCTCGTCATCGTTGGTCAGGGCAAGGAACACGTCCATGTCCTCGATGTTCTCTTCGGCCAGGAGCTCCGCGTCGGTGGCGTCACCGTTGAGCACCACGGTGTGATCCAGCTCCTCCGCCAGGCGGCGCGCGTTCAGCGGGTTATGCTCGATGACCTTGATCTGGTAGCTTTCTTCCAGCGTGCGGGCCAGTGCGCGGCCGATATTGCCGCCGCCGGCGATCATCAGGCGGCGATAAGGGCGGTCCAGGCGGCGCAACTCGCCCATTACCGCGCGGCTGTGTTCGCGCGTGGCGACGAAAAACACCTCGTCACCGTCCTCGATGATGGTTTCGCCTTCCGGATGGATGGGGCTGTCGCGGCGAAAAATGGCGGCCACGCGCATGTCGACGGTGGGCATGTGCTCGCGCAGCGTGCGGATCGGGCGCCCGACCAGCGGCCCGCCATGGTGGGCGCGGATGCCGACCAGGCGCACCCGCCCTTCGGCAAAATCCAGCACCTGCAGGGCTTCGGGGTATTCGATCAGCCGCGCGATGTAGTCCTTGACCAGGGTTTCCGGGCTGATGACCACGTCCACGGGAATGGCCGCGTTATCGAACAGCGCGGCATGCTGCTGGTAGCCGGTGGCGCGGATGCGGGCGATCTTGGTCGGCGTGTGGAACAGGGTCCAGGCCACCTGGCAGGCAACCATGTTGCTCTCGTCGCTGTTGGTCACCGCCAGCAGCATGTCGGCGTCTTCCGCACCGGCATCCTTGAGCACGTCCGGATGGGAGGCGACGCCGCACAACGTGCGGATGTCCAGCCGCTCCTGAAGATCGCGCAAGGCCACGGCATTGGTGTCGACCACCGTGATGCTGTTGTTGGCCTCGGCGGCAAGGTGGGTGGCCACCGAGGAGCCGACCTGTCCTGAACCGAGGATGATGATCTTCATGGGCGCTGCGTCACTTTTCGCCGTGGATGCCGAGCGCGCGCAGCTTGCGGTAGAGATTGGTGCGTTCCATGCCGGTGCGGCGCGCCAGTTCGGTCATGCTGCCATCGCAGGCCTTGAGTTGGGCTTCGAGGTAACGGCGTTCGAATTCGTCGCGGGCCTCGCGCAGGGGCTGTTCCAGGTTCAGGGGTACGATCTCGCCCTCAAAGCCCGGCGTGGGGTGGATGGCCGGTGCGCTGGCGGCTTCGCGTCCGGCGCCCAGGGCCAGCTGCACCTCGTGCTCGTCGATGCTCTCGCCCTGCCCGAGGATCAAAAGGCGCTGTACGAGGTTTTTCAGTTCGCGCACATTGCCCGGCCAGGTGTAACCGCGCAGCAGATTGCGCGCACCGATGGTCAGCTGGCGCTTGGGCAGGTTTTCAATCTTGTGGGCGTGGTCCAGGTAGTGGTCCAGCAGCAGCGGGATGTCTTCGGGATGGTCGCGCAAGGGCGCGATGCGCACCGGCACCACCGAGAGGTGATAGAACAGATCCTCGCGGAAGCGTCCGGCGCGCACTTCGGCTTCCAGATCCTTGCGTGTGGCGGCGATGACGCGCACATCCACCTGCACCGGCTCGCTGCCGCCGACGCGCAGCAGGGACTGGCTTTCCAGCGCGGAAAGCAGCTGCATCTGCGTCTGAGCGTCCATGTCGGCGGCTTCGGAAATGAACAGGGTGCCGCCGTTGGCCTGTTCGAGCAGGCCGTAGCGGATGCGTCCCTCCTGCTCGCTGCCGAACAGCTCCACGGCTGCATTCTGGCGCGCGGAAACACCACTGCCCCCCACATCGACGAAGGGGAAATGCCGACGGGCGCTGTGCAGGTGAATGTGACGGGCCAGGGTCTGCTTGCCGGTACCGGGTTCGCCCATGATGAGTACCCAGGCATCGTGACCGGCGAGCCGTCGGGCCTGTTCGCGCAGCCCCTGCATGAAGGGGCTGGTGCCGATCAGTTCGGCCGAATCGGGCGTCTTGCGTTTTAAGCCTTCGTTTTCACGCTTGAGGCGCTGGTTTTCCAGCGCGTGCTCCACGCTCAAGAGCAGCTTGTCCAGCGAGATGGGTTTTTCGATGAAGTCGTAGGCACCCAGCCGGGTCGCCTCGACGGCGGTTTCCACCGTGCCATGCCCCGACATCATGATGATCGGACAACCGATGCTTCCGGCTTCGTGCCAGCGGCGCAGCAGGGAGATGCCGTCCATGTCCGGCAGCCAGATGTCGAGCAGGATGAGGTCGGGGCAGCGCAGGTGCAATGCCGCCTGGGCCTGCGTCGCATCGGCAGCGGCCGCGACGGTGTAGCCCTCGTCTTCGAGGATTTCGCTCACCAGGGCGCGAATGTCCGGTTCGTCATCCACGACCAGGATGTGTCCGATGCTCATGCCTGCGTTTCCCGTGAACCCATGTCGTCTGCTCCCGCAGGGGGCTTGTCTTCCTTGCCGTCACCGCCTGTAGGGACGGTGTCTTGTGTGCCTGGACTGGCGACGGCACTGTGTCCTTCGCGTACCAGCAGGGGCAGGCGCACGGCCACGCGCGCTCCGCCACCTTCGGCATTATACGCATTCACCACGCCGCCATGCTCTTCGACGATTTTTTTCACGATGGCAAGGCCTAGTCCGGTGCCCTTGGGGCGGGTGGTGACGTAGGGGTCGAACAGGGTGTCGAGCAGTGCTTCGGGAAAGCCGGGGCCGTTGTCGCCCACCACGAGTTCAGCGTGTGGAATGTGCCCTTCCTGGCGCAGGCGGGTGCATACGGTAATGAGCGGTGCCGGGGCGCCGTCCTTCTCGGTGAGCGCTGCATTCTCGGTCAAGGCCTGCTGGGCGTTGCGCAGCAGATTGTGCAGAAGTTGGCGCAGGCGTCCTGCGTCGGCTTCGACCATCACCGGACAGTCGGCCAGACGCGGCTCGATGCGTACCGGGCCGCCCCGGTACAGGTCTGTCACATCGCGCGCCAGGGTGTTGAGATCCAGTGGCCCCAGCTGCATTTGCGGGGTGCGCGCGTATTCGGCGAACTCGTTCACCATGTGCTTCATCGCATCGACCTGCTGCACGATGGTATGGGTGGCGCGGTCGAGGATGGCGGCGGATTCCTCGGGCAGCTGATCCATCAGTCGGCGGCGCAGGCGTTCGGCGGAGAGTTGAATGGGGGTAAGGGGGTTCTTGATTTCATGGGCGAGGCGTCGCGCGACCTCGCTCCAGGCCGCGTCGCGCTGAGCCTGCAGCAGGGTGGTCACATCGTCGATCACCAGCACGAACCCCCCTTCGTCGGCCGCCTCCGCCGGGAGGGCGGCCGCACGGCACAGCAACAGGCGACGCCCGGTTTCGGTCATCAGGCGGACCTGTTGTTCCTGGCGATCGGCGGGGATGCTGCCGGGTTGGCTGAAGGCGTTTCCCAGGCCCGTGCACAGCGGTTCAAGGTGGGGGTGCTGGGCGCAGACTTCATCGAGTTTGTGGCCGATCAGGGCGCCCGGCGGCAGGGAGAGCATGCCGGCCACCGCGCCGTTGGCGCGGTTGATGACGCCGCGGGGGTCCAGGGTGATGACGCCGGAGCTCAAGTGGTTAAGCACGGTTTCCAGGTAGTCGCGCTCCTGGTCGGCCAGCTCTTGCAAGCGGCGCAGCTCGCCGCTGGCGCGGGCGATACGCGCGGTCATGGTGTTGAACGAGCGAACGAGCTGCCCCAGGTCGTCCGCGCGGTCGACCGGCAGGCGCAGGTCGTAGTTGCCTTCGGCCACCGCACGGGTGCCGGCGGCGAGGTCGCGGATCGGGGCGAGCATGCGCCGGGCGGCGATGGAGGCCAGCCACACCGCTGTCAGTAGCGAGAGCAGCAGGGCCAGGGTCAGGGCCAGGGTGAAGGTCTGCTTTAGTGAGGCATGCAGGTAGAGCAGTTCGCGGTATTCGTTGAAGGCCGACTGCACGCTTTCCGCCAGCCGGTTGATGTCGGCGTTGACGGTGTAGAGGGCTTGCAGGACGCGGGCATCCTGCTCGCGCATGCCGCGACCGCCCAGCAGGCCGGGGTCGTCGTTGTGCAGCGCTTCGGTGACCGGGGTAACTACGCGGATGAACAAGCCGCCCTTGCCCAGTGGGTCCAGGCCGATGTAGTCCTTGCCCTGACGGACATGGGCGAGGACAACTTCATCGGGGCGGTTGGGGATGATGGCGCGCTCGTCATCACTGGATGAGGCGAGAATCAGGTTGCGCGCGCCGAACACGGTCATTTCGCTGGCGGCGGTGGTGCGGCGCAGCTCGTCCAGCTCCAGTGCCAGCAGTTCACTGCTGGTGCTGCGCAGGGTGCGAGAGGCGCGGCGGGTGTCCTGCAGCGCATCGCGCATCTGGCCTTCCAGCGAGAGACGCGAGAGGGACAATGCATCGTTCAGCGCGTGTTCGATCTGCACGTCGAACCAGCTGTCGATGCCTCGCTGCACGAAGGTCAGCGAGAAATAGTAGACGATGCCCACCGGGACGGCGGACAGGCCGATAAAGGTAACGATCAGGCGCGAGGTGAGCCGCGCACCCGGCTGCCCCCGGCGGTGCTGGCGGACCAGCGAGACGATATGGGCGAGAACCACACCGGCGAGGAACAGGATGCCAGCGGCGGCGCCAATGAGCAGCCACAGGTAGATGGACTCGAAGCGTGTCTGGTTGTGGATGGCGTCCGAGAGCATGTACATCAGCGCGAGCAGGCTCAGCACCACCGCCAGGCTGATCGGCGGGATGAGCGGGCGGACGATGCGCCGGTAAAAGCGTTCGGCACGTGGCAGGAACGCGCTGGGGCGGGAGGCAGTCACCTTGCGCGGGGCGGGGCGCTCCATGGGGCTTCCTCAGGGCGACCAGAGGTACCAGTCGCTGGCCAGATGCCAGTCGGACTGGAGGTAAGCGGGCACGCGCAGCGGCAGGGGCAACACGTCCAGGCGCAGGCGCAGGCGGGTGCGGCCCAGGTAGTGGCGTCCGCTCGGCACCCGTTCGGCAGGCAGCAGGGGCCAGGCGCGTATGCGCCCCAGTGCGTCCAGGGCGCTGTCCAGGCTGGCGTGGGTGTCGGTGATCTGCCCCTCGCTGTCCTCTATCAGGTATTTCTCGCTCAGCGCGTGGTATTCCAGGCGCAGTTGCCGGCTGGCGCTGAACAGCTCGCGCGTCCACATCCAGTCGCGCAGCTCGGAGAGCTCGGTTTCGGCGACGAAGATCAGCGGCAAACCGTTTTTGAGCGCTTCCTCATGCACCGGATTGAGGGTGATGGTGAAGCTTGCATCCTGGTAGAGCTGGCCTTCGCGCACCTCGATATGCACCTGCCGCACGAGGATGTCGGCCTGGCCCAGCAGCGGCAGACCCAGCAGGCACAGTGTGCCGAAGGCCAGCATCAGGCGCTTCATGCCGGTTTCTCCAGCAGAGCGTAGTAAAAGCCGTCCATGCCGTCCTCGCCGGTGAGTATCTGGCGGCCCTGAGGGCGGGCCTGCCCCCAGCCTTCGGGCAGGCGGATTTCATGGGCGTCCGGGTGACGCCGGAGAAAAGCGTCGATCTGCAGCTCGTTCTCCACCCGCAGGATCGAGCAGGTGGCGTAGAGCAGACGCCCGCCTGGCGCGAGCAGGGGCCAGAGCGCGTCGAGCAGTTCGGCCTGACGCGCGGTCAGCGGATCGATGTCCTCGGGGCGGCGCAGGCGTGCAATGTCCGGGTGCCGGCGGATCACGCCGGTGGCGGAGCAGGGCGCGTCCAGCAGGATGCGTTCGAAGGGGCGGCCATCCCACCATTCGTCCGGACGTGCGGCATCGGCAGCGCGCACCACGGCAGACAGGCCGGCGCGCTCCAGGTTTTCATGTACCCGCCCCAGGCGCGTGGCGTCGATGTCCAGCGCGAGCATGTCGAGCTGCGGCGCGCGTTCGAGCAGGGCCAGCGTCTTGCCGCCCGGTGCGGCGCAGGCATCCAGGACACGCTGCCGGTCACCGGCATCAAGCAGCGAGGCGCAAAGCTGCGCGGCGGCATCCTGCACGGAAACCTCACCTTCGGTGAAGCCGGGCAGGCGGCGCACGTCGCAGGGGGTTTCCAGCGTCACCGCGCTGTTGACCACGGGGTGGGGTAGGGCGGGGATCCCGGCCTCGTGCGCGCGCCTGAGCCATTCGTCACGTGTCGTGCGGGCAAGGTTGATGCGCAGGGTCATGGGCGGGCGGGCCAGGCTGGCGGTGGTCAGCGCTGACATCTGCTCCGGCCAGTCGGCGCGCAGACGGTTCAGCAGCCAGCCCGGCAGGCCCAGGCGCACGGCTTCCGGGGCGTCCGCGAGCGCGGTTTCGAGCGCCTCGCGCTGACGCAGGAAGCCGCGCAGCACGGCGTTGAGCAGGCCGGCGGCCCAGTCCTTGCCAAGCTGGCGGGCGGCGTTCACCGTTTCGTTGACGGCGGCATGGGTGGGAATGGCCAGGCGCCAGAGCTGGTAGAGCCCCACTTGCAGCAGGGCGTGGATGTCGCGGTCGCGCTCGCGCAGGGGTTGGCTGAGCAGGCGGTCGGCGAGGAAGTCCAGGCGCGGGGCTTCGCGCAGCACGCCGTAGGCGATTTCCTGGATGCGGCCGCGGTCGGCATCGTTGCTGCGCGCCAGACGCTCGGGCAGCGCGGTGGACAGCGATTCGCCCTGATCGACCCGATGCACGATGAGGGCGGCGCTGGCCTGGGCGTTGAGCGGTCCCGGCCCCTTGCCGGGGGAATGCCTGCGTTGCGCGGCTTTTGCGCGGTTCGGGGGCCGGCCGTTCACGCCAAGCCCCCAAGCACCCGTCCGCAGAGGGTGTGGGCGTTGAGGAAAGCCGCCGCATCCAGCGGCTTTCCTCCCGGTAGCTGCACGCGGGTCAGGCGCAACACGCCGTCGCCGGTTGCCACGTCGATGCCCTCGCGCCCGGTAGCGATCACCGTGCCGGGCGTCGCGTGCGTGGTCTGTCCCGGCAGCGCGTGGGCTTCCCACAGGCGCAGAATCTCGCCATCGAGCAGGGTCTGGGCCACCGGCCAGGGGTTGAAGGCGCGGACGCGGCGTGCCAGCAAATCTGCCGGGGTCTGCCAGTCGATGCGCGCTTCGGCCTTGTTCAGCTTGGCTGCGTAGACGGCGGCCGCGTTGTCCTGCTTCTTGCCCTGCAGGCGACCGGCCAGCAGGGCGGGCAGGGCTTCCATCAGGGTCTGGGCGCCGAGGTGGGCCAGCCGGTCGTGCAGGCGGCCCGCCGTGTCGTCCTGCGCAATGGGGCAGGCGCGCTTGAGCAGCATGTCGCCGGTGTCCAGCCCTTCGTCCATCTGCATGAGGGTGATGCCGGTTTCGTGGTCGCCGGCTTCGATGGCGCGCTGGATCGGCGCCGCACCGCGCCAGCGCGGGAGCAGCGAGGCATGCAGGTTCACGCAGCCCAGGCGGGGCAGGGCGAGAATCTCGCGCGGCAGGATCAGGCCATAGGCGGCGACCACCATGAGGTCCGGATCGAGGGCGGCCAGTTCGGCGCGGGCCGCTTCGTCGCGCAGGCTGAGGGGCTGGCGGACGGTAAGCCCCAGCTCCAGCGCGCGTTGCTTGACGGGACTGGCGCTCAGCTTCTGTCCGCGTCCGGCCGGGCGGTCCGGCTGGGTGTAGACGGCGATGATCTCGTGCCCGGCCGCCGCCAGTGCCTCCAGGGGCGGGACGGCGAATTCGGGCGTGCCGGCGTAGACGATGCGTCCCCGCCGGTCAACGGGGTATGTCGGGGTCGCAGCGCTCGGGGCGTCTTGCGCTTCATCCTGCTCGCTCATTTGTCGGCGTTTCCTTCGGGGGTCAGCCACGCTGCTTGAGCGCTTTTTCCAGCTTCTTGCGGATACGCTGGCGTTTGAGGGGGGAGAGGTAATCGATGAACAGCTTGCCGTTGAGGTGGTCGGTCTCATGCTGGATGCACACCGCGAGCAGGCCGTCGGTATCCAGCTCGAAGGTCTCGCCGTCGAGGTTCATCGCCCGCAGGCGCACCCGCTCGGGGCGTGCAACGCGATCCTGCACGCCGGGTATCGACAGGCAGCCTTCTTCCATTTCCTCGACGCCGCTGGTTTCCAGGATTTCTGGATTGATGAAAACACGCGGGTCGGTTTTGTCTTCCGAGCAGTCGGTGACGAACAGGCGGACATGGGCGTTCACCTGGGTGGCGGCAAGGCCGATGCCGGGGGCGGCGTACATGGTTTCAAGCATGTCGGCCGCCAGTTGGCGAATCTGCAACGTGACCTCGCTGACAGGACGGGCTACGATGCGCAGACGCTCATCGGGGTAGTGAAGTATGTCGAGAATGGCCATGGGGCGGTGTTTCGCATCTAAAGGTGCATCGCGTTTGCGGTCATTCTATGATAAACCAATGGGGGTTGTCCCCGCCGTGGCCAAGGATGTAACCGAATCATGATGCTTTCCAATGGAACTTTCCGCCCGTTTTCCACACTGACCGCCTGCGCGCTGGTGCTGGGTCTGACTGCTTGCGCCAATACCGGCGAAAAGCCGGACGAGGCTGCAGCCGCGCCGGCTGAGGCTGTGGCGACGCCGCTGGAGGCGCCCGCGCCCCTGTCGGTGGATACCGACAAGCACCTCAAGACGCCGCATGCGCAGGACTATGTCGTCAAGCCGGGGGACACCTTGTGGGACATCGCGCGCCATTTCCTCAAGGAACCGTGGGCATGGCCGGAAATCTGGTACAACAACCCGCAGATCAAGAACCCGCACCTGATCTATCCGGGGGATGTCATCGCCATTGTCACGGTCGATGGCAAGTCGCGCCTGACCGTGAAGCTCTCCCCGCGCATGCGGGTCTCGCCGCTGCCGCCGCCGGTCATCACCATGCCCATCGACAAGTTGCGTCCGTTCTTTGCCTACAACCGGGTTATGGATGAGGCGCAGATCGAGGCGCTGCCGTACATCGTCGACAGTCGTGACGGGCGCCTGGTGATCGGTGAAGGTGACACGGTCTATGCGCGCCCGATGAAGGACGCGGAAAAAGTGCCCTACACCAGCGTGCGCAAGGGCGCGCGGCTGACGGATCCGGAAACCGGTGAGCTGCTTGGCTATGACATGATCCATACCGGCGATGCGCAGCTGGTCCGCGCCGGCGACCCCGCCACCCTGTTCCTGACCGACACACGGCGTGAGGTCATGCGCGGTGATCGCATCAGTCCCAAGCCGGCCGATCCCTTCGTGCACGACATCCAGCCGAGCCTGCCGCGTCAGGTGGTGCATGGCTACGTCATCCAGCTGCATGATGCGCTGACCCAGGTCGGCCGTGATCAGGTAGTCGTGATCAACCGCGGCAAGCGTGAATCGCTGCGTCCTGGCGATCTGCTGGAAATCGTGCAGACCGGCGCGACCGTAACCGATACGGTGGCCCCCGACCGGCCCAAGGTCAAGCTGCCGGATAACGCGATCGGCACCCTGCTGGTATTCCTGACCTATGAGCGGGTCAGCTACGGTTTGATCATAGAAACCGAGCGCTCGGTCAAGGTCGGCGATCAGGTCCGCACCCCGCAGCCTTGAGTATGGTGCAACCCGCTTCGGCGCAGTCCGCGCCGGGCGCCGGGGAGCTCCACGATTGGCTCGCCCTGTTGCTGGCCCCCGGTGTGGGGCCGCATCGGCTTTCCGCATTGCTGGCCGTGCATCCCGAACCGGCGTCGGCGCGGCAGGCGCCGGATTCCCTCCTGCGTGAGCTGCGTTTTCCTTCGTTGGCGATTCGCGCCCTGCGCGAGCCGGAGGCTGCCCGCCTGGATGCGGCCCTGGCCTGGCTCGATGTGCCGGGCCATGCCCTGCTGACGCGCGACGATTCCCGCTATCCTCCCGCCTTGCGCGATCTGCCCGACGCGCCTGTCGCCCTGTTCGTCAGTGGAGAGCCCGCGCGGCTGCGCGAGCCCCTGATTGGCGTGGTCGGCAGCCGGCATCCCACCCCCGGTGGTATCGATAATGCCCTGGCCTTTTCCCGCCATCTGGCGGGTCTGGGGCTGGGCATTGTCAGCGGTCTGGCCCAGGGAGTGGACGCCGCGGCTCACGAAGGTGCCTTGCGTGCGGCAGGGCTTACGATTGCCGTGCTGGGGACCGGTCCGGACATCGTGTATCCTGCCGCGAATCGCGCGTTGGCCGGGCGTCTGCTCGATGCCGGCGGTCTGCTGGTCAGCGAGTTCGCGCCGGGTACGCCACCACGGCGAGAGCAGTTTCCACGCCGTAACCGCATCATCAGCGGTCTGGCGCTGGGTGTGCTGGTCGTCGAAGCCTCCGTGCAGAGCGGTTCGCTCATCACGGCTCGCCTGGCCCTGGAGCAGGGGCGCGAGGTGTTCGCTATCCCGGGTTCGATCCACAATCCCCTCGCACGGGGCTGTCACGCCCTGATCCGCCAGGGGGCCAAGCTGGTTGAGTCCGCGCAGGATGTGCTGGAAGAACTGGCGCCGCAGCTGAATGTCCATCCGGCTTTGGCGGGCGGCGAGCGGCCGGTGTCCGCCCCCTGCCACGAAGCGCCGGACGTACCCGATCCAGACTACCAAAACCTGCTCAACGCCATGGGACATGATCCGGTGGACATCGATACACTCATTGAGCGTAGCGGATTGACCGCCGAAGTGGTTTCCTCCATGCTGCTAATAATGGAGCTGGATGGCCGGGTCCACGCCCTGCCGGGTGGCCGTGTCGCGCTGCGCTCTTACACAGAAATCCGTCCCTAGCCTGAAACCTCGCATGAAAGAAAACGTCCTCGATCTTCTGATGTATCTTTTCGAGAACTACATGGAAGATGAGCCCGGCCTGCCCGTAGGTGGCGAGCGCGAATCCCTGCAGATGTCGCTGCTGGAGGCTGGGTACAGCCCGCACGAGATCGACAAGGCCTTCGACTGGCTCGATGCCCTGGGGCACGCGGGTCAGCTTGGGCGCATGGCGCTCAATCCCTCGCAGAGCATCCGCCTCTACACCGAGGAGGAAATGGGGCGCCTGGATGTCGAATGCCGGGGTTTCCTGCTGCAGCTGGAGGACATCGGCGTGGTTTCGGCGCGTACCCGCGAGTTGGTCATCGACCGGGTCATGGCGCTGGAAGAAGAGGACATGGACGTAGAGCGCCTGAAGTGGGTCATCCTGCTGGTGCTCTCCAGTCAGCCGGGGGAGGAAGCCGCCTTCGCCTGGATGGAAGACCTGGTATTCCAGAATTTTGTCGGCTATCTCCACTGAACGAATCGGATCATTCATGACCAAGCATCTGGTCATCGTCGAGTCGCCCGCCAAGGCCAAGACGATCAAGAAATACCTGGGTAAGGACTACGAAGTCATGGCCTCCTACGGCCATGTGCGCGATCTCGTGCCCAAGGAAGGCGCGGTTGACCCCGAGCATGGTTTTGCCATGCGTTATGAGGTGATCGACAAGAACGCCCGCCATGTCGAGGCCATACGCAAGGCCATGGCCAAGGCGGATGACCTCCTGCTGGCCACTGACCCGGACCGCGAGGGGGAGGCCATTTCCTGGCACCTGTACGAGATCCTGCGCGAATCCGGCGAGATCAGCGGCAAGTCCGTTCAGCGCGTCGTGTTCCACGAAATCACCCAGCGCGCCATCCGCGAGGCGGTCGAGCATCCGCGCGCGCTGTCCATGGATCTCATCAACGCCCAGCAGGCGCGCCGCGCCCTGGATTATCTGGTCGGCTTCAACCTTTCCCCGCTGCTGTGGAAGAAAATCAGCCCCGGTCTGTCCGCCGGTCGCGTGCAAAGCCCGGCCCTGCGCCTGATTGCCGAGCGCGAAGCGGAAATCGAGCGCTTCGAGCCGCGCGAATACTGGAGTGTCATCGCCCAGTCCGAGCGCGAGGGCAGCGCTTTTCCGGCACGCCTGCAGATGTTGCGCGGCGAGAAGGTCGAGCAGTTCACCCTCGGGGACGAGGGCTCCGCCCAGGCCGCCCGTACGCATCTGCTCGCCGTTGCCGCGGGGCGGCTGTGCGTTGCGCGCGTTGAGCGCAAGCAGCGCCGCCGCAATCCCCAGCCGCCGTTCACCACCTCCACGCTACAGCAGGAGGCCGTGCGCAAGCTGGGTTTTTCCGCCAGCCGCACCATGCGCATCGCCCAGCAGCTGTACGAGGGGGTGGACATCGGTAATGGCAGCGTGGGGCTGATTACCTACATGCGTACCGACTCGGTCAATCTGGCTGCCGAGTCCGTGCAGGAGATCCGCGGTTTGATTCTGGAGCGCTACGGCAGCGACTATCTGCCGGACGCTCCCTTAAGCTACAAGACCAAATCCAAGAACGCCCAGGAAGCGCACGAAGCCATCCGTCCCACCTCCGCACGCCATTTGCCGGAGCAGGTCAAGCCTCACCTCAACGCCGAACAGTTCCGTCTGTACGAGATGATCTGGAAGCGCGCGGTGGCCTGCCAGATGGCGCCGGCCGTACTCGACACCGTGGCGGTTGACCTGGCCGCAGGCGAGGGCGACAGCTTCCGCGCCAACGGCTCCACCCTGCGCTTCCCGGGCTTCATGAGCCTGTATCGGGAGGACGTGGACGACGAGAAGGGCGGCGAGGAGGACGACCGTCGCCTGCCACCCATGGAGGAAGGCGATGAAGTACAGTTGCGCGACATCCTTGCCGAGCAGCACTTCACCGAGCCGCCGCCGCGCTATACCGAGGCAAGTCTGGTCAAGACGCTGGAGGAATACGGCATCGGCCGTCCGTCCACCTACGCCAGCATCATCTCCACCCTGCAGGCCCGCGAATACGTCCTGCTGGAAAGCCGCCGCTTCCGTCCCACCGACATGGGGCGCATCGTCAACGGCTTTCTGACCGACCACTTCACCCAGTATGTCGATTACGACTTCACCGCGCGCCTGGAGGATGACCTCGATGCGGTCTCGCGCGGCGAGACCGACTGGGTGCCTCTGATGGGCGCTTTCTGGAAGCCTTTCCGGGAGCGGGTGGATGCGGTCTCCACCGGGGTCAGCCGCCAGGAAGTCACCCAGGGCCGCGAACTGGGCATCGATCCGGCCAGCGGCAAGCCGGTGTCCGTGCGGCTGGGGCGTTTCGGGCCGTTCGCGCAGATCGGTACCAAGGACGACGAAGAAAAGCCGCGCTTCGCCTCGTTGCGACCGGGGCAGAGTCTGTCCACCATCTCCCTGGATGAGGCGCTCGCCCTGTTCCAGCTGCCGCGTACGCTGGGGCAGCTGCCTGACGGCGAGACCGTTGAGGTGAGCATCGGGCGTTTTGGTCCCTACGTGAAATATGGCAAGAGCTATGTTTCCCTGAAAAAGGACGACGATCCCTACACAATTGGCCTTGAACGCGCCATCGAGCTGATCGAAACCAAAAAGCTGGCCGAGGCCAACCGGGTCATCCAGAGCTTCGCTTCCGGCCTGCAGGTGCTCAACGGGCGTTACGGACCGTATATCACCGACGGAACCCGCAACGCCAAGGTGCCGAAGGACCGCGAACCGGCCAGCCTCTCCGAAGAGGAGTGCCGCACCCTGATCGAACAGGCGCCGCCACCCAAGCCTCGCCCCGGCACACGCAAGACCGGCGCCCGCGCCAAGACGGCCGATGCAGGAGCGAGCCAGGATGAAGCGCCAAAACCGGCAACCCGGCGCAAGAAGACCGCGACAGCCGCGACGACCGAAGAAGCGGCACCCAAGCCACGCGCCCGCAAGCCGTCCTCCGGGGCCGGCGAGAGCTGAAGCCATGACGCGTGACGGGCCCGCGTGCGTGGCCGCCCTGCCGCGTGGACTCTCCCGCTTCCGCTTGCGCCATGCCGTGCGTCTGCTGCATGCCGGTGGGCTGATCGTCTATCCCACCGAGGCCGTCTACGGTATCGGCTGCGACCCGCGTAATCCCCAGGCCTTGCGCCGCCTGCTGGCGCTCAAGCATCGTGATCCGCGCAAGGGGCTGATCCTCGTTGCCGCCAGCGAGGATCAGCTTGCCCCCTTCCTGCATCCGCAAACGCGCAGGGCCGCGTACATGACGGCGGTCCGCGAAAGCTGGCCCGGTCCGCGCACCTGGGTTTTACCCTGTGCCGACGACATCTCCCCCTTGCTGCGCGGTGCGCATGACACCCTGGCCGTGCGTGTAACGGCCCACCCCTGGGTGGCGGCACTGTGCCGCGTCTTTGGCGGCCCGCTGGTTTCCACCAGCGCCAATATCGCCAGCCGCCCTCCGGCGCGCGGCCTTCTGGATGTGCGGCGCATGTTTGGCGCCGGGCTCGATATACGGCGCGACGCCCTGCTCTCGGGGCCGGTCGACCGGCGCCTGCGTCCTACCCCGATTCGTGACGCGCGCAGCGGGCGCGTGTTGCGCAAAGGCTAAGCTCATGCGCTTGCGTCTGCTGCTCGGACTGACGCTGGCGCTGTGCCTGAATGGCGCTTTTGCCAGCGAAACGCGCCCCGCCGTGTCCTGCGAAGCCACGCCCGAAGGCTGCCCAATGGAAGCCCTGTCCGCCTCGCTGGACGCGGCCTTGCTGCCCTTTGCCGAAGGCAGTGGTGCGAGCGAGGCCGAGCGTCAGCAGGCGCGAGAGTTGCAGGCCCAGGCTCAGCGCGCGCTGGAGGCCGAATCGCGCTTCAAGGCGGGCGCCGAGCGGCTCCGGCAGGCGCTGGATGCCATTCCGGCGCGCCTCGCGGCGCTGGAGGCGGAAAACGCGTCACTTGCCGAGCCGACGGTCGGTGCGCCGGACCTCGACAAGATCGACACCCTGGACGAGGCGGCGCTGCGCCAGCGGGTGGTCGATGCGCGGCTGGCGCTGTCCGCCCGGGAGTCGGCCCTGCTGACCCTGCTGGATACCGCGCAAGGCTTGCAGACGCGCGAAGCCACGGTCCGACAGCGGCGCAATGACGTCACCCGCGCCCTCAGCGACCGTATGGGTGGGATACCGGCGCGTGCCGAATCGCCGGCCCTGGTCGAACTGCGCCGGCTCGCGAATCAGCTGGTACTGCGCGAGCTCAACGCCGAGAAGGCCCAGCTCGATCTGGAACGCATCGCGCTGCCCCTGCAGCGTCAGCAGGCGACACTGGAAATCAGCGTGGCGCGCGCACGCATTGCGCAGGCCAAGGCGCAGCTGCGCCTGCTCGAAAATCGCTTGGAGCAGGTCATGACGCTACGCGCCACGGCGGGGGAGATCCCCGAGCCGGACAGCACGTTGCAGCCCTTGATCGCGCGTCTGCCGTCCATCGAGGCTCTGCAGGGCGAGGTGAAAACCCTGGCACGCCGCGCCCTGGAGTTGCGTGAGGCGCTGTCCCAGGCCCAGCGGCGACGGGAGGAGATCGAAAGCGAGGCGCGACACACCGAGGAGCAGCTGACCGAGCTGCGCACGCGCCTTCAGGCTTACGCCGACAGTCCCGCGCTCCTGCAGTCGCTCGCGGTGCAGTACGACGCACTGCTGGCACAAGGCCAGGCGCGGCACCGGGCGCGCGAGGAGCGCTCTCTGGTGGATGAGCTGACAGTTGAACACTTGCGCCTGGTCGAATCGGAGCTGGGCCCCGAACAGACACACGCCCTGCAGGAGCGCTTGCGCGCCGAGCTGGCCCGGATCGATCCGGCACCGCTGGATGCGCTGCGTATCGAAGCTCTGGCGCGCGAATGGTTCACCGCGCGGCAGAAGCTGGTGCAGGGCAACCGTGAAACCATCGAGCAGCTCATCCGCGCGCTGGGCGAAACCCGGCTGGCGCGTCAGCAGATCGGCGAGCGGCTGGACGCCCTGCGCTCCACCCTGAGCGAGAATCTGTTCTGGACACCGAGCATGCGCCCCATGTACGAGGTGCCGCTGGAAAGCTATGTGGCGGGAGCGCACTGGTTGCTCCGTCCCGCACATCTGTATGCCCTGCATGATGCGCTGTGGGCAGGGGCGGCCGAACAGCGCCTGCTTTACCTCCTGGTCATGATGCTGGCCTTGGGGCTGTGGGCGGCCCGGCCTCGTCTGCGGCGCCTGGGGGCCTCTGGTGCCTTGCATATTGGCAGTCCCCTGCTTGACCGTTTCATCCCCACCCTGCGCGCCCTGTTCGTGGTCCTGCTGCTGGCCCTGCCCGTGCCCCTCATCCTGATGGCGCTGGGTCTGGGCTTTAGCGAGGACAGCTCGGGTTTCGTGCGCGGGGTGGGCATCGCCCTGCTGCAACTGGCGCCGATGCTGTATTCCATCGCCCTCTTGCGCGCAATGGCTGAGCCGGGCGGGCTGGCCGAACGGCATTTTGGTGCGCCGATCGGCATGCTGGCCGCCCTGCGTCTCGCACTGGGCCGGCTGTGGGGGCTGCTGGCGATCACCGGATTTTTCGCCTCTGCACTGGGTGCCGGGCTGGCCGATCCGTACCTGGAAACCTGGGCCCGGCTGTCCTTCGTGCTGGCTTGCCTGGCCGTGCTGTATTTCCTCTGGGAAAGCCTGCGTTCGCCCTCCGGGGCGACCCAGGCGTTTCTCGATGCCCATCCAGGGCACGTGCTGCGTCTGTGGCGCCTGCCCTTGTTCCTGGTCGGTTTGGCGGGCACCCTGGTTGCCATCGTGCTGGCCGTCCAGGGCTATCTGTACGCTGCGTCGCAGCTTGGGACGCGCCTGCTGGATTCGCTGGGACTGGTCTTTGCCCTGCTGATTCTGCAGGTGTTTTTGATGCGCTGGTTCGCCTTGCAGCGCCGTCGTCTGGAAAGCGTGCCGGCCCTGGAGCCGACCCCCGTCGAGGACATCGAGGCGCGGCGCGCGCTGGCCGATGCGGCCTACCACGAGCTGGAAATGCTCGATGACCGTGCGCGCGGGGGGGTACGCCTGTTTGTTCGCGGCCTGCTGCTGCTCGGGTTGTATCTGATCTGGAGCCCGGTGCTGCCCGCCGTGCAGTGGATGGAGGCGGTCACGCTCTGGCATACGGTGGAGACCGTGGACGGGCAAGCGCTTGAAGTGCGGGTGACGCTGGGCAAGGTGCTGGTCGCGCTCTTGCTGTTCGCTCTGACCTTTGTCGTGGCGCGCAACCTGCCGGGGCTTCTGGCGATGGGTTTGCGCGACATCATGCCGCGCGAAAAAGGCGCACGTTACGCGCTATTCACCCTGGTGCAGTACGCTGTCGTCGTGCTGGGCGTGCTGGTGAGTTTCGATCATCTGGGGTTGCGCTGGCAGAACCTGCAATGGCTGGTGGCGGCTTTGGGCGTGGGTCTGGGCTTCGGCCTGCAGGAAATTTTCGGCAATTTCGTCTCCGGGCTCATCCTGCTTTTCGAGCGTCCGGTACGGGTTGGCGACATCGTTACGGTGGGCGGCAACCTCACCGGACGGATCACGCGCATCCATATCCGCGCCACGACCATACAGGACTGGGACAACAAGGAAATCGTGGTGCCGAACAAGCAGCTCATCACCGACCGCGTCGTCAACTGGTCGCTGTCCAGCCCGGTGACGCGCCTGGTGTTGCCGGTCGGCGTGGCCTACGGTTCGGACATCGACCGCGTGCAGGAGCTGCTCACCGACGTGGCGCGCGCCAATCCGCGCGTGATGGCGGAGCCGGTGCCCTTCGCCTTTTTCTCCGGTTTTGGTGACAGCGCCCTGCAATTCGAGCTGCGTCTGTTCACCCGCGAGATCGACAGCCGCATCTCGCTGACCCATGAGCTCAACAAGGCCATTTACGAGGCGCTTGGGGCGGCGGGGATCGGGATTCCCTTCCCGCAGCGCGATGTACATATCCGCAGCGACGAGCGGCCTGCTAACATGGCCGGCCTGAAGAGCCTCCGATCCACCGACGCCGACAAGGATCCCCCCTCGCCATGAGCCTGACCCTGCCTGTCCGTGATTACCTCCTTGACCTGCAGGCACGTATCTGTGCGGCGATAGAAACCGCCGATGGCAGTGCGCGCTTTATGCACGACGACTGGACGCGCCCGCCGGGAGGCACGCTCTCCGGCGAGGGGCGGACGCGGGTGCTTACCGCTGGGGCGGTATTCGAGCAGGCCGGCATCAATTTCTCCCATGTGAGGGGCGAAAGCCTGCCGCCGTCGGCCACCGCGCACCGGCCGGAGCTGTCCGGACGGCGCTTCGAGGCGCTGGGGGTGTCCCTGGTTATCCACCCGAACAACCCGCGCGTGCCGACCTCGCATGCCAATGTGCGCTTTTTCATCGCGGAAAAGGAGGGGGAATCCCCCATCTGGTGGTTTGGTGGCGGGTTCGATCTCACCCCGTATTACGGCGTGGATGAGGACTGCCAGCACTGGCACCGGACGGCGCAAGCGGCCTGCGAGCCCTTCGGCCCGGCGGTCTATCCGCGTTACAAGCAATGGTGCGATGAGTACTTTTTCCTTCGTCACCGCAACGAGCCGCGCGGCATCGGCGGCCTGTTCTTCGACGACCTGGGAGCCGAGCCGGGGCCGGACGGCGAGCGCTGGGACTTCGAGCGCGCCTTCGCCTTTCTGCGCAGTGTTGGCGATCATTATGTTCCGGCCTACCTGCCGATCGTCGAGCGTCGCCGCGATGCGGTCTACGGCGAGCGCGAGCGCGATTTCCAGCTCTACCGCCGCGGGCGCTACGTCGAGTTCAATCTGGTTTACGACCGGGGTACCCTGTTTGGCCTGCAGTCCGGTGGGCGCACCGAATCCATCCTCATGTCGCTTCCGCCCCTGGTCAAATGGCGCTACAACTGGGCGCCGGAGCCCGGCAGCGAAGAAGCGCGGCTCTACGAGCGTTATCTGGTCCCGCGCGAATGGGCGCGGTGATCCGCCCGCACTGACATGAATGGCATGAAGGACAGGCATGGCCGCGTTTGAATACCGGGCGCTCGATGCAAACGGGCGCGAAAAGAAAGGGCTGGTGGAGGGGGACAGCCCGCGTCAGGCGCGGCAGTGCCTGCGCGAGCAGGGGCTGACGCCGCTCGATCTGAACCCGGTGCGTGAAGACGCCGGGGCGGCGGGAAGTGGCGGAAAGCGACGTCTGCAGGGGCTGTCGGCCACGGATCTCGCCCTGCTGACGCGCCAGCTCGCCACGCTCATCAATGCCGGGCTGCCACTTGAAGAAGCCTTGGGCGCGCTGGCGCGCCAGGCCGAGCGTCCGTCGGTGCGCAAGGTGGTGACTGGCGTGCGTGACCGGGTGATGGAGGGGCACACGCTGGCCATGGGCATGGCCGATTATCCGCGCGCTTTTCCCGAGCTGTATCGCTCCACCGTAGCCGCCGGCGAGGAGTCCGGTCATCTGGATGCGGTGCTGGAACGGCTGGCCGATTACACCGAGTCGCGTCAGGTCATGCGCCAGAAAATCCAGCTTGCCCTGTTCTATCCCGGTCTGCTGACCTTGATGGCCATTGCCGTGGTCGTGGGGCTTCTGGCCTGGGTCGTGCCGCAGGTGGTGCAGGTGTTCGTCACCATGGGTCAGGAACTGCCCGCGCTCACGCGCGGTCTGATCGCGGTCAGTGAGGTGTTCCGCGAGGGCTGGCTGTGGATGCTGCTGGGACTGACGCTCATTGTGGTCGGCTTCAAGCTCGCGCTGCGCTCCCCTGCCTCGCGTTTTGCCCTGCATGCCCTTTTGCTGCGCCTGCCGCTGATCGGGCGGCTGGCGCGCGGTCTGAACGCTTCGCGCTTTGCCCGTACCCTGAGCATCCTCATGGCGGCCGGTGTGCCGATGTTGCAGGCCCTGCGCATCAGCGGCGAGGTGGTCACCAACCTGCCGATGCGCGAGGCGGTGAGCGGCGCTGCCGTGCGGGTGCGCGAGGGAACCGGCCTCGCCCGCGCGCTGGAGGCCGGCAAGGTCTTCCCGCCCATGACCGTGCAACTGATCGCCAGCGGCGAACACAGCGGACGGCTGGAAACCATGCTCGACCGTGCCGCCGCACATCAGGAGCGCGAGCTGGAAACCCTTATCGCGGCCGTGCTCGGCTTGTTCGAGCCGGTGCTGATCCTGGTCATGGGGGGCGTGGTGCTGGTGATCGTGCTGGCGATCCTCCTGCCCATCTTCGAACTGAACCAACTGGTGTCCTGAACACGCAGATCCCCATCGTCCAAGGCCGACACCCAAGGCCAACACCCAAGGAGAGAGGCTCCCATGTCGTTCAAGCGTCGCAATCGCGGTTTCACCCTGATCGAGGTCATGGTGGTTGTGGTCATCCTGTCCATCCTTGCCGCCATCGTTGTGCCCAAGATCATGGACCGTCCCGACGAGGCCCGCATCGCCAAGGCCCGTCAGGACATCCGCGCCCTGGAAAGCGCACTCAATCTCTACAAGCTGGACAACTTCAACTATCCGACAACCGATCAGGGCCTGGAGGCGCTGGTGCGCAAACCCAGCCTGCCGCCGGTGCCGAACAACTGGAAGGAAGGCGGTTATGTCGATCGCCTGCCCAAGGATCCCTGGGATCGCGAATATCTGTTCCTGAGCCCCGGCGAACAGGGTGCCATCGACATCTTCAGCTACGGCGCCGACGGACAGCCGGGTGGTGAGGGGGCCAGCGCGGATATCGGTAACTGGCAGAAGTGAGACGGGCCATGCCGCCCTGGGGTGCCCGGCTCGGGCGGGGGTTCACCCTGATCGAAGTGCTGGTGGTGATTGTCATCGTCGGCGTGTTGATCGGTGTGGCCACCTTGTCCATGTCCCTGCTGCGAGGTGACGAAGCCTTGTTGCGGCGCGAAGCCGACAGGCTGGCCGCCTTGCTGTCGCTGATGGGCGAGCAGGCCGTCCTGCAGGGGGCGCCGGTTGGCGTGCATTTCACCGAACGGCGTTATCAGTTCCTGCGTGAGGCGCGTGCGGAGATCGACGCCGAGTCACCGCCTGCGCATCGCTGGGAAGCGCTCAATGACGACAGCCTTTTCGTTCCGCACGACCTGCCCCAGGGGGTACGCCTGTTTCTGCGCGTGGATGGGCGCATGGCCCCACCACCGGCACGGATAGCCTCTACCGTGGGGGCGCGTGGCTTGCCGCGTCCTCAGCTCATGGCCAATACGGTGGGCGAGTTGCTGCCAGGTTTTGAAATCGAGCTGCGCGACGAGCGGAATCGGCGCCTGCGTGTGGCGGCGGACGAGGAGGGCGTTCTGCGTGTCTCCAAGCCCTGAACGCGACCGCTCTGGAGGCTTCACCCTGCTCGAAGTGCTGATTGCTCTGGTCGTGCTGGCCATTGCGCTGGGCGCCTTGATCAAGTCCACGGGGGAGGGGGCGCGGGTCGCCGCTCATCTGCGCGACGTGACTCTCGCGCATACCGTGGCCATGAACCGCATGGCGCAGCTGCGCTTGTCGGGCGAATACCCGGCGGTGGGCACCCGCAGCGGTTCGATGCGGGTGGGCGCGCGCGAATGGCCCTGGCGCTTGCAGGTGGAGAGTACCGGACAGGAGGACATCCGCCGTGCCACGGTCGAAGTGATCGGCCCCGGCGGTGGCAAGGCACGACTGGCCGCTTTCATCGCCAACCCCAGTCCTGCGGCCGTATCTGGCGCAGACGCGGCTTTGTCCGGCGCATCGGCGGATGCCCCGTCAAGTGGCGGCGGGATGGCTCTGGATCAGGGGGATGATGCGTCTGGGCCTCAAGGGATTCCTTATGACGTGCCCCACTGATTCGCTGCGCGCAAGCCGCGCCTCGGGCTTTACCTTGCTCGAATTGATGGTGGCCATTGCCATTTTTGCCTTCGTCGGGGTCATGGCGTACGGTGGGCTCAACGCCCTGCTGCGGCAGAGCGACGGTCTGGAGGCGTCCTCCCGTCGCCTGGGCGAAATCCAGGTGGCGTTGCGCGTGCTGGGCGACGATATGTTCATGCTAGCCCCACGTCCGGTGCGCGATGCGCTGGGCGGCGAGCTGCCGGCCCTGAGTGGCGGTCTGGATCGTGACCTGCCCCTGGCCTACACCCGTTTTGGCAGCCCCAATCCCCTGGAACAGCCCCGTTCGGGCTTCGAGCGGGTGGTATGGCGGCTCGATGGCGAACGCCTGCTGCGCGGCGCCTGGAACCCGCCGGATGGGCGCGATCCCCTGCAGCCGGACACGGCGCGCCGGGTGCTCGATGGGGTGCAGGCACTGGAACTGCGCTTCATCGGTGAGGACGACGAGCCGGTTGCGGTCTGGCCACCGGCCGATGGACGCCCAGAGGCCCTGCCCAAAGCCGTGGAATTGCGGCTGCTCCTGCGTGGAGTGGGCGAGATTCAGCGCCTGTTCCCTCTGGTCGAAGGTGCGGCGGCGCTCTCGTCCGCTGAGCAACAGAATGCCCAGGGCACACAAGCCATCACACCCAATCCGGTATTGCCCATCGATCCGAATGTGGAGACTTTCGATCCATGATGCGCAAGGCCATTACCCCGGTCACACGCAGGAGCGAACGGGGCGTCGCCCTGATTACCGCGCTTCTGGTGGTGGCCCTGGCGGCGGTGATTGCCACCTCGCTCATGACGCGCCAGACCTACGATCTGCGCCGTGCGGAAAACCTGCTGCATCGCGATCAGGCGCTGTCCTATGCCCTGGGGGGTGAGGACTGGGCCAAGTCGGTGCTGGGTCAGGACAACCGCGAGGTGGATGGTTTCATGGACATCTGGGCCACACCCTTGCCGCCGATACCCGTCGATGGTGGGCGGGTGGCCAGCCGCATCGTTGACTTGCAGGGGCGATTCAACCTCAATGCGCTGGTCAACAAGGAAGGCAAGCCGGATGAGGTGCAGAAGGCGCGTTTCGAACGACTGCTCAAGCGTTTGGAGCTGGATACCGCCATCGCCACGGCGGTCATCGACTGGATCGACCCCGACATCAATCCGGAGATGGGCGGGGCAGAGGACGGCGAATACCTGGGCCGTCAGCCGCCTTACCGAACGGCCAACCGCCCCATGCAGAGCGTCACCGAGCTGCGCCTTGTGGCCGGTGTGGATTCGGAAGGCTATGCGCGCCTGGCTCCGCTGGTCAGCGCGCTTCCGGGCAATGCGCCGATCAATCTCAATACCGCGCCGCTGGAGGTGCTGCTGTCGCTGGCGGACGGTCTTGATGCCACGCGGCTTGAAGAAGTGCTTGAGGCCCGGCGCGAGAAACAGTTCAGCTCCGTGGCCGATTTCCTGGCGCAGGACGCCTTCGGCGGACAGACCGTGGAGGCCGCCGGACTGGGCGTGAACAGCAACAACTTCCTGGCCGTTACCGAAGCCACGATTGGCAAGGCCCGCGTCATCGTCTACAGTGTGCTCTCCCGTTCCGATAAAGGACGAACGCGCGTTCTGCTGCGCTCGCTCGAACCATGTCTTCCCGCTGCCTCCTGCGTTTGATCTTTGACCCTGAACTGCCCTCCGGGAGCACACGGGTACAGTGGTATTGCCCCCAGCTGAGCCCGGAGGTTCAGCGGGGGGAATCGGATATCGCTTCCCTGCCCGCCTTTCTGGGCGCCCAGCGCTGCGTCCTGCTTCTGCCCGCTGAACGTTGCACGCGCCTGAGCGTCGAGCTGCCCGCCCGCTCGGTCCGACAGTTCGAGCAGGCCCTGCCCTTTGCCGTCGAAGAGCTGCTGGCCCAGGACATAGAGACGCTCAAGCTGGCGCATGGCCCGCGCGGCGCCGATGGCCGCTGGCCGGTTACGGCGCTGGATGCGCGCATGCTGCGCGCCGTACTGGCGGCGCTGGCCGAAGCCGGTATCGAGCCCGAATGGACCCAGTCCGAGCAGGACGCGGTGCCGGTCGATCCCTCGGGCTGGACGGTTTTGATCGACGGCGCGCGCGCGCTGGTGTCCACCGGGGCGCACGAAGGCTTCGCCTGCGCGGTGGATGAGCTGCCGCAATGGCTAGCCCAGACCTCCAGCACCCGCACGGCAACACCCAACGTCTATCTCGTTCGCAGCGCCAGCCGGCCGGATACGTCCTCCGCGCTGTCCCCCGATTTACTCCAAGGGGCACAGGTGCGGGAAATCGATGATGCCTTGCGTTTCATGGCCGGGCACCTGGGCCTGGGCGGCGTGCGCGTGCAGCGGCGCGTCAATGAGGCCGGCCTGCGGGTGGCGCTACGGCCCTGGCGCATGGCCGCTGCCCTGGCGGTGGTCCTCCTGGGCGTTCAGATGGCGGCTACGGTCACGCAGACCTGGCAGGCCCAGCGCGAGGCTTCGCGCCTTGCGGCAGAGAGCGAGCGTCTGTTCCGCGAGGCCCTGCCGGATGTGCAGCGCATCGTCAATCTGCGTGCCCAGATGCAGCAACGGCTGGCCCGTGCGGGGGCAAGCCTCGATGGCGACGGCTTCACCGCCCTGCTGGCGGATGTTGCTCCCCGCCTTGCCCAAAGCCGTTCCCTGAGCGTACAGCGCTTGAGTTACCGTGCCGGTCGTCTTGAAATCGCCCTCAAGGGCGCGCGTTATGCGGATATGGAGGCCCTGCTGGTCAGCTTGCGCGAGCTGCCGGGGCTGCAGGTCGAGCTTAGCGGTTCGGCGGGCGAGGGCGGGGAGGCCGAAGGGCGACTCGCCATCCGTAGTGCCCAGGCCGGTGTCCGTCCGCCCGCGCGCCCGACCGCTGCCATGACAGGAGGGCGTACAGGATGAGCGCGTTTTCATTGCCTGAACCCCTGCGCGGGCGTGTCGATGCGCTTCTGGCCCACTATGAACGCCTGGCCCCGCGCGAGCGGACAGCCGTCATTCTGGCGGGCGTCGCACTGGCCGGGTTTGCGTTTTACAGCCTGCTCTGGGAGCCGGTGCACAAGGCGCATCTGCGAGCCGAGCGCGCGCTGGATGACGCGCGCAGCCTAAATGCCTGGGTAAGCGAGGCCAGCGCCAAGTTGCGTGCGGCAGGCGCCCCTGCCACGGTCGCCCCCGCGCCAGTCGCTGCAAGCCCCATGGCGGCCATCGAGCAGGCCGGCCGGGAGGCCGGTCTGGCCTCTGCCCTCAAGCGCCGTGAACCGGAGGGTGAAACCGGTGTGCGAGCGCAATTCGAGGATGTCGATTTCGACCGTCTGGTACGCATGCTGGCCTTGCTGGAAACCCGTTTCGGTCTTGTGCCGGATTCCCTGGAACTGGAACGGCGTGACGGGCCTGGCAAGGTCAATGTCCGTCTGGTTCTCAAACGTCCCGCTGCTTCCTGAGCCTGTTTCGTGAAATCACTGCGTCTGCTGGCCTTTTTCGTCTTTTCCTGGCTCTTCTTTCTTTTCCTTTACGCGCCCGCGAGCCTGCTCACGCCTCTGGCGGAAAAGGCCGGGGCGCGGCTTGTGGCGCCCGAAGGCCGTCTGTGGGCCGGTCAGGCCCGCCTTGAGGCGGCGGGCCTGAGTCTTGATCGCGTGGAGTGGCATTTTCTGCCGGCGAGTCTGCTGCGTCTTCGACCCGCTGTGCAGGTGCACGCGGAGCTGCCCGGCGGCGTGCTCGACGCGCAGGTGGCGGTGACCTTCAGTGGACATGTTGAAGCCCGTGAGGTCGATATGGCCCTGGCGGCGGACAGCCCGCTGCTCTCGTCGCGCATCCCGGTACCGCTGGGCGGCGTGTTCAATCTGATGCTATCCAGTGTCGATGCCAGCGCCCGGGGTATCGAGGCCCTGCAGGGCGAGTTGTTCTGGGAGGAGGCCACGGTGAACCTGGGCGCTCCCGAAGCGCTGGGCGTCCTGCGTGTGGAGTTGCAGGTGGCGCAGGGGCGCTTCACGGGGCAATTGAGCGACATGGGCGGCCCTCTGGGCGTGCGCGGGCAACTGGATAGCGAGGGTGGCCGTCTGCGCCTTGAGGCGCTGATTACACCGCGCCCTGAAACCAGCCCGACCCTGCGAGCCACGCTGGGCATGCTCGGTGCCCCCGCGCCCGATGGCGCGATTCCCCTGCGTCAAAGCCTGCCCCTGCCGGCGGGTGTGCTTGCCCCGGCGCCCTCCTGAAGGGGCTTGCCGGGGCGCCGGGCGCTGACACTGCAATGTTTAAAAAGGGCTTCCTGCCCTTTTTCAAGCGTCTGGTAAGGTCTCACTCTTCCTTGGGGGCGACATAGCCTTCCGGTCGTGCGGCACCGCCGGTAAAGAAGAACTTTTCCATTTCTTCCTCCAGGAATTTGCGCGCCTTCGGGTCGACCGGGGTGAGGCGGTATTCATTGATGAGCATCGTCTGGTGGCGCAGCCACTCGCTCCAGGCTTGTTTGGAGACGTTCTCGAACAGGCGCTTGCCCAACTCGCCGGGATAGGGGAGGCGTTCAAGGCCTTCGGCATCTTTTTGCAGGCGGGCGCAGTATACGGTGCGTGTCATTCGGCTTCTCCAGTGTTCATCAGGCGGTTCAACAGGCGTTCCACGGGCGCGGCCAGCCCGATCCGGGCTTTCATTTCAGGGTCGGCCCCGTTATACCAGAGCGTTTCCCGTGCTTCCATGACGCCTTGTGCATGGGATTTGTCCTCGCGCACGGGGATTTCCAGCGGATGGATGTCCAGATGGAAGTGGCTGAAGCTGTGGCGCAGGCGGGGCTGGGCGCGGGGCTCACCGATCAGGCGCAGGGTATGACGTGACAGCGCCTGGGCCAGGGCCTCGTGTCCGGCATCCGATACTTCCGGCAAGCTCCACAGCCCGCCCCAGAGCCCCTGCGGCGGGCGTTTTTCCAGCAGGATGCCGTGTTCGCTGCGCAACAGCAGGAAATGGGTCTGACGCTGGGGCAGTGTGCGCCCCGGCTTGGGTGTGGGCAATTCGTGCTGGCGTCCCTGCAGGCGCGCGGCGCAGTCCTGCGCCACGGGACAGCGCTCGCAGAGCGGGTTGCGGCGCAGGCAGAGGGTGGCGCCCAGGTCCATGATCGCCTGGGTGTAATCGGCCAGATGGGTCTGCGGCGTGCGTCTTTCGGCCTCCAGCCACAGGCGGCGCTCGTTGTCGGCGCGGCTGGGCGGACCTTCCAGGGCAATATGGCGGCTCAGCACGCGTTTGACATTGCCATCGAGAATCGCATGGCGCTCACCGAAGGCCTGGGCAAGGATGGCCGCGGCGGTGGAACGGCCTATGCCCGGCAGGGCGGTCAATGCGTCGAGCTGGCGCGGGAAGGGTACAGGATCGACGTCGCCGTTCTGTTCGCAAAGCCGCTGTGCGCAGCGGTGCAGGTTGCGGGCGCGGGCGTAGTAACCCAGCCCCGCCCAGTGGGCGAGTACGTCGTCGAGGGGGGCATCCGCCAGGGCGCGCAGGTTTGGAAAGCGCGCAATGAAACGGTTGAAATAGGGAATGACGGTGGAAACCTGCGTCTGTTGCAGCATGATTTCCGATACCCAGACGCGATAGGCATCACGTGGGTGCTGCCAGGGCAGGTCATGCCGCCCGTGTCGGGCATGCCAGTCGAGCAGGCGCTGGGCGAAGCGGTTCTCCACCGTCGTGGGGGCTCAGGGCGTGGCGTCGGCTTCCGCCGTCTTGTCCTTGTTTTCTTCGTCGGATTTGAGCAGGTCGGCGCGCTTGAGCCCCATGTCCAGGGCAATGGCACTGGCGACGAAGACCGAGGAGTACGTTCCCATCACGATGCCGATGAACAGCACCAGCGAAAATCCATGCAGCACGCTGCCACCAAAGACCAGCAGCGAGGCCACCGTGATGAGGGTGGTGCCGGAGGTCATGATGGTGCGGGAGAGTGTTTCGTTGGTGGCCTTGTTCATGATCTCGATGGGGCTGGCCTTGCGCATCTTGAGGAAGTTTTCCCTCATGCGGTCGAAGATCACGATGGTGTCGTTGATGGAGTAACCGGCAAGGGCCAGCAGGGCGGCCAGTACGGTCAGGTCGAACTCGATTCCGAGCAGGCTGACCAAGCCCAGGGCAATGACCAGGTCATGCGCCAGCGCCTGGATGGCGCCGAAGGCGAGCTTGAACTCGAAGCGCATGCCGACGTAGACGAGGATGCCGAGCAGAACGAAGATCACGGCCAGACCACCGGCTTCGACCAGCTCCTTGCCGACGGCGGGGCCGACGAATTCGACGCGCTTCATTTCCACCTTGGGGTCGACGGCCTTGAGCGCTTCGAGCACGCGGTTGGACAGGCTGGCTTGGTTCTCGCCCTCGCGGGGGGGCAGGCGGACAAGCACATCGCGCCCGGAACCGAAGTGCTGCACCAGGGCGTCGCCCAGTTCGCGCTCACCCAGGGCGGCGCGCACGGGTTCGAGTTCCACGGATTGCGGGTAGCTGACTTCGATCAGGGTGCCGCCGGTGAAGTCCAGGCCGAACTTCAGCCCTTTGATGGCCAGCGAGCCAATGGCAATGGCCAGGAACAGTACGGTGACGGCATAGCCGATGCGGCGCTTGCCGAAGAAGTCGAACCGGGTGTCGTTGGGGATGAAACGCATGAGTTACACGCCTCCGATGGCGAGGGACTTCAGCCGGGCCTGACGGCCGTAGACCAGGTTGACGACAGCGCGGGTCACCAGGATGGCGGTGAACATGGACGCGAGAATGCCGATCGACAGGGTGACGGCAAAGCCCTTGATGGGGCCGGTGCCGAAGGCGAACAGCGCCAGCGCGGCGAGCAGGGTGGTCAGGTTGGCGTCGAGAATGGTGCCGAAGGCGCGGTCGTAACCGGCACTGATGGCCGCCTGCGGGCTGTTGCCATTGCGCAGCTCTTCGCGGATGCGCTCGTTGATGAGTACGTTGGCATCCACGGCCATGCCCAGGGTGAGCACGATGCCGGCGATGCCGGGCAGGGTCAGCGTGGCCTGCAGCAGGGAGAGCACGGCGACGATGAGCACCAGGTTGACGAACAGGGCGATGTTGGCGAACACGCCAAACAGGCTGTAGTAAACGATCATGAACAGGGCCACAGCAACGAAGCCGATGGCTGCGGCCATGACGCCGGCATTGATGTTTTCCTTGCCCAGGCTGGGGCCGACGGTGCGCTCCTCGACGATCTCGATAGGCGCACGCAGGGCACCGGCACGCAGCAGCAGGGCGAGGTCACGCGCTTCGCGGGTGGAGTCGAGCCCGGAAATCTGGAAGCGGTTGGAGAGCTGGTCGCGGATGGTGGCGATGTTGATGACTTCCTCCACCACGCGCTTTTTCTTCACCTGCTGACCGTTTTCCATCACGGTTTCGCTCTTGTGCTCGATGAACACCACGGCCATCGGCTTGCCGATGTTCTGGCTGGTGATGTCGCTCATGCGCTTGGCGCCCTGGCCGTCGAGGTTGACGAACACGGCTGGCGAGCCGGACTGGGTGTCCAGACCGGAGGCCGCCCCGGTGATCTGGTCGCCGGTGATGATGACCTGACGCTTGAGCAGCACCGGGCTGCCGTTGCGCTCCCGGTAAAGGCGGGCGCTGGGCGGAACGTGGCCGCTCCGGGCAGCGTCTTCGGCTTCGGCCGCGCCGGCCTCGACCAGGCGGAATTCCAGGGTGGCTGTGGCGCCGAGGATTTCCTTGGCGCGTACGGTGTCCTGTACGCCGGGCAGCTGAACGACGATACGCGAATCGCCCTGTTGCTGGATGACCGGTTCGGCTACGCCCAGCTCGTTGACGCGGTTGCGCAGGGTGGTGATGTTCTGCTCCAGCGCCGCCTTGCGTTCGGCGGTCTGGGCGGCTTCGGTGAGCTGGGCGCGCAGGACGGGCTTGCCGTCGGTTTCGGCGTCGGCAAAGCGCAGTTCCTCGTACTGGCGCGACAGGGCGCTTCGGGCCGTTTCGCGTTCAGCAGCGTCGGCAAAGCGCAGCACGATGCTGTCGCCTTCGACGCTGGCCGTGACATAGCGGATTTTCTGTTCGCGCATCAGGCGACGCATGTCTTCGACATTGCGCTCCAGGGCCTGACGGGTGGCGGCGGCCATGTCCACTTCCATGAGGAAGTGCACGCCGCCGCGCAAATCCAGACCCAGGTACATGGGCTTGGCGTTGAGGGCGCGCAGCCAGTCGGGGGTGGCGGGTGCGAGATTGAGCGCCACGCTGTAGGCGGAACCCAGGTCCTGGCGCAAAAGATCGCCAGCCTTGAGCTGGGCTTCGGTGTCGGCAAAGCGTACCAGGGCGGATTCGCCCTGGATTTCCAGGCGGCTGTAGGGGATGCCGGCCCGATCAAGCGCGGTTTTGATCCGCGTCTGGTCCTCGGGGCTGATGACCTGGGTGCGGTTGGATACCTGCACCGCCGGGTCTTCGCCGTACAGGTTCGGCAGGGCGTAGAGGAACGCTGCCGCGACGACGAGGAAGATGAGTAGGTTTTTCCAGAGCGGGTAACGGTTCATCGATCGGGCCTTTTCCGTCAGGCGGATTCTTTAAGGTCGCGCAGCGTGCCCTTGGGCATGACGAGGGTGATGGCGGGGCGCTGAATGTGGATTTCCACGCCGTTGGCGACTTCGAGGGTCACGAAGGCATCGTCCAGGCGAGTGATGCGGCCCAGGATGCCGCCACTGGTGACAACCTCGTCGCCCTTGCCCAGGGCATCGATCATTTTCTTGTGCTCTTTCTGGCGCTTGACCTGCGGTCGGATGAGCAGGAAGTACATGATGCCGAACAGCAGGATGAGCGGCAGAAAGCTCATCAAAAGGTCGGGCTGCTGGGCGGCGGCGGCCGGCGCTTCGGCGTAGGCGTCGGAAATCAGGAACATGGATTGACTCCAGGTGGCTGTCGGAAAGCGGCAAGTATGCCATAGCGGCTTGCCAAGCGCCCCAAGTGGCCGGGAAAGAGCGCTTGGGTGTCGGCAGACCTGGGTGAGGTGGGGGTGTTTGAGATGGCTTTCAAGAGGGGCTCAGGCCGGCCCGCGCTGGCGGCGCGCGTGGAAGTCCGAGGCCCAGCGCTCGAAGCGGTTTTCTTCGATGGCGGCGCGGATCTCTCGCATCAGTTGCTGGTAGTAGTAGAGGTTGTGGATAGTGTTCAGGCGCGCGCCGAGGATCTCGTTGCACTTGTCCAGGTGCTTGAGGTAGGCGCGGCTGAAGTGCCGGCAGGTGTAGCACTGGCAATCTTCGTCCAGCGGCCGGGTGTCCCTTGCGTAGCGCGAATTGCGGATGCGTACGTCGCCCCACTGGGTGAACAGGTGGCCGTTGCGCGCGTTGCGGGTGGGGATGACGCAGTCGAACATGTCCACGCCACGACGCACGGCCTCGACGATGTCCTCCGGCTTGCCCACGCCCATCAGGTAGCGCGGCCGGTCGGCCGGCAGGCGCGGCGTGGTGGCGTCCAGCACGCGGATGCGCTCTTCTTCGGGTTCGCCGACCGACAGTCCGCCGATGGCGTAGCCGTCAAAACCGATTTCGGTCAGGCCAGCGACCGATTCGTGGCGCAGCGTTTCGTACATTCCGCCCTGCACGATGCCGAACAGGGCGTTGGGGTTCTCGCCCTGCAACTCGACATGCGCGGTTTTGGAGCGCGCGGCCCAGCGCAGGGACAGGCGCATGGAGTCGGCGGCCTGTTTTTCGGTGGCGGGGTAGGGCGTGCACTCGTCGAAGATCATCACGATGTCCGAGCCCAGCGCCTTCTGCACCGTCATCGAGGATTCGGGGCTCAGGTGGACCTTGGAGCCGTCCACCGGGGAGGCAAAGGTGACGCCTTCTTCGGTGATCTTGCGCAGATCGGCAAGCGAAAACACCTGGAACCCACCGGAGTCGGTAAGGATCGGTCCCGACCAGTGCATGAAGTCGTGCAGGTCACCGTGCAGATTGATGATCTCGGTGCCGGGACGCAGCATGAGGTGGAAGGTATTGCCCAGGATGATTTGCGCGCCGATGTCGCGCAGCTCTTCCGGGGTCATGGCCTTGACGGTGCCATAGGTGCCGACCGGCATGAAGGCGGGGGTTTGTACCGTGCCGCGCGCAAAGCGCAGCTCGCCGCGCCGGGCGCCGCCGCTGGTGGTTTTCAGGGTGAACTGCATCGTGGTGTCCGGGAATCGGGGGCCGGATGCACGAACATCGCGTCCCCATAACTGAAGAAACGGTAGCGCTCGCGCACGGCGTGCGCGTAGGCGGCCAGAACCTGCTCCCGCCCGGCAAAGGCGCAAACCAGCATGATGAGCGTCGATTCGGGCAGGTGGAAATTGGTGATGAGCGCGTCGACGGCGGCGAAGCGGTAGCCGGGATAGATGAAGATGTCGGTCTCGCCGCTATAGGGTGCAAGCGTGCCGCCGCGCGCCGCGGTTTCCAGCGCGCGCACGGCGGTGGTGCCCACCGCGATTACACGCCCGCCGCGCGCACGGGTGCGGCGCACCGCCTCGATGGTTTCCTCGCTCACCTCCAGCCATTCGCTGTGCATGACGTGCTCGCGGATGTCGTCGGCGCGTACCGGCTGGAAGGTGCCGGCGCCAACGTGCAGGGTCACGCGCGCACTCTCCACCCCGCGAGCGGCCAGCGTTTCCAGCAGGTCGGCGTCGAAGTGCAGGCCGGCGGTCGGTGCCGCCACTGCGCCGGGGCGGGCGGCGAACACGGTCTGGTAGCGCTCGCGGTCCTCAAGGGCATCCTCGCGCGCGATGTACGGCGGCAGGGGCATGTGGCCGTGCGCTTCCAGCGCATCGAGCACCGATTCCGCCCCCGCGATCAGCGCAAGGCGGAACAGCGCGCCCTCACGTTCGCGCATCTCAAGCGTGAAGCCGCCGTCCATGACAAGCGGCATGCCGGGTTTCGGCGCCTTGCTCGCCCGCACCTGGGCCAGGAGCTCACGCTCGTTCAGCACGCGCTCGACCAGCACCTCGATGCGCCCACCGCTTCGCTTCATGCCGAACAGCCGGGCGGGGATCACCCGCGTGTCGTTGAGCACCAGCAGGTCTCCTGGTGCGAGCAATTCGGGCAGGGCGGAGAAATGCCGGTCATCGATGCCACCGTTGCGGCCGTCGAGTACGAGCAGGCGAGAATCCCCGCGCCGCGCGGGCGGGTGGCTGGCGATGAGCTCAGGCGGCAGCTCGTAATGAAAATCTTGGCGTTGCATGGGTGCGGGATTCTACCAGCAACCGGCGGGGATGCGGCGCTTGTCAGTGCGCGCGGGGCGGGAGTATCGTGAAGCCATAACCACAAAGCCACAGGAGGCTGACTCATGATCGAAGCACATGATCTCGTCCATGAATTTCCGGAGCATCGCGAGCGCATCCACGAGATGAAAATGAACGATGCGCATTTTGCCCGTCTGTTCGAGGAATATCACACGGTAAACAGGGAAGTGCAGCGTATCGAGCAAAGGGTGGAGAATACCTCCGACGAATATCTGGAAGAGCAGAAGAAAAAACGCCTGGCGTTGAAGGACGAGTTGTATGGAATGTTGACGAAGGAAAGTTGATGTCGGCCCGGTAGGGCTGAGCGGTGTTTGGGCGGCCTGCCTGGGTGGGAATTGTGCGGTGCGAGTTGTGCTTTTTGGGATGGCCGACCTGGGGAGATCCCGTTTCGAGAGGGTTTGGAACCGCAAAAAAACGAACCGCCGCAAGCGCGGCGGTCAAAAAGGAGAGTGGGTAATCACCAGTCCCTGGTATCCCGCGCAATCCTTGCGGGTTCTCCTGTCCCTCACTCGTGGGCTCTCCCGAGCCCGGCGCCCGTCCTTAAGGCGAATGCTCCTTGCTGGCCCCATCATGGGGCCGACACGTCGTCCTGCTGACGCGGCTTCCTGTCCTAGGGTCTGGGTCTCCCGCCCATCCTCTTGACCCCGGTGCGATATTCCCTAGTCACACCGTTCATCCTTGCCCAATCCTTGGGATGCCCCGTGATCGTTCCAGATCGTTCCGCCCGTTTGTCCTGCGGCATCCTGCCGAAAAATCCTTGAAGCATCCTGCCGGGCGGTGGGTGCATGCGCTGTTCCTGGCGCAATTGAATTGTTGCAAACCGTAGGTGTATTCAACAGCGAAACGGGGATTAATGTAAGTCGGCCAGTACGGAAGTATTTGTAGGATTGCTCCTACAATAAAACCAAGCTTCGCACTGCGGATAGTGCGGGCCGCTCAATCGGCAATCGCGCGGGGAAAGTGTCGTCGCACTTCGCTCAGGAAGCGGGCGTCGCCAAAGGCGAGCACCCTTCCCTCTGCGGGCAGGAGTTGGGCGGCCAACGCCAGGGCATGACCTTCAAACCAGCCGGGTGGGGCATCGTCCGGACGGCACAGGCGTGAGGGCACGCCACGGTCTTCGAGCAGCGGCCAGGCGGCGATGACCCCTGCCGGCAGGTGCGGCATGTAAAGCCGCGAGGGCACGGCCCGGAAGGGCGGTTCGGGCCAGTCGATGAATACGGGCGGGCAGTGCTGGCGCAGACGGTGGGACAGAAAGGCGGCAGCAGCGGAATGCAGACCCTGGGTGAGAATCAGCTGCGCTTCGCTCGCCTGGGTATCGTCCACGCCCTCACCGGTCAGGTCGAGGGCGCGTTCGGCGGGCAGGGCGGGCCAATGAGCCGGGGTGAGCACGTCGATTTCGCAGCCTTCGGCACGCAGCAGCGGCAGGGCCTGGGGTTCACCCTCGATCTGCAGGCGTTGTCCGGCGCGCGCGCGCGCGGCCAGCGCCGGCAGGCGCAGGCGTTGCAGGGTCCAGCCGGAGTGCGGGTTCATGCTCAGGCTCAGGCGCTGATCGGGTCGTCCAGCGGTTCGCCGTGTACGCCCAGCGGCCCTTCGGCCAGGAAGCCGCGCACGTTGGCGAGGAATTCATCAGGCGCTTCGATGTGCGGCCAATGGTGCGCGTCGTGCAGGGTGACGAGGCAGGCGCCGGGGAAGGCGCGCTTGATCTGCGGGAGGTCGTCTTCCTGGATGTAGGACGAGTGCGCGCCGCGCAGGAACAGGGCCTGGCCGACATAGAAGCCCGACAGGGCAGGCATCTCGCTGGTTTTGGGGTATTCGGCGGCCAGGACCGGCAGGTTGAAGCGCCAGGCCCAGCCCTGGGCCTCGTGTTTGAGGTTGGTGGCGAGGAACTCGCGCACGGCCACGTCGAACAGATGCGGTGCCATCATGCGCACGGCATCGGCGCGGCTGCGCAGGCGCTTGAGGTCGACAGCGGCGAGAGCGTCGAAAACGTCCTTGTGCCAGAGCGGGTAGGCGCGGGGGGCGATGTCCACGACGATTAGGCGACGCACCCGCTCGGGGTCGCGGTCGGCCACGAGCATGGCGAGCTTGCCGCCCAGCGAATGGCCGATCAGATGGGCGCTGGGCAGGCCGAGCCGGTCCATCAGGTCGATCACATCGTCGGCCATGTCGACATAGTCCAGCGAATCGGTGTGCGGTGAGGCGCCATGGTTGCGCAGATCGACGGTAATGACGCGGTAGTCGCGGGACAGGGCCCGCGCCACGGCACGCCAGTTGCCCAGCGCGCCGAACAGGCCGTGAAGGATGATGACCGGGGTGCCTGCTCCCGTGTCTTCGTAATTCAGCTCCATGAACGCTCCGTTGGATGTTCCGGGCCGGCCGGGCGGCCGGCGGGAGGCGATGCGTCGTCCGCATACAGCCGACTGTACAATCCGCCCGATTGTATCAGGTCGGCATGGCTTCCTTGCTCGATGATCTGCCCGTCCTCGAAAACGAGGACGCGGTCGGCTTGCTTCACGGCGCTCAGGCGATGCGCCACGATGAGGGTGGTGCGGCCGGCCAGGAAGGGGCGCAGCGCCTCGTGCACGCGGGTTTCGGTTTCGGTGTCCAGCGCCGAGGTGGCCTCGTCGAGCATGACGAGCTTCGGATCGGCCAGCACCATCCGCGCGATGGCCAGTCGCTGGCGCTGGCCGCCGGACAGGCGCACGCCCTGCCGTCCGACCACGGTGTCCAGTCCTTCCGGCAGGGATTCGATCACCTCGCTCAGCTGGGCCATGTCGATGGCGCGCCAGAGCCGCTCTTCGGCGACATCAAGGCCCAGGGTGAGGTTGTTGCGCAGCGTGTCGTTGAACAGCGCGGGATGCTGGAGCACCACGCCGACATGCGCGCGCACGGTGTCCAGTCCGATGCGTGTCACCGGTACCCCATCGAACAGCACCTCGCCGCGCTCGATGGGGTAGAGCCCGAGCAGTACCTGGACCAGGGTGGACTTGCCTCCGCCGCTTGCGCCCACCAGCGCGACTTTCTCGCCCGCCTCGACGCGCAGTGAGACACCATTGAGCACGGGCTGATCGGGGCGATAGGCAAAATGCACGGCGCGCAGCTCGATGCCTACCCCCTTTTTGCCGGCGAAGGGGTCCTGCTGGTGGGGGTAATCCGGTTCGGCGCGCAAGGACAGCAGGGCATTGAGGCGTCCCAGCGCCGCATTGGCGCCGTAGTAGCTGTACTGTACCGACAACAGTTCCTGCACCGGCCCCATCATGAACCACAGGTAGCCAAATACGGCGATCATCTGCCCGATGGACAGGTCGGAGAACACCACGGTGAGCATGGCCACCGCGCGGAAAAGATCGAAGCCGAACAGGAACACCATGAACGACAGGCGATTGGCCGCATCGCTTTTCCAGGCGTAGGCCACCGCGTGATCGCGTACGCCGCGAGCCCGATCCGCGACGCGCAGCAGATAATGGCGCTCGCGATGAGCCGCGCGCAGTTGCTGGATGGCATCCAGGGTTTCGGTCAGGGACTGCTGGAACAGTTCAAACGCCGTGTTTTCGTGTTTCTTGAGCTCTTTTACCCGCTTGCCCAGCGCCATGGTCAGGCCGATGACCAGTGGATTCATCACCAGAATAATCAGCGCCAGTTGCCAGTGCAGCAACAGTAGTATGACGGCCGCACCGATCAGCGACAGCAGCGAGACCAGAAAGCGGCTGACGGTAACGCCGAGGAAGGTGTCGATCGATTCGATATCGGTGACGAAGCGGGAGGCGACCGCCCCGGAGCCGAGCGATTCGTATTCCGCCATCGAGATGCGCGGCAGGCGGAACAGCAGGGCGGTCCGCAGGCGGAAGGAAATATCCTTGCTGATGCGGGTGAATTCCCGCGTCTGCCAGACATTGAGCCACAGGGTCAGTACGCGCAGCAGCAGCGTGAGCACCAGTACCGCACTGATGTAGGCCACCGGCCCCTGCCAGGATGGCGGCAGGAGGCCGTCCATCGTGCCGACCAGCCAGCCGGGTTTTTGCAACAGGACTTCATCGACCAGCAGGGGCAGCAACAGGGGCAGAGGGACGCTCGCGAGGGCGGCGAGGATGGCGAGCACATGGGCCAGAATCAGCGCCTTGCGGTGCGCGCGGGCCATGGCCCAGATGTCGCGCCAGCGCCAGGGAGGAGAGGGGGCGGCCTCGGTCATGCTCATCGCTCACGAAAGGCTGGAAAAGGCATTCGATGATATTCAAATCGTCCGAAAATTCCTTCCCGGTATTTTCGGACCGAGCGTCGCTCGGGCAAAATGCCGGTTTGTCTTCGATGAAGTGCCGCCATGTCCGTCAGTCGCCCGCGTCCTTTTCATTTTCAGCTGGCTCGCGACACGCTCGCCGAGGCCCTGCGCGGGAAAGTTCCCGCCGACCAGTTGCTGCAGCAGGCGTTCCGCGAACACCGCAAGATGGGTGCGCGGGATCGCGCGCTGGTGGCGGAAACGGTGTACGACGTGCTGCGTCACCGGCGCAGTCTGGCGCGTCTGAGCGGGCAGGCGAAGCCGCAGGCGGCGGATCTTGCGGCCACGGCGCTGGTGCGCAACGGCGCGGCGGCCCTGGACGATCTGCGCGCCCTGGGGTACACGGGAAATATCGGCCCGATGGCCACCGCGCTGCGTGAAGGGCTCCCGGAGGACGCTTCGCCGGGGGAGCGGCTGGATTTGCCCGATGCCCTGGCCGAGCGCCTGGTCGCGCAATTCGGTGCGCAGGAGGCACAGGCCCTGGCCGGTGCGCTCAACCGCCCGGCGCCGGTCGATTTGCGCGTCAACAGCCTGAAGACCGACCGGGACGCCCTGGCGCAGGAGCTGGCCGAGGCCGGTTTCCCGGTCGAGCCCACCCCCTACTCCCCGCTCGGTCTGCGTCGGGAGAACCGCGCGCCGCTGTTCAGCCTGCCGGCGTTTCGTGAAGGGCGCTTCGAGGTGCAGGACGAGGGCAGCCAGCTCATCGGCCTGCTCACCGACGCAAAGCCCGGCGAGCGTGTGCTGGATTTGTGCGCTGGCGCGGGGGGCAAGACCCTGCATCTGGGGGCGGGCATGCAGGGACGCGGCAGCATCGTTGCCTGCGATGTCAGCCCGCGTCGGCTCGCTCAGCTCAAGCCGCGACTGGCCCGTGCCGGGCTGTCCAATGTGCGCAGTCTCCTGATCCGCGACGAGAACGATGCCCAGCTCAAGCGCTTGCGCGGCGGTTTTGACCGTGTGCTGGTCGATGCCCCCTGCTCGGGGACGGGCACCTTGCGCCGCAATCCCGACATCAAGTGGCGCGACATCGATCTGGAGGGGCTGAGCCTCACCCAGGCGCGTCTGCTCGATGCGGCGGCGCGGCTGGTGCGTCCCGGCGGTCTTCTGGTCTATGCCACCTGCTCGCTGCTGCGTGAGGAGAACGAGGCGGCTGTCGAGGCCTTTCTTGCCCGGCATCCGCAGATTCGCCCCGAGCCTGTCAATCCGCACCTGGCCGCGATGAATGTTCCCCTGCAAAGCCCGGCGGACAGCTTGCGCCTGCTGCCGCATGTGCACGGTACGGATGGCTTTTTTGTTGCCCTGATGCGCCTGCCGGAGCGTGTGGCCGGCGCGCAAACGCCACCAGCGGGGTGATTGCCTCGGGGGGCGCCAGGGTGATTCCGGAGGGGGCTCGTGATGGAAAAGCGCCTCGACTGGCGTCAGGCGCAGGTGGCCAGAGCGCGGGCCTCGTCCACGTCCGGCCCGCGCGCCTCCAGGGGCAGGGCCGCGAGCACGGCGCGCAAGGCGTCGTTGCGCGCGGGGGCGATGCGCGCCAGATCGCGCGCCGCGCGCAGCTCGAACAGGGTCGCTCCCTGGGCACGGGCTACCCCCAGGGCCATATCCAGTCGGGTCATGGCTTCATGACGGCGGCTCATGGCGTGCAAGGCCAGTCCCGCCCAGCGGTGGAATTCGGCATCGAAAAAACTGATGCCGCTACGCATGGAGGCGCGCAAGCCTTCCTCGCATAGACGTAGCAGGTGGGTGTGTTCGGCGCTCATGCCGGCGATTTCCACCATGTCGCTCAGGGTCGTCACGGCAAATGGCGAGGTCAGTGCCTTGGGCAGATCGTAGTTTTGCAATAGGTCCAGTACCGGGCGCGCGTCGCCGCGCGCGGCATGCCGCCACGCGCCAATCAGGGCAACGAGGTTGAGCCAGTTGTCAAAACCGGCCTCTTGTGCGAGCGTTTGCATTTCGTCCAGCTGCCCCGCCAGTCGGCGCTCGTCATGGATCAGGCGGGTGACCGTGCTGCACAGCCCCAGGGTCAGACACAGGTTTTGCACGTCGCCGACCTGCCGGGCACGGTGAATTGCCTGTTCAGCTTCCCGTTCGGCCTGTCCCAGCCAGCCCCGCAGTCCAAGGCACCAACCAAGGAAGCTGCCGGCGGCGGCGGGCAAATCGTCACCCAATGGGGTGCGTGCATCGGGCGGGGAGAGATGGCGACTCATCTCAAGCGCCGCGCGCAGCCGTGTGGCGGCGTCCTCGAAGCGCCCCATCCAGAACTGGGTGACGCCGAAGGCCAGCTCCGCGCAGCCGATGGCGGTGAGTTGGCCCAATTGTTCGGCCTGGCCTGCCAACTCGCCCGCCAGTACCAGGGCTTCGCTCTGGTGCGGGGCGCCCAGCCACAGCCCCCAGGTGGCGGCAAACAGCCCTTGTTCATCATTCAAACGGCGAGCCCTTTGTCGGGCATCGATGAAGCACGCGCGCACTGAGGCGCTGGCGTGGCCTTCCTGACCGATCAGTAGCCGTGCGCGTAGCAGGCGCGCCTGCAGGGCGCTGTGTTCGCGCTCCGGTGGGGGCGCGTCATGCAGCGCCTTATCAAGGCGGTCGAGCGCGAGCAGGGCGTGCGGCAAATGCTGTCGCGAGAGTGCTTCGATGCGTGCCAGTTCATCCAGTACTGCGCAGGTTTCGACCGGGGGCGGAACGGGGTGAGTGTCGCCGGGGAGGCGATGTGGGGGCAGCGAGGCCGTGTCCTTATGGCCTTCCTTGATGGCATGCGCCAGTGCACGGGTGGCTGGATCGGGCCGGCTACCCAGTTCGGCGTCCAGTCGTGCAGCGAAGGCGCCGTAATGTACTTGTGCGTCCCCAGCGCGCCCCAGGCGTGTCAGCAGGCGCATCACGCTCTGACAATGCCGGTCGGACAGCGGCGCCATGCGGGCGGCGCGCAGGGCGGCGTGCAGGGCCTGCTCGGGTTTGTCGCGCGCCTCAAGCGCGTCGACCAGGCCGTCGAAAACTTTCAACCCTTCTTCGTGGTAGTGCTTGCGCTGGCTTTCCAGCCAGGCGGCGTACTCCTCACAATCCGAAAGGGCGAGTCCGTCGAGGAAATCGCCCTCGTAATATTCACTCGCGCCTTCCAGCGCGCCACTGTGGCGGGCGTGTTCGAATCGCCGCACATCTACGGATGCTTCTTTCCAGTGGACTTCGTGACGGGTGCTGCAAAGCGCCGAATCCAGTTCCGCAGGGAGAAGGCGACGCAGGGTCATCAGTGCCATGCGTAAATTTCCCAGCGCCGCATCGCGGGGCTGATCCGGCCAGAGCAGGGCGGCCAGATGGCCGCGCGGAAAGGCGGTGTCCTGGGCGCCGATATAGGCCAGAAGCGCTGCGAGCTTGGGGCGCGAGATCAGGCTGGTTTCCCTTCCGTCCTTGTGCAGGATGCAGCCGCCGAAGAGACGTAGCAGGACGGGTTCCGCAGGAACCAACCGTGTCAGGGGAGCGCGAGATTCATTCACGATGGATTGACGATTCGTTTACGCAAGAGGGCATACAATCATCATTGTATTTCCGGGTCGAGCAAAACCGTGCATCTGGCGCGTCAGGGACGCGTTCTCGGGTGGTTTGCCGATCATGAGCATCGTGCGCAAAATTGCTAGAGGAGTTTTCCCATGTTTCGCCGCTCAGCACTGGCCAGTGCCCTGGCCGCATGCTTCTTCGCCCCTATGGGCCAGGGGGCCAATCACCCTTTGAGCGCTCTGACGCACGATGCGGCAGCGGGGCAGAGCCGTGTCGAGTTTGTCGCCAATGTGGACTGGGATTTCGACAGTGAGGCGCCGGGTCCGTTTAGCGGTCTGCATCCGACCCGCCCGGGCGAGACGGCGCAGATCACCCTGGACCGCGCCTATCTGGACGGCGCTTTCCAGCAGATGGCGCGCTCGCTGTACATCATGACCGATGGGCGGCATCGCGTGGAGAAGATCATCGTCTACAAGAACAGCCTGTATGGCAGCAATGTCGATATTCGTATCCGCAAAGGCTGCGGGCGCTCCAACGCCAGTCTGGGCGGGTGGGGTAATACGGGGGAGCGCACCCAGAATTATGCCCTGTGGGGGGAATGTGATCCGGCGAAGGGGGCGATGATCGTCGAAACGGCCGACTCACTGGGGCAGGTGCTGGCGCATGAGCAGGGGCATTACCTCTACGCGCTTTACGATGAATATGTCGAAGCAGGCGCGCCGGTGGATCCGCAGCGGCCGGGGTTTCCCGCCGAATCCGATGTGGCGCGTAACTCAATCATGAACAATCAGTACTTGTTCCCGTTTTTCTCGCGTCCGGTGGATTACATGAGCGGAGACTACGACCGCACGGCGCATGGCCGCGTGTACCGCGTTTCGGCTTGGGAAACCCTGACGCGCCCGGTCGAGCAGGACCCCGCCAGCGCGCGGGGGAACGGGCGGCAGTTCTTTGAGGCGTTTCGTGGTGTCGATGCGAATATTCCGCGTTTTGCCGGGGGGGCGCCCGATCTGGTCAATGCCCCGCCCGCCGACTGGCGCGCGCCGGAAATCCTCTATGTCAGCCAACCGCGTGAAACCGATGTTCTGCTGATCAATCTGGCTCAGCCCGCGTCGGCGCTCGCCGCCGGCATCGATGCCGCACAGCAGTTCGTCCGTTCACTGCCGGTCGGTTCGCGGGTGCAACTGCTGAGCTACGATGCTTCCGGGGTGGTCAGCGAGCGGGCCCCCTTGCAGGTGCTGGATGAAAACGTCCGTGGGGCCATGGTCGCTCAGTTGGGATCGCTCGCTGCGGGTGAAGCGAGCGAGGCCACCGGTGCCGCTCTGGAAAATGTACTGAACCGCTTGCGCAGCGTGGACCGCAATCCAGGGGATACGCTCTACCTGCGTCTTTACACCAGTGGCGATGCCGCCGTGGCGACTGCTGTTGTCGAGGCCTACCGCCAGTTGCGGGTAGGTGTGAGCGTCAACGCTCTGCGTGTGGCAGAGGCCGCCGGTGAAGGGCAGACGGCCGGACGCGCCTCGCTGGGCGCCCTGGCGCGCGGCACGGGCGGCGACTTCGTGTCCAGTGCGAATCCCGCCGCCCTGACGACGGCGGCGCGCAAACAGGCAAGCGCCACCGCGCAGACGGAAATTGTCGCCACGCGGCAGCATTCGTTTGACCCGCTGCGGGTGGGTGAGCGTCAGTCGCTGAGTTTTTCCCTGGGGGCGCACGAGGAGGAGGCGGTGATCCTGCTGGCCTTCGACGAAGGGGATATGGAGCGAGCGGAAATCGAGCTGCGTGCCCCGGATGGTTCCGTCCTGCGCTGGAGCGCCAAAGAGCCCACACCGCTGTCCGAGGGGCGACTTGCCGAGCTGCTTGAAGTGGAAGTCGATCCGGAGTCGGAGGCCTTGCTGGTGGGTATTCCCGCCGATCAGGACGGCTGGCGGGGTGCGTGGACCCTGGGTCTTGGTGCGACCGGCGAGGCGATGCGTGCCTCGCCGGAACTTGCGGTGCTGGCTGAAAGCGCGCTGATTCTGGAGTCCGAGTTGATGGGGGTGGATGAGGGCGAGCCTTTCCATCCCGTGCTGCGCGCCAGCCTGACCAAGGACAAGGCGGTGACCGGTGCCAGCGTGGAAGCGCGTATCACCGCCTGGAGCGGATGGGACGAAGTACGCGCCGAGTACCGCGTTCCGCTGGCCGACAGCGGCATGCCGGCCCACTGCGATGCGCTGCCCAACGACGGAATCTATTCTGCCTGCCTGGATGCGTATGTGCAGGCCAAGGGCGATTACGACATTCGCATTTTTGCTCATGCCGCCGATGGGCAGGCGCGCTTGCGCGATGGTGGCGTGTTTGCGCGCCCCGGCGATGACGAGGGCGTGCCGATGGCGGGCTTCAGTCGTGAAGTGGACGAAGTGCTGGAGTTCCCGGAAGCGGCGCCTGATAACCCGACGCCTGCGAGCGGTGGCGGCGGTGGGTTGGGCGTACTCAATCTGGCCCTGCTCCTGCCCCTGATGGCGCGTGTGCGCCGTCGGTCGGTGGCTTCGGTTTCTTGATCGGAAGTGAGTAACGAAAGATGAAACCCGTTTTGCTACGAGCGGCCCAGACCCTGCTGCTCGGTACCGTGCTGGGCGGCCTTGCCGCCTGTACGGAGGAGACTCCGTCCCCTACGCAGAAAGCCGATCTGTCACGCCTGATCGTGCATGGTACGCCGGGTGATGAAATCCTGCAGGCCAGGATTGCCGCGCGGTTTCGCGAGGTCGGCGCGACATCCACGCACAGAATGCAGGCGGCAGGGGATGTCCTGCTGCTGGATGCACGGCAGGACGTGCCCGAGACCATCGGCGATGCCAATCATGTGTTCCGGCAAGCCTTTGATGCGGGCGTGCCGATCCTCGTCATGAACATGGACGATGCTTTTGAACGCGCGGTGTTGCGCCTGATGCCCGGATTGCTCGATGTCGGGCCGACGGGGCTTGCCCTGGTCATTCCGCCGCGCGTCGGTCGCGGAGCTGAGGACGGTGCCTTGCTGCACATCGCGCGTGAAAAGGCGCAGCGGGCGCCCTGGCGCGTTTCCGAGGGCGCCATCAATACCCTGCTCGATCAGTTGCATTCGCCCCGGCGACCCGTCGCAAGGGGGCATGCTCAGGATCAAAATTCAGAAACCTGCTCCGCCGCTGATCCGAATCTATGTTCACTGGTGAAGAAAACCGCCTTGGCCCGAACCAGCTTTGTCGTCGATTACGCGAGCGATGGCGCCTGTCTGACGCGGGACTGGCAGTACGTCGCGCAGGTGGATATCGGCGTGATTCTGGCGCTGGCCGAGGATTCGAGCAGCCAGAAATACAGCAGCCCGCAATGCCCCACTCAGATAATCAACTTCTATCCGACCCTGTATCTCAACGATACCGCCAATGGGCCTCAGTCACGGGTGGTGGTGCTGGGTATGGACGCCAACCTTAATCCGGGCGTCGTGTCCCAGCGCGACGCGAATGCTCTGTTCTGGTACCAGACCTATTTCGATATGGCGGTGCTGCCTGCGGTTTATGCCGGGCCGGATCCGATCACCAATGGCATCCAGTGGTTGGCGAATCTGCCGCACTCTGCGGATAACCAGCATACCGTGACCGATTCGGCCGGCTGGTCGCTCAATGTGGCGGCGCGCAGCGATGGCGAGGTTACGGGCGGCGGGACGGTGTCGTTCACGCATACGGTCAGCAATACCGTCAGCGACTGGAAGTATATCGACCGCACGTCCCAGCAGGCGGCGCAGACCCGTTGGGGCTTCACCTCAATGCAGGCCTTTCCCTACCCTGGCGATTCCAGCGAAGACTGTGAGGGGACGAGCGATGTGTTCAATTGGGCCGGGATCGCCTGCCATGCGCTCCCACAAAGTGTTCGCTACGACACGGTGCCCGATCTGTCGCGTGCCAGCGCGGTCATCAACGGGCTGGCGGTATGGGATTTGGGCAAGGAAAACAATCCCAATACGACCGCCCAGCTTACCCTGAGCACGACCACGCGCTTCGATGCGGTCGGTTGTGGGCGTTGGAGCAAGTCGGGGCACTGGGATAAATCCATGGGTTTGATTGCGGCGCCTGACGATCTTGGCGACTATAGTTGCTCTGGTATCAGTTTCATCAATGCCGGCCAGGACGGTACCTGGACGCGCCGCGCGCAGCATGTGGTCATCAAGCAGTTCCTGCTGGACCTGAGCCTGTTGCCGATTGGGAAATGAGCGCAAAGCCGCGCAAGGGAGTCATGAGATGAAGTACACACGGTCTTTGCTGGTTGGTTGCGCCGGCCTCATCCTGGGGGCTTGCCAGGGCAATCCGCCCGCGCCATCGCCGAATGCGCCGGTCGTCGAGCAGCCACGGGCGCAGGAGCGAGTCATGCCTTTGATCGTCAAATTCCGCGATACACGCAACCCTGCGGATCCCGCCGTTCTTGCTCAACTCTCCAAGGCCGCCGGCGTAACGCTGGTTTTCAAGCGCGCCATGTCCGGCGGCGCATTCGTGCTGGCTACGGCAACACCGCTTGCCGTGGCGGACAAGGCGGCGCTCATCGCGCGCCTGCGTGCCTTGCCAGAGGTCGAGTGGGCCGAGGAAGACCAGATGATGAAACCCATGTCGCGCCCCTGAGCGCGCCCAAGCCAAAATGGGGCTTCCTTCGCCCCTTCCTGCCGGAGTCGTTCGGGCGGGAGTTTTGATGACCCGATGCACGAAGTATTAAGGATATGATCATGCACTCCAAACCATTTTCGCGTCGTTTTCTGGCCATGGCCGTTGCCGCTCTCTGTGCGGGCGGGGCGTGTGTCGCGCCTGTCCACGCGGCCGGGTCCGCCGCTGACCCGTCGGGAGTCGACCGGCTGATGGTCAAATTCGTGGATGCCCAAAGCCGTGCCCAGGCTCTGGCCAATAGCGCACGCCTGCCGCGCGCAGGTGAAGTACTGCCGGCCTTGAGCGAGGCGACCGGTCAGGGGCTGCGTTATCAGCGCGCCATGTCGGGAGAGGCCGACGTTGTCCGCCTTGAACGCAAAATGACACTGGAGGAAGCCCAGTCCCTTGCCGAAAGCCTCGCGGCCCAGCCGGGGGTGGAGTGGGCCGTGCCCGACCAGCGGCGTCATGCCTTGCGTGTGCCCAACGACCCGCGTTATGCAGAGCAATGGCACTATCAGACACTGGTGACGGGGCAGGCCCTGGGCGCCAATAACTACGGTATCGATCTACCGGCGGCCTGGGACCGCCTGACAGGGGCGGAAAACCCGGTCGTGGTCGCCGTGATCGACACCGGTATCCTTTACGAGCATCCGGACCTGAAGAGCGTGGCCCTGCCGGGGTATGACTTCGTCAGCGAGCCGTTTATCGGCAACGACAATGACCCCGCCGGAGCGGCCGATAGCCGCGATCCCAACCCCGCCGATCCGGGTGACTGGGTGGAGGAGGGCGACCCGTGCTATTCCGCGGATCGCGGGCCGGTCGACAGCAGCTGGCATGGTTCGCATGTGGCCGGCACGATCGGCGCCGCGACCGACAACGCGATCGGTGGGGCGGGCATCAACTGGGGCGCGCGTATTCTCCCCGTGCGTGTGCTGGGCAAGTGCGGCGGCTATGACTCGGACATCGTGGATGCCGTCCGTTGGTCCGTGGGCGGTACGGTCCCCGGTGTACCGGCTAACCCGCATCCGGCCCGTGTCCTCAATCTGAGCCTGGGTGGCGATGGCCCCTGCTCCGCACCGTATCAGTCCGCCTTCAATGAAGTGCTGGCTCGCAATGCCGTGCCGGTGGTGGCCGCAGGCAACGAAAACGAGAACATGAATCTGGTGGGCAAAACCCCGGCCAACTGCCCTGGGGTGATTACGGTTGCCGCGACGAATCAACAGGGGCAGCGCTCCTATTACAGCAACTACGGCTCCCGCGTGGATATTGCCGCGCCGGGCGGGGATCGGTTCGTGGACAGCCGCATCCTGTCCACGGTCGATGGCGGCACGAAAACACCGCTCAACGACGGCAGCTATGCCGCCTACCAGGGCACCAGCATGGCAACGCCCCATGTGGCCGGTGTCGTTTCACTCATACTCAGTCGCAACGGCAGCCTGACACCGACCCAGGTCCGCGATATCCTGCGCGCGAGCAGTACGCCCTTCCCAACCTATCCCACGGGGGAAAACTGCACCACGGCAACCTGTGGTGCAGGTATTCTCAACGCCGCTGCAGCGCTTGCCGCCACGCCTCCCGCTGACAATATGCCGGATCCCTTCACCTTTGCGCAGCGCAAGGACGTGCCGCCTGGCGCCTTCATCCAGTCGGAAACCGTGACAGTGAGCGGCCTTTCCGAGGCCGTGGCCATCGAAGTGAGCAACGGCTCCTGGAGCCGGGATTGCACGGGCACGTTCAGTACCGAGCCGGGGACGATCGGCAATGGCGAGCGCTTCTGCCTGGGGCAGCAGGCATCGAGTCAGCCGGGCCAGAGCACCATCACGCAGGTGCGGGTTGGGGCCTATGTCACCGAATTCATCAGCACGACGATCAGCGATTCCACACCGGATCCCTTCAGTTTTGGCAGCCGTACCGGCGTGCAGCTCAATACCATGATGACATCCGATCCGGTCGTCATCAGCGGTATCAATGTGCCGGCAGCCGTCGAAGTTCGCGGCGGGGAATACAGCATTGGCTGTACCGGGCAGTTTACCGCTGCAGCTGGCAGCATTGAGAACGGCCAGCGCGTATGCGTGCGGCACGTCTCCTCTGGCGGCAACAACCAGAGTGTCACAACGACGCTGACCGTCGGCGGCGTAAGCGGCAGCTTCACCACCACCACGGCACCGGCCGATAGCGGCGGCGGCGGAGCGACGCATCCGCTGTGGCTGATGCTGGCTGCACTGCCGCTGGCGCTACGCCGCCGCCGCGCGTAAAACAGCCCTAAAAGCCTGAACGCTTCGGCCAGGACTCCATGCGGAGCCCTGGCCGTTGTTTTTTGCGCGGATTTTGCGTGGGTCGGCCTTTATAATCGGCCCATCGAATCCTGCGAGCCCTGCCCATGCCTGTCCCGCTCTCCATGCCTGTACGCCTGATATTGGGGGTGATCCTGCTGGCGGGGTTGTCTGCCTGCGGGCAGAAGGGGCCGCTGTATCTTCCCGACGAGGCGCCGCCTGCGTCGGCTCCGCAACGTTCCAGCAATGGTTGATTCATGAGCGTATTCGAGTACCACAACGGCGAGCTGTTCGCCGAACGGCTTCCCCTGTCCGCCCTGGCCGCGCGTTTTGGCACACCGACCTATGTCTATTCGCGGGCGCGCATCGAAGCCAATTACCGCGCCTACACGCAGGCGCTTACCGGCGTCCCGCATCAGGTCTGTTACGCGGTCAAGGCCAATTCCAATCTTGCGGTGCTGGGCTTGCTTGCTTCGCTGGGGGCGGGTTTCGACATCGTTTCCGGCGGCGAGCTCGCCCGCGTGCTGCGGGCGGGCGGGGAGGCTTCGCGTATCGTGTTCTCCGGGGTCGGCAAGCGCGCCGATGAAATGCGCGCCGCGCTGGAGGCCGGAATCGGGTGCTTCAATGTCGAGTCCTTGCCCGAGCTTGAGCGTCTGTCGTCGGTCGCGCAGTCCCTGGGGCGTCGCGCCCCGGTTTCCCTGCGGGTCAATCCCGATGTGGATGCGCAGACGCATCCGTACATCTCCACCGGGCTCAAGGAGAACAAGTTCGGTATCGCCATCGACGAGGCGCTGGCGGTCTATCGCAAGGCGGCGTGCCTGCCGGGGATAGAGATTGTCGGCGTGGATTGCCATATCGGTTCGCAGCTCACCACGCTGGCGCCGTTCGTCGATGCGCTGGATCGCGTGCTGGAACTGGTCGATCGTCTGGCCGGGGACGGGGTGGCGGTTCATCATCTGGATCTGGGCGGCGGTTTGGGTATCCGCTATCGTGATGAAACGCCACCGACCCCGGTGGAACTGGTCGAGGCCCTGCGAGCGCGGTTGGCTGGACGTAAGCTGAGCCTTTTGCTGGAGCCGGGACGCTCGATCATCGGCGATGCCGGGCTGCTTCTGACCCGGGTGGAGTACCTGAAACTCGCCGGGCACAAGAACTTCGCGGTGGTCGATGCCGCAATGAACGATCTGATGCGTCCCTCGCTGTACGGCAGCTGGATGGATATCGTGCCCGTTACGCCGCGTCAGCAGGCGCCGCATTGTTATGACGTTGTGGGGCCGGTATGCGAAACCGGGGATTTCCTCGGCAAGGACCGCATGCTGGCGGTGGCGCAGGGCGATTTGCTCGCCGTCATGGGGGCTGGGGCCTATGGTTTTACCATGAGCTCCAATTACAACACCCGGCCGCGCGCCGCCGAGGTGATGGTGGACGGCGAGCGGGCCTTGCTTGCCCGTGCGCGTGAGCCCTTGGAGAGCCTGTGGAGCGGGGAGACGGCTTGGCCAGCGCTTTGATTGATTTCATCAATCACTGAGTTAAATACATTCAATTTTTTCAATTGAATGTGGGGGGGTACGCTGTCAGGGCAGTCAAGCAACAAGCCATGTCATCGCACCCTCCAGGAGAAAGAATCATGTTTGAAAATCGTGAAGGCCAGCGCGTTCCGAGCGTCGTGTTCAAGACCCGCCAGAACAACGAATGGGTCGATGTGAAAAGCGACGACATTTTCAACGGCCGCACCGTCGCCGTGTTCTCGCTGCCCGGCGCGTTCACGCCGACCTGCTCCTCCAGCCATGTGCCCCGCTTCAACGAGCTTGCGGATGTATTCAAGGCCAACGGCGTGGACGAGATCGTCTGTGTGTCGGTCAACGACACCTTCGTGATGAACGAATGGGCCAAAGATCAGCAGGCCGCCAAGATCACCTTCATCCCGGATGGCAACGGTGAGTTCACCGCAGGCATGGGCATGCTGGTGGACAAGGACGATCTGGGCTTCGGCAAGCGCAGCTGGCGTTATTCCATGCTGGTCAAGGACGGCGTGGTGCAGAAGATGTTCATCGAGCCGAACGTGCCGGGCGACCCGTTCGAGGTCTCCGATGCCGACACCCTGCTCGATTACATCAACCCGAACGCGAAGAAGCCGTACTCGGTGGTGATGTTCAGCCGCGAAGGCTGCCCGTTCTGCATCCGTGCCAAGGGCATGCTGCACGACGCTGGCATCGAGTTCGACGAAATCAAGGTCGGTCGCGACGTCACCATGCGCGGCGTGCGTGCCGCCACTGGGCTTGAGACGGTTCCGCAGATATTCATCGACGGCCAGCACATCGGCGGCTCTGATGCGCTGGCGGCGTGGATGGCCCAGCGCGGCTGATCGCACTTTGGTTGGGGCAGATGCCGCAGGGGAGGCGCGACCCACCCCCAGGCGGCCTGCCCCTTTTCATCGGGAAAACCCGAATCGCATTGCGCTGTCATGCCCATCGTGCATGATGGTTCGTGGAACCTGACATCAAGGAGCGTCTCATGCAGTCCAGTACCCATTACGACCTCATCGCCCTGGGCGGCGGCAGCGGTGGCCTTGCGGTGGCCGAAAAAGCAGCCCAGTACGGAAAGCGCGTGGCCGTGGTCGAGCCCTTCAAACTTGGCGGCACCTGCGTCAACAACGGCTGTGTGCCGAAGAAGGTCATGTGGTTCGCCGCCAACCTGGCGCATGCCATCGAAGACGCCCCGCATTTCGGCTTCGACGTGACCGTCGGCGGCCCGCTGGACTGGAAAAAGCTGATCGAGGGTCGCCGTCGCTACATCGGCAGGATCAACAACTACTGGGATGGCTATGCCCGCGACATGGGCATCGAGGTCATCCCGGGCGAAGCGCGCTTCGCCGATGCCCGCAGCATCGAGGTCAATGGTGTGCGCTACACCGCCGACCATATCGTCATCGCCACCGGCGGGCGTCCCTTTGTCCCACCCGTGCCGGGCGCGGAACTGGGCATGACCTCCGATGGTTTCTTCGCCCTCGAAGAGCGCCCGCAGCGCGTGGCGGTCATCGGTGGCGGCTATATCGGTGTGGAACTGGCGGGCGTATTGCGGGCCTTCGGCAGCGAAGTGACCGTGCTCGACATGGTTGACCGGGTCATCGCCCCGTTTGACACCCTGCTCTCCGATACCCTGATGGACGAAATGCGCAAGCAGGGCATCGCGCTGCATCTGCCCTTCCGTGTCCAGCGTCTGGAGCGTACGGGCGAAGGCATTGTCATTCATGGGGAGGCAGGGGAAGCGTTGGGCGCTTTCGAGGGTGTCATCTGGGCGGCCGGTCGTGTGCCGAACACCGACCGGTTAGCGCTGGAACTTGCCGGTGTGGAGCGCTTGCGCAATGGCGTGGTGCCGACCGATGCCTACCAGAACACCAATGTGCCCGGCATCTACGCCATTGGCGATATTACCGGCCGTGCCCCGCTCACTCCGGTAGCCATTGCGGCCGGTCGTCGTCTGGCCGACCGTCTGTTCGGCGGCATGAGCACGCGCAAGATGGACTATGACACGATTCCTACCGTCGTCTTTGCCCACCCCCCGCTGGGCACGGTCGGGTTGACGGAGGCCCAGGCGCGCGAGCAATACGGCGCGCAGGTGCGAATCTACGAAACGTCCTTTACCCCGATGCGCTACGCGCTCTCGTCGCATGGTGTGAAAACCGCCATGAAGCTGGTTTGCGCCGGTGAGGATGAAAAGGTCGTCGGTGTGCATATCATCGGCGATGGCGCGGACGAGATGCTGCAGGGTTTCGCCGTCGCTGTGAAGGCCGGGCTGACCAAGGCCCAGTTCGACGACACGGTGGCGATTCACCCGACCAGCAGCGAAGAGCTGGTGACCCTCAAAACGCCCAACCCATAACGGGACGCGGGCCTAGCCCCGGCCCACTTGAACGACAAACCCCGGTGCCGCGAGGCAGCGGGATTTTTTTGGTGAGTTTTCAGGGTGTTTGCAAAACGAAGGTTTGTTGGACGGCCTTTGACAACGCCGAACGAAGGATTCCCAGACCCCTTGGAGGCGCCATGGACGGGGTTGTGGAGACCGGCTTCCACAGGCTAGTCCATGGCGGTCCCAAGGGGGAGAGGGGAGCCCCCCCCGTTCTGCTTGGTCCACGTGTCCGACAAACCTTCGTTAGGTAAACACACTCAGGTGTCCGACGGCAGGCGCATCCAGGGACGGGTTTCCGGAAGGAAATGGGCGAGCCCTTCAAGCACCCCGGCGGCGTAGTGGCCGTTCATGCCGAACAGTCCGCCCTGCGCCAGATAGAGGGATTCCGGTCGGCCGGTGGCCGTGATCTGCCGCAGGGCTTCCTCCCGAACGCTTGCCTGGGCGTTGCGAACCAGTACCGAAGGTATGGGGCTGACCAGTACGTCCAGGTCATTGCCACTGTCGCCGGCAAACAGGGTCCGGTTCAGGTCAATGCCCGCTTCGCGCATAAGATACTCGATGGCCTGACGTTTGTTGGCACGTTCGGGCAGGATGTCGAGCAGACCCGTGCCGCTGGGTTCGTCGATACTGTATATCAGGTTGGCGCGCACGCCTTCTTCCCACAATCGGGTTTGCAGTGTGAGAAGCAGGGGGTCGCGTGGCCGCTTCGGGTCAACGTAAAAACTGAGCTTGAACGCCCCTTGTTTGCTGGCTTCCTGGGGCTCAAGGCCGGGCAGCTCACCGAGCATGCCGCGCAGCTCTACGGCGGTGAAGCCGGCAAAATCGGGCGCAATTTCGTCGATCCACCCCTGTTCGAGCTGCCATGTGTGGCCCTGGTCACGGTACAGGCTGGAGCCGACGTCGGCGATGACATGGGCAGGGCGGGGCAGATCGTATTCGCGGATGGCGTACTCCACGCGGTTCAGATCGCGCCCACTGACATAGGCCAGAATGATTTCCGGACGTTCGGCCAGCCGGCGCACCCGCGTCCGCGCGTCGGGGGATTCCGGGGCGCTGCCATTGGGCAGCAAGGTGCGATCAAGGTCGCTGCAAAGCAGTATGGGATCGTTCATGCGGGCTCCCTGCCGGGGACGCGACAGTCCCCATGAAAATCGTAGTAGGCGATGGCTTCGAGTATGCCGGCTTCGTGGTCGGCTTGGCTGAAGTACACTCGCGACAATTCGCCAAGCCCCGCCAGCGCCGAGCGAGCACGGGGAGTGACCACCGCGCCCAGGGGATTGCCTCGCAGCATGTCCTCGTCGGATGGGGCGGCCCCCACCACCAGCAGGCGGTCCAGGTCGATATGCCAGCGCAGGGCGATATGCCGCAGCGCATACCCCTTGGAGGCGCGCGCCGGGAGCAGGGCCATGCGGTTTTCGCCTTCGTCGATGAGCGTGACGCTCAACTGGGCGTCGTGCAGTGCCTGACGCAGGGCGGGAAGGGCGGCTTCGGGACGGATGGTCGTGGCCTCCACCAGCAAGCCGCCTCGGCGTGAGACAGGAGCGAGCGTCCATCCCGGCGTCTCGTTCACTACGGCGCGGATGGCATCCGCGTTCCAGTCGTGCAGGATATGTCGGCTCCAGGCCCGATCGGCGGACAGGCGGGGGTGGTAGTGGATTTCGGTGCCCTGGGCGCAGATCAGCGCATCGGGAAGCGGTAAGTTCAGTGCCTTGATCCGCGTCAGCGCGCCGACCAGCGAGAGCTGGGTGGTGAGTATCCAGCCCGCGCGGCTGCGTTGGGCGCGAATCAGCTGCATCAGCGGTGCATGTCCGGGGCTGTTCGGATCCAGGCTTTCGTCCAGGTCGACAACCAGGGCGCGATCCTGCCGCAGCAGGGGATGAAGCGTGCCGATTTCTTCCGTGCTCGGCGTGACGGATGCGGTGGCAGCTACGGCCTGACGGGAGATTTCCCCGAGCAGTTGCAGGTAGTGATGGACATGCGCGCGCCAGGTGTAGTGACGTTTTACGCCCTCCAGCCCCCGCTGGGCCATGGCCTGCCACTGCGCGCGATCTCCCAGAACATCGAGCAGGGCGCTGGCAATGCGGGTAGGGTCCAGGGGGTCTGTCAGGTGACCGTTGCCGCAGGCCGCGAGGATGTCACGCGGGCCGCCGTCTTCGGTCGCCACCACCGGAAGACCGCTGGCGGCGGCTTCGAGCAGGGTGAGGCCAAAGGGCTCGGTCAGCGCTGGATTGACGAAAACGCCGCCACTGCATGCGGCCAGCCGGTAGAAGCAGGGCACCTCGTCCGGTGCGTGTTGCTTGGGGTAGGCGACCTGACCGTACAGGTCATGGCGGTCGATCAGCAGAAGCAGTTCGGTGAGTACTTCGCGCGGGCCGCTTTCCATGTCGCGCAGGTCGTCGCGGTTGCCGGCCACGATCAAAAGATTGGCCTGTTCGCGTAAACGCGGTGTTTGTGCATAGGCCTGCACCAGACTGGCGATGTTCTTGCGCGGATCGGCGCGCGAGAGGGCCAGGATCAAGGGTTTATCCGCGTCACGCAGAAAGCGCGAGAGCATCCGGCGCAAGGGCGCGAGCTCGCTTTCATCCCCTGCCTGTGGGGGGTGAAAGCGCGACAGATCGACACCCGGCGGCAGCACACGCATGCGTTCGGTTTGGGCATGGGCATAGAGGGCGTACTGCTCCTCGATTTCCTGCCGCGTACTGGTCACCACGAAATGGGCAGTGGCCAGGGCTTCTTCCTCGGCTTCGATGCGTCGGGACATGGCGAAGCGGGTTTCGACGTCTTCCGGGGAGAGGCCGGCGGCCAGCAGGCGTCTGCGCTTGACGCGCCCCAGCGAGTGGGCGGTGAATACCAGCGGCACGCCCAGTTGCCGGGCCAGACGTGTGCCGACGAAGCCGGCATCGGCGTAATGGCTGTGGATCACGTCGGGGTGGCGGCCCGTGTTGTGCAGGTAAACCAGCGCGTTGTCGACGAAGCAGGTGAGGTTGTCCCACAGGCTTTCCTTGGGCAGGTAACCCGATGGGCCGCAGTCGAGTCGCACAATGCGCGCCTTGTCGCAGAGCGTTTCTTCGGCGTGTGCGTACTCTTCGGCCACGGCGGGGTCGACAATGCGCCGGGTGAGCAGATCGACCTGTGCCACCTCGGGGCGGGAGGCGAGTTCGCGTGCCAGTTCCAGCACATACAAGGTCTGTCCACCGGTGTCTGCGTCGCGCCCCAGCTCGGGTGCCTGAGCCCGGATCAGGCCATGCACGCTGATGAGCACGATGTACAGTCTGTCTTGCGTCATGTCCTGGGTTCCTCGCCAAAACCCAGACGTTGCAGGCAGGCCGGGTCGTCCAGCAGATGGCGGGCCAGGATGAAGGCGCTTGCACTCCATATTTGTCGTCGGTTGGCCTTGCGTCCGATCAGTCGGCCGCGCCGGCCGTCGTAGTACTCCGGCCAGTCGTCGCGGGCCACGCGTGCTTCGATCAGGCGCACGGCCCGCTGCGCGAGATCGGCGCGGTCGTGCTGCAGGCAGGCGGCCACAAAGGGCCAGAGCAGGGTGGGCCAGTTGCCGCCATTGTGATAAGACCAGGGCGTGTTCTTGGGGTCGCAGCCGGTGATGAGACGCCAGGCCTCACCCTCCACGGCGGGAAAGACGATCTTCAGCGGCAGGGTTCCGATCAGATCCTCCCAGCGTAAGTCGAACAGGCGCAGCAGCGCGCGCGACTGCCCGGCGCTGGACAGCCCGAACATCGCGGCAAGCAGGTTGCCTTGCGCAAAAAAGCGGAAATCCATGTGCCCCGGCCCCAGGTTGCCGACCAGATAGCCGGCATCGTCCGGTAGCCAGTCGGGCACCCAGGGCGGGATCGAGTCGGGATAGATGTTGAGGGCGTTCTCGATGCCGTGGCCGAACAGCTCCGTATCGTAGCGGTGGATGCGGTTCAGGGCGTCCATGTCCAGCCAGTAGTATTCGCGTACATAGTCGCGCAACACGTCCTCGCGGCGGCTTGCAAGTTCAATCAGCCAGCGACTGGCTTCTTCGTCGATCAGCAGTTCTCGGGCCGCGCGCAGGGTGGCATGGAACAGGGCCTGAATTTCCAGCGGATGACCGTCCACGCCCATGCGCCGGTCGATCATGAAGCTGCCATCCGGTACTAGAAGGGTGGGGAAGACCTCGAAGCGGCTCTGCAGGCACAGGTTGAGAATCTGGCGCAGGCCACGCTGGCATTCCGGTGTGCGGGAGAAGGTGGCATCGCCCGTGGCGCGGGTGTATGCGCGCAGAAGCAGAACCCACCACATCATCGAGTCCACCGGGGCGACCCGGCCAATGGCGCGGTCGCCAAAATCCGCGCTCACCTCGTGGCTGCCGTCGAGGGTTTCGACGATCTTGAAGCTGGCAGGCAGCACCCCTGGCGCGCGCTGCTGGCCGTGCAACTCGTCCTGCTGGCCGCGCAGGCGCAGGATCAGATCAAGGAAATTACGCACGATTTCCGGCCGGCCTTCGAGCAGGAACACCAGCGCGGAGGAGACGAAGTCGCGAACGAAACAGTCGCGGTAGTTTTCTGCCGGCACACGCGGATCGAGGCTGGCAATGGTGCCGACCGGCCGTCCGTCGATGTGGAGCAGGCTGCTTTCGAGCAAGGCTCGGGCCGACGCGAAGGCTTCCACGCTGGGGGATGCCTGGGCAGGGTGCATGCCACTGACCTGTTTATCCATGGTTTTTTACCCTAACACGAAGCGGCGTGTGGGCCAAACCATGGGGCGTGACAGACGGCAACAAAAAAGGCGGCCCTTTCGGGCCGCCCGCTGGAGATTCCCGCAATGAGGGAATATCAGCCGATTTTTTCTTCGGCGGTGTCGGTATCGCCGGTGTTGTCCTTCCAGGTCACCTTGACGGCGTCGCCGGACTTGGCCGGAACCTTGAACGCCAGGTACGGGTTCTTGGAAACGGCGACGGACATATGGCCGGTCAGGACTTCCTTGCCGTTCACGGATGCGGAGATCTCGTTGATGAACTTGGCCGGAACCTTGTTGCCGGTTGCTTTGTCGACGCGCTGGCCGGTTTCCATGTCGTGCTTGATCAGGCACTTCACTTCGGCGACATCGCCAGCTACGCTGGCGCGGATTTTGATGGTATCGGTTGCCATGTCTCTTACCTCTTAACTCGTAATCGATGTTTCGGGTCGGAAGGCTGGATTAGCCGCCGCAGCCACCGATGGTGACTTTGACTTCTTTCTTGGCCTGATACAGCTTGCCGCCGGCCTTGACCACGCCAACCACGTTGGAGGTCTTGCCCATGCGAATACGGGTAGAGATGTAGGCCTGTGCACCGGTCATGGTGAAGTCGCATACCAGCGGCATTTCGTTGCCGTCAACCAGCATGGCGATCATTTCTGCGCCGGCCATCTTGGATTCGATGGTGATGGGCACAACAGCGCCGTTTTCGGCGATGTCCGGGGCCTTGACGGTGACGTCAGCGGAATCGGTGGCGGAATCAACGCCCAGGGCGCCTTTCAGGGCGCCAGCGGCGTCCTTGGCCTTGTAGGCCGCTTCCGGCCAGGCGGCCAGTACGGTGCGCGGGGTCAGCAGGCCGGCGCCAACGGCGACGCCGACTGCGCTGGCAGCGAGGCTGCCCTTCAGGAATACACGACGCTTAGCTTGCATGGTTCACTCCTCAAGTTAGGTGTGTGTGGTTATCCACGGGTAATGATGAATACATGCTTCGTGCCAGTTTTTGATTTCTTTGTTTTTCAGTGGATTATAAGTTTTGCGCGTGCTGTTGACCGGTTGCGGATTGCAACGCGCGCCGCTCGGAGTTGCAGTTTGCGCGCTCGCCGGGGCGTTATTCGTTGCCCCATTGCTGGAGTTTTCGCCACAGTGTGGACTTGTTGATGCCCAGCGCCTGGGCGGTCTGTTCCCGGTTGCCGTCCAGGCGCTCCAGCGTCTTTAGCACATAGCGCCGTTCGAGTTCTTCGAGCGTGGGGTGGTCGTGATCGATGGCCGTTTCGCCGGGAGAGACGCTGGTCAGCGGGATTGGGCCGATGCCGCGCAGGGGTTGGTCCAGGTGCAGGCGTGGGCCGTCGGCCAGGGCGACCAGGCGCTCGACGAGGTTTTTCAGCTCGCGCACATTGCCCGGCCAGAGGTGCTCAACGAGCTGGCGCAGGGCTTCGGGGGCGAAGCCTTCCACTTCACGGCGGTAGCGGGTGGCGAATTCCTGCACGAAACGTTCGGCCAGCACCGGGATGTCCTCGCGGCGTTCACGTAAGGGCGGCATGCGCAGACGCACGACGTTCAGGCGGTGGTAGAGATCGTGGCGGAACTGGCCGGCTTCGACCATTTCCGCCAGGTCGCGGTTGCTGGCAACGACGAAACGCACGTCGATGTCATGCGGGCGCACGCCGCCTACGCGGGTGACCTGCTGCTCCTGCACCACGCGCAGCAGCTTGACCTGCATGGCGTCAGAGATGTTGCCTATCTCGTCGAGAAAGACCGTGCCGCCGCTGGCGACTTCGAGCAGGCCGGGCTTGGTCTGCGTGGCGCCGGTAAAGGCGCCTTTTTCATGACCGAACAGTTCCGATTCGAGCAGGGTGTCGGTCAGGGCGCCGCAATCGATGACGATGAAGGGCTTGTCGGCGAAGTGGGACAGATTATGGATGGCGCGTGCCGCGAGCTCCTTGCCGGTACCGGATTCGCCTTCGATCATGACGTTCACGCGCACATCGGCAATTTTTTCGATCACGCGGTATACCGCGCGTATGGCCGGCGAGTCGCCGAGCATGCCGTGGCGTTGCCGTCCGTCCTGCGATGCGGGGACGGGGCCGGCGCCTGTGGGGCGCAGACAGCCGCGGACGGTTTCGATCAGGGTTTCCACATCGTAGGGCTTCTTGATGAAGTCATTCGCGCCCAGGCGCAGCGCTTCGATGGCGTCGTCCATGGTGGAGTAGCCGGTAATGAGGATGAACGGCAATTCGGTGTCGATGGCGCGTAGCGCCTGCAAAAGTTCCAGTCCGCTCATGCCGGGCATTTTCAGGTCGCTGACCACGGCAGCCACACGCGGTCGGTCCGCGCCGCCGCTTCCGCGCAGGAAGTTCAGGGCTTCGATGGGGTCGCGAAAGGCGCGTACATCGAAGCTTTCGTGGCGCGAGAAGCGTTCGAAGAGTTCGCCGGCGCGCGCGTCGTCGTCGACGAAGAGGACCAGGGGGCGGGTGGCGTTCATCGTGGATTTCCGGGGTCAGGCAAGCTGGGGTGGCGACTTGCGTCGCGGCACGGTGAATCGGGCAAGGGTGCCGGCGCCATCGGGGCGGGGGCCAAGCTCCAGTTGCCCACCATGATACTGGACGATGCCCAGGCTGACCGACAGCCCCAGACCCGTGCCCTTGTCCACCGGCTTGGTGGTGAAGAAAGGGTCGAATACGCGGGAAATCAGCTCCGGTGGTATGCCGTGCCCCCGATCGAGCACGCTGACGGTCAGCTGCCCGGCGTCGCAATCGCCTTCGACCAGTACAGTCTGTCCGGCCGGTGAAGCCTGCAGCGCGTTGCGCACCAGATTGACCAGCACTTGTTCAAGCTGGGACGGGTCGGCTTCGACGATGCAGCCCTGGGGTGTGAGCATCAGACGCAGGTCGATATCAGCGTCCATGGCCTCACCCTGCAGGCGCTCGATGACGGCGCTCAGCCAGGCACCGGCATCGAAGGCTTCGTGGGCGGGAGGGAGCTGGCGGGCGAAATTCATCACGCCGCGCACGATGCGTGATACGCGCAGGGCTTCCTCGCGCAGGTCGGTGATGTCGCGTCGTGCATCGCGGGCCTCGGCAGGCAGGTCGCGCTCGATCAGGCGGGTCAGCGAGAGGATGTTGTTCAGCGGGTTGTTGATTTCGTGGCCGATGCCGGCCGCCATTTCACCGATGCTTGCCATCTTGGCCTTCTGCAGGGCCTGTTGTTCGGCGCGCTCGCGCGCGGCGCGCGCCTGATCCAGCCGGTCGGCCATATAGTTGAAGGCGTTTTCCAGCAGGCGCAATTCGTGGGTGTGGGAGCGCAAGGGCAGGTGAAAACCGCGTCGGCCGTCAGCATAGGCCTTGAGTGCATTGCCCAGACGCACGATGGGACGGGCGAAATAGCGCGCGCCCAGCCAGGCCAGCGCCAGACTCAGGCCCAGGGCGAACAGGGCGAAGATGACCAGGGAGCTGCGGATGTCGGCATAGGGGGCGCGCACGAAATCGGTGGGCAGGCGCAGGGCGACGATCCAGCTGCTCAGGGTATTGGTGTAGGGGTGGTATTCCTGATAGTAAATGCGGTGGCGCCCATCGCGGGTAAGGTAAACCCCGAAGCTGCGCCGCTGGACGGCCTCCCAGAAGGCGCCTTCGTCGATGTCCTGCGCCTGGGAAGAAGGCAGGGAGGGGTCGCTGTAACGCGCGCCTCCCAGATCGTCGTAGAGCAGCAGGCCGTCGCGGGCGTCTTCCCCCAGGTCACGTTCGGCGATCAGCAGGGTGCCGCCGTGGATGCGCGGGGCGAGATTGAGCAGGCGGTCGATATATTCGCCAAAGGTGTTGACGGCGAGATAGCCCACCACCCGGTCGATGTCGGTCAGCGGGGTGACGGCGTAGAGCATGGACAGTGGGCGTTGCGCTCCCATGTCCCAACGCTCGTTCGGCAGCATCAGGTAGCTGATCTCGCCCGGCGGCAGCTTGGCGAGGGCGTGGAGGAAATCCGTGTCGGAGAGCTCTTCTTCGACGTAACTGACGGAACCAAGACTGTCGTACATCGGCGGTGTTACCCGCCCCAGCGTGACCTTGACCAGGCTGTTGCCCTGCGCGTCCATCAGTCGCACGCTGCCCAGACCTGGCACGGTACGTTGCAGCCCGGCAAGAAAAGCGTTGACGCGAATGCGCAGGGCGGTCAGGTCGGGGTGACGATAACCGGTGGAGGAGGCTTGCAGGGCTTGCAGCATGCCTTGGACGGCCGGTGAGTTGGCCATGCCTCGGATCACCTCGCGCTCGTAGCGCAGGCGGTTGTCGATCTCACCGACCAGCGCGTTGAGATTCGCGTTGGCCTCGCGGTCCATGGCTTCCTGAAAGCGTTGCTGGCTGTAGGCCGTGACGCCCAAGACCAGTGCCGTGACCGGCACCAGCGTCGCGAACAGGGTCCAGAGGAAAATATTGACGTGCAGCCGCATGATGCAAGTCTAGCATTGAGAAAGGTGCGCGGTGTGGAGTGTTTGAGGTGCTTAATCAAGTATTAACAATGCCCAAGGACAATGGATATCCCGGTTCTCTCCCGAAAGGTCCACCACGATGTCCACCGTAACGCTCACTCCTGCACAGCGTGCCGAACTGGTCGACATGCTCTGGCGCATCAAGAACCTCATGAAGGCGCATGGCGCTGGCTACGTCAATATGGCGATGCTGCTCAATGATGCGGATTATCGCCAGGAGATTCTCAGTCAGGCCATGGGTGTGGCTACCCAGCGCGAGGATGCCGAGCTGCGCATGCTGGCGCAACGCTGCGGTGAGATGGACCCCGGTGGCCGCCTGCAGCCTTCGCGCGAGCAGGACGCGAGCGGGGATGCGGCGGAGGCCGCCCCATCGATGGCACCTGCGCCCGCAGCCCCTGCGTCGCGTCCGGCGGGATGGATGCCCTATGCCGGGGCGGCGGCCGTGCTGCTTCTGGCGGTTGTGCTGGGCGTGGTGCTGACGGGAGGGGACAAGCCTGCGAATGTCGCGCCGGTGGCCCAGTTCGTGCCCGCGCCCGCGTCGCCGAATGCGCCCGCAATGGCGAGTGCGCCGGCCAGTCAGGATCCGGCTCCAGCGCCGGTCCCGGCGGGCAAGGCCATTCCCGTCGCTGCGCGTGGTGAAGCCAGTGCGTCGGCCGCCCGTCCGTTGGAGAACGCTGAGCGCGTGTTGCGCATCCATGGCTCCAATACCGTGGGTGAGAAGCTGGCGCCGGAGCTCGTGATGGCTTTTCTCAAGACACGCGGCGCTACCGACATCCAGCTGATCCCCGGCGCCACGCCGGTCGAAAAAACCATTGAGGCGCGTCTGCCGGATCGCTCCAGGCCTATCGCCATCGAGTTGCAGGCGCACGGATCGACGACCGCGTTCAAGGATCTGGAGTCCGGCAGTGCCGATATGGGCATGTCCTCCCGCGCGATCAAGGACAAGGAGGTGGAAACACTCAAGCCGCGCTACGGCGATTTGTCTTCGCCTGCTGGCGAGCATGTAATCGGCATGGACGGGCTGGCGGTGATCGTGCATCCGGCCAATCCGCTCAAGTCGCTGACCAAGGAGCAGGTGGCGCGCGTGTTTTCCGGTGAGATCAAGGACTGGGCGGAACTGGGCGCGCCGGCCGGGGCGATCCGCGTGTATGCCCGCGATGCCAATTCCGGCACCTGGGATACCTTCAAGTCGCTGGTGCTCGAACCGTTCAAGCTCGAATTGTCCGCCGCCGCCCAGCGCTATGAGTCGAGCACCGATCTGTCCGATCAGGTGGTAGGCGATCCGTTCGCCATCGGCTTCATTGGTCTGCCCTATATCCGCAACGCGCACGCGCTGGCCATTGCTGATTCGGCGGATGCGGTGGCGGTGGCGCCCACGCCCTTCACGGTGAACACCGAGGACTACCCTCTGGCGCGTCGCCTGTACTTTTACACGCCGACCAATGTGGCCAATCCGCTGATGCAGGACCTCATCGTCTACGCCCTTTCGCAGAAAGGGCAGGACGTGGTGCGTCAGGTCGGATTCGTTTCGCAGAACATCGGCAGCGAGAAGCCGACCCTGACCGCTGACGCTCCTTCGGAATACGTGCAGCGGATTCAGGGGGCCGAGCGCCTGTCGCTCAACCTGCGTTTCAAGCCCGGCAGCACGGAGCTTGACACCAAGGGCCAGCGCGACCTGGAGCGGCTGGTCGATTTCATGGCCATGAATGCCGGCCGGCGAATCATGCTGTTCGGCTTTACCGACAGCCTGGGCGATCCGGCCGTCAACCGCGCCCTCTCGCTCAAGCGTGCGCAGATCATCGAGCAGTACTTGGTTTCGCGCGGTGTGAATGCGTTCGATGTGCGCGGTTTCGGCCCGAGCATGCCGGTAGCCAGTAACGATAGCGAGCACGGCCGCAACCGCAACCGCCGGGTCGAGGTCTGGGTGATCTGACAGAGCGGCTTGCCCTCGCGCAAGGCGGTTGCCGCACACGAGTCCGCTGACCTGGTTTTGAAGCAGTACACGGGGCATCGGGGTATCATCCCCGGTGCCGTTTTTTTGTGACGCTCCGTCAAAGGGACTGCCATGACCATCTACATCGCCGGTACCGGCGCGCAGAGCGGCAAATCGCTGGTCGCGCTGGGTCTCATGGAAACCCTGGCCGCCAGCACGCCGCGCCTGGGACTGTTCCGCCCCATTGCCCGTGATGGCGAGGACGATACCTTGCTCGGGCTGGCCCGTGCCCGTTATGGCCTGCCTGCCGAACGCTGCCGTGTGGGTGTGACCGAGGAGCAGGCGCATGAGATTCTCATCAATGAAGGGTCGGAGGCCCTGCTGGAGCGTCTTTTTCTGCGCTTCAAGGACATGGAAAGTGCCTGTGACCGCGTGGTGGTGGTGGGCAGCGATTTCCATCAGACGGCGGGCGCCTTCGAGTTCACCTTCAATCTGGAGCTGGCGCGCAATATGGGCGCCCTTCTTGTGCCGGTGCTCAACGGTCACACGCTGGATGACGATGCCCTGCTGGAAATGCTGCATGGCGTGCTGAGCGATGTGCGTGGACACGCGCTGGATCTGCTGTTGGTGGCGCTCAACCGGGTCAGCCCCGCCCAGGCGGTGGCCCTGCCGGATGTGGTGACCCAGCAGTTGGGCGTGCCCAGCCTGGTTCTGCCTGACCTGCCCATGCTGGGCTTGCCCAGTGTCGATGAGCTGGCACGGGTTCTGGGCGCGCGCTTCTTGCTCGATGCGCCGGTGGCGGCACAGGATTCCGGGTCAGGCGAGCTGCCCGCACCGCGCTCGCGCGATGTGCTGTCCTTCAAGGTGGCGGCCATGGAATTGCCGCATTTTCTGGATCATCTTCACGAGGGCACCCTGGTCATCACGCCGGGGGACCGTTCCGACATTATTCTGGGGAGCCTCGCGGCGGATCTGGCCACCAGTTATCCGCGTATCGCGGCCCTGTTACTGACGGGAGGATTGGCGCCCGCGCCGCAGGTAATGCGGCTGTTGCAGGGGCTGAACCATCTGCCGGTGCCGGTTCTGAGCGTGGAGGACGATACCTTCACCACCGCGACCCGCGTGCAGGGGGTGCAGGGGCACCTGAGCGCGGACAATCCACGCAAGATCGCTGCCGCGCTCGGGGTGTTCGAAGCGCATTTCGATCACCGCATCCTCGATGCCCGCCTGGAGCCGCGGCGTGCGCGGCGGGTGACGCCGATGATGTTCGAGTACGAGCTGATCCGCCAGGCACGTGCGCAGCGGCAACGCATCGTGCTGCCGGAGGGTGAGGAGCCGCGTATCCTGCAGGCGGCGGAAATCGTACGCCTGCGTGATATTGCCGATCTGACCCTGCTGGGCGAGGAGAAGACGGTGCGGACCCAGATCGCTCGTCTGGGCCTGGATCTCTCGGGTGTGGAGATTATCGATCCCCGCGAAAGCGAGCTGCGAGAAACCCTGGCGGAGCGCTATCACACGCTGCGCCAGCACAAGGGCATTACCGCCGACTTCGCTCGGGACCTCCTGGGCGATGTGAGCTACTTTGGCACCCTGCTGGTCGAGACCGGACGCGCCGATGGCATGGTGTCCGGGGCCGTACACACCACCCAGGAAACCCTGCGCCCGGCGCTGGAAGCCATTCGCACCGCGCCGGGGCGCAAACTGGTTTCCAGCGTGTTCCTGATGTGCCTGCCCGATCGCGTGCTGGTGTTCGGCGATTGCGCGGTGAATCCCTCCCCCAGCGCAGAGCAACTGGCCGACATCGCCATCAGTTCGGCCGACACCGCCCTGCGTTTTGGCATCGAACCGCGCGTGGCCATGCTCTCCTACTCCACGGGCAGTTCCGGCAAGGGCGCGGACGTGGAAAAAGTGCGCGAGGCCACGGCGCTTGCCCGCGCGCTACGTCCCGACCTGCCTATCGAAGGCCCGATCCAGTACGACGCGGCCATTGATCCGGAAGTCGCCGCCACCAAGATGCGCGGCAGCCCGGTGGCCGGACGCGCCACGGTGTTCGTGTTCCCCGATCTGAATACCGGTAACAACACCTACAAGGCCGTGCAGCGCGCGGCTCATGCCATTGCCATCGGCCCGGTTTTGCAGGGCCTGGCGCGCCCGGTCAACGATCTCTCGCGTGGTTGCACCGTGGCCGACATCGTCAACACCATCGCCATCACCGCCATTCAGGCGCAATCAGGGAAAGCCCCCGCATGAAGCGTGTACTGGTTCTCAATTCCGGCAGTTCGTCCATCAAGTACCAGCTCATCGACCTGAACCGGGGCGTGACGGCCGTCAGTGGCCTGATCGAGCGCGTCGGGGAGAACATTGGCGCCCGCGACGGACGTCTGACCCAGCATCTGCATTTTGACGACGGCAAGGAAACCGACAGCCGCGAGGCGCTGGATATTCCCGATCACGCCACGGGTTTCCGCCTTATGGCGGAACATCTGCAGGATTGCGGCCTGCTCAAGGATTTTCACGATCTGGCGGCGGTCGGGCATCGTGTCGTCCACGGCGGCGAGCGCTTTTCCCGTGCCGTGCAGGTCGATGAAGCCGTGCTTGCCGGTATCCGCGCCCTGGTTCCCCTCGCGCCGCTGCACAATCCGGCCGCCGTCACCGGCCTGGAAAGCGCGCGCGATCTCCTGCCTGGCGTGCCGCAGGTGGCGGTGTTCGACACCGCCTTCCACAGCACCCTGCCGGCCAGAGCCTATGAATATGCCCTGCCGCGCGACCTGCGCCGGCGCCATCATATCCGGCGCTACGGCTTTCATGGCATCTCCTGCCAGTACGTCAGCCGCCGCGCCGCCTTGCATCTGGAGCGCCCGCTCGATGAGCTGAACCTCATCGTACTGCATCTGGGCAATGGCGCCAGCGTGACCGCCATCGAGGGCGGACGCAGCATCGATACCTCGATGGGTATGACTCCGCTGGAGGGGTTGGTCATGGGCTCGCGTTCGGGGGATATCGACCCGGCCATCCTCACCTACCTCATGGCGCATGCCGACCTCTCGCCCAAGGATGTCTCGCGCCTGCTCAATCGTGAAAGCGGCCTCAAGGGGCTGTGCGGCAGCAACGACATGCGTGAAGTGCTCAGGCGTCGCGAACAGGGCGACGCCGAGGCGGCGCTGGCGCTGGATGTGTTCGCCTATCGCGCGCGCAAATACATCGGCGCCTACACTGCGGCGCTGGGACGGGTGGATGCACTGGTGTTCACGGCCGGGATCGGTGAGCACGCCTCTCCCGTACGCGAAGCGATTCTGGAAGGGCTCTCGGGCCTGGGCTACGCGCTGGATCGTGCGCGAAATGCGCAGGCGACGGGCGAAGTCAGCGAGATTCAGCGCGACGACAGCCGTGCCCGGGTGCTGGTGGTCGCCACCCATGAAGAAATGGAAATCGCCCGCCAGGCCCTGGCCTGCGTCGAGGGGGGAGTGACTGTCGCGCTACCTGAGCGTTGATCGTCAGGGCGCGGGTTGAGCGCGCCCGGCCCACCACAGCCGGGCACGCAAGCCCCAGCTACTGGTCAGGCCGGTTTCCACGAAGCGGATTTGTCCCGTACCGTCCAGTACGAAAGCCACGGGTACGCCTTTGACGCCGTACAGGGCGGCCAAGCTGCCGTCGGGGTCGTTGACGACGGGCAGGCCCTGTATTCCTTCCTTACGTAGAAAATCGCGTACCGCCGCATCGTGGCCGGAGCGCATGGCCACGCTCAGCACGGGCCCGTCCTCGGCCAGCGAGGCGAGGGTGGAGAGCTCCAGGCGACAGATCGGGCACCATTCGGCCCAGAACACCAGCAAAAGCGGCTGGCCGCGATAATCCGCGAGCCGGATGGGCGTGGGCGCTTCCGTGTCGATGCGCTCGCCGTGGAAGGCTGGGGCGTTTTCATCTGCAAGCTGGGGGGCGTGCCAGGCGCGTGCGGCGAGCAGGACGCCGACCACGAGGGCGATCTCCAGCGCGATCAGCCCGAGGCGCCGCCAGCGCGGGCGAGCCCCTGGTGCGGACTCGCTCATGCAGACTCCGGGGCGTTCTGTGCGGGAAGCTTGGTCACCACGACTTCGCGGGCCAGGCGCTTGGCATTGGAGTAGCCGCGCTTGAGGAGTTCCACGAGCTGGGTTTCCAGAGTGTACATGGCCACGCGGTTGGGCTCGTCCGCCGCGAGGCGGTGACTGATGTGCTGCAGCGCGGCTTCAACCCGCTGGTTGATGTCTGGCTTGCGGTTGAGGATGTCGAGCGAGGCGGCGGCGTCACGCTCGGCAATGGCGCGCACGGCCTGGGAGAGTGTGCCGCCGACGGCGCGGTGCAGGTCCATGAGTACGGACTGGGTCTGGGTGCCGATGGCCAGATTCTGTTCGTTGCGGCTGCGTCCCAGGGGCAGCAGGCCGGTACGGATCAGGTCGCCCGTGGCTTCCAGGGCGCTGGCCACACTCATCAGGCTCAGCAGTTCGCGGGTTTCGCGCGCGTCGAGCTCCTTTTTTCCGATGAGCCCCAGATAGCGGATGACCTGCCGGTACAGGCTGTCGACGCGATCCACCTGGGCTTCCACTTCCAGCAGGCGTTCGTTGCTGCCGTTGAGCACATGCGGTACGGAGGTGTGGAAGGCTTCGGCAGCCCATTCGCCGACGCGCACCAGCTCCAGGCGTGCGTTTTCCAGTGCGATGGACGGGCTTTCCAGCAGGCTGCTGTCCAGGTAGCGCGGGCGTACCGGCATATCGACCGCTTCCGCGCGGTCGGGCATCAGACGGATGGTGATGCGCGCGATCAGCGGGATGAAGCCGACCAGGAGCAGGGTGTTGGCGATATTGAAGAAGGTATGCACATTGGCAATCTGGCGACCGATGTCGCCGGGTGTGAAGTCGGCCGACCAGGCGGCAAGCCAGGGGATGAAGCCGATGAACAGGGCCACGCCGATCACGTTGAACAGCACATGGACAAAGGCCACACGCTGCGCCTCGCGCCGCTGGCCGATGGCGGCAATGACCGCCGTGACGCAGGTGCCGATGTTCGCCCCCATCACCACGCCCAGCGCGGTTTCCAGGCTCATGCCGCCCTGCGCGGCAAGCAGGATGGCCACCGCCACGGTGGCCGCCGAGGATTGCACCACGGCGGTGAAAAGCAGGCCGGCAACCAGCCCGAGCAGCGGGCTGTTCAGTTCGGCCATCATCTCGACGAAGGGGGCGTAGCCTCGCAGAGGCTTCATGGCCTCGCTCATCAGCCCCAGGCCGAGGAACAAAAAACCCAGACCCAGCAGCATGGCGCCGGTCTGGCGGGTGCGCTCCACCGTGGAGAGAAAGGACAGGCCGAAACCCAGGGCGACTAGCACCAGCGCATAGTCCTCGATACGGAAGGCGATCAGCTGCACCGTGAAAGTGGAGCCGATGTTCGCGCCCATAATAAGTCCGATGGACTGGGCAAAGGTCATCAGCCCCGCGCTGACCAGGCTGATGGCCATGACGCTGGTCAGTGAGGAGGATTGCAGCAGGGCGGTGGCGCCCGCGCCGGCCAGGACGGCTTTCCAGGGGCGCTCCGTGACCTTGGCGATGAAGCTTTGCATGCGGCTGCCCGCGAGGCGGCGCAGCGCGGTGGTCAGGCCGTCGATGCCCATCAGGAACAGGGCAATGCCGCCCAGGAAGCCCGAGGCGAGTTCAAACCAGGAAATGCTTTCGGTCAAGGCCGTCTCCCGCAGGATTGGGTGAGTTGCACAGGGGGAGTATGATACGTCCAGTCACTTTGCGCGAATTGCACCATGTCCCATTCCCGCCACGCTCCCCGCATCCTGGCCACCCGCACGCTCGCGCGAACCCGATTGTTCCATGTCGAGGCCGTTGATCTGCGCTTTTCCAATGGGGAAGAGGTCAGCTATGAGCGGCTGGTGGGCAATCCGGCCGGAGCCGTGCTCATCGTACCGCTGCTGGACGATGAAACGGTGCTGATGATCCGTGAATATGCCGCCGGGGTGGAGCGCTACGAGCTGGCCTTGCCCAAGGGGCGGGTGGAGGCGGGGGAGGACCCCCTGCAGGCGGCCAACCGCGAGCTGAAGGAGGAAGTGGGCTATGGCGCGCGTGAGCTTGTCCCGCTGTGCTCCCTGACCCTCGCGCCGGGGTACAGCACGCACCTGACGCATATCGTGCTGGCGCGGGATCTCTATCCCGAGCGACTGGAGGGCGATGAGCCCGAGCCGATCGAGGTTCACCCCTGGTCCTTGAGTGGGCTGGCCGAGTTGCTGGCGCATCCGGAGTGCACCGAGGCGCGCTCCATAGCGGCACTTTTCCTGGCGCGAGAACATCTGTGCAAGCGGGAGGCGTGCCCATGAATGCCGTGACACCGCATCCTGCGCTGCTGGATGCCGTCCTCCGCATTGCGATCGAGGCGGGCGAGGCCATCATGCAGGTGTATCGCGGGGCGTTTTCCATCACCCGCAAGGAAGATGACTCGCCGCTGACCGAAGCGGATATGGCCGCGCATCGTTCCATCGTCGCGGGGCTGAGCGCGCTCACACCGGGGCTGCCCATACTCACCGAGGAGGGCGAGGTGCCGGATTTCGCGACACGCCAAGGCTGGCGGCAGTACTGGCTGGTCGATCCGCTGGACGGCACACGCGAATTCATCAAGCGTAATGGTGAGTTCACTGTGAATATCGCCCTGATCGACGGGTACGAGGCGGTTCTGGGCGTGGTGCATGCACCGGCGCTGGCCGTCAGCTATGCCGCTGCACGCGGCCTGGGGGCCTGGAAGTGGCAGGATGAAAAACCGCCGGTGCGCATTACGGCGCGTCCCCTGCCCTGTGAAGGGGCGCTGCGCATCGCTGGCAGTCGCTCGCATTCCAATGCGCGCATGGCGGATTTTCTGGCGCGGGTTGGGCCTCACGAGCTCATTTCCATGGGCAGCGCCCTCAAGTCCTGCCTGGTAGCCGAAGGCGTGGCCGACCTCTATCCCCGCCTGGGGCCAACTTCCGAATGGGACACCGCTGCCGCGCAATGCGTGGTCGAGGAAGCCGGGGGGCAGTTCACCGACACCGCCATGCAGCGCCTGCGCTATAACACCAAGGATTCGCTGCTCAATCCGGAATTTTTTGTCTTTGGGCGTCATTCTCGCTGTTGGGCGGAGATTTTGCCTGCGCTGTGACAGGGCTTTCATAAAATAAAGGTTTGTTGGACACGTGGACCAAGCGGAACGGGGGGCTCCCCTCTCCCCCTTGGGACCGCCATGGCCGGGGCCGTTCCGACCGGGCCGTCCCGAATTCGAGCGCCGCACCCGTCAGGGCTTGGGGCATGGATGCCCCAAGGGTGCGAGAACAGGATGCGCGGCATCCTGTCGCGGCGGGACTGAAAGGGCCCTCCATGGCCCTTTCACCCGGTCTCCACAACCCCGTCCATGGCGCCTCCAAGGGGGCGCTGGGAATCCTTCGTTCGGCGTTGTCAAAGGCCGTCCAACAAACCTTCGTTTGGTAAACACCCTGAGCCTGTCCCGGCAGCACGCTGCAGGCCACGGGCGCCTGATGAGCGCCGTACTGGCGCGCATTGGCCTCGAAATAAAAGCAGCGGAGCGCTCAGCGAGCGCCGCGCACACCCAGCTTGGCGTTGTCCCAGTGCGCGAGCGTTTCGATGCTGGGGGGCATCTGGATATGGAAGCCGATTTCGCCAAGGTTGCGCAGAACAGTCTGCACATCCTCGCGCGCCAGTGGACGTTGGGCGCTCAGGGTCAGTTCCATCACAAACTCGGTGCGCCCGATCTGGCGCCGCATCGGTTCAGGCAGGCGGTCGAAGGCATCGCGTTCGGCGAGATACACATACATGTCCGCCTTGCGCAGACTGCGATAGATATAGGTTTTCATGCGTTTTCTCCACAAAGCAGGAACCCCGCGCGAGGCGGGGTTCCCTGGCGTTGCGCGGTTTTGCGCGCGTGATGCGGATCAGCCCTTGGTGTGGTAATCCCACACGATCTGCACTTCGTTCTTCGAGCCGAGGATGACCGGAACGCGCTGGTGCAGCTTGGAGGGCTTGATGCTCATGATGCGCTCGGGGCCGGTGATGGCAAGTCCGCCCGCCTGCTCGACGATCATCGCCATCGGGTTGGCTTCGTACATCAGGCGCAGCTTGCCGCCCTTGTCGCGGATCTTGCTGTCGATCGGGTACATGAAGATGCCACCACGGGTGAGGATGCGATGGACTTCGGCCACCATGGAAGCCACCCAGCGCATGTTGAAGTCGCGCGCACGGGGGCCTTCCTTGCCTTTGAGGCATTCGTCGATGTAGCGCTGTACCGGGGCGTCCCAGAAGCGCTGGTTCGACATGTTGATGGCGAATTCCTTGGTGTCTTCCGGAATGGTGATGTTCGGGTGGGTGAGCATGAATTCGCCTACGTCCTTGTCCAGGGTGAAGCCGTTCACACCCTGGCCGGTGGTCAGCACCATGATGGTGGACGGGCCGTAGATGCAGTAGCCGGCGGCGACCTGGGCGGTGCCGGGCTGGAGGAAATCGGCCTCAGACGGGTCTTTCACGCCTTCGGGGGCACGCAGCACGGAGAAGATGGTGCCGACGGTGACGTTGACGTCGATGTTGGAGGAGCCGTCCAGCGGATCGTAGACCACCATGTACTTGCCGCGCACGAAATGGTCGGGCAGGTTGTGAACCTCGTCCATTTCCTCGGAGGCCAGCGCCGCAACCTGACCGCCGCGCATCAGGGTGTGGGTGAATACATCGTTGGAGATGACGTCCAGTTTTTTCTGGGTTTCGCCCTGGACGTTCTCGGTTTCGGCGGAGCCGAGAATACCGATCAGGTTGCCCTTGTTGACGTAGCTGGAAATGACCTTGCAGGCGCTGACGATGTCGTTCATCAGCAAGGTGAATTCGCCGGTGGCGCCGGCATGCTTCTGTTGCTCTTCGATCAGGTAATGGGTCAGGCTGGTGCCGAGACTGCTGGACATGACGTAGACTCTCCTGTAACAAATCTCTGGTCAAATTCACGGCATGATATAACAAGCCTTGATGGACCGCACCCGGAAGCATCCCATGCAGAAAAATGCCCTTTACGCCCAGTCGGGCGGCGTGACCTCCGTTATCAATGCCTCGGCCTGCGGCGTGATTCAGACGGCCCGTGCACATCCGGACCGTATCGGCCGGGTCTTCGCCGCCGACAATGGCATTCTCGGCGTGCTCAACGAAGATCTGATCGATCTGGATCAGGAGTCGCCGGAAACCATCGCGGCGCTCAAGCACACGCCGGGTGGGGCGTTTCGTTCCTGTCGTTTCGACCTGGGGGATTTTGAATCGCATCGTCACCAGTACGAGCGGCTGATCGAGGTCTTCGAGGCGCACGATATCGGATACTTCTTCTATAACGGCGGGGGCGGCTCCATGCTGACCGCGCGCAAGGTGGCCTGGTTGTCGGAAAAGATGGGGCATCCCATCGTGTGCATGGGTATCCCCAAGACCATCGACAACGATCTACCGCTTACCGATACCAGCCCTGGGTTCGGGTCGGCGGCCAAGTACATTGCCACCTCGGTGCGGGAAGTCAGCTTCGATTTGTCGTCGATGGCCACGACCTCGACCAAGGTCTTCGTGCTGGAGGTCATGGGGCGTCACGCCGGCTGGCTGGCGGCCGCTGCCGGGTTGGCCTTCGAGGGCGAAGACCCGCCGCTTCTGCTGTTGCTGGCGGAGGTGCCGCATGATTCCGCGCGATTCCTCAATGCCTTGCGTGACAAGGTGCACCGGCATGGCTGGTGCATCGTGGTGGCTGCCGAGGGTTTGCGCTGTGTGGATGGACAGTTCTGCGGCGTGGAGCAGGCCAGCCCGATTTTCGGCCATGAGCAACTGGGGGGGCTGGCGCCCAAACTCGCCCATCAGATTCGTGAGGGGCTGGGCTACAAGACGCACTGGGCGGTGTCCGATTACTTCCAGCGTTCCGCGCGTCATCTGGCTTCGGCAGTGGATGTCGAGCAGGCCTACGCGGTGGGGCGCGCGGGCGTGGAGCTGGCGCTGGCGGGTAAGAACGCGATGATGCCGGTGATCCGCCGCCTGTCGAGCCGCCCTTATTTCTGGGAAATCGACGCGGTGAACCTGACCGAGGTGGCCGATGTGGAGATGCCGGTGCCGCCGAGCTTCATCCGTGAGGACGGCTATGGCATTACCGAGGTGGCGCGCGAGTACATGGCGCCCTTGATTGAGGGCGAGAGCTACCCGCCCTTTGTGCATGGTCTGCCGGACTATGCGCGCATCCGCGGCGTGAAAGTACCGAAAAAGCTGTCGGCCTGGGGAGGCTGAACTTGGGTTGAATCTAAGTGCCTGCGGATAAGCCGGGTTGAAACCCGGCAAGGGCGCCCCTATCGTGGAGCTTCCGTTCCGTGCTCGCGGGTGTTGCCGATGACGCGTCGTCCCTATCTGGCTCTGGCCCTTTTTGTCGTGTTGCCGCTGGGAGGTGCCCTGGCGGTGGCCTTTACCCCGCCGGCCCCCGCCGAGCCCGCACCGGCGGCGCAGCCCATGCCGGCCCTGCCCTCGCTGGCGCCGATGTTGCGCGAAGTGAAGCCGGCGGTCGTGAATGTCTTCACTCGCGGGCTGGCGCCACAACAGAATCACCCCATCCTCTCCGATCCTCTGTTCCGCCATTTTTTCAATCTTCCCAATCCGTCGCGCCAGCAAACAACCCAGAGCCTGGGCTCGGGCGTGATTTTTTCCGCCGAGCAGGGCTTGATCGTCACCAATGCACATGTGATCGCCGATGCGCGGGAAATTGCCGTCACCCTGCATGATGGGCGGGTGCTCAATGCCGAGGTGGTGGGTACGGACGAGGCGACGGATCTGGCGGTGATCCGTGTGCCGGCCGGAGGACTGCGCGAGCTGCCGGCGGGGGATTCGGCCCAACTGGAAGTTGGGGATTACGTGGTGGCGATCGGCAACCCCTTCGGCCTGGGGCAGACCGTCACTTCCGGCATCGTCAGCGCCATAGGGCGCAGTGGTCTGGGTATCGAGGCCTATGAGGACTTCATCCAGACTGACGCGCCGATCAATCCGGGCAACTCCGGGGGTGCGCTGGTCAATTTGCGTGGGGAGCTGGTGGGTATCAATACCGCCATCTACGCGCCGAACGGGGGCAGCGTCGGCATCGGGTTTGCCATTCCGGTCAATGTGGCCCGTCGTATCGTGCAGGATCTGGTGCATCACGGCGAATTCCGGCGCGGTGAACTGGGTATCGAGGCGCAGGATCTGACTGTGGAGCTCGCTCGGGCTTTTGGTCTTGATCGTCCGCAGGGTGCGGTCATCACCCGCGTCCGCGCGGGGCGGCCAGCGGCGCAGGCCGGACTGCTTCCGGGCGATGTCATTCTTGCCATCGATGAACGGCCGATACGCAATGCCAACGAGGCCCGCAACCAGATTGGATTGTTGCGTCTGGGCGAGAGGGTCAGCATGGAAGTTCTTCGCGATGGCGAACGGAGGAAGGTCACTCTGGAGGTGGCAGAGCCGCAGCGCGTGATGCGCTCGGGAGAAACCGTGCATCCGCGTCTGCGTGGTGCGCGCCTGCAGGAGGTGGAGGAAAGTACCGCACGGGGTTCTGTCGGTCTGCTCAGTGTGGTCGATATCGAGAAAGGTTCGCCGGCGGCGGCCACGGGACTGCTGCCTGGCGATCTGATCCTTGCAGTGAATCGACAGCCGGTGCATACACTGGAGGAACTGGCGCAGGCCATGCGTGCCGGGCAGATATTGATGAATATTTCGCGAGCGGGGCAGCCCCTGATGCTGCTGTTTCGTGGCTGATGCCGCCCTTCATTGGCCGACCGCGCAAAACGCGCAAATCTTGCACCCTTTCCCGGCAGAAGGTTAATCTATCCACCCCATTGTCGGCCTTTCCTTTGTCAGGGCCTGCCTAAAATGCAAACCAAGAATATCGATCAGGATGATGTCATTCAGCGCATTTCCAGCCCGCGCATGATCGCGTCGGCGCTGGGGCGTTTATATGATGCGCGCGGGCAGGTGTCCTTGCGTCTGGAGCAGCCGCGCGTCACGGGGGAGTCGCGTATCGTCGGCTATGACGAGGGGGAGCGGAAATTCGTCATTGATGCTGTGGCTACGCAGGTGCGTGAAAGCATCGAACAGGCTCACAAGATTGAGGTTCAAACCATCATCGATGGTCTGATGACCTGGTTTCACACCTCCTCGATCAAGAAGATCAACGAGGGGCAGGACCGTTACTACGAGATTCCCTTTCCCGATGTTCTCTACAAGCTGCAAAGGCGCGATGCCTACCGGGCGCGGATACCCGGTGGTGTGCAAAGCCGTGTTCATGTGCCGGTGCCGCAGGATATCCGCCAGGTCACGGCGGCCCTGCACGACCTTTCCGCCGGGGGCGCCTGTCTTGAGATGAAATCGGATGAGGCGAGTCCGTATGAGCCGGGCGTGATGGTGCAGGGCTTGGAAATTCTCAGCAACTATGGTCTGGATCTGCACGTGGATGCGGAGGTGCGTCATAAGCGACCGGAGCGGAGCAATCCTTCCTTGAGTCTGGTCGGTGTGCGCTTCCACAATCTTACACCCGCCGCGCGGCAGAATATCGAGCGCGCGGTGATGGAAATCCAGCGTGAGGAGATGCAGCGCAAGGATCGCTGAGGGGGCTTTGTAGCGATGCTCAGGTCGTTCAGAAATACAAAAGGCACCTTGACGGGTGCCTTTTGTATTTCTGGGGGTATGTTCAGGTCAGGCGTTCGACGCCGATACGGGTTTCCAGCGTATGCTGCCCGCCCGGCGGGATGTGGATGATGTCCTGGCCGGCGTTGGTGGCTTCCACGCAGACCATTTCCTTGTATTCGTCGCGGTGCATGTCGGGAAACTGTCCCGCGCGCTCACGCCCCGGGTTCCAGACGACCGTGGAGTGACTGCCGGACTTGCCGACGCGGATGCGGCGGTTCAGGGTTGGGTCACTGATGACACACTCGCAGGCCGTACCCATGAAGATACGATCCGTCTCGCCCTCGAAGCGCAGGGGGCTGTCCTGGTAATCGCGTGTCATGCCGCGCACCTTGTCCAGGTAATAGCTGCCCTCCAGGCCGCTGACCTGCACTTCGTCAATATCACCGACACGCAGGTAGGTGTGCAGGCCCTGGGTCAGGCTGAAGGAGGTGTCGCCGATATTGCGCGTGGTCAGGCTGAGCGTCAGGGTACGCGCGACATGGACTTCCAGGCGCAGCAGGAACAGATAGGGCCACATCGCCTGCATGTCCGATTCCGGGTCGAGCCCGAAGCGAATGCGCACGCCGTCACCCTCGGGGGCCGTATCGAGCGGTGTCCATATCCGGTTGCGGGCGAAGCCGTGTGCGGGAAGGTTGTCCGGATGCGCGCCAAACCACGGCCAGCATACCGGTATGCCGCCACGCACGCTGCGCCCAAGCTCGAAGCGCGCCGCGTGACTGGTCCAGATGACCGGAGATTCTCCGTCCGGCTGGAAGTCCAGCACCTGCGCGCCTTGCAGGGCAATGCGTGCGGTGGCGAGCGGCGAACGGATCACCGCTTCGATCAGGGGGCCGCGATCCTGTACGAAATAGAGCAGGCCATCGATTCCAAACCGCTGGTTCAGGTTGTCCGGCGTGAGTGACAGCATCGCTTTTCCTTGTGTCAGGTCGTAACGACGGAGTTGTGGCAGCCGTGCGGGGAAGGGGTATATTCGTCCGCCGCCTCGTCGTTTTCCCAGCGCTCTTCGCCCAGGTAATAGCGGAATTCGTAGCGGCCGTCTTTATCCAGGTCGAGGGTGGTCGTCCAGGAGCCGTCTTTCTGGCGCTTCAACGGGTGGGTCTCGGTGGACCAGTCGTTGAAGTCGCCCGCCAGGTGGACGGACGGTACGTCACCTACGGTTTCACCGGAAACAGTGAAGGTGACCTTGCAGACCGGGCGGGATTTCAAGGGTTTTTTGACCAGGCTCATCGATAGTCTCCTTAGGTCGGGGGCACAGTTCCCTTTGCATTCTCGACAGGGTCCATGACCAAGGTATTACACGAGAGTTTATAGAGCAAAGCCGGGCGTCTGTCATCCGTTGTCGGACGGCACCTGACGGGCGCGGCAGGAATCCAGCGCGTCGAGCAGGCGTTTTTCATTGGCCATGCAGGCAAAGCTGAACAGGATGAGCAGGGCGAGCATTATCCCGATGCCGATGAACAGGATGGGGGCCATGGCCGCGAGCAGTACCTGGGAGTCGGCGGCGAGCGTGCCGGCTTCCAGTGCACGTAAGACATGCGGCGGATTACCCAGCAGTGGATGGGCGAACCAGAAATAGGTCCAGGCAGCGAGGGTGCCCAGCAGCATGGTGCCCCCGATAGCGGGCCAGAGGCGCAGCAGGCGCCGGCGGCGGCAGAGCAGTGTGTCGATGTCCTGAAGCGCCATGTTCAGCCTCCCGTGACCGGCGGGAAGAACGCCACTTCATCGCCGTCCGCTACCGGAGCGGACGGGTCGACATAGTCGAAGTTGACGGCAGCGAGCATATTGGATGGCCAGGGCATGTCGGCAACCCGGTCCCAGACATCGCGCACCGTGACGGCGCCCTGAAGTTCGATGAGGTCTTCCTCGCGGCCCAGGCGTTCGCGCAGGCTGGCGAAATATTTTACGTGTACTGACATGTCCTACCCCTGGGACAGAAGATTGCGCAAGTCGATCACCGCCGCATTGGCGCGGGAAATATAGGACGCCATCACCAGCGAGTGATTGGCCACGAATCCAAAACCACTGCCGTTGAGGATCACCGGGCTCCACACGGTCTGCTGGGTGGCGGAGAGCTCGCGGATGATCTGCCGCAGGCTGGCGCGGGCGTTCTTGTTGTCGAGCACCGGGCCGAAGTCCGCTTCGATGGCCTGCAGAAAATGCAGCAATGCCCAGGCAGCGCCGCGCGCTTCATAGAATACATCGTCGATCTCGTACCAGGGGGTGCGCACGCGCAGCACCGTGTCCGTCCGGGTGGACTGCTGTGCGCCGGCGTCCCCGGCAAGATCGGTGTTGTCGCGCTCCTGGCCCACGCTGGCTGCCAGCCGCTGGGAGAGCGAGCCCAGGCGTTTTTCCACCTGACCGAGGTATTCGCGAAGGTTGTCCGCGCGGGCGTAGAACTGCGCATCGCGTGCGTTCGGGTTGCCCAAGCGTGCATCGTAGCGTTTGAGTGCCTCCATGGCCTTGCGATATTCGCCCTCGCTGGAAGGCAGCATCCAGGACTCGGAATCGAAATTGAGCAGGGGTTCCGCCACGATCAGGTCGCGATCCTCCGTGGATTGCGACTGGGAGCGCGAAAAATCATTGCGCAGGGCGCGGGCCAGGTCGCGGGACTGAACCAGGACGCCGAATTCCCAGTTGGGCATGTTGTCCAGCAGCACGCCGGGCGGAAAAAGGTCGTTTGACAGATAGCCACCCGGTTTGTCGAGCAGGGTCTCTACCGCGCGGATCAGGGCGCCGGTGGTGACCTGCCCCGTCACCGGGGTTTCCTGGGGGGGCACGAGCAGCTCCCGTGCGTTCTCATTCACGTCGAATTCGGCGGGCGTAAGGCTCCAGTACAGTCCCAGGAATAGCTCAACGGTAATCAGAGCCAGGATCGCGCCACCCACGGCGCCCAGGCGCCCGCGCGGCAGGGGGGGCATCTGGCCCGCCAGGGAGGGAGTGCCGCCCGGCAGGAATTTTTCGCGCAACCTGTCCACGATGCCCATTGCTCTACCGCCTGTCTGATCCATGCAAATGCGTTAAGCTCAAGAATACCAAAACTTGGCAGGCGGCCCGCATGATCTGGCTCAAGCGTGTTTTTTCGGGGATTTTTGTCGTTCTGTTGCTCGTGGTCGGTGCCTTGGCGGTTTTCGTCGCCAGCTTCGATGCCAACCGCTACAAGCCGTTGATTGTCGAGCAGGCCAAAGCCCATACGGGGCGGGAGCTGCAGATCAATGGCGACCTGTCCTTGTCGATTTATCCCTGGCTTGGCTTGCGGGTACAGAACGTGGTGTTGGGAAATGCGCCAGGTTTCGCGGCGCCTGAGATGGCCCGCCTGCGCGAACTGGGCGTGCGTGCGCGCTTGTTGCCCCTGCTGTCCGGCCGGCTGGAGGCCGATACTCTGCTGCTTGATGGGCTGGAGCTTAATCTGGAGCGCGCGGCCGATGGCCGGGACAACTGGAGCGATCTGCGCGGCGCGAAGGCTGGGGCGGAGGAGGTCGTTTCCGCGCCTCAGACCGCGAGCGCTTCCCCGGCTCTGGGCGCGTTCAGTCTGGGGGGAGTCGAGGTGCGCGAGGCGCGTGTCCTGCTGGTCGATGCCCAGGGCGGTCAGGAGGTGCGCCTGGAAGGGCTTGATCTGAGCACCGGTCCCCTCGTGCCTGGAGAGCCGGTAGCCCTGCATTCAGCGGGGGAGCTCCGGCTTGCCGGTCCCGGACTGCGTGCGCGCTTTGAGCTGGACAGTCGCGCCGGCTTTGACCCGGCGAGCACCCGATTGGAACTGGGGGCAAGTACCTTGAAGCTCCTGTTGACCGGAGAAGGGGGCGGGGGATTGCCGACGCGCCTGGAATTGACGGCGACGCTGGCGGCGTTGCGCCATGCCATCCAGGAGGGCGCGCTGGAGGTCGATGGTCTGCAGGTCGATGTGGACAGCACCGGCGGTCCGCTGAGTTACGCACACGCGCGCATCGAGACACGCCTGCGCGGCAATGTCGCTCAAGGCCAGTACCGGGCGGAGCCCCTTCGCCTGGCGGGCGACTTCAAGGGCGTGCCTACACCACGCGGCGAGCTGCCCTTGGCGATCGATACCGCCCTGACCCTGGATTTGAAGGCGCAGACCCTGGCGCTGGAGGCGATCAAGCTGGTCAGCGGTCCCGTCACGGCCAGCGGTCAGTTGCAGCTGCGGGACGTGCTGGGCCGTCCGGTGGGCGTCGGGCGTATCGACTTGCCGGAAACCGATCTGCGCGCCCTGGCCGCGCACCTGGGGTACCGCTTGCCGCAGGCGACAGATGCGCAGGCGCTGTCGCGGGTGGCATTTTCCTCCGAGCTGAAACTTGAGTCGGCCCGCCTGCTGCTGGACAAGCTGGCCCTGGTTCTCGACGGGCAGGTGCTGCGTGGCTGGGTCGGCATCGTCGACCGTCAGGGCGGTCGCGCCGGGTTTGCGCTGGCCGGTGATCGCCTGGATGTGGATCGCTACCTCCCGCCGCCCGCTCCTTCCGCAGGGAAGGGGGCACCGGGGGGCGTGGGCGGTGCGCGGTCTGAATCCAAGGACGAGCCCCTGCCTCTGCCGGTGGAACTGCTGCGTGGACTGGACCTCGACGGGCGCGTGCAGCTTGGCGCCCTGCGCGTGCGTGGCATGGAGCTGCACAGGATCGATGCGGCGCTTGAAGCGCGCAAGGGGGCCTTGAACCTGCGCCTGTCGCTTGATGCCTTTGAGGGGCGGACGCAGACTGTGACCTGGCTGGATGTGCGTAAGGCGAGCCCGGAGTGGGCGACGCAGGGGCAGGTGAGCGATGTTGCCCTGCAGCCCATGTTGCAGGCAGTGATGAATGAAGACCGCCTGCTCGGCAAGGGGGATCTGCGTTTTGATCTGCGCACGCGTGGTGATCGGCCCAGCCAGCTCAAGGGCCAGCTCAACGGTAAGGGGGATTTTGCCCTTCGGGACGGCGCGATCAAGGGTTTCAATATCGCCTACAGCCTGCGCAAGGCCGAGGCGAGCCTGAAAGGCAGCCCCACGCCGCCAGCGGAGAAACTGGAAACCGACTTCAGCCGCATCACCGCCAGTTTCACCGCACGTGATGGGGTGATCGACAACCGCGATCTGCGTGCCGCCTCGCCGCTGCTTCGGGTGGAGGGGGCGGGTACCGTCGACATCGGCCGCGAAGTGCTCGATTACGTTGCCACGGTCATCGTGGTCAACACCGCGACCGGCCAGGGGGGGAAAGCGCTGGAAGAGCTCAAGCAGGTGCCGGTTCCCATTACCCTGACCGGGCCGTTTGCCGACCCGAAAATTGGGCTCGACCTGGGCGGCATCCTGCGCGCCAAGGCTGAGCAGAAGGCCAAGGAGCGGATCAACGAAGAGCTGCAGAAACGCCTCGGCGACAAGCTGGGTTTGCCCGGTACGGGTGCTGAGAAGGACGGCGCGCCGTCCGCCCCCCAGGGCGCACCGGCTCAGGGCGGGGAAGAAGCCATCAAGGGTTTGCTGAAGGGCTTGGGCTTCTAAAAGGGTGTTTACAAAATAAGTGTTTGTTGGGCGGCAGTTGGCGCCCGCTTGCGATCCGGGCGAGTCGAAGCGCTGGCCGTATGGCGGGCGAAACAGCGCGCAAGCTTGTCTCAAAGCGGTTTTCAGGAACCGTTGAAGCCCTTTTTCGCCCGCTTTGATGTTGGCCTCTTCGAACAGGCGCCAGTGCAGGCGGGCGAGTACCTTTATTTGCTTGCCCAAAGAAAGGCACCAAAGAAAGGGCATCCCCACGGAGGCGCCCTTCGGGCAAGGCATGGCCGGGGCCGCTCCGACCGGGCCGTCCCGAATTCGAGCGCCGCACCCGTCAGGGCTTGGGGCATGGATGCCCCAAGTGTGCGAGAACAGGATGCACAACATCCTGTTGTGGCGGGACTGAAAGGGCCCTCCATGGCCCTTTCACCCGGTCTCCACAACCCCGGCCATGGCGCCTCCAAGGGGGAAATGCGGCCCTTCGTCCGGCGCTGTGCTGTCCAGAAAACCTTCTTTTTGTAAACACCCTCTGAGGGGGGGGCACGCAGAAAACGGTTTGTCCCGTTTTTCGAAATCAGCGCTTTGCCTCGTTGGGCAGAACCGCGCCTATGGCTTGGAGCATGGCGTGGGTAACGCGCGGGTTGCCGGCAATTACATTGCCGCTTTGCATCGAGCCTTCGCCCCCGGCGAAGTCCACCACCACGCCGCCGGCTTCGCGGATCAGCAGCACCCCGGCCGCCATGTCCCAGGGCTTAAGCCCGAACTCCCAGAAGCCGTCCAGCCGTCCAGCGGCCACATAGGCCAGATCCAGGGCGGCGGAACCGGCGCGGCGGATGCCGGCCGTGGGGCCGTGTACGGCCTTGAAGGTGGATAGGTACAGGTCGATGTCGCTGTCCGGGCGAAAGGGGAAACCTGTGCCGAGCAGGGCGCCATCAAGGTTGCGCAGGGGGCTGACGCGCAGGCGCCGGTTGTTGAGGAAGGCGCCTCCACCGCGGCTGGCCGTGTACAGCTCCTGGGAAATCGGGTTATAAACCACTGCCTGATCGAGACGCCCGCGATGCTGCAGGGCGATGGACACGGCATAATGCGGCAGTCCGTGCAGGAAGTTGGTGGTACCGTCCAGGGGGTCGATGATCCAGGCGTAATCCGCGTCATGGTGGCCGGAGTGACCGGTTTCCTCGCCGATGAAGGCGTGCTCCGGATAGGCTTTGCCCAGAATGTCGAGAATGGCCAGCTCCGCCTGGCGGTCGACTTCGGAGACATAGTCATTGCGTTGCTTGGACTCGATGACCAGGTCCGGCAGGTGATCGACGGCGCGTAGAATGATGTTTCCGGCGGCCCGGGCGGCGCGCACGGCGGTATTCAGCATCGGATGCATGGCGGCTTGTATTCGAAACTCGTGAGTGCGGGAGTGGCCGGCCACCTTTTGGGTGGGCGGGCAGGCGACGAACTAGAATAACACAATTAAAGAGTGTTTCTTGCCTTGAACGAAATCCTGGAATCCTTGCGGCAACGTGTGCGCATCGTGCTGGTAGAGACGTCCCATCCGGGCAATATCGGTGCGGCGGCGCGTGCGCTGTCCACCATGGGGCTGGCGCGGCTCACGCTGGTTGCTCCGCGCGCTTTTCCTCATGCCGATGCCGTGGCCATGGCGTCCGGTGCTACCGATGTGCTGGAGGCTATACGTGTCTGTGCCACGCTGGATGAGGCTTTGCAGGGCGTGCGCTGGGTGGCCGGCGCCACCGCGCGCTTGCGTCATGCGCCAATGGCGCTGCTCGATCCGCGACAGGCCGCAGGGCAGGCGCTCGCCGAGCTGGCGCAGGATGTGCAAGGCGAGATCGCTCTGGTGTTCGGTCGCGAGCATGCGGGGCTGACCAACGACGAACTGGAGCGTTGTCATGCGCTCCTGCACATCCCGGCCAACCCGGCGTATTCCTCGCTCAACCTGGCGGCGGCGGTGCAGGTGCTCGCCTACGAATTGCGCATGAGCGCGCTGGGGGGCGGGTGTCTGCCCGAGCGCGAGGCGGAGGCGCCGGCGTCGGCTGACGCGCTCGAAGGGACGCTCGCCCACCTGGAGCGGGTCATGGTGGGCAGCGGTTTTCTCGATCCGGCCAATCCACGCCATCTGATGCGCAAGATGCGCCGTTTCCTCTATCGCGCCCGTCCGGTGGAGAACGAAATTGCCATCCTGCGCGGTTTTCTGAGCGCGGTGGAAAAGGACGGACATGCTGTGCCGTCCAGGGAGAATGACGATGTTTGACCGTATCCGCGAGGACGTGCGCAGCGTCTTTGCCCGCGATCCGGCAGCGCGGGGGCGGCTGGAGATCCTGCTGGCCTATCCGGGGCTGCATGCGATATGGTTCCACCGCCTCAGTCATTGGCTCTGGAATCATCGGTTGCGCTTGCTGGCGCGGCTGTTGTCCAATCTGGCCCGCTGGCTGACCGGCATCGAGATCCACCCTGGGGCCTGCATTGGCCGGCGCTTCTTCATCGATCACGGGATGGGGGTTGTCATCGGCGAGACCGCCGAGATTGGCGATGACTGCACGCTCTATCACGGCGTGACCCTGGGCGGCACCAGTTGGCGTCATGGCAAGCGTCATCCTACGCTGGGCAATAACGTGGTGGTCGGGGCTGGCGCCAAGGTGCTGGGTCCGATCCAGGTGGGCGATGGGGCGCGGGTGGGATCCAATGCTGTGGTGCTCAAGGACGTGCCGGAGGGCGCTACCGTGGTGGGTATACCGGGGCGCGTGGTGAGTCGTGCGCCGGCCGAGCCTGCGCCGGACCACGCCCGACTGGCCGAGCGCCTGGGCTTCGATGCCTACGGGGTGGCGCGCGATATGCCGGACCCGGTGGCGCACGCCGTCAACTGCATGCTCGACCATATCAGCGTGCTGGACGCGAAGGTGCAGACGCTTACGGCCAGTGTGCGCGCCTTGGGCGGCGAGGTCGATGAGCGCGGCTTGCCACCACTGGATGGATGTCAGATCGACTCCAGTCCCGAGGGGGAAGCCTCACCGGTTGAGGGGGTTAAAAATTGACTAAAATAGTCAGGAATGCTATTGATTTGAGCCTTCCTGGTTTTCCGCGCTCGTTCGCCCGATAAAAAAATGAAGCTGACCACCAAGGGCCGCTATGCGGTCACCGCCATTCTCGATCTGGCCCTGCATGATGGGCAGGGTCCCATCACCCTGTCGGATATTTCTTCACGTCAGGGCTTGTCGCTTTCCTATCTGGAGCAACTGTTCGCCTTGCTGCGGCGTCGCGGGCTGGTTTCCAGCGTGCGTGGGCCTGGAGGCGGCTACACGCTGGGGCGCCCGGCGTCGGAAATCCATATTGCCGAGGTCATTGCGGCGGTGGATGAGTCGGTGGATGCCACGCGCTGTGACCGTAAGGGCAACTGTCAGGGTGATGTGAAGTGTCTGACCCATGATCTGTGGACCTCGTTGAGCGATCAGATCTACGGCTTCCTGTCGGGTATTTCGCTGGCCGACCTGATGCGTTACGAGGGGGTGCAGGAGGTGGCGGATCGTCAGAACCGCGCCCATGCCTGCCAGGTGCAGGAACAGTCGATGATGGCCGCTCAGGGGCTGCGTGGCATCCGCGTGCGCAGCGAATGAGTGTCGCGTGAGCGTAAAGAGGAATCCGGTATGAGTATTACCCTGACCGAGCGCGCCTCGCGCCATGTGGCTTCCCAGCTGGCCCGTCGTGGGCGCGGAGAAGGTTTGCGTGTGGGTGTGCGTCCCTCGGGTTGTTCCGGGATGGCTTATATCATCGAATTTGCCGACACGATCGAGCCCGATGATGCGGTTTTCGAGTCGCACGGCGTCAAGCTCGTGATTTCGCCGCAGAGCCTGCTTTACCTGGACGGTACGGAAATCGACTTCGTGCGCGAAGGGCTGAACGAAGGTTTGAAGTTCAACAACCCCAACGTGCGTGACCAATGCGGTTGCGGCGAAAGCTTCACGGTCTGAGGCCGGTATGAGTGCCGACCCGTTCGCCCTGTTCGGTCTGACGCACCGGTACCTGTTGGACGAGGCGGATCTGCAGGCGCGCTACCATGCCCTGCAGCGCGAACTGCACCCGGACCGTTACGCCCTGGCGGGCGAGGCGGAGCGACGTCTGGCCGCCACACGCGCGGCCGATCTCAACGATGCCTGGCGGCAGTTGCGAGACCCCGTGGCGCGTGCGCGCGCGCTTTTGTCTATTGCAGGGCAGCGCGTCGATGAGGACGGCGCGACCTTGCGTGATACGGGTTTTCTCATGGAGCAAATGACGCTGCGCGAGGCTCTGGACGAGGCCCGGGCGGACGCCTTGGCTCTGCGAGCCTTCGCCGACGATCTGGCGGCACGCCGCGCGCGTGCGGGCGAAGCCTTTGCCCAGGCGCATGCGCGGGGCGAGATGGACGCGGCTTTGCGCGCCTATCGTGCACTGCAATTTTTGGCTCGCCTGGCCGAGGAGCTGGCGCGCGCGGAAGACGACCTCCTGGATGGACACTGACTCATGACCCTGTTCCAAATCGCCGAGCCCGGTCAGACGCCCGCGCCGCATGAACGCCGCCGCGCGGTGGGTATTGACCTGGGCACCACCAACTCACTGGTGGCCACTGTGCGTGACGGGCGCCCGGAATGCCTGCCGGATGCCGATGGGCGAGTCATGCTGCCCTCGCTGGTGCATTACACGCCGGAGGGGGCGGTGCGGGTGGGGGAAGGTGCGCGTCTGGCGCTGATGACCGATCCGGAGCATAGCTTCAAGTCGATCAAGCGTCTGATGGGACGCTCGATGAGCGACGTGATGCAATTGCGCCAGGCGCTGCCCTATCGTTTCGAGAGCGGGGAGGGCGTGCCGCGCATGCATGTGCCTGGCGGCTCAGTGACCGCCGTGCAGGTGTCGTCCGAGATTCTCCGGGCCCTGCGTGGGCGGGCGGAAGCGGCGCTGGGTGGGGCGTTGGTGGGAGCGGTCATTACTGTGCCGGCTTATTTCGACGAAGCCCAGCGTCAGGCGACGCGCGACGCGGCCCGTCTGGCCGGGCTTCATGTCCTGCGCCTGCTCAACGAACCTACCGCTGCGGCTGTGGCTTATGGGCTGGATCGCCGCGACAGCGGCACCCTTGCGGTCTTCGATCTGGGGGGGGGGACCTTTGATATTTCCATCCTGCGCCTGAGCCGGGGGGTGTTCGAAGTGCTGGCCACCGGGGGTGACAGTCAGCTGGGGGGGGATGACTTCGACGAAGCCGTGGCCTGCTGGATTCTGGACGAGGCGGGGATCAAGGCCGAGTTGTCCACCGGCGCGCAGCGCCATCTTCAGGGCGTGGCCTGTCAGGTCAAGGAGCGGCTGACCGAGCATGCGCAGGCCGAAGTGCGCATCGAGCTGGGCCGGGAGGCTGTCTGGAGTGGCTGCCTCAGTTGCGGACGCTTCAACGAACTAATCGATCCGCTGGTGGATCGGACGTTGCGGGCCTGTCGTCGCGCGCTGCGCGATGCCGGGCTGGAGGCGGGGCAGATTGACGAGGTGGTCATGGTTGGCGGTGCCACCCGCGTGCCGCGGGTGCGCGAGCGGGTGGCCGGACTGTTCGGGCGGGAGCCTTTGACGGATATCGATCCGGATCGCGTGGTCGCCCTGGGGGCGGCCCTGCAGGCCGATGTACTGGCCGGCAACAAGCCGGGTGAGGACTGGTTGTTGCTGGACGTCATTCCCCTTTCCCTGGGTATCGAAACCTTGGGGGGGCTGGTGGAGCGCCTTATCCCGCGCAACACCACACTGCCGGTGGCGCGAGCTCAGGAGTTCACGACCTTTCGTGACGGGCAGACGGCGATGGCGCTGCATGTGGTGCAAGGTGAGCGTGAACGGGTCGAGGATTGCCGCTCGCTGGCACGCTTCGAGCTGCGCGGTATTCCGCCGATGGCGGCCGGTGCCGCGCGCATTCGCGTCACATTCCAGGTGGATGCGGACGGGCTGCTGACGGTTTCGGCCGTCGAGGCAAGCACTGGGGTGAGCGCCGAAATCACGGTCAAGCCCTCGCACGGGCTGGCGGAAGGGGAAATCGAGCGCATGTTGCGCGATTCGGTGGCGCATGCAGCAGAGGACATGCAGGTGCGTCGTCTGCGCGAGGCGCGGGTTGAGGGCGAGCGGGTTCGTGTGGCGCTGGAGGCAGCGCTGAGCGCGGATGCGGCTCTGGTCGGCGAGGATGGCGAGCGCATTACGGCGGCACGGATAGGACTTGATCGGGCGCTGGCCGGTGAGGATGTGGAGGTCCTGCGTCAGGCGACCGCAGCCCTGGAACAGGCTTGCGCCGGTTTTGTCGAACGCCGGATGAATCAGGCGGTGGCCCGTGCGATGAAGGGCCATGCCATTGACCAGTTCGCCCACGGTCGCGAGGAGGATTGAGAATGCCGCGCATCATTTTTCTGCCCCACGAGAAGTACTGTCCCGAAGGGATGCTGGTGGAGGCCGAGCCGGGTGTCAGTGTGCTGGATGCCGCGCTCGAAGCCGGCATCGACATCGAACACGCCTGTGAAAAAGCCTGTGCCTGCACGACCTGCCATGTCTGGGTTCGTGAGGGCGGTCAGTCGCTGGAGCCGGCGACTGACCGTGAAGAGGACATGCTGGACAAGGCCTGGGGGGTGGACCCGGATTCGCGCCTGTCCTGCCAGGCGGTACTCGCCGATGCGGATCTGGTCGTGGAAATACCGCGCTACACGCTCAATATGGTGTCGGAGGGGCATTGAACATGAAGTGGACGGACGTGCTGGATATTGCCATCGCGCTGGACGAGGCGCATCCCGAAGTCGACCCGCAATGGCTGCGCTTCACGGACCTGCATGAGTGGGTCTGTGCTCTGGAAGGCTTCGAGGATACACCGGAGCGCTCCAGTGAAAAAATCCTGGAGGCGATCCAGATGGCTTGGCTGGAGGAGCGGCGCTGAGGCGGGTGTTTTTTCGGTTCTCACAAGGTACCGAGAAAATTCACCAAGTTGGCGATTTCTTCGTCCGATAGCCCGCCTACAATCTGTCGCATGTCGGGGTCGATGCGGCCATCGTCGGCGTTGCGGTAGCGCTCCAGCGATTGACGCAGGTAGGTGGATTTCTGTCCTGCGAGCCAGGCATAGCCCTTTTCGTCCCGTCCGTCCGGGCCGTGGCATCGCAGGCACATGGCGTCGTAGACTCGCTTGCCGCGAGCGGCGTCTCCGGGTTGCTCGGAACGTTCCAGGTTAGTGCGTGCTTGCAGCGGCTGGCTGGCGTAGAACAGTGCCACGTTGATCAGCTCTTCCGGGCTCATGCTCTCGATGAGCTTGTTCATGTTCATGTCGATGCGCAGCTTGTGCGCATAGGCATGCATCTGTTCAAGCAGGAACGCCGGATTTTGTCCGGCCAGGTTGGGGATCCAGTCACGTGTGCTGATGCCGTCCTTTCCATGGCAGACGGTGCATAGCAGGGCGCGCTCCTGTCCCGCGCGCACCGCGCTGGCATGCAGGACCGGGTTGCTCATGATCTGGCGCATGTTTTGCTGGAGCGCTTCGATTCCAGCAGGCTGGGCATGCGCCACAGCGGCGGCCAGAGGGCTGAACGCAAGGAGTGCGCCTAGCAGGCGACTGCGGACCCCATACATACGACGTGCTCCTTTTTTTCGTGTCGGCATGAAGGTTGTCATTGAAATATGACGGGTTTTAAACCTTTTTTCCGGAAGGGGCAAATGAAGAACTTTGATGCGCCTGGCTTGCCCTTTTGTGGCGCACAGCCTCAGGCTGATCCACGTTCGTTTTTGAGAACGGCTCGAAACCGGATAAAATCGCAAGGTTCCATCAACCCTTCTTATTTCAGATAAGGTATACACGACCATGGCCACCGAGCGCACGCTCTCCATCATCAAGCCCGACGCCGTTGCGAAGAACGTGATCGGCGAAATCTACAGCCGTTTCGAGAAGGCCGGCCTGCGCATCGTTGCCGCGCGCATGATGCAGCTCTCCCGCGAACAGGCCGAGGGTTTCTATGCCGTACACCGCGAGCGCCCGTTCTTTGGTGAGCTGGTGTCCTTCATGATTTCCGGTCCCGTCATGGTGCAGGTACTCGAAGGCGAGGACGCCGTGCTGAAAAACCGCGACCTGATGGGCGCAACCGATCCGAAGAAGGCTGAAGCCGGTACCATCCGCGCCGATTTTGCCGACAGTATCGATGCCAACGCCGTCCATGGCTCCGACAGCCTGGAAAACGCCCGGATCGAGATCGACTACTTCTTCAAGCCCGAAGAAGTCTGCCCGCGCGCGTAATCCCCATGAGTACAGCGTTCGCGCCCGAAATTCCCGATGATCGTCCGGTGGAGATCCTCGGGCTTGGGCGTGCGCGCCTGGAAGCCTTTTTCGCCTCGCTGGGCGAAAAGCCGTTTCGTGCCGTTCAGGTGATGAAGTGGCTGCACCAGCGAGGCGTCACCGATTTTTCGCAGATGACCGACCTCTCCCGCGCCCTGCGCGAGAAGCTGGCCCAGGTCGCCTGCGTTACCCTGCCGGATGTGGTGGTCGATCAGGCCTCCCGCGATGGCACCCGCAAATGGGTGCTGCGTCTGGAGGGAGGCAACAGCGTCGAAATGGTCTACATCCCCGAGGATGACCGAGCGACGCTGTGCGTCTCCTCCCAGGTGGGCTGCTCGCTGGCCTGCACTTTCTGCTCCACCGGTCGGCAGGGTTTCAACCGCAACATGAGCACGGCCGAAATCGTCTCGCAGCTTTTTCTGGCCAACCGGCTGGTGGAGCGCGAGGTGGTGCCGGGGCGAAAGATCACCAATATCGTCTTCATGGGTATGGGGGAACCCCTGCTCAATTTCGATGCGGTGTGCGAGGCGGCGGAAATCATGATGGAAGACAATGCCTGGGGACTGTCCAAACGTCGGGTGACGGTCAGTACCTCCGGCATCGTGCCCGCCATGGATCGTCTGCTGGAGCGCGTCGATGTCAGCCTTGCCGTGTCGCTGCATGCACCGACCGACAGCCTGCGAGATGAGCTGGTGCCTATCAACCGCAAGTACCCTCTGGCCGAGCTGATGGCCGCCTGTGATCGTTACGCGCCGCGCTGCCCCACCGGCGCCATCACCTACGAGTATGTGATGCTCAAGGACGTGAATGACACACAGGCGCATGCCGATGCGCTGATCCGCCTGTTGCACGGGCGCGAGGCCAAGGTGAACCTGATACCGTTCAATCCCTTCCCGATGTCGGGGTATGAGCGATCCTCGTTCGCCCGTATCGCGAAGTTCCAGCAGCGTCTGGTGGCTGCCGGGATCAACACCATCCCGCGCCGCACGCGCGGCGAGGATATCGATGCCGCTTGCGGGCAGCTGGTGGGGGATGTGGATGATCGTGCCCGTCGCGACGAGAAGCTGCGTAAACTAGGCGTGGTGGTGGCGCCGGGCGCCGCTAGCACTTGTTAGCATGACGGGCTGTTAAAGAGCACTTTTCAATATCCCGGTCAATCCGGTGCGTAACGGGGGAGAAGCGCATGAGATTCAAAAGCGTCGTACTGAGCCTCGGTCTGCTGGGCCTGGTCGGCTGCTCCAGCCTGCCGACGCCCCCGCCCACCTCGCCCAACAGCCCGGGCGAGATGGAAAGCAACAACCGCAGTGCGGCCGAACTCAATACGCAGCTGGGTGTGGGCTATCTGCAGCGGGGATACCGGGATCTGGCGGTCGAGAAGCTCGAACGCGCCCTGGAGCTTGATTCAAGCTATGCACCCGCGCACCATGCCTATGCTCTGGTGCAGGAAATGCTTGGTCAGGACGCCCTTGCCCAGTCGCACTTCGAACGCGCGCTGCGTTTGAACCCGGCCGACCCCGAGGTACAGAACAACTACGGTACTTTCCTGTGCAAGCGTGGCAAATACGACGACGCCCAGCAGGCGTTTTCCCGCGCGGTCGAAGTTCCTCTGTATGCCACACCGGAATTTGCTTACACCAACTCCGGGCGCTGTTATCTTGCCGCAGGTCAGCGGCCCGAGGCGGAGAAAGCCTTCGCTCAGGCCCTTGTCACCAATGGGCGTTTTGCGCCGGCCCTGCTGCAAATGGCTCAAATGCGCCTCGACGATGGGGATGTGCAGACGGCGCGCCAGTTGATGCAGCGCTATGAGCAGATCAGCCAGCACACGCCGGCCAGTCTGTGGCTCGCACTCTCTATTGATCGGGCTTTGGGGGATAACGAGGCATACGCCAGCCATGCATTGATTTTGCGCGGCAAGTTTCCGGATTCCGAGGAAGCCCGCCAGCTCGAAGGACTCAAGCGTCGATGAAAAAGGACCTCGAACAGGACATGGCACAGGACAGCGTGCGCGGTGAGGTGACGCTCGGGCGTATGTTGCGCGAGGCGCGTGAGCGCAAGGGGCTGACACCCGCCGAGCTGGCCGGCCGGATCAATCTCGACGCGCGTCTCGTTGAATCGCTGGAGCGCGATGCCTATGAGGGCTTGCCGGATGCGGTTTTCCTGCGCGGGTATCTGCGCCGTTGGGCGCCGATGCTGGAGCTCGACGAGTCACGCTTGCTTGCTGCACTGGACCGTGCCGAAGGGCCAAAGCGTTCCGAGCGGGCAAGTGCGCGCAATGTCCTGCCCGGTACGCCCGTGCAGATGGACCGCCCGCGGCGCTCATTGCCCTGGGGGTGGTTGCTGCTGATTTTGGCGCTGCCCGCCGGGTATTTCGCCAGCACCTATTTGCCGGAAAGCGGGCTGCTGGAACGTTTTCTGCCTGGACAGGAGTCGATCACGCCGGTATCGGGCGAGCCGCGTCTGCTGCCTCTGCCGCCGCCGCCGTCCTTGGGCGACCCCCCGCCGCCCTTGACGCCCCCGTTGGCTGAACCGATGCCGCCGGTCGAAAGCAATGCGACTTCCCCGGCCCAGTCCGCCCCGCTCGTCTCGTCGGCGGAGGCGCCCGTCGCGCGTTTGCCGGCGCTGGAAAGTCCGGCAGAGCCAGAGCAGGACTCTGTCGCGCCTGGCGCAGTGGTGTTGCGCACGAGCGGCGCCGAGAGCTGGGTTGAAGTGACCGACGGCACAGGCAAGCGCCTTGTCTATGACACGCTCAAGGCCGGAGCGGAAAAGCGTGTCGAAGGCAAGCCGCCGTATGACATCTTTCTGGGGAATGCGTCTGCTGTCGAGATCATGTACGAAGGAAAAACCGTGGATACCCGCTCCCATCGCCGCGCCTCCGGCACGGCACGTCTGAGTCTGGGTAAGTGAGGCGATGAACTTCCAGCACCGGATCGAACGCCGCGTTTCGCGGCGCATCATGGTTGGGCGGGTGCCTGTGGGTGGTGACTCGCCGGTATCCGTGCAGAGCATGACCAATACCGACACCCTGGATGTGGCCGCCACGGTCGCGCAGCTCCGCGCGCTGGAGAAAGCCGGCGCCGACATCGTGCGCGTCTCGGTACCGAGCATGGAGGCCGCCGAGGCCTTCGGGCGCATCAAGCGCGAGATCGGCTGCCTGCCGCTGATTGCGGACATCCATTTCGACTACCGCATCGCCCTGCGCGTCGCCGAGCTCGGCGTGGACTGCCTGCGCATCAATCCAGGCAATATCGGGCGCGAGGACCGGGTGCGTGCAGTGGTGGAAGCCGCGCGCGACAAGGGCATCCCGATCCGCATTGGTGTCAATGCCGGGTCGCTGGAAAAGGACCTGCAGCAGAAATACGGCGAGCCGACGCCTGAGGCGCTGGTCGAATCCGCCTTGCGCCATATCGAGATTCTCGACCGGCTGAACTTCCCGGATTTCAAGGTCAGCCTCAAGGCGTCCGACGTGTTCATGACCGTCGAGGCCTATCGCCGGCTCGCCGGGCAGATCGAGCAGCCACTGCACCTGGGGATCACCGAAGCGGGGGGCGCGCGTGCCGGAGCGGTGAAGTCCGCCATCGGACTCGGCATGCTGCTGGCCGAGGGTATTGGCGATACCTTGCGCGTTTCGCTGGCGGCCGATCCGGTCGAAGAAATCAAGGTCGGCTGGGATATCCTCAAGAGCCTGCACCTGCGTTCGCGCGGTATCAACCTGATCGCCTGCCCGTCCTGTTCGCGGCAGGAATTCGACGTGATCCGCACCGTGAACGCACTGGAAGCGCGCATCGAGGACATCGACACCCCGATGGATGTGGCGGTGATCGGTTGCGTGGTCAATGGCCCTGGCGAAGCGCGCGAAGCGGCCATCGGTCTGGCCGGCGGGCAGCCCAATCTGCTTTACATCGACGGCAAGCCGCATCATAAGGTTGCCGCGGCCGATCTCGTCGACGAACTGGAGCGCGTCATCCGTGAGCGCGCCGCGCGTACGGCACACCGCGAGTAATCTCCGTCCATCCTTTCGTTGTACCTTTAATGAGCAAAACCCTTCAGTCCGTCCGTGGCATGCACGATCTGCTGCCCGACCAATCCCCGCGCTGGCAGCGGGTGGAATCCCTCCTGCGCCGGGTGGCTTCCGCCTACGGCTATCAGGAAATCCGCATGCCCATCGTCGAGGAAACCGCGCTGTTCAAGCGCTCCATCGGCGAGGTGACGGATATCGTTGAAAAGGAAATGTATACCTTCGAGGACCGCAACGGGGACAGTCTCACCCTGCGCCCCGAAGGGACGGCGGGCTGCGTGCGCGCCTGCCTGGAGCATGGCCTGATTCACAATCAGATTCGCCGTCTGTGGTACATCGGCCCCATGTTCCGCCACGAACGACCGCAGAAAGGGCGTTACCGCCAGTTTCATCAATTCGGGGTGGAGAGCTTCGGCATCGCCACGCCGGACGTGGACGCGGAGCTGATCCTGATGGGCGCGCGCCTGTGGCGTGAGCTGGGGCTTGTCGATGTGCATCTGGAAATCAACACCCTGGGGTCTGCCGCCGCCCGTCTGGCCTATCGTGAGGTGCTGATCGCCTATCTGGAGTCGCATCGCCACCGGCTGGACGAGGATGCGCTGCGTCGTCTGCACAGCAACCCCTTGCGTATCCTCGACAGCAAGAATCCGGACATGCAGGATCTGATCGAGGGGGCGCCTCGTCTGATGGATCATCTGGATGAGGAATCGCTTGCCGATTTTGCAATGCTGCGTGCCACGCTAGATGCCGCCGGTATTCCCTATCGGGTCAATCCGCGTCTGGTGCGCGGGCTGGATTATTACTGCAAGACCGTGTTTGAATGGGTGACGACCCATCTAGGCGCGCAGGGCACGGTGTGTGCTGGCGGCCGCTACGACGGGCTGGTCGAGCAGCTGGGCGGTCGGGCGACCCCTGCCGCAGGTTTTGCCATCGGCCTTGAACGTATCGTCGCCCTTCTGGAGCAGCAGGCCCCGGTGGAAGCGCCGGAGGCGGATGTCTACGTGCTGACGGCGGCCCCCGGCGCCGATATCGCCGGGTTGTGTCTTGCTGAGCGCTTGCGTGGTGAAACCCCGTTGCGAGTCATGGTCAACTGTGGCGGCGGCGGCCTGAAGGCGCAGTTCAAGCGCGCCGATCGCAGCGGGGCACGTCTGGCGCTGATTCTGGGCGAGGATGAAATTCGTGAAGGGCGCGTCACCCTCAAGGCGTTGCGCGAGGAACTACCCCAGGAAAGCGTGCCTACGGGCGAGGTGATCGGGGCGGTCATGCGCCGCCTGGCTCCTTGAGCCCGATGACGGAATTGATCAGTATTTTCATCAGGAAGCGATGATGCGGACTTTCGAGAACGAACAGGAACAGATTGACGCGCTCAAGGATTGGTGGCGCGAGAACGGGCGCTCGGTAATAGCCGGCGTTGTTCTGGCCGGCGTGGCCCTTGGCGGCTGGAACGGCTGGCAGTGGTGGCAGGAACGGCAGTTCGCCGAAGGCGCCGCTGCCTATGACGTGCTGGAACGTGCAACGGGTGACGAGGCGCGCCTGAGTGCTGTGCAGAAGCTGGTTCAGGAGGCTCCAAAGACACCGTACGCCGATCTGGCCGAACTTGACGCCGTGCGCCTGCTGATTGCTCAGGGCAAGATCGATGAGGCGCGCGCGCGACTCGAAAGCCTGAGTGCTCACCCTGCGCGGCCCGAGCTGGAGCCGCTCTTGAAGCTGCGTCTGGCGCGTCTTTACGAACAGCTGGGGCAGGCCGACCGCGCTCTGGAACTGCTCAAGGCACCCATGCCGGGGCCGTTTGCCTACATGGCCGAAGAACTGCGCGGCGATGTGCTGGCCCAGCAAGGCCGCATCGACGAAGCGCGGCAAGCCTACGATAGCGCACTGGCTCGCGGACTGGAGCTGGGCCGCGATACCGGGATGTTGCAGCTTAAGCGAGACGATCTTTAACAGGCTGTTGAAAAAGGGCAGGAAAGCCCTTTTTCAACAGCATGGAAGGCCAGCCATTCATGGCGGGCCTTTTTCCGTTGTTCCTGAGTGGCCCGAAGGAGGGCGACCGTGATCAAACACCGCAAGCCGATGAAGTTTCTCTCCCGTTCTCTGGTCGCCAGCGTGATGGTGGCTGGCGTGCTGGCCGCCGGGTGCAGCAATACCCGCGATCATGTCGAGCCGCCTACCAAGCTTGTCGATGTGCGCGGTGAATTCGCCCCGCGTATCGTCTGGTCGGCCAGCACCGGCAGCGCCCAACCCGGTAAGCTGCTGCGCCTTGTGCCCTATGTGGAAGGGGGGGTGGCCTATACCGTGGATCCGGCCGGCAAGCTCACCGCTGTCGACCTGGACAGCGGCGCTACGCGCTGGGCACGTTCGCTGGATGTCAAGGCGACTGCCGGACTGGGTGGCGGTGAGGGCCTGCTGGTTCTGGCCACTGAAGACGGCGAGCTCATCGCCGTCGAGCGCGAAACGGGCGAGGTCCGCTGGCGCAAGCCCCTGACGACGCTGGCCTGGGCGCGACCGGCCGTGGCCGGCGGCAAGGTGATCGTACGTACCGGTGATGGGCGCGTGTTTGCCTTCGACGCGGTAAAAGGAACTCGTCTGTGGGTAGAGGCCCGCAGCGTCCCGGCTCTGAGTCTGCAAGGGCAGAGCGATCCGGTCGTGCTGGGCAACGAAGCCGTACTGATCGGGTACGACAACGGTGCCCTGGTCGTGCATGCGCTGGCCGATGGACGCAGCCTGTGGGAAACCCAGGTGGCCCTGCCCAGCGGGCGCAGCGATATCGACCGCATGGTGGATATCGATGCGACACCGCTGGTCGATCGAGGCGTGGTTTATGCCCTGAGCTACCAGGGGCGTTTGGCCGCTGTGGAGCTGCGTAGCGGTCAGCCGCTGTGGAATCGCGAGATGTCGGGTTATTCCAGCATGACGGCGGATTCCGGCACGGTGTACTTTTCCGACGCCCGTGGCGCGGTCTGGGCGGTGGACAAAGCCGGCGGCCAGCCTTTATGGCGGCAGGAAGCCCTGCTGCATCGTGCACTCAGCGCGCCTGTACTGGCTGGACGCTGGCTGGTCGTTGGTGATCTGGAAGGGTATGTCCATTTCCTGTCTCCCGACGACGGGCATATCGTTGCCCGGACACGGGTGGACGGTGGGCGCGTCGTCGGCCAGCCGGTGCCGACACGCCAGGGCGTCCTGGTGCTCACCGAGGGCGGTCGCCTGACGCTGGTTGCCGTGCCTGATTGAGCCCCATCGGTTTAGGCCGGTCGGATAAAACCTGTGAACTCGTGGTGGCGCGTTCGTTCAGGCGGTGAGCGATGACGCAGCGGCATTGGCGGCGCATACTCATCGCGGGCGTTTTGTTCCTTATGGCCGCAGTGGTGCTGCCGTACCAGGTTGGCGCCTTGGTTGAAACCTATCTGCCTTACTGGGGCAGCGCGGTGGCGAACCGTACCGGTCTGGACTGGCAACCCGAGCCGGGCGAGCGGGGTATCTGGCACAGTCGGAGTGAATCCCGTCTGTGGTTGCCGGGCCAGATCGCACCCCTGCATCTGCACCATGAGATTACGCATGGTCCGGGGTGGGCCGATGGACAGCCCTTCCTGGTGCGCATGTTGACCCAGGTGAGCGAGGATTCGCCCTTACGGTTGGATTCCTGGCCTGAGCGCCTTCCGCTGGTGCTGACGACGTCCGTGGGCCTCGATGGGGTGGTGAGTTTTACCCTGACGCCGGGACAGGGTGCCCTGCTTGTCGATGTCATGGCGCATCATGCCCATGGGGAGTGGTCGGGGGCGGGACTGGCCCTTGAAAGCGAACGCGGCGGGGTGACGCTGGATACACCCTGGTTGCGCATCGATCTTCGTGCGCCGCCGACAGAGGAGGCCTTGCAGGGGCAACTGGGCTGGCGTGCGCAGCGCATGGCCCTCAAGGCCGATGACATGAGCCTCCTTGCCGAGCGCGTCGAGGCGAGCCTGGTCAGCGCCAGCGACGCGCGTGGCTGGTCCGTGTCGGCGCAGCTCGGTGCCGCGAGCCTGCGCGGGCAGGGGCGTGAGCCTGAATGGTTGGGGCTAGGGCCTCAGACTCCGTCCGGGCCGCTGACTCTGGCGGTGTCGGGCGAAGGTCTGGATCGTCTGGGTTTCACTGAATTGTGTGAGTGGATGGCGCTGGTCGAGCGTCGCCACGCTGAAGAGGGGCTGGGGCGGGATATCCTGCTGCGCGAACAGGGTGATGCGGGTATTCAAGCCCTGCTGCGCCTGCTGGACGCGTCCGGGCGTCTGCATATAGGCCCGATCCGGTTGGCGCTGCCTCAGGGGCGTGTCGAGGGTCATCTGTTTCTGTCCCGCGCGAAACAGGGCATGAGCGATCAACCCTGGACTCTCCTGGATGCGCGTGCCGAGCTTTCAGGCGAGCGCGCATTTTTCGAATCCTGGCTGGCAGAGCGTTTTGCCGAACAGCTGACGGATACTGAGCAGGCCAGGCGCGCCGCACGTGCGCAACTCGCCGAGGGGTTGCGGCGCCGTCTTCTGACGGCGGATGAAGAGTCAATGTATCGTGCCGAGGCCGTGTTGTCAGGCGGTCGGCTGAACATCAATGGTCGTTCCTGGCCCTTGATGAGTTTTCTTCCCTTTCATTGAGTGTCCACGCCCTGCGCGGACGAGCGATGGTCTGAGCAAGGCCATCGCATGTATCGAGGTATCAAGATGTCGGAACGTCCGGAGCAGCCCCTTCACGAACAAGGGCTTGACGATGAAGGCTTCCAGGAGGCGCACCAGCGGGGCGCGGTGATCAAGCCGGTCATTGCCCTGGTGGGGCGTCCCAACGTGGGGAAATCCACGCTGTTCAACCAGCTTACCCGCTCGCGGGATGCCCTGGTGGCGGATTTTCCCGGCCTGACGCGCGACCGTAAATACGGTACGGCCCATTTTGGCGAACGCGCCTATATTGTGATCGACACGGGGGGGCTATCCGGCGAGGATGTCGGCATCGATGTGCTGATGCAGCGCCAGGCCTGGCTTGCGGTGGAAGAAGCGGACCTGGTGTTCTTCATGGTCGATGCCCGTGCGGGACTCACGGCCAGCGATGAGATCGTGGCCGAACAGCTGCGGCGACAGGGTAAGCCGGTACAGCTGGTCGTCAACAAGGTTGACGGGGTCGATGTGACTGACAGTCTATCCGAGTTCTCGCGTCTGGGTTTCGGACCTTCCCAGCTGCTCGCCGCCTCCCATGGACGAGGCATCGCCACCCTCATGGAGCGTGCTGATGAGTTGCTGCCCTTGCAGCATGGCGATACGGATGGGGGCGAAGAAGCCGGTGGGGTTCGCGTGGCTGTGGTCGGTCGACCGAACGTGGGCAAGTCCACCCTTATCAATCGCCTGCTGGGTGAGGAGCGCGTGCTGGCCTTCGATCAACCGGGGACGACGCGCGACAGCATCTTCATTCCCTTCGAGCGCGAGGGGCGGCAATACACCCTCATCGACACCGCCGGCGTGCGCCGTCGTGCGCGGGTGAACGAAACCATCGAAAAATTCAGTGTCGTGAAGACCCTGCAGGCCATGGACGCGGCGCATGTGGTCGTGTTGGTACTTGATGCCCACGAGGGGATTACCGAGCAGGACCTGCACTTGCTGGGCTTTGTGATCGAGCGTGGTCGAGCGCTGATTCTGGCCATCAACAAGTGGGATGGCATGACGCCCGAGCAGCGCGATCAGGTGAAGCGCCAGATTGATCTGCGTCTGGAATTCGTGCGTTTCGCCGAGCTGCATTTCATTTCCGCGCTGCATGGCAGCGGGGTGGGCCTGCTCATGCAGGCGGTCGATCGCGCCTATGGTGCCGCGATGCGCAAGATGTCCACCCCCGAGCTGACCCGAGAGCTGGAAGCGGCCTTGTTCGCTCATCAGCCGCCACTGGTCAACGGGCGACGCATCAAGCTGCGTTACGCCCATCAGGGGGGGGCCAATCCACCGGTCATCGTGATTCACGGCAAGCAGACCGAGCGCCTGCCCGGTGCGTACAAGCGCTATCTGGAAAACCGTTTCCGCGAGGCTTTCCGTTTGAAGGGAACCCCGGTGCGCCTGGAATTCCGTACTGACGACAACCCTTACGAGGGCCGCTACGAAAAGCTCACGCCGCTGCAGAAATACAAGCAGAAGAAAAAAGAGGCGGCCATCGCCCGCGTGCGTGGCCGGAACAAGCCCAAGCCCAAGCCCAAGCCTCCTGGAAAGGGTTCCTGAGAGCCCATGCGCGATCTGTAGAACACAGGAAGGCGGGTGTCGCGTCATGCTCAGCCTCACTTGACGGTTAAGCATACGCGTCCGCACCGGTGGCTTTATGGGGCGGCAAGCTGTAACAAGGATGTTCCGTGAGACTGAAAACTCCGCGATAGGTTTTTCAGTAACCTGCAACGGGGATTCTTCGGCGGGGCCGCGTCCGGTAGATGCCCGGATGGGAAGAAGATCGATCCGTGACTGGTTTGATGTTTCTACGGAACATCCTTGCTCCGCCAAGACCGCTGGGTGAAAAGCGTATTTCAGCCCATGGTCATTTTTTGGCGCTGTTTTTCACCTCGCCCTCGATACGCTCCGCCGCGCGGCGGATATCGAGAAAAACCAGACCCAGTTTGGTCTGAGCCTTCGCAATCACGGTAAGGACCGCATCGTGGCCGGCGTGGGTCATGACCACATAGCCGTCATGGCCCTTGATCATCACCTGCTCAAGGTCGCCCCGGCCCAGCTCCTGCGCCGTACGGTCGCCCAGCGAGAGCAGGGCGGCGCTCATGGCGCCGAGCCGATCCTCATCCATGGAGGCCGGCAGGCGCGCGGCCATCATCAAACCATCGGTGGAAATGATGGCCGAGGCTTCGATGTCTGCCGAGGTGCCATTGAGTTCGTCGAGGATCTCGGAGAGGGTGTCTGCGAGCATGGATATGTTCTCCCTTGAATCTTCTATTGGGCCGTAAGGCCGATACTGCCGTAACGGCGGACGAGGAGCCAGATGAGATCCAGCGTGGCGGCCTGGTTAAGGTTGGGCAGGCCACTGAGGATCAATACGAAGCGGTAGCGGCCTACATAGAGCGGCCAGAAACCTATTTCGCTGTAACCGCCGGCATTGGTGATGGCCCAGGCGCTGCTGGACAGGCCCAGGTCGCCACCGATGACCGCTTCATGGCGGGTGTGCAGCGAGCCGATGTCAGCGGACAGTCCCGCCAGTTCCTCCGCCAGCGCGCGGGTGAATCCATGGCTGACAATGTAAAATCCCTGCTCGTCGGCAAGCAGGGCTCGGTTTCGTCCGGCGAGTTCGGCGATCAACGAAGGCAGACGCTCTTCGAGCGTGCCGTCTGGAAGCTTGTGCGGGTTGTCCAGCCCTTGCACCAGTCGAAGCTCCTGCATGCGATAGAGTAGTTCCAATGCGGCTTGTTCCTTGTCCAGCCCGCACAGGCGCATCAGGGCGCCACTGTCGAGCAGCGAAGGGGTTTCCTCACGCATCAGGCGCAGAAGCAGAGTCCGATAGGGATGACTGCGGGGGCTGGAAACGGCGAAATACGCACCGGAGGGCGTTGGGGATAGGAAAAGTCCTGCGCTGAGGGCGTACTGCGGATTCACCCGCGTGCTCCCGGATCAAGCATGTACAACAAAGACTGGACAAGAATGGCGACATCGCGTCGACTGCGGGCATCGACTTCGAAGATCGGTGCGGCAAAACCGAGCTTGCTCAGGTGCTCGTTGTAGCTGTCCAGGCCGGGAAGGGGGGCTTCATCCATGCGTGTCACGCCAACGGCGAGATGGGTTTCCTTGATGAAGTCGCGGAAGGCTTCGACGAAATGGCGAAGATCCTCGAAGGGGTCCGGTCGGGTATTGTCCAGGAGTAGAATCAACCCCAGTCCGCCTTCGGTGAGGATATCCCACATGAAGTCGAAACGCTCCTGCCCCGGTGTCCCATACAGGTGGACGCGCTCATTGCCGTCCAGGCGCAGCAGGCCGTAATCCATCGCCACGGTGGTGCGCGGCTTGCGTTCGGCGACATGGTCGCTGGCTCGCGCTTCCGTGCTGACGATGGGGACATCGCTCAAGGTGGAGATGGCGGTGGTCTTGCCCGCCCCGACTGGCCCCGTGAATATCAGCTTGTAATGTGCCATGGAAAAATCATTCCTGTCCTTGTTCTGTCAGCCCGCACCCTGCTGTGAAAGCTCCCCACCCGGTGTCCGGTCAACGCAGGCCCAGTCCGAGCTTGGCGAGCAGGCGGGAGAGCAGTCCACGACGCTGAGTCTGCGCTTCGTTCTGCACCGAGGGCAGTGGCGGGGGCGATGGGCTGACCTGGGCTGGCGAGGCATTCCCCCCCAGCGGCTCGACCAGTCCGAGAATCAGCGAGGCGCTGTAAAAGGCGAAGACATGCCGATAGGGTACGTCCAGCAGCCGGGGTGTGTCCATGAGCGAAGTGGGGCGCGTGGCCCAGAGCGCTGCAATGCGCAGTGCATGCGGTGAGATGGTCAGGCGCGTGAGGTTCGGCCAGGCGAGAAGCTTGATCGGCGCGTTGAGAGGCGTGCCCTTGGGCACTCTTCCACGTGAAGTCCAAAGCGATACGTTCCACAGCGTGCTGTCCAGACGCTGCAGACGCGGGTCGGACGAACCGATCAGCGGCAGGGTATCCGATGAGGCTGTGCGAAAGCCGATGCGCTCCCCGGTGTGCGGCTGGACACAGAGCGAGCGCAGAAATTGCTCACGCATGTCGGTGTAGATGCGGTGCGAAGTGGGGCAGAAGATCAGGTTGTGTCCCAGACCGTCGAAAATCACGGGCGCGTTGTCCTTGCGAGCCAGGGTAAGGCCTTCGCGGAGGGTGTGCTCGATGTACTGGTGAGGGTCGTAGAAAAGTCGTTCGCGTTGGGAAATGTCGAGATAGATCTCATCGGACATGTCCCCGGCGATATCGATGAAGCGGCGTTCCAGCGGCCCGAGGTTGATGCCGCTGCCCGGCTGCTCAGCTGCGGCCGGCGCGGGGGCTTCTTCAAGCCGTTTGAGTGTGCGGATTGCATCGATCTGGGAGCGCACGCGCTCGATGGCCGCCTTGAATTCGCCGAGCTGTACGGGTTTGGCCACCCAGTGCGCATTGCGCAAGCGGCGCTCAGTGGCGGAAAGCACCAGCGCCGGACCATTGAACTTGCGCCGGAACTCCAGCCAGATGCGTTCGGGGACGGCGCCGTCGAGATCGACAATGGCCGCTTCAGCCTCTTCCGGCGTGTTGGCCAGTCGACATATCCCCTGAGCCGGCCCTTCGAGAAACAAGGCCAGCATGCTACGGGCGCGTTCGTCGAACCCATGCAGGGTGACTTTCAATGGCCCTCCGTTTTCCATCAGCCATTCTCCTTGTTCGTTCTGTCCCGGTATGGCGGGTTATTCCATGTCATTTTGTGTGTATTCTGGGGGGTGGACGGTCATTCGGGCAAGGTTCCGATGAGCGTTTCTCCCAGGCCGGGCGCGGCCCAGCCCTGCGGGAGGGATTCCACTTGGCTCATGAGTTGTTCACGCATCATTTCAAAGCGGTTGTGCTGTCCCAGGCGAAGGTAGAGCTCTAGCAACTCACGGGCCAGGGTGCTGTCATTGGGTTCGATCAGCAGGGCGTTTTCCAGGGTTTCCATGGCCTGATCGGGCTGTCCGAAGCGGAACAGGGCCTGGGCTTCGGTCAGCGGGTCAACTTCAATGGGCTGACCGTGATCGTCAATTCTTGACACAATGTCGTAACGGCCTTCGTAACCCAGACGCAGCACCGAGCTGCGTGCCCGCGACAGGGCGGGATCGCAAGGCGGGATGCCGTTGCGGATGTGGCGGCGCAGGTAGGCGGCGGCGGTGCGCGAGAGTAGTGGGGTGGCCTTGTTCAGCATGCGCTGCTTGAGGTGCTCGCCCTTGTTCGCCAGCACGATGAACAGATCAACCAGGGCGCCGTACAGGCTGGCGCCATCACCGACATGGATCAGCAGCAACACACGCTGCACGTGGGTGCGCAGGGCACTGGGGCGAGCGAGCACCAAGTGACAGAGATACTCCACGGCGGCCTTGGCGTCGGTGACGTTTTTCAGCAGCAGGCGCGACGTGCTGGTGACCTGAAAATGTGGGTCGACGATGTTTGCGTCGAGCGGCGCCACGGGCAGGGCTTCGCCCATCAAATGGACGATTGGCAGCGGTGCAGGCGTAATTCGGGTGAGGCAAGGCTCTGGCATGACGTTCGGCTCCTAGTGCGTTCCTTGTTACTGGGGCGTCGTGTTCTAAGGAGTATTCCTTTACGCTGATATTGTATAGCGTCTTTTGGTGCGCTTGGCTAGTTTTTAGCATATTTTTCAAAAAATGGCTTTCTTCGGCGGTGGGCCAAGGCAGGAGCAGGTATGAGCGATTCCCGGTTGTCTTCCGTTGCGCTTGATGTGGAGCCGTTCCGGGTCATGGCGCTGCTGGCGCGCGGGAAGGCCCTGGAGGCGCAGGGGCATCGCGTGCTGCATCTGGAGATCGGCGAGCCGGATTTCCCGACGCCGGAGCCTGTCGTCGAGGCGGGCCAGCGGGCGCTGGCGGCGGGCCTGACTCACTACACGCCGGCGGCGGGGTTGCCAGCCCTGCGTGAGGCCATCGCCCAGGATTACCGGCAGCGGTATGGGCTAGAGCTGGACCCGCGCCGGGTCTTTGTCACGCCGGGGGCCTCCGGGGCATTGCAGGTCGTGCTGGGTGCGCTGGTGGCGCCGGGGCGCGAGGTGCTTCTGACCGACCCCGGTTATCCCTGTAACCGGCAATTCGTGCGTCTGCACGGTGGGGTTCCGGTGAGCATCGCGGTGGATGCCAGCACGAACGGGCAGCCTGATGCGCAGGATCTCGCCCGGCATCTGGGGCCGCGCTGCGCCGCGCTTCTGATCGCCTCGCCGGCCAATCCGACCGGGGCGGGGCTGGGGCTTGAAGCGCTGGAGCGTTTGCGCCGGCAGGTGAGCGAGGCCGGCGCGGTCCTGATCGTGGACGAGATCTACCAGGGGCTGGAGTACGGTGACGCGCCGCTGCCTACCGCGTTGTCCCTGCCAGGCGACTCGGTGGTGGTGATCAACAGCTTTTCCAAGTTCTACGGCATGACCGGTTGGCGGCTAGGTTGGGCGGTGGTGCCGGATTTCATGATCGATACCGTGGAGCGGCTGGCGCAGAACGTTTATCTTGCGGCCTCGACACTGTCGCAGCATGCCGCGCTGGCGGCCTTTGCGCCACAGACGCGGGCGATTCTGGCGGCACGTCGGCAGGAGCTGCGCGCGCGGCGCGATGTGCTCTGGCAGGGGCTGCGCGATCTGGGCTTCGATGTCGGTACGGCCCCGCCCCAGGGGGCGTTTTACATTTATGCCAACATCGCCCGCTTCGGGCTGGACGGCGAGACGCTCAGCGAGCGGCTGCTGGAGGAGGCGTATGTGGCCATCACGCCCGGTAGCGATTTCGGCGTGCATCGGGCGCGCGAGCATGTGCGCTTTGCCTATACACAGCCGATTCCGGTGCTGGAATACGCCTTGCAGCGGATTGCCCGCTGGTTGGGAGGGTGACGGTGAACGAGGTGCAGGCCGCTCGTCGGCGGCGCAATGTCGTTTCGCTGCTGGTGCATCTGGCGGTGTTCGCCCTGTTGTTCCTGGCCGTCACGGATGAGGACGGCCTGATGTTCCTGCTTGCGGTGGCGCTGGAGCTGATCTACTGGATGGTGTTACATCGCCGCTTGGCGCCCTGATCCGTTCCGGGCGATGCTGGGTCCGGGGCGAAGTGGCGTACCCACAGGCGTGTCGCGCCGCAGACGGCGGCGGGCATGGACAGCAGGTTCAGGCCCGGCACCAGGGTCATCAGGTTGACGGCGCTGCCAAAGCCCAGCGCGCGTAAGCGCTGCGATTTCAACTGCCGCCTTTGCTCGTCAAAGCCGATGCCGTGATTGCCCATCGGGTGATCCATGTATTGCAGGGCCATCATCCAGGCGCCGAACAGGAACCACAGCAGAGGGGCAAGCAGGTTCACGCCGGGGATCAGGAACAGCAGCAACAGGGGCAGGGCGCGCAGCAGGAAATATCCCAGCTTGCGCAACTCCACCCAGACGGTGCGGGCGATGAGTATCGGTAAAGGCGGGTCGGCATTCAGGAGGCGCTGGCCGCGCAATTGCTCTTCCAGGCGCTGGGAGAGCAGGGCGTTGAACGGCGCTGCGATCAGGTTGGCGAGCATTGTGAAGCCAAAGAACAGCACCAGCAGCAGGGTCAGTGCGAACAAGGGCCACAGGAGCCAGCGCGCCCAGGCCAGTGCCTCTGGCAGCAGGTGATTCATCCAGTGTTCGAAGGACAGCGCGGCATACACCGTCCCCGCCCCGAACAGCAGCAGGTTGATGAGGAGCGGAATCAGTACATAACGACGCAGGCCGGGACGCCACATCAGGCCCAGCCCGGCGAAGGCCTCGCGAGCGCCCTGTACGAATGCCTGGCTCATGGGGTTTCCTCCAAGGCGCCCCGTTGGGCCAGGCGGGCCGCACCCACCGCCGCTTCGTCGTGCTCGGGCGTGTTGAGCCGACATCCCAGAGCGCGCTCGCGCAGGGCAGACCAGGCCGGGTTGCGCGCACCTCCGCCGGTGGTGTACAGGCGGCGCGGCGTACCCGCGCCCAGGGATTCCAGCACCCGGTAGCCCTGTGCCTCGATGCGCGCCATGGCGTCCAGCAGACCGTGCAGGAAGCGCGCATCATCAACGGGGCGCGGATGCAGGCGCGGGGCGAGCGTCGGGTCGTTGACCGGGAAACGCTCGCCGGGGCGCAGCAGGGGCATGTAGTCCAGGCAACTGCGACGGCGCGGGTCAATGCGCCGGGAAAGTTGTTCCAGCATGAGAGGATCGAACAGTGAAGCGAGCACCGCGCCGCCGGTATTGGACGCGCCGCCGGCGAGCCAGCGTCCCAGCAGGCGGTGACTGTACACGCCCCGCGCCGGGTCGAAGACCGGCCGGGCGCTGAGAATCTTCAGCGTCAGCGTGCTGCCCAAGGTGGTGGCAGCATCGCCTTCGTCCTTCGCCCCGGTGGCAAGGAAGGCCGCCAGGCTGTCGGTCGTTCCCGCCACCACAAGCGTGTCCGCAGGCAGTCCCGTGAGTTTGGCGGCTTGCAAGTCGATGCGACCCAGCGGCGTGCCGGCCGGGTGGATTGTGGGCAGGGCGGGACGGGGGACGCTCAGCGCTTCCAGCCAGTGGGGCCAGCGGGCCGTTCTCGAATCGTAACCCAGCTTGAGCGCGTTGTTCTCGTCACCCAGGTCGTAACGACCGAGCAGGCGCCCGGTCAGCCATTCGGCCTGGTGCTGCAGGAAAAACGAGGCGGGAAGGCGGGCATGCTCAAGTAGCCAGAGCAGGCGGGCAAGGCTCGACCCCGCGCCGTGCGCACCGCTGTCGGCAGGGGCCTGCATGGCGATGCGCTCGGCCTGGGCGCTGGCGCGCAGGTCGTCGTACATCAGCGCGGGAGCGAGGGGCTCTCCGTTACAGTCACAGGCCAGCAAGGTGCCGGAGGTGCCGTCCACGGCCAGCGCGCGCACGCCGTCCAGCGGGCATTGTGCTGCAACGCGGTGCAGCAGGGTGATGAGATCCCGCCACCACAGTCGCGCCTCGTCTCGCGGCTCGCCGGGCGACGAAGGAAGACGCCACAGGCCCACAAGCTGGCCGTCCTCATCAAGCAGCGCCGCGCGCAGGCCGGAGGTGCCCCGGTCCAGTCCCAGGTAGCGGCCCGTGGCGTTACCGCGCACGGCGACGCCTTACGGCAGCTGAACCGGCACAGGGGGCTGCCAGCCGCTCTTGCGGTGCTCGACGACCACGTTCGTGTAGATGCCGCCGCGCACGTTCCATTCGCCGGTGACGCGCATGAAGCGGGGGGCGGTCGCGCGAACCAGGTCTTCCAGAATGCCGTTGGTCATGGCCTCGTGGAATCCGCCTTCCTCGCGGAACGACCACATGTAGAGCTTCAGCGCCTTGAGCTCGACGCAGCGCTCGTCGGGGATATAGTCGATGAAGATAGTGGCGAAGTCCGGCTGGCCGGTTTTCGGGCACAGGCAGGTGAACTCGGGTACGCGGATGCGGATGGTATAATCCCGCCCCGGAAAGGGGTTCGGAAAGGTTTCCAGTTCTTTGGACGGTTGCGTGGACATATCGGTGCGCTCGCTGGAAGCAGTTTTGGGAAACGCTCAAGTATATCGTTTGAGGCGCGGGTCTTCATGCGTCTGAGCCGTATGCGCCTTTCTGGGTTCAAATCCTTCGTCGATCCCACCGATGTGACCTTCCCCAGCGCGCTGGTGGGCATTGTCGGCCCCAACGGCTGCGGTAAGTCCAACCTCATCGACGCCGTGCGCTGGGTGATGGGCGAGTCCTCTGCCCGTCATCTGCGCGGTCAGGCCATGGATGATGTCATCTTCAGCGGCTCCACCACCCGCAAACCGGTGGGGCTGGCTTCCGTCGAGCTTCTGTTCGACAACAGCGCGGGGCGGCTGCAGGGCGAGTTCGCGCGTCAGGCGGAGATTTCCGTGCGTCGGGTCATGACCCGCGATGGCGAATCGAAATACTTCCTCAATGGCAGCCGCTGCCGGCGGCGTGACATTCTCGATGTATTTCTCGGTACCGGCCTGGGGCCGCGCGCCTATGCCATCATTGAGCAGGGCATGATCTCGCGCATCGTCGAGGCCCGGCCGGAAGAGCTGCGCGGTTTCATCGAAGAAGCCGCCGGCATTTCCCGTTACCGAGAACGCCGCCGCGAAACCGCACAGCGCATCCAGCATACCCGCGAAAACCTGCAGCGCCTGAACGATGTGCGCGAGGAGATCGGCCGCCAGCTCGAACGCCTGGAGCGGCAATCCCGCACCGCCGCGCGCTACCGTGAGCTGACGGCAGAGATCGAGCGCCTCGCCGCCGAGCGTCAGGCCCTGCGCTGGCGTGAGGCGAGTGCCCTGCTCGATGCCCGCGAACGCGAGGTGGCCGAGCGCCTCGCCCGTGGCGCCGAGGCGCAGGCGGTCCGCCTGCAGGCCGAAGCCGCTCAGCAGGACAGCGAAGCGCAGCAGCGACGGGTTCAGGCGCAGGTGGATGCCCTGCAGACCGGGTTTTTCGAGGCGGGGGCGCAGGAGGGCGAGGCGGCGTTGGCCCTCAAGCAGGCCGAGCAGCAGCTGGAGGCCCGTCAGGACGCGCTGAACCAGGTCGAGCGGGATCGGGGCGAGCGCGAGGCTCGACTCCTGCGTGATCGGGAGCGTCTTGTGCAATTGAATCTCCAGCAGGAGGCGGCGCGGGAGACGCTGGCGGAAGCCGAGGGGCGCGAGCAGGAAGCGCAAGCCGCGCTGGTCGAAGCCGAAACCCAGGCCGAGACCGCTCAGCGGGCCTGGGAAGGCGTTTCCCTGGCGATTGCCGCGCCCCAGCAGGCGCTGGCGCTGGCCCGTGCCCAGGCGCAAAGCCTGGAGGGACGGCGCCGGCAGCAGGCGGAGCGCCTGGGCCGCTTGCCGCTGGCCGAGGCCGAACGCGAGCTGTCGGTTTGGGAAACCCGCCACGCCGAGGCGGAATCGCGCCTGCGTCGATTGAGTGTGGAGGTGGAAATGCTCGAAGCCGCCCAATCGGCGGACGAGGCGCGGCACGGTGCGCGTGAAGCCCTGCGCGAGCAGGAAAGCGCGCTGGCCGCGCTGCGCCAGGCAGAGCAGACGGCGCGCGGTCGCCTCACGGCGCTGGAAACCCTGCAGCAGGACGCCCTGCATGGGCAGACGCGCGATGCACGCGCGAGCGCTGCCCTGCGTGCGCTGGGGCTGGAAGAGTGCCCCCGGCTGGGCGAGCAACTGCGCGTCCGTCCTGGCTGGGAGGGCGTGGTGGAGCAGGCGCTGGGTGAGCATCTGCGCGCCCTCTGCGTGGCCGACCTCGATGTCGTGCTCGACAGCCTGAGCGCAACGGCTTCGACCGGTAAACCGGCGCTGTCCGGCGAGTTCATCGAATGCGAGGCGCCGCAGGCGCCCCACCCCTGGCTGGAGAGCGCGGCCAGCAGCGGTGACTGGCTGGCCGGCGTGTTGCCCGCGCAGGATTTGCAGGACGCCCGTGAGCGGCGCGGCACGCTTGCGCCGGGGCAGCGTTTCATCCTGAGCGATGGCACCCAGCTCGGGCGGCACTGGCTGCGTCTGCCGGGCGAGCGCCGGACCGGTCCCGGCGTGCTGGAGCGTCAGGCAGAGCTGGACGCGCTGCGTCAGCAGCTTCAGCAAACCCAGGTGCAGCGGCAGGCCCTGGAGGGGCGGGTGAGCGAGGAGACCCGTGCCCTGCGCGAAGCCGAGCAGCGTCAGGCCGAACAGCAGCGTCGCCTGCGTGAGGCGCTGAAAACCCAGGGTGAGGCGCGCGCCGCGCTGGAGCAGGCCAGCCATCGTCGGCAGCAGGCCGCCACGCGTCTGGAGTCGCTACGTCAGGAACGCTTGGGTCTGCTGGAACGACAGGAGCGTGATGATGCGGCGCTGGAGCAGCAGCGCGCCGACATCGCGGCGCTTGAAGAAACACTTGCCGGACACGAGCAGGCGCGCTCACAGGCGGAAACGGCCCGTCGCGCCGCGACCGGGCAGGTGGCGCGGGTGCGGGAGCAGGCGCGCCAGGCCCGCGAGAACGTGCATCGCACCGCCCTCGCGCTGGAAAGCCTGCGTAGCGAGCAGTCGGCCTTGTCCGCCGAACAGATGCGCCTTGAGCAGGAATGCCAGGCCCTGATGGTGCGGCAGGCCGAGGCGGAAGCCGCCTCGCAGGCGGCCGGGGCGCCCTTGCCCGCGTTGCGGGCGGCGCTTGAAGCCGCGGCTGCGAAGCGCACGATGCAGGCCGGGGAGCTGGCCCAGGCGCGTGTGGCGCTGGCCGAGGCCGAAGCCCGTCTGGCCGAAACGGCACGGCGACGACAGGCGGCGCAGGAGATGGCGGATACCACGCGGGCCGCCGAGGAGGCGGCGCGTCTGTCGGTACAGGAAGCGCGTGTGGCGCTGGAATTTCTGCTCGACGAGGCGGGCCTGAGCGCGGCAGTACTGGCCGAGCGCGCCGCCGCCCTGCCCGAATCGGCCAGCGTGGCGGCCTGGCGCGAGGCTCAGTCCGATGCCGAGGCCCGCCGCTCACGGCTGGGAGCCGTCAATCTGGCGGCTATCGAAGAATTCGAAGAAGCGCGGCAGCGCAAGGAAATGCTGGATGCCCAGGATGCTGATCTCAACGAAGCCCTGCGCACCCTGGAAACCGCCATGGCGCGCATGGATCGCGAAACGCGCGGGCGTTTCCGTGAGACTTTCGATACGGTCAACCAGCGTTTTGCCGAACGGTTCACTCGCCTGTTCGGCGGTGGCGAAGCCTATCTGCGCCTGTGTGGCGATGATCTGCTCGAAGCCGGGGTGGAGCTCATGTCGCGCCCGCCGGGCAAGCGCATCAGCACGCTGAGTCTTTTGTCCGGCGGTGAAAAGGCCCTGACTGCCGTGGCGCTGGTGTTCGCCCTTTTTTCGCTCAACCCGGCTCCGTTCTGCATGCTCGACGAGGTCGATGCGCCGCTGGACGAGGCCAATGTGGGGCGCTTCTGTGCTATGGTTGCGGACATGGCGCAACAGGTACAATTCATTTTTATTACCCATAACAAGGCCACCATGGAACTGGCCTCCCAGCTCACCGGGGTGACGATGCGCGAACCCGGCGTGTCGCGCATCGTCGCGGTCGATCTGGACGAGGCGGTCCGGCTGGCTGGGGCTTGAGGTCGCGATGGAATATCTGCGTTGGGTTCTGCTTGCCATCGGTGTGATCGTGCTGGTGGCTCTCTATCTGATCGGGCGGCGGCATTTCCGTGCCGAGCCCATGCCCTTGGGTGAGGAGCCGGTTCACGACCCGATAGACCAGCATGTGCATGCCCGGCAACGTAACGAGGCGGACCCGCTGATCGAGGACATCAGCGACTGGGTCGAGGGTGTCGGCGAAGTGCGTCGGGTCGGTGCGGGGGGCGAGCCGCGCATCGACGAGCCGCTCCCGCCGCCGCGCCCGGCTCCGCGCGCGCCCTTCAAACCCTCCCGCCCCATCGTGCAGATGCCGGAGGTGCAGCCTGAGCCTGCGCTTGTGGACGAACAAACCCGGCCCTCTCCTGTCGAGCCTGTGCCGCAGACCGCCGTGCGCAAAGCCGTCGCGCCCGAGCCGGAATCAGGCCCCGATCTGGGCCCTGACTTGGGCCCTGAATCCGCCACGCCCGTGGTCATCACCCTCTACCTGCTGGCCAATGGCATTGACGGCTTCTCCGGGCGGGCCATTCGCGATGTCGGTGAGCGGCTGGGGTTTGAGTTCGGGGAGTTCGACATCTATCACTATTGCGACGCCCACGGCCGCCGTCTGTTCAGCCTCATGAATGCGGTCGCGCCGGGCGCCTTCGTGATGGAGGGCATCGACAGCCTGCGTACACCGGCCCTGAGCCTGTTCATGCAGCTGCCGGTGCCGGGGGAAGCGCAGCTCGTGCTTGATACCCTGCTGGACGTCACCCACCGTCTGGCGGAAAACCTGGACGGTCAGATACTCGATGACCGGCGCGAGCCCCTTTCCAGCGAATCCATCGACCGCTGGCGTGAGCGCGTCGCCGACGCACAATAATCTCTACCCGGCGCCCTGTTTCCCGGAAATGGCCATGCAGCAGACCAGCCTGTTCGATACGGGCGAGCGCGACGTCTCGCGTGAGCGTCTTGACGCCTTGCGCGAGGCGATACGCGAGCACGATTACCGCTACTACGTTCTCGATGCGCCCAGCATCCCCGATGCCGAATACGATCGCCTGATGCGCGAGCTGAGGCAGATCGAGTCAGAACACCCGCAATGGATACAGCCCGACTCCCCGAGCCAGCGTGTCGGAGGCAGTCCGCGCGAGGGCTTTGTAGCGGTTCGTCACGCCCGTCCCATGCTTTCGCTCAACAACGCGATGGACGAAGCGGAGCTTGCCGATTTCGACCGCCGGGCGCGTGAGGCGCTGGGGGAGAATGCGCTTGCCTACCATGCCGAAGCCAAGATTGACGGGCTGGCGATCAGCCTGCGTTACGAGAACGGCGTGCTGGTCCGGGCGGCCACGCGCGGGGATGGCGAGCGGGGTGAGGATGTGACCGCCAATGTGCGCACCATTGCCTGCATTCCCTTGCGTTTGATGAGCACGGACCGCCCGGCGGTGCTGGACGTGCGCGGTGAGATCTACATGCCGCGCCGTGGTCTGCGCGAACTCAACGAACGTCTGCTCGCAGCGGGCGAGAAGCCCTTCGCCAATCCCCGCAATGCGGCGGCGGGCAGCCTGCGTCAGCTCGATCCGCGCATCACGGCCACCCGCCCCTTGAGTTTTTTTGCCTACGGTTGGGGCGAGCTGGACGGCACGTCCGCACCAAAGACGCATAGTGAAATGCTGGCCCGCCTGCGTGCCTGGGGTTTGCCGGTCAATCCGCTCAATGCCCTGGTGTACGGCATTGACGAAGCCCGCGCCTACGCTGCGCGGCTTCTCGCCGCGCGCGACAGTCTGGACTACGACATCGATGGGGCAGTGTTCAAGCTGGACCGTATCGCCGACCAGGAACAGCTGGGATTTGTCGCTCGGGCGCCGCGTTGGGCGGTGGCTTTCAAATTCCCTCCTGAAGAAGAGCTGACCGAGCTGCTCGATGTGGACTGGCAGGTCGGGCGCACCGGCGCGCTCACGCCGGTGGCGCGTCTGGCGCCGGTGCATGTCGGCGGCGTGATGGTCAGCAACGCCACCCTGCACAACCTGGACATGATTCATCAGAAGGATGTGTGGATCGGCGACACCGTCATCGTGCGGCGCGCGGGCGATGTGATCCCGGAAATCGTCGGTCGCTTGATCGAGCGACGCCCGGCCGGGGCACGGGCCATCGTTCCGCCCCGCATTTGCCCGGTATGCGGCTCGCATGTCGAACAGGTGGACGGGGAGGTGGCGCTGCGCTGCACGGGCGGTCTGTACTGCCCGGCGCAGCGGCGTGAGGCCATCCGGCATTTTGCTTCGCGCCGGGCCATGGATATCGACGGGTTGGGCGAGAAAATCATTATCCAGCTGGATGAGGCGGGGCTGGTCAAACGGCTGGACGATCTTTACCGTTTGCGTCTTGAGGACGTGGCGGCGCTGGAGCGCATGGCGGAAAAATCCGCACAGAACCTGCTCGATGCGCTGGAAAAATCCAAAACCACCACACTGGCGCGGTTTCTGTTCGCCCTGGGTATTCCCGAGGTGGGTGAGACCACCGCTCAGGGACTGGCCCGGCATTTCGGGTCGCTGGATGCCCTGCGCGATGCGGCCTGCGCCGATCTGCCCACCGCTGAAGCCGAGCGCAAGAAAGACCGCTTCCCGCGCCTGCAGGCGGCACCCGATGTCGGGTTGACCATTGCGGCGCACATCGCCGGATTTTTTACCGAAGCCCATAACCGTGAAGTGATCGAGGGCTTGCTCGCAGTGGGGGTGCATTGGGAGGCGCCTTCATCTGCTGTGGGCGAGCAACCACTGGCGGGGCGTACTTACGTCATTACCGGCACGCTGGAGGGTATGACCCGCGAAGAAGCCCGCGCGGCGCTGGAGGCGCTGGGTGCCAAGGTCAGTGACAGCGTGTCGAAAAAAACCACAGCGCTCATTGCCGGCGAAGCGGCGGGCAGCAAGCTTGCGCGCGCGCAGGCGCTGGGGGTTCCCGTGCTGGACGCGATGGGGCTGGCCGAGCTGATTGCCCCGTCGCGATAAGCGATTAGTGTTTTTGCAGAACGAAGGTTTTGCGAACAATACAGCGCGGGACGAAGGATTCCCGGCCCCCTTGGAGGCGCCATGGACGGGGTTGCGGAGACCGGATGAAAGGGCCATGGAGGGCCCTTTCAGTCCCGCCGCGACAGGATGTCGCGTCGGGACGGCTCCGGTCGGAGCGGCCCCGGCCAGGGCTTGCCCGAAGGGCGCCTCCGTGGGGGTGCCCTTTCTTTGGTACCTTTCTTTGGGCAAGCAAAGAAAGGTACTCGCCCGCGCGCGATTCAAGCCGTTCGAAGTGCGTCGCTTGAAGCGGGCGAAACAGCGCGCAGGCCTGTCCGCTTGCTAAAGACCAAGTCGTTCAGCCGCCGGTTAAAGCCACTTTCAATAACCCTTGGAGCCCTTTTTCGCCCGCCATGAGGCTTGGCCTTTCAAACAGGCGCCAACGCAAGCGGGCGAGTCACTTTTCTTGCTTGTGCAAGAAAAGTAACCAAAAGAACACACCCCCACGGGACCGCCCTTCGGGCAAGCCCTGGCCTGACCTGCCCCAGCCCGGCTTCCACAGGTCAGTCTACGGCGGTCCCAAGGGGGAGAGGGGAGCCCCCGTTCAGCTTGGTCACACGTGTCCAACAAACCTTCGTTTGGTAAACACCTTTTGGGGTAGCGCTGAAAAATCCGGGGATGGGTTTTTGCAGTTTTTCCCTTATTTTCCTCCCGCCACCGGATTGTCAAGTCCGCGTCATGCCTGCGTAACCTGCCCGACCTAGAGTCAGGTCATTAACCCTACGTTAATTGTGTGGGATAGGGCATGACCAGCGACTTGAAGCATGACGAGATGAGTTCGCGGCACGAGGATCGGGCCGGGCGGCGTCTTGCGCTTACCCTGGTCAGCGAGACTTATCCGCCGGATATCAACGGCGTGGCCACGACCCTGCAACGTCTGGTTGGTTCGTTGCGTGAGCGCGGACATACGGTGGATCTGGTCTGCCCGCGCAATGGGGCGCCGCGAGAATTGGGTGTGAACGCTCTGGAAGTGCCGGGCCTGGGGCTGCCGTTCTACCGCGAAATCACCCTTGGGCTGCCGCAGGGGCGCCGTCTTGAGGCCCGCTGGCGCGAACGGCGCCCCGATCTTGTGCATATCGCCACCGAAGGTCCGCTGGGCTGGTCGGCATTGGGTAGTGCGAGGCGACTGGGCATTCCAGTCACGACCAGTCTGCATACCAATTTCCATAGTTACGCACGTCACTACGGCGCCGGCTGGTTGCAGAGGCCGGTGCTTTCCTATCTGCGCGCCTTCCATAATCGCTCCCGGCTGACGTTTATCCCCACGCCCGAGCAGCAGGCGGAGCTGGCCGCCGCCGGGTTCGAGCGCCTGCATGTGCTGGGGCGGGGGGTGGATACGCATTTGTTCAATCCGGCGCGGCGCGATACGGCGCTGCGTGCGTCCTGGGGCGCGGCCGAGTCCACACCGGTGGCGCTCTATGTCGGTCGCCTGGCGCGTGAGAAAAATCTCGATCTGTTCGCACGTGCGGTGCAGGTGCTGCGTGCCCAGGTTCCAGCCCTGATTGGCGTGGTGGTGGGCGACGGGCCGGAGCGTGAGCGTCTGGCCCGGCAGCATCCGGAGCTTGTTCTGGCAGGGGCGCAGCGAGGGGAGTCGCTGGCGCGACACTATGCCAGCGCCGATCTGTTCCTCTTTCCGAGCATGACTGAAACCTTCGGCAACGTGGTGCCTGAAGCCATGGCCAGCGGTCTGGCCGTGCTGGGGTTCGACTACGCGGCGACGCATGCTCTGGTCGAGCCGCAGGTCAGCGGTCTGAGTGTGCCGGTGGGGGATGAGGCGGCTTTTCTCAAGGCCGCGCCCTCCCTGCTCGATGAAACCTTGCGCGAGCGGTTACGGCGTGGAGCCGTTGAAGCCGCCCGTGCCCTGGATTGGTCGCGCGTCTGCGACCAGTTTGAACAGGCCCTGCTGCTGGCCGCCGTGCAAACCACTGATCGGGAGATGAGCGATGAACGACTCGCGTGCCGCGATTCTGCTTGAGCGTTATCTGGGGTGGGAGCAGGCGCTGGTCGTCTGGGCCAACCGACTGCACCGCCGTCGTGCCGCGCGCTGGGTGTTCGGCCGCGCGAGCCGTCTGGGGGATGGGATAGGCTGGTATGTGCTTCTGGCGCTGCTTCTGGTCGTACACGGTACCGAAGCCGCGCTGCCCGCCGTTGCTGCCTTGGGCAGTGCGGTCGTGGGGGTGGGGCTGTATCTGCTCATCAAGAGGGTCACGGCCCGCCCCCGTCCGCTGGATGCGCACCGGGGGCTCGATGTGAGCGTCGCGCCGCTGGACAAGTACAGCTTTCCTTCCGGACACACCTTGCATGCAGTGAATTTTGCCGCGCAAATCGTGGCCTTCGACGCGAACTGGGCGTGGATCGCCCTGCCGTTCGCCGGCATGGTGATGGCTTCGCGGCTGGTGCTGGGGCTGCATTACCTGTCGGATGTGCTGGCCGGCGCCCTGCTGGGGGGCTTGATTGCGGCGACGACGTTGAGCTTGATGGGGGCTTGATCGAACAGGCTCTTGTTCCGTGGTCAAAAAAAGCCCGGCGTAGTGCCGGGCTTTGCAGGTTGAGGCAAAGGGCCGCTCAGCCCCAGGTGTCGGCCTTGATGCTTTCGTACCAGCCCTTGGCGTAAAGCCCTTCGGCACGGTAGTGCGCTCCGCCCTTGACTGAAACGCCGCCGGAACCTTTGACCTCGATGATTTTGTTGTCCTTGTCCAGCTCGTACACGCCGGCGACGGAGATGGCGTCAATGGCGGAGACGTAGCTGTAGCAGGTGTTGACGAACTTCGGGTCGCCGGGTTGTTCGCCGTTGAAGGCCGCGACAATCGCGGCGGCGGCGATCTTGGCTTCGGAGTTCGCGCCGTAACCGGACTTGGGCACGGGGCCGGCGATGCTGCTGTCGCCGATGACGTGGATGTCCTTTGTCTTCACGGATTCGAAGGTGCGCTGGTTGACCGGCGCCCAGCCCTTGTCATCCAGCCCGGCGGCGATGACGATCTTGCCGGCGCTCATCGGCGGGATGACGTTGATGACGGCGGCCTTGATCTTGTCGCCGTCCTTGGTGGTGACGGTCATGCTGGCGGCATCAACCGAGGCAACCACACCGCCGCGTTCCGGGTTCACCCAGTCCACCATGTTGCCGTAGAGGTTTTCCCAGGCTTCGACGAACAGGCCCTGTTTGGAGAACTTGTCCTTGGGATCGAGGATGATGATCTTGGATTTGGGCTTGTGCTTGGTGAAATAGTCAGCGATCAGACTGGCGCGCTCGTAGGGGCCAGGAGGGCAGCGATAGGGGTTGGGTGGGGCGACCATGACGAAGGTGCCGCCATCGGGCATGGCTTCGAGCTGGCGGCGCAGCAGGCTGGTTTGCGCGCCGGCTTTCCAGGCGTGGGGCAGTTTTTCCGCGGCTTCCTTGCTGTAGCCGACGATTTTGTCGTAGTTGAGCTGGATGCCGGGGGAGAGTACGAGTTTGTCATAGTTGAGCGTTTTGCCGCTTTTGAGGCGCACGCCTCGCTTGTCGGCATCGACGGCTTCGACATGGTCCTCGACCAGGGTGATGCCGTGTTTGGTGCGCAGGGCGTTGTAGTCGACTTTGATCGCGTCCATGCCAAGCTCGCCACCGATGACCAGGTTGCTGAACGGGCAGGTGTAATAGTTCGAAAGGTGGGCATCGACCAGGGTAACCTTGATCGAGGGATCAAGACGGCGCAGGTATTTGGCGCAGGCCGCACCGCCAAAGCCGCCGCCTACCACGACGACATGGCCGCCACCGCCGCGCTTGGGCAGGGTTTCACAACCGGCGAGCGCGCCGAGTGCGCCGGCCGCGCCGAAAGCCTTGAGAAAGGAACGTCTGGAAAAAGTCATGGCAGGTCCTCCGGGATCACTTGGCGGGCTGGCTGGCGAAGTATTCCGCGACGGCGCGCAGTTCTTCGTCGGAATAGCCGGTGGCGTGACGGTTCATGACCGTGCCGGGGCGCTTGCCGGATTTGAACTCGCTGAGCATGCCGTAAAGCGCATCGGCTGAGCGCCCGGCGAGCGGGGGGATGCCGGAGGCGCCCTGGCCTTTGTCGCCGTGGCAGGCAAGGCAGGTGAAGCCGATGGTCTGGCCGCTGGGCGCGGCATGGGCCAAGGCCCCTGCGCCCAGCAGGCACAGACCGGCGATGACGGCCGCGTGTGGGGTGTGTCGAGACATGATGTCCTCCTGGTGATATCGGCGGGGAATTCGCTTCGTTCGCTCTTGTTGAAATTTTTTGTAATTTCTTTTCGCAAAATAAAATTTGCGACTTTATTTTCAATTGTTCCAATAAAACTTTTTATTCTTGGATTAGCTGTTTCCGCAGAAAGCTGCGTTGATTTCGGGGCAGATGAGGCGCTTTACGCTATGCTTTGCGGGTGTGCGTGGACCGGGTGTGGCAATTCCGGATGTCGTGCCGCACGGGTGCGGGTTCAACGGGTTGGGAGAGACAGGGAATGAATGGGAAGGTCGGTCTGATTGCGTTTTTGGCTGTCGCCTTGCTGGGCGGGGGGCTGTATTTGGCCCAACAGGCCAGCCCCCCCGAGGAATCCAGGTCTTCGTCCGTCGTTGGCGAAGCGCCGATGGCGACGCTGTCCTCTGCGCCGCCCTCATCCCAGATTTCGCAGGGAAGCCTGCCGGCGCGCCCGGTCCCCGAACCGGCGCCCGCCCCAGGCGCCGCACTGCGTGTCGGGCGTACGCTGATCGATGAGACAGACACGCCCTGTGTCGTGTTTTCCGCGCCTTTGGGGGTGGATTCCACGCGGATCGGGGATTTTCTTTCCATCGATCCGTCCGTGCCGCTGGCGGCTCGTGTCGATGAGTCGCGCCTTTGTCTGTCCGGCCTGCGTTACGGCGTGGATTACACCCTGACCCTGCGCGCCGGGCTGCCCGCTCGGGAGGGCGCCCCTTTGGCCGAGGAGGCCCGTGTAGCGCTGACGCTGGGCGATCGTCCGGCCTCGGTGGCCTTCGGCGGGGGCTTCATCCTGCCGCGCGAGGCGCGCGATGGGCTGCCGGTGACCACGGTGAATGTGGAAACCCTGGATCTGAAGCTGTACCGGGTAGGGGATCGTCTGCTGGCACGGCTGCGCGAGGCTTTTGTCGATCAGCGCGAAATGTGGGCTTACGAGGCAAACCAGATCGGCGATGACATGGGACAGCTGCTATGGAGTGGCGAGCAGGCCGTTACCGGCGAGCGCAACGCCACGGCACGCAGCCTGATTCCGGTGACGGAAATGATCGGCCCGCCGCGTCCCGGTGCCTATCTCTTGCTGGCTCGCGCCAAGAATCGCGATGAAAACCTGGCCGCTGAGGCGTCCGAGGACGAAGAATACGCCGATTGGTACGAGCGCAATCGTTCCGCTGCCCAATGGATCGTGCAGACGGATATTGGTTTGACGAGCTTCCGTGCTGCCGACGGACTCACGGTGCTCGCGCGTTCGTTGTCCAGTGCGCGCGCACTGGCGGGGACGAAGGTGAGCCTGATTGCGCGCAACAACGAAACCCTGGATACCCGCGAAACCGATGCCGAGGGGCGGGTGCGTTTTCCTGCTGGCGTGCTGGCCGGGACGGGTGGCATGGCGCCGGTCATGCTCATGGCCTACCGCGAGGGCGATTTCAATTTCTTTGACCTTCGCCTGCCCGAGTTCGATCTTTCCGACCGGGGGGTGGATGGCCGCGCGCCCGCCGGGGCGGTGGATGCCTTCGTCTACGCCGATCGCGGCATCTACCGGCCGGGCGAGACGGTGCATCTGGTGGGTTTGGTGCGGGACGCCGCGGCCCGCGCCCTGCCGGCAGGGCGTTACGTCATGAAGCTGATACGCCCCAATGGCAAGGAGTACACCCGCTATCTGCTGGATAACACGCAGGGCGGCGCGGTACAGGTATCTGCCGTGTTGCCGGTGACGGCCAGCCGGGGCGTATGGCGGGCCAGCCTGCACACGGATCCTGAGGCCGCTGCCGTGGGCGAGTTGAGCTTCGATGTGCAGGACTTTGTGCCGCAGCGTCTGGCGCTGGATATTTCCGGCCTGCCCGCCCAGTTACACGCGGGCGAGCGTTTCGAGCTGCCGGTGGCGGCGCGCTTTTTGTACGGGGCGCCAGCCTCGGGCCTGGGTGGCGAGGCTGAGTTGATCCTGGAGCCCGACCCTGCCCCCTTCAGCCGTCACAAGGGCTTTTCATTCGGGGTGGAAGGCGAGCGCTTCCAGAGTGAGCGGCAGACACTGGAAATGGCCGATACCGATGAGGCGGGGCAAACCCGGGTGACCGGCGCCGTACCTGCCGATGTGGTGACCAGCCTGCCGCTGCGTGCGGACATTGGCATCGCGGTGCGCGAGCCCGGTGGACGGGCGACCGGCGAGCATGTATTCGTACCGGTGCGGACGCGTGATCTGTATCTGGGCATCAAGCCGCGCTTCGAGAGCAGCGTGCCCAACGGTCAGCCTGCACAATTCGAGATCCTTGCCGTGGACGCGAAGGGGACACCCATGCCGCGCGCAGGCCTGCGCTATCGCGTGCTGAAGGATGTATCGACCTGGCAGTGGCACCGCATTGAAGGGCGCTGGCAGTACGAGCGCGTGCCACGTGAGCGGGAAATCGCCGCAGGCTCATTCACCATCGCTGCGGATGCCCCAGGGGCGTTGAGTCAGCGCATCGACTGGGGCCGTTACCGTCTGGTCGTCAGCGACCCCGAAACCGGGGCGGAAAGCACGCTGTCCTTCTACGGCGGCTGGTACGGTTACGGCGAGGCCAGCAGCGACCGCCCCGACCGGCTGGCGGTGGCGGCGGACAAGCCGGGCTATGCCGTGGGCGAGACGGCCCGCCTGCATGTGGAGAGCGAAACGGGCGGCGAGGCCCTGCTGGTGATCGCCAACGAACAGGTACACGAACTGCGCAATGTGACGATCCCTGCCGGTGGCGGCGATATCGACATCACTCTGCGCAAGGAATGGGGCGCCGGCGCCTACGCGCTGGTAACACTCTATCGCCCGGTGGGCGCGCGCATGGGGCATGCCCCGGTGCGCGCGGTGGGGCTCGCCTGGCTGGGGCTGGATGCAGCCGCACGTACCCTGAAGGTCGAGGTGGAGAGTCCAGGCAAGGTGCTGCCGCGCCAGACCGTCCGCGTGCCGGTGCGCGTCGAAGGCGGGCGCGCGGTTCACCTCACGCTGGCCGCGGTCGATCAGGGCATCCTGCAGCTGACCCGCTTCGCCACACCATCGCCGCAGAAGTACTACCTGAGCAAGCGCCGCCTGGGTGCCGGCATGCGCGACGACTACGGACGCCTGATTCGCGGGCTGGCCGCGCAGGGCGAGGGCGAAGGGGGCGATGCCATCGGCGGCAAGGGGCTGGACGTGGTTCCCGTGCGTTCGGTGGCCTTGTTTTCCGGGTTGGTCGAGGTGCCGGAAAGCGGTCGCATCGAGCTGCCGCTGGAGATTCCCGACTTCCAGGGCGAGCTACGTCTGATGGTCGTGGCCTATGATGCGGACAAGCTGGGTTCGGCCGAGGCGAAGCTGACCGTACGTGACCCGCTGGTAGCCGAGCTGATCCTGCCGCGCTTCCTCGCGCCGGGTGATCGGGCAGGCGCCACCGTACTGCTGCACAACGTCGAGGGGGCGGCGGGAGACTATCAGGCGCGCGTCAGCGCCGATGGCGTGGTGGAAGCCTCCGCCGAACGCGCCCAGCCGCTGGCGGTTTCCCAGCGTGAGGTGTACACCGTGCCGCTCGTGGCGCGGGACATCGGCTTTGCCACCGTACATCTGACGGTCAACGGCCCCGGCGGCTTTGCCCTGACGCGCGAATGGCCCCTGCAGGTACGCCCGGCGCAGGCGCCGCTCACGCGCGAGGAACAGCGCGTTCTGGCCTCCGGTGAGGAAATCACCCTGGATGCGACTTTGCTTGCGGGCTTGCTGCCGGGCTCGGTACAGGCGGGCGCCAGCTTCTCGCGCTTTGCCGGAATCAACATCCCCGGCCTGCTCAAGTGGCTGGATCGCTACCCCTATGGCTGTCTGGAGCAGACAACGAGCCGTGCCATGCCGCTTTTGTATTTCAACGAAATGGCGGCATTGATCGGACGCAAGGGCGACCGCCGGCTGGATGCGCGGGTGCAGGAAGCGGTCGACCGTGTCATCGACATGCAGCTGAGCGAGGGCGGATTCAATATGTGGGGCGCCTGGGGCTCGCCCGCGCAGGACTGGATCGGCGTTTTCGCGCTGGACTTCCTGATGCGCGCCGCTGCGGAGGGCTTCGTCGTGCCGCAGGCGCCGCTGCGTGCCGGTGAGCGTTGGCTGGCGGGCAGCGCCATGCACAGTCAGGATGCCAGCGCCCGTGCCTACGCGGCGGCACTGCTGGCGCCGCGTGGCAAGGTGAACCCGGCGGATCTGCGCTATTTCCAGGATCAGAACCCCCCGCCCACGGCTGTGGGCATGGCGCATCTGGGGCTGGCGCTGCAGGCGATTGGCGAGCGCACGCGCGCCCAGACCGCTTTCGCCGAAGCGCTCAAGCGCCTGGAGCCTTCCCAGGCTGACGGGCCGAGTCCACCGTATGGCGGACGTCTGCGCGACACCTTCGCCGTCGCCTCCATCCTGGCCGATGCCGGGCGTGCGGCCGAAGTGCCCTCGCTGCTGGAAACGGCGCGCAGCAAGCGTTTCGATATGAGCGCGGACTGGACAACCACTCAGGAAAAAGCCTGGATGCTGCTCACCGCCGCCGCCCTCGCGCGAAACGCAGGCAAGGTGGCGGTCAGCGTGGACGGGCAGCCCCTGCCATCCGGTGACCCCGTGTCGCTTACCTTCGAGCCGCAGCGCCTGCAGGCCGGGGTGAAGGTGCGTAACGAAGGCGAGGGCAGCGTGTTCAGCAGTCTCAGCGTGCAGGGCGTTCCGCTGGAGCCGCAGCCGGCACGCAGCGAGGGCATGCGTCTGTCCAAGCGGGTCCATACCCTGGACGGCCAGCCGGCGGACATGACGGCGCTACACCGCAATGATCGCCTGCTGGTGGTCGTCGAGGGAGAGGTTGACCCCCGCGTTGCGGGTGAATATGCCCTGCTTGATCTCCTGCCTGCCGGTTGGGAAATCGAGGCCGCCTTGCGTCCCGAACAGCCGGGTTACCCCTGGCTGGAGGGCCTGACCGAAACAACGGTGCGTGAGAAGCGTGACGACCGCTTTGTCGCGGCATTCACCCTGCCAACCTACCGTCTGAACAAGGATGAGGACGGTTACGTCAGCCGCATCTGGGATAGCGAAACCTACGCCTTCCGCGTGGCCTATCTGGTGCGTGCGGTGACGGCGGGCGAGTTCGCCCTGCCCGCAGCGACGGCGGAGAACATGTACGTTCCGACCTTGCAGGCGCGTACTGAACCGGGACGTGTCCTGATCGGCGAATGAGGCGCAGATTCACGCGGCTGTCCGCCGCTCTGGTGGCGCTCGCCCTGGCTCTGGCGGGCCTGGGCTGGGGGCTGGACAGGCTGTATCCGCCGGATATGTCCCGCTTCGAGGCGCGCTCGACCGTGGTTCTCGACCGCGAGGGCGCACTGCTGCGCGCCTTTCCCACCGCGCAGGATACCTGGCGGCTCGCGTTGACACCCGGGGAGGTCGACCCCCTGTTTCTCGCCTTGCTCAAGGAGGTCGAAGACGGGCGTTTCGAGCATCATCCCGGCGTGGACCCGCTGGCTGCTGCGCGTGCTCTGGGGCAATTCCTGCACGAGGGGCGGATCGTTTCGGGGGCCTCCACGCTGGACATGCAGGCGGCACGCCTGCTTTCCCCCCGCGCCCGCACACTCAAGGCCAAACTTGCCGAGATGGCGCGCGCCCTGCAATTGCGTGCCCGCTTGGGGCGGCAGGGTGTGCTGTCGGTTTACCTCACCCTCGCGCCGTATGGCGGGGTTCTTGAAGGCACGCGAGCGGCGAGTCTCGCCTGGTTCGGCAAGGAGCCCGCGCGACTGACACCCGCCGAGGCCGCCCTGCTCGTGGCCCTGCCGCAATCCCCCGAGCGACTGCGACCGGATCGCTACCCCGAAGCGGCTCGCGCGGCGCGTGACCGGGTGCTGGAGCGTGCCGTGAACGGCGGGCTGCTGGCTCCGGATGTGGCGCGCGCCGCGCGTGAGGAGCCCGTGCCGCGCTACATGCGGCCCCTGCCGCGTTACGCGCCGCATCTGGCGCAAAGGCTGGCCCAGCGGGCGCCGCCGGGCAGTACCGTACGCGCCAGTGTGAGCCTGCCCCTGCAGCGCCAGCTGGAAGCACTGGGCGCGGCAGAGCGTGGATCGCTGGCGCCGGGGCAGGATCTGGCCATCCTGGTGCTGACCCACCGGGATCGCCGCCTGCTGGCCCATCTGGGCAGTGGCGACTGGGAGCGCATGCAGGTCGATCTGAGCGAGGCCTGGCGTTCGCCGGGTTCCACACTCAAGCCCTTTATCTACGCCCTGGCTTTCGACGATCTGTCCTTGCATCCGCAGACGCTCATCAGCGATACGCCGCGCCGCTTCGGCGCCTGGACGCCGGAAAACTTCGATCGCGGCTTTCACGGCTGGGTCACGGCACGCGATGCCCTGCAGCGTTCGCTCAATGTACCGGCCGTCCAGGTGCTTGAGCAGGTGGGACCGGCGCGCATGAGTGCCTTGCTTTCCCAATGCGACGTACCGCTTTTGTTTCCGCGCGGCGCCGAGCAGGGCTTGCCCCTGGCGCTGGGAGGTGTGGGCGTGCGCTTGCGCGATCTGGCTCTGCTCTATGCCGCGCTGGCCGATGGGGGGCGCGTGAAGCCCTTGCGTGAGACCGTCGATGCGTCCGATCTGCCGGATGAAAAAGGCTGTGTATTGGTCGGTGAGGCCGCCGCGCGGGCCGTGATCGATATTCTCGAAGGCAGCCCCGTTCCTTCGGGCGTGGTTCGACGCCGCGCGGTTGAGGGCGGACGGGCCATCGCCTTCAAGACCGGAACATCTTTCGGACATCGCGATGCCTGGACGGTGGGCGTCTCGCGCGATTACACCGTGGCGGTATGGGTGGGGCGACCGGAGGGCGGTGGAACGCCAGGCGCCCTGGGGCTGAACACGGCGGCGCCGGTGATGCTGCGTGTGTTCGACCTGCTGCCGCCGGATCGCGAGGCGCGGCCATCGGTCGCAGGCGACCATGCCTTGTTGCGCCACCGGCCCCCGCCGGCCCTGTTGCGTCTGGATGCCTGGGAGGACGCGGGTGTGCGCCGGGACCGGCTGCGCATCCTGTTTCCGCCGGACGGGGCTACGGTGGAGGTCATTTCCGACGGGGTGTCCCTGTCGGCCGAAGGTGGGCGGGCACCCTTGCAATGGATGGTCGATGGGGTTCCGCTGCCGGGGGACGCACGCTTCTGGCAACCGGCGGGAGACGGCTTTGTGCAGCTCGTGGTGCTCGATGCCGATGGGCAGCGGGCCAGTGTCCGCATCCGTGTCGTGGGGGCCGAGGGGGAGGGGGCGAATACGCCACATTAAAAAATTTCAAAAAGGGCTTGCGTGCCCGTGGAAGCTGCGTATAATGCGCGACTCACAGCAGGCAACGCCTGATGCGAAAGCGGGAATAGCTCAGTTGGTAGAGCACAACCTTGCCAAGGTTGGGGTCGCGAGTTCGAGTCTCGTTTCCCGCTCCAATACCGGAATTTCCGGGTGGTTAGCTCAGTTGGTAGAGCGTCGCCCTTACAAGGCGAATGTCGGGAGTTCGAGCCTCTCACCACCCACCAGAGTTCGGAGCGGTAGTTCAGTTGGTTAGAATACCGGCCTGTCACGCCGGGGGTCGCGGGTTCGAGCCCCGTCCGCTCCGCCAACAAAAGCAAAAGGGCGATCCTTCGGGGTCGCCCTTTTGCTTTTGTGCGTTATTCCCCCGCTGCTTCTCGGTGTTAGCCCCGGAATGGGCGTGGTAGCTTCATCGCTCACAAACCCATCACCGCTGGAGAAAACCATGATTGCCGTTGGAGACCGTCTGCCGGAAGCCACCCTGTACCGCCGTTCCGAGGCCGGGCTGGAAAGCCTCGCGGTTACGGCGCTGTGCGCGGGGCGGCGTGTGGTTCTGTTCGCCGTACCGGGCGCCTTCACCCCGACCTGTTCCGAGGCGCATCTGCCGGGTTTTGTGGCGGCTTCCGACGCGCTGCGTGCGCAGGGTGTGGCGGAAATCATCGGCCTGGCCGTCAATGACCCCTTCGTGATGAAGGCCTGGGGCGAGGCCCAGAATGTCGCGGGTGCGGTCACGCTGCTCTCCGATGGCAACGGCGAGTTCACCCAGGCCCTGGGGCTGACGCGTGACATGCGCGGAGGCGCGATGGGGCTGCGCTCCATGCGCTACGCGATGATCGTGGACGATGGCGTGGTGCGCTGGCTGGGCGTGGATGAGTCGGGGCTCAGGAACAGCAGCGCGGACGCCGTACAGGCGGCGTTGCCCGGCCTGAGCTGATCGTTTAGCCGCCCCGGCGCGGCCCCAGCAGGGGTTCGCTCAGCAGACGCGCAATTTCACGGCCGGTTTCAGCAATCGAAGAGGCCCGTTTGCGTGCGCCGGCAAGGCGGGCGCCTCCCAGCGGGTGGTGTGAGGCTAATGCTACCGCATTGCCGCGCTCGGGGACCGGCAGGTACAGGGTGCAGCCGGCAAAAGCATCTTCCATGGCGCGCATGGCGCAGACGAAGCGCGCCCAGTCCGAGCGCCACAGGTTGGCGCTCAGCATGCCCTCGCGGCTCAGGGCGTGGGCCAGATGGGCGATGAAATCGTCGCGGTCCAACTCGCTCATGCCTTGCGCGTCGAACAGATCGACCAGGATCAGGTCGTAGCTTGAGCTTTCAAGCGTCCGGGCGTGGGCGAACGCATCGTCGATGTGGATTGTCAGCCGTGACGAGCGCGGCAGATCGAACCAGTCATGTGCTATCTCCGGCAGCGCCGCCCGGTATTCCACCGCCGTCACCGTGCATTGCGGGTACAGGCGCAGCAGGTGGCGGGCCAGGGCGCCACCGCCCAGCCCGTAAAGCAGGATGCGCCGAGGGGCATCCATGAAGGCCAGCGCGGCTGTCATGGCGCGGTAGTAGCCAAAGGCGAGGGTGTCGGGCGCGTTGAGGAACAGCCGGGTCTGCGCCACATCGTTGCCGAAGTAGAGCGTGCGCGTATCCCGGTCCTGTGCGACGATCATCGCCCCCAGCGCGTCGTGAGCGACATGAAGGCTGCGTTCGCCGGGCCGGCCGCCCGGACGGTGGGTTTTTGGAGGAGTCATGCAACGATGATAAATAAATCCATGCGTCGGGGCGCGCGCGGTGTGCTGGCCCTGTCGATCCTGCTTACGGGAACGGTCGGCGCGGCGCCCGTGTTTGCGCCGGGCGAGCGCGTCTTTGTGCCCCTGTACTCGGAAAACCTGCGTGAAGACGGCTACGCGACCGGTGTGGTCGATTCCGTCGTCGATGGCAAGCTGCGTGTCTCTCTCACCGAGTATGTCAAGGGCAAGGGCAAAACGCTCTACGGCACCTGCTCACCCAGTGCGCGCAGTCCTCTCGCCGGTGCGGAGATCCTTTCTGATCGCCCCGACGCTCTGCTGATCCGTCAGGATATCGACCCCGCCAGCGTGAAATCCTGGCGCGAGGGCAAGAACGAATATCTCGAACGCGAGAACCTGTCGACCCTCTTCTACAAATGGCTGGGGGATGGGATGGCAGTGACGCCGGAGCGCGCGCGTTACGGCCGCGCCAAGGCAGAGGCGCTGGGCCTGCCGCGCGCCGCGCGGGCGATGGAGGTGGTGGCGCTGCAGACCGAATCCACCGGCGGCAAGGGGTTCCCGGTTCCGCCGTCCATGGCACTGGCGGGGGCCGCAGGCCTGCTGGAGGCCCTGTTGCCCATCGTGCGCGAAAACCCGGAGGCGCTTGATGGCGCGCTGGAGATTCTCGATGGCACGGCGCCCGCGCAAGGGGATGACCTGCTGGCCATGGCGCTGGCGCGCACCCTGAGCCTGGTGCGTCATGATCTGGGGGCCCTGCAGCGCACGCAGCCGGATTTTGGCGCGGCCAGCCGCGAGGTGCCGGGGCTGCGTGCCGTCTTCGATGCCTGGATTGCCGTGGTGACGCGCGGCGGCGCCGCGCCTTACCTCAACCGCAGCGCGGCCCAGTGGAAAGCGCTGTTCGATGCCGCTTCCCCCCCGGTCTGGCCACCCCTGCCCTGAGGTGGGATTAGGCAGTGGCGCGCTTGCTGGCTTTTACAGCGCCTGCCCGCTCCTTTTTCTTGAGTTGCCCTCCTTTGAGGGTGTTTACAAAAAGAAGGTTTGTTGGAC
>JAQVHL010000109.1 GCA_028696185.1 Halothiobacillaceae bacterium
GCAATGGGTGCAGAAGCGCTTCGAGAAGCTGGGGCTGCACCGCAAACAGGACAGCGGCCTGAACATCTGGACCTGCGAAGTCACCGGGCCGCGCAAGTCGCGGCGGTTGCACGGCTATCTGTTGGCGGCGCCTTCGGCATTGTTCGCGGAAGTCCCGCCGGACAACCCCTACCTGTCCTTGGCGCGGAATTCAGCGCCCCCGGGCACAACGCATGCCGCATGCTTGCGACCGGATGACTGACCGGCCAAGCCTGCGTTGCCGGGCTATTCGGTGGTGTCCTGCTCCTTGGCCAGTTGCGATTCGGTTGCGGCCATCAGTGACGCGGCCGAGCAACCCAGCCCCTTCGCGATCCGCAGGATCAACACCAGCGTGGGCATATGCTCGCCGCGCTCGATCTTGCCCATGTGAGACCGGGCGATGCCCGCCTGTTCCGCGAGCACCTCCTGCGCCAGCCCCTGCGCGGACCGGGCCTCGCGCACGGCAACGCCGAAAGCGCGCGCTGGCTCGCTTTCATAGGTTCTTGTTCCCGCAGGTCTCCCGCGTTGCACCGATCGCTTCTGCATCAACAGGAGCGTCACGTGTCAAGCGAATTTAAACCACGTTAAACTTATCTCATTGGCCGAAAGCACGCGGCTTTTTCCAGTGTCGGCGTTGTGCAGGTGACACGATGATCGCTTCTGATCCTTTGAACATTGCCCTGTCGGACTGCCTGGCCTATCCCCGGCTATCGGTACCGATGGCGGAACATCGTCGGCGCCATCCGGACAACCCGATTCGTCTTCACGAACAGCGCCTGGAGGATCAGCATCGAGGACTGCTCGCGGGGGCTTTCGAGGCAGGCCTCTGCCAATCGCCCGCAGCACCTGAAGGCATCGAAGTCCGACCCGTCTGGCGCGACGCGCTGGCATTGGCCGTGTCGGCCCACCACCCCTTGCTGGCCTTCGCGTCAGTGTCCCTGGAGCAGGCGGCCGACCACCCTTGGATCGCCCTGGATGGGCGCGACTGTGTCGGCTACTGTGGGCAAATCGACTCACTGCTGACGGCAGCCGGCGTCGTCCCCTTGGCCGTCACGACGGCCACATCGTTCGGGTTGATGATGACCTTGGTGGCCGCCGGCTACGGTGTCTGCCTGGCACCCGCCGCCCGCATCGAGGGCCATCGTGCCCTTGGCGTTGTCAAGCGTCCCTTGCAAGAGGGAGCACTGATGCTCACCACGTACTTCCTGAGCCGTCGAAATACGGACAGCACCCGCCTGGAGCCGTTCTTCCAAGCGCTCCAGGCAAGCGCCTGACCGAACTTCGGCGCGACCCTGGCTCGATCAGTCTCCGGGCGTTACTTCGGCGGCATCGGCAGCGACGGCTTCGCGCACCAGCCGCTGCACGCTTTGCCGGACCTGCTCAGGGAACTCGGTCGTCACGGCCGGCTCGCTCGCCTGCATGCACTGTGCGGCCACCAGCCGCGCGGCAAGGTGCAGGTTCGTTGGGTTGACAGCTTCGACGGCCGGCCGTGTCCCGAGAGCCTCGTACGAGCGCAGGAGTGCGTGGTAGATGTCCCAGGTGCCGATGCCCCGTGGTAGTTGCTTCAGGACGGACTGGACCAGCCTGCGCTTGAGCGGATCAAGCTGCCAGTCCGGCACTCGCTGCCCGCGGTGCCCCATGTGGATCGACAGCAGGTTGCCCGCCTGGATTTCGTAGGTGATCCAGCGGCGCGACTTGCCCGCGAGCTTGGCGTAGTCCGCCACCGAGAGGTTGTGCGGCGCCTCGAAGGTCTCCAGCGCCTGCAGGCGTCCGCGCTGCACCTCCGACAGGCGCGGCCGCGCGTACTCGGGCATGCGCACGGCCGACAGCCGCTGCACCGATGCCGGCGCTTCGGGTTGGTTGGACGTCGGCGCGGTCACGATCAGCTGCGGCGCGGTGAGGTCGACCACCGGCGGCTGCACGGCCGCTTGGCCGGCGATGGTCGGCAGGCCCTGGAGCGTGATGGTCAGATGCCGGCTGGCAACCTCGACCTGGTTCTGCTCGAACAGGTCCAGGCGATCAGCCCAGTCCTGCATCATGACGCGGCGTTGCTCGACGTATTCGGCATGGTTGTAGGTCGCGCTGATCTTGTCTGGATCGGCATGCGATAGCTGGGCATCCACCCATTTCTTCGGGTAGCCGAGTTCGTTCAGCGCCGTCGAGATCGTCGCCCGGATGCCATGCCCCGTGAGCTGGTCCTCGTAGCCCATGCGCTTGAGCGCGGCGTTGAGCGTGTTCTCGCTGATCGGGTTCTTCAGGCACCAGTCGCCTGGGATGAGATGGACCTGGGCAGGCTTGCATTGGTCCAACAGGTGGCGAACGATCTCCTGCGCCTGCACCGACAGCGGCACGATGTAGGGCGGGATGTCGATGAGACGCTTGCGCTTCTTCTTGGTCAGCAGCTTGCGCTGCTTGAGCCTGGCCACCGGGATGACCCACAGGCCCCGGTCGAGGTCGAACTGATCGGGCGTTGCGAAGCGAAGCTCGCCGGTGCGCACACCAGTGAGCATCAGCAGCCGGATGCCCAACTGCGTGTTCAGGCGCCCGCGGTACTTGCGCAGTGTCTGCAGCATGACCGGCAGCTCGTGCATGCGCAGGAACGGGTTGTGTTCGACCGGCGGCAACGGCAGCGCGACCACTTCCAAGTCTCTGGACGGGTTATCGCCCATGTTGGGAATCGCCACCGTGGCGTAGGTGAACAACTGGGTGAACCAGGTCCTCAGCTTCTCGGCCACCGACAGCGAGCCGCGCTTTTCCACCTTACCGATGATGTCCAGCAGATGTGCGCGGGTGATCTCGTAGATGGTCAGGTGCCGCAGCGAGGGGAACACATCTTTCTTGAAGACGCGCCCGATCTGTTCCAGGCTGGTCTGCCGTCCTTCCTCCAGCGAGAGCCGGCGATGGGCCAGCCATTGCTCGTAGACGGCCATGAAGGTGTGCTCGC
>JAQVHL010000062.1 GCA_028696185.1 Halothiobacillaceae bacterium
AGAGGGTGTATCCAAAATAAATAATCCCGTTTATGCTCGACCGAGACTCAGGATGGATGGAGCAATCGGTGGAAAACGACGAGACGAATCGAGGCAGGCCCGGGCGCAAGCCAGCGCTCAACGCGCAACACATCGAGACGCTGCGCGCGATCACGCGTGAGCAGCCGCACTCGTCGCTGGAGGAGGTGACGCGTGAGCTGCATCGGCGCACGGGCGCTAAGGTGTGCATGGCCACGGTACGCAAGGCGCTGCGTCAGGCGGGTATCGACAGGCTCAAGCCGCAGCGCAAGCCCGGCAAGCGCGCGACCGTGCAAGACGGGGTGCCGCTGCGCTTCGGATACACGGACGCCCATCGGAGAGAGGACGGCGCCAGCGGGATGAACACCGATCTGACGGACGCCGAATGGGCCTTGGTGGCGGATTTGTTCGAGCGTCAAGGCGGGCGCGGCACGCCGGCCAAGCACGCGCGCAAGCGCATGGTCGATGCGTGCTGCTACGTTGTCCGTACGGGCTGCGCCTGGCGCTTGCTGCCCAAGAGTTTTCCGCCCTGGCGCGGCGTGTACAAGGCATTCTGTCGTTGGGCTGCGGCCGGCACCTTCGAAGCGATGCACGATCGACTGCGTGAGCAGTGGCGTGCTCGCGTAGGTCGCAACCCTGAGCCGACGGCGGCCATCATTGATGCGCAGAGCACACGTAGCACCGCGCAAGGCGGCATGACGGGTTTTGACGCCGGCAAGAAGGTCAAGGGGCGCAAACGTCATCTTGTTGTCGACACCCTGGGACTGCTGCTGGCCGTCACCGTCACAGCAGCCAGCGTTCAGGATCGTGATGCCGCCGCTGACGTGGTTGCACAGGCGGCCACCAAAGTGCCCGGCCTCAAGAAGCTCTACACCGACGCCGCGTACGGCGGCCAATGTGCTCAGGCCATCGAGACCGCGCACCCGAATATGAGCGTCGAGGTCGTTCGCCACCCCGGCAATCGCAGCACCGGCACTTGGCGTGATGCACAGCAGCCGCTGTGGCCCGAAGATGTCCCCAGTGGCTTCGTCGTTCAGGCCAAGCGCTGGGTGGTCGAGCGCACACACGCATGGAACGAGCGCGCGCGTCGTCTCATCGCCCATCATGATCGCTCCTCGTGGGCTCCAGTCGCTTGGGTCTGGCTGGTCGAAGCGCGTATCCTTGCAACCAGACTGGCAGGATAATTATTTCGGCTACACCCTCTCAGGGGGGTGAAAAACCAAGTGGACGTTCATACTTTTCGGCGCCTTCGCGACCGCGAAAATCAATACTGCAGCGCGTCGAGCACACGGCGTATTTCCTCGCGCAGCGTGTGAACGCTGGCGCGGCGTTCCTGGAGGCTGCTTTCGCGGCGTATCAGTGTTTCCTCAGTGACGGTGGCAGCCGCCAGCAGACGGGCCAGACCGCAGCAGCCGGCGGAGCCGCGAATCTTGTGCGCGAGCTGGCGCAGGGCTTCCCGTTCGGTCTGGGCGTTGAGCGTTTGCAGTTCGGCAAGCTGCTCGGGAAGTTCGGCGCGCAGCAATTCGCGCAGCTCTTCATCCAGGGTCGGCGGGCAGACCGGAGGCTGTTTGGCCTGTTCGACGGGCGTCGCACTGGCACCGAAGTGGGCGATGAGTACTTCGATCAGATCGCGCTCCAGCAGGGGTTTGACCAGTACGCCGTCGAAACCGGCCTCCATCAGGCGGGCGCGGGTTTCCGGCAGGGCATCGGCGGTGACGGCGTAGATCGGGGCCTTGTCCACCAGGGGCAGGCGGCGCAAGGCGGCGAGGGTCTGAATGCCGTCCATGCCGGGCATGTGCAGGTCGGTGAAGATGATGTCCTGACGCTCGCGGCTACACAGACGCAGCCCTTCGGCACCGCTGTCGGCGGTCAGTACCTCGCAGCGAAGCTGTTCCAGAAGCCGGCGCGCGACCTGTCGGTTCAGGGCGTTGTCGTCGATGGCCAGCACGCGCAATCCCGGTATCGGTCGGCGTTGTTCTTCGTCCGTCGACGGGGCCGATGGGGAGGCACGTTCGAGCTGGGCGAGTTCCTCCACGGCGGCGATGAGGCGTTCGCGGCGGATGGTGGACGGCAGGCAACGGTCCACACCCCAGCTTTCCACTTCCTGCAGGCGTTGCGGGTCCAGGGTGGGTTCAAGAGCGACGATATGCCGGGTATGTGGGCGCAGGTCTTCCACCAGGCGGCGTGCCAGATCCGGGGAGAAGCGCCGGGTGAGCTGGCCGATGACCAGGAGGTCCAGCGCGTGCTGTGTTTCGTCTGCCGGTGTCTGGCGCATCTGACGCAGCAGGCTTTGCAGGCTGTCATGTTCCACGACGTGAAAATTCATGGACATCAGGGCGTTGCGCAGGGAAAGCCGGGCGTCGGGTTCGTTGATGAGTACATCGGCGCGTCGGTTGCCGAAGCGGGGCAGGCTATCGTCGAGCTTGCCTTGTCCTGCGCATCGCAGACGGGCAGTGAACCAGAAGGTGGCGCCCTGGCCGGGTTCGCTGTCATATCCGGTTTGCCCGTGCATGGCCTGCACGATGTGGTAGGTCACGTACAGGCCCAGACCTACGCTGTCGTCCTCGTCACGCCGGCCGTCGAGGTAGACGCGTTCTATGGCCTCGCGCTGCGCGAAGGGCAAGCCAGGACCGGTGTCCCGTACTTCGATGCGCAACAGGAATTCGTCATCCCATTCGTCCTCGACCAGTGCGCGCAGGGTAACGGCGCCGCGCGGGGTGTAGCGTATGGCGTTGCCCAGGAGGTTGACCAGGGCCTGGGACAGGCGGGGGGCATCGCCAATTGTTTTGGCCGGCAGGTCGGCGTAGGGAACCAGGTGCAGATCCAGCCCTTTGTCATAGGCTTCGGTGGCCAGACCCAGCACGGTGCTCTCCAGGAGATCGACCAGATCAAAGGGGCGAGGGGAAAGTGCGAGGCTGCTGTTTTCGATCTGGGTAAGATCAAGCACGTTGCCGAGCATGCCGAGCAGGGACTGGCCGGATTGCTGCATGGTGTGCAGGTAATCGCGCTGCAGTGCGTTGAGCGGGGTTCTTTCGAGTAACTGACCAAAACCGATGATGCTGTTCATCGGCGTGCGGATTTCGTGGCTCAGATGGGCCATGAAGGACAGCTTGGCGCGGGTGGCCTGACGCAGTGCCTTGCGGCACTCTTCCACCTCGCCACGGCAAAGGCCCAATTCTTCCTGCAGACTGCGCGACTGGCCTTTGAGCCGCTGTGCTGTCACATCATTGCGCGCCGCCTGTTCGAAAAGCACGTCTTGCAAACGGTTGATGCGCGTTTCCAGCGGCCCCGTCTGAAGGCGGAATTCTTCCGGGGCAAGCTGGTGGGTGAGGTGGTCGAACTGCCGGTTCAGCCGTGCCATGTGCTTGCGCGTTTGAAGGCGTTGCCGGCGCAGCAGCCACAGGATGGCCAGGAAGGCGAGCAGGGCGAGCAGCAGGCCGACCAGGATCACGCGCAGGGTTTCCAGGGTGGTGCAGGCCGTGGAAACGGTCAGATAAACCATCAGTTCCGGAGCGCCGGGTGGTGTAAGGACGATTTCGCGCCGTGCGGGAATGCCCGCCAGGCGGCTGAGCGCGCGGTACAGGGCGGGCAGGCGCGCCTCGTAGGCATTGAGCTGACGCTGCTGGAACAGCGGTTCGGCGAAATCGTCCTCCACCGTGATTTCCAGGACGGGCGTCTGCTCGATCTGTGTGGTGATGTGTTCGATGGCTTCTCGCCGGGTGGCCGTGTCGCGTGCGAAGGCGGCGGCGTGTCCGGCCAGCGTGCGGAACAGCGCGGCGCGCTCCACGCCTTGACGGTGTTCGATCTGCGCAAGCTCGGCATGGATGAAATAGCCAGCAAGAAGCAGCATAATCGCGGCAATCCAGCGCGCGTGCCCGCCAGGGGCAAACTCGGACGGCGAATTTGGGGCCGAAGCCTTGGGCGCGTTTTCCATGCAAGGACCGGAACGACGGTAAAACCAATGCTAAAGATTGACACACTTGAGGGCTGTGTGGGTAACACCCCGCTCGTTCAGCTCCAGCGACTGGGGGTCGGGCGCGGCAACCGCCTCCTGGTCAAGCTCGAAGGCAACAACCCCGCTGGATCGGTCAAGGACCGTCCGGCGCTGTCCATGATCCAGCATGCGCAGGCGCGCGGCGACATCCGCCCCGGCGATACCCTCATCGAAGCCACCAGCGGCAATACCGGCATCGCGCTGGCGATGGTGGCGGCCATGAAAGGCTATCGCATGCGTCTGATCATGCCGGATAACCTCAGTATCGAAAGGCGCCAGTCCATGCGCGCCTATGGCGCCGAGCTGGTCCTGGTCAGCCGTGCGCAGGGTATGGAGGGCGCGCGCGATCTGGCGCTTGAAATGCAGGCGCGCGGCGAGGGCAAGGTGCTCGACCAGTTCTCCAATCCGGACAACCCGCTGGCACACTACGAAAGCACAGGGCCGGAAATCTGGCAGGGCACGCAGGGGGAAATCACCCATTTCGTCAGCGCGATGGGCACCACCGGCACCATCATGGGCGTGTCGCGCTACCTCAAGGAGCAGAATCCGGCCGTGCAGGTGATCGGCGTGCAGCCGGCCGAAGGGGCGCAGATACCGGGTATCCGTCGCTGGCCCGCCGAGTACCTGCCGCGTATTTTCGACCCCCGGCGGGTCGATCGCCTGATCGACGTCGCTCAGGCCGAGGCCGAAGACACCACCCGTCGTCTGGCCACGGTCGAGGGGCTGCTTGCCGGCATTTCTTCCGGTGGTGCGCTGGCCGCCGCCCTGCGTCTGGCCGAAGAGGTCGAGAACGCAACCATTGTCAGCATCGTCTGCGACCGCGGCGACCGCTATTTTTCCACCGGCGTCTTTCCGGCCTGAGCCGGGTGGCGCCCTACGTACACGGTTTCACCCCTACGCATGAGCAACAAGCGCAAGGGCCTCGTCTTCGAGGTCGACATCAGCGGTATTTCCCACGAAGGGCGCGGCGTCGCGCACCATGAAGAAAAGGTCGTCTTCGTCGATGGCGCCCTGAAGGGCGAGCGCGTCAAGGTACGCCTGACCAAGCCGCATCGGCGTTTCGACGAAGCGGAGGTCATCGACGTGCTGCGCGCGTCGCCCGACCGGGTCGAAGCGCGTTGCGCGCATTTCGGGCTGTGCGGCGGCTGCTCCCTGCAGCACATGCGCGAGGAGGCCCAGATTGGCGCCAAACAGGACGTGCTGCTCGACAACCTGCGCCAGCTCGGCAAGGTCGAACCGGAAACCCTGTTGCCGCCTTTGACCGGCCCCTTGTGGGGCTACCGGCGCCGCGCCCGCCTGGGCGTCAAATGGGTACCTAAAAAGGGCAAGGTACTGGTGGGTTTCCGCGAACGCGGTTCGCCCTATCTGGCCGAGCTGAATCGTTGCGAAGTGCTCGATCCCAGCGTCGGTGGACGTCTGCAGGAACTATCCGCCCTCATTGCCGGCATGGACGCCCGCGAACGTCTGCCGCAGATCGAAGTCGCCGTGGGCGACGATTGCACCGCGCTTGTTTTCCGCCACATGGACCCGCTCAGCCCGGCCGACCGCGACCGTCTGATCGCGTACGCACAGGCCACCGGCCTGCACTTGTTCCTGCAACCGGCCGGTCCCGACAGCGTTCACCGCCTGTGGCCCGAAACCGGCGAGCTGTACTACACCCACCCCGAACATCAGGTACGCATCGACTTCCAGCCGGTTGATTTCACCCAGATCAACGGTGAAATCAACCGCCGCATGGTCAGTCTCGCGCTGGCGCTCCTGGACCCCCAGGCCGACGAAACCGTTCTCGACCTGTTCGCCGGCCTGGGCAATTTCACCCTGCCGCTGGCGCGTCGCGCCCGTGCCGTGGTCGGTGTCGAAGTGGACGAACCCATGGTGCGTCGCGGCGAGGAAAGCGCCCGTCGCAACAACATTGGCAACACCCGTCACCATGTCGGCAATCTGTTCGAACCCGATCCAGCCCAGCCGTGGATGCAGGAACACTATGACAAAATCCTCATCGACCCGCCCCGCGCCGGCGCCATGGAAATCATGCCGCATCTGGCGCGGATGAACGCGCAGCGCATGGTTTACGTCTCCTGCAACCCCGCCACCCTGGCCCGCGATGCCGGCATCCTCGTCAACGAATACGGCTGGCACTTGCGTGCGGCAGGCGTGATGGACATGTTCCCGCACACCGCGCATGTCGAATCCATCGCCGTGTTCGAGCCGGGGAAAAAACGTCGCAGCTGAGCGTTTGCAATTTTCTGCGGGCACGGGTACTATGCGCGCCTCGATTGCGACGGGAACGCCGCAATCCCCGGAGAGATGTCCGAGTGGTTGAAGGAGCACGCCTGGAAAGTGTGTATACGGTAACCCCGTATCGAGGGTTCGAATCCCTCTCTCTCCGCCACATTTGATCTAACCCATTGATATGGGTTAAGAAGGCGGCCTGGTGCCGCCTTTGTTCTTTCAGGTGGTACACAAAGCTGGTACACATCTGAAGTGGAGGTTGGGAAATGTCTGGTCAAACAAAGGGCCTGGACATGAAGAATCAAACCCACCTCGTCAAGCGGGGTAGCACCTATTACTTTCGCTGCCGCATCCCCGCTGATCTCCTAGGCCACTATGGCAAAGCTGAGATCAAGCAATCGCTCAAAACCAAAGACCCCGCTACGGCCAAGCGCCTTGCCCGCCAGATGGCGGTCGAGCTTGATCGGGAATTCGAGCAGCTTCGCCTCCTTCGAAAGTCTAAGGATCACATCCAGCGCCTTGATCGCCTGGATGATGCGCGCATCCAAGCCTTGTCCGACCTTTACCTGCGCTCATGTCTGGAAACGGACGATTGGCTGCGTTCCCATGGGTTGAGTGACCCAGAATACGACCAACGCCTGGGCGAGCTTGAAGCCTCCCTGACAGCCCTCCGAGAGGCCTACGCACGGGGTCGCATCGAAACCATCCAGCCCGCCATGGACACCTTCTTGATGCTGCACGGCATCGAGCTGGATCTCCCCGAAGATGATCTACGCAAGCTGGCCCTGGCCTTCCTCAAAGTCGCCACCCGCCAAACCGAGCTGACCCTTCGGCGCTTCAAGGGCGAAATCATCGAAACGGATGCCGTGGTCCAGCCTCCCGCACCTGCCGCCCAGCAGGTCGCAGGCATCAAGCCCGATACGATCTTTACCGCATGGCAAGATGACGTGCCCAACCGTCCTGAAAAAACCGTCAAGGATCATCGCCAAGTCTGGGATGACTTCGTAACCCACCTGGGCGGCAAAGCACTGGACAGCCTCAAGCGCACCGACCTCATCGTCTACCGCAAGACCCTCGAAGCGAGCGGCCTCCACTTTGCAACGGTTGGCAAAAAGCTCGGCCAGCTTCACGCCATCTTCGCCGTAGCCGTCGATCACGAACTACTCGAACACAACCCGGCCAGCAGGGTCCAGGTCAAGGCCCCCAAGGTCAAGCCCGTCAGCCGCTTGCCCTACGACATGGCCGACCTCCAAAGCATCTTTGCTTGTCCACTTTATGCCCAGCGCCAACGCCCCAAGGCCGGAGGTGGCGAAGCCGCTGCATGGCTGCCCCTGCTTGCCTTATACACCGGGGCGCGGGTCGAAGAGCTTGCCCAACTGGAACTAGCAGACATCCGAAACGCCGAAGGCATCGACCACATCGCCATTCATGACGATGGCAGTCGGTCATTGAAAACCGAAAGCTCCCGCCGCCTGGTTCCCTTGCATCCGAAGCTCATCGAGGCGGGCTTCCTGCGCTATGTCCAGCGCCTGCGCCAAGATGGGCAAAAACGCCTCTTTCCCATGCTTCAAGCAGATAGCAAGGGTGACTACTCGGGCAATTGGTCAAAGTGGTGGGGCCGCTATGCCCGTGAGAGCATTGGCATCACCGACAAGAAAAAGGTCTTCCATAGTTTCCGGCACAGCTTCAAGGATGCCTGCCGCAATGCCGAGATCCCCAAGGAAGTGCATGACCGGCTGACTGGACACAAAGGCGACGCCAGCGACGTGGGCGCGCAGTATGGCACTGGCCCGAACCTGAAAACCCTGCATCAAGCCATCCAGCGCATTCGCTTCGAGGGCCTGCCCCTGCCAATGATCGAACCCTAAAAGCTCACACACCCAGCCAATGCCCCAAGGAGGGCACCTTGCTTGGCGTCCATGCCTTGGTCAAGTTCAGGCTTGGCGTCATGTCGGTCATTACAATCTGCATTTGATACCAAGCGCGGGGGCGATATTGTGCATCCTGTGCGCTTCTTTCATGCAGCGCCTTCGCCGAGTTGAGCACCGCCAAACCCCGTTCCTGATTGCGGCAGACAATTCGCATCGCCGCCAGGTAATCGTCGCCATACCCCACGGCATGACTGGCGCGGCCCGGATCGCCAAAGCGATCCAGGCCAAAACGCAGCATGGCCTCACGCCGCTTGCGGTTTTTGTGCGTGTTCTCAATCTCGACCCACACCAGATTGCCGCCGAGTTGATCTGCATCATCCGGATCAAGCACCAGCAGGGCATCCGGGGTCTTGCTCTGGACGCTCTTGACCGGAGCCAGGCCGCGTTGAATCTCGTATTCCGTCCAAACATTCGCAATGCTGGAATCATGGAGCCAGGCATGGATGGCATACCAGTTGGACAATGCACGATGCGCCGGATTGCCTAGCCCCTGATCGGTGCCCCGTGTGGCGTGGATATAGTCATGACGGGCGTGCTCCGCACCGCGCCGACCCAGCACATAACAAGGGGTGCCCTGGGGAAGGGTGCGTTCGACAATCATGTGATCTTCGACCAGGCGTTTTAGAGTGCGCTGGGCCATCCGCAAGGCGGACGAGGGGGGCGAGCCCGGCCAGACTAGCGCAGCTACTTGGCGGCTAGTGAGCCAGCCAAAACGCGCCAGCATGTGCAGGGTCTGGGACTCGTTCGCTTCAGCGATCAGGCGGCCATCAGGGGTTTTTTCTTCGGTTTGCATGGTTTAAATCTCCTTGATTTAAACCATGTAGCGAACACGTGAACGTATACGTTCCCCCGTTCGTTGTTCGCACGCTTCGCTAGCGAACGGGGTCACCGCACGCCACGGGCGCGGCTGAACGCCGCTGTGGCGCGCTTTGCAGGCTGGACGCCTGCAATGTCCCTAACAGCCATGGCGCCCCCCGCTACCGCGGGGCAACCTGGAAAACCAGGTCGCCGCAACCGCGCACCCTTCGCCTTGCAGGCTCGTGTTTGCGGGCGGACGTCTCGCTTGCGCTGCCCCTTCTTTTTCTCGCGCTGCGCGCTTAAAAAAGCGGGGGCCCCGCACTTCGCTCGACTCGACCGGCTTTCCAGGTTGCCCCGCGCTACGCTCAGGGGGCGGGGCTTCGCCCCCAAAGTCCTACCGCTCGCTGGGGCTCGCTCTCGGTCGCGTTCGCTCCCTCGCACGGACTTTGGCCCCCCCGTGCCGCTCGCAGCGCGAGCGGTTGCTTCGCTGGACGCTTGCAACCCCTTCGGGGCACAAAAAACCCGCCTTGCGGCGGGTCGTTGGGGCAAGCTTTCGCCGCTTTCAATCAGCATCCGCCAGCATCAAACTCGAACTGGTTGTTGAACGGGTTCCACTTGCGCTCGGCCTGAAAGTTACTCCCCTATCAATGCATCGATATATCGCCCCACCCAAGCATCGGCCTCTCTCCGGCGATAGGTCATGATCCAGGACGGATGCGGCAGATAAACGATCTCCCCCACACTCGACGAAAGCAACTTGCCAACCGTCGCGTGGGGGTGCTGTCCAAGCGCAATCATGCGAGCAGGCTGCACCGCCGCCATTTCTTCCATGAAATTCCGCTCGACCACCCGGAGAGCGGCCTCGGGCAGGTCGTGATAGTTCAGGTTCTTGCCATTCTTCACGTAGCCGACAGCCGAGATGTTGGTGACATAGAAGCGCCTGAAAAAGGCCTCCACGCCTACGGCCTCGGCCACCTTGGCAAAGAACTGGGCGGACGGCTCGGAATCTCGTCGATCGATACCCGGCAGCCATCGGGACAAGGTCTGGAAGTCGGTGAAGGGCACGCCGGTCAGTCCCGCGCCAAGGCGCCCCGGATTGAGGCCGCAGATGACTTCGCGAGGCAACTCGTTGCCGTAGTAGCGGCTCCAGAAGGCTTCCATGGCCCCCGGGTGCTGCAGAAAATCGCTCAGGACGCAGATGCCTTCGCGGCCCAGTGTTCCGAGGAAGGCATGGTCAGCCAGATAGCCTGCCTGCATCTGTTGGATCAGGCTCTTCATGCCGCCACATCCGCCGATGAGGTGATCAGCCAGCGATCGAACCCGGCGTCCTGATAGAGGCGCTGGTAAAGATCGAAGGTCCGATGCTCCACCGCCCGCTGGAAGGCCTGCGCACGCTCACGATCCCAAAGCTTCTTGTCCGCCTCGATCGCCCCGGACAGCTCCTCCCCATCAGTCAGCAACAGCACAGGTGAACACGCCTCCCAAAGTACATCTTGCCGGTCACTGATCGCGCTCTTTCTCATCCATGCCGCACGCTCATGCTCAAGCTGGCCCATCTTGACCCTTGGCGAGGCATCGCCATCGCTCCGGTTGTCGGAAGCATGCCACACCCGGACATTGCCGATCCCGTTGCCGATGACATGGTGCGCGTCCTTGTCGCCCGGCGACAGGAAATCCAGCAGACGTGAGCCTTCGCTCACGCCGGTCCACCCGCCCCAGTGGGCATGGGGCAGGATGTGGTCGAAGTCATAGGGCGTGTCGTCCTCCATGCCCGCCATCGGGTCGCCGGGCAGTTCATGCACATAATCGCGCTGCAACCAGAGCAGCATCGGATGGCGGTAATTCCACGGGCGCCACCAGTGCCTGTAGAACTCACGGATCTGTCGATGCTCCTCGTGGTCCTCGGGCGGCGTGGCGAAACGCGATTGGCCAAACAGGCGTTGATCGATCCCCTTACGCGATGAATCATGCAGGCCCAGGCGCTCGATGGCCTCGGGCGGCGGCACCCTCAGGCCCGCGCCTTCCTGGACGATGGCCTCCGCGATCCTTTGCCCCAGATTGCCGTGGCCTTCCGCATCACGCATCACCTTGAAGGCAATGCGGCTGGCCTTGGGCTTGTCCATGACCCATTGCATCCACCAGAGCGTCAGGCGCAGGGCGTCCGCACGCGATGCTTCGCTGACGGGAGCGGTCAGATAACCGACCTGGGCAAGTCGCAGCAGCACTTGCACCAACTGGCGCTCCAGATAGGGGAAGATGTGCCGGGGCAGGCCCTGATCACCCTCGCTCCGATAGGCGAGATTGTCCTGAACGATGCGGAAATAGCGCCCCAGGGTCTGATCACCCGTCTCACCGAGCAACTGCGTCAACGCGAACTGACGCTGGCTTCCGTCACCGGACTTCGGCCAGATCATGCGGTGAAAGTCCTCCTTGGACGGATTGTCGCGGTCACTCTCGCCCTCCCAGCCCGTCGCCGCAAGCCGCAGCGCGGACATCACCAGATCGTTCGCGCTCAGCAGACTGGCGACATGACCCTCGCCATGCAAGCGCTCCACCATGCCATGCACTTTGGGCATCAGGTGCTTGAGCACGGAATAGATGTAGTCGGCATTGGACAGCGGCGTGGCGTTGGAGCCGATGCGCTTGAACAGCCTGGCCAGGGGCGGTTCGATGGCATCGGCCTTGTCCACGCTAAAGAAGGCCGGATCGACGCGCAGCAGGGGAATCTCCGCCTTGAACAGCCGCGCCAGGCCATCGGCCAGTTGATCGATCCGCGCATCGATTCGCCGCCGCGCCTCGTCGTCAAGCCCCGGCCACACCGCCTTCAGCCCGGCATGACCGGCCCGGCAGTCCAGCACCTCGATGGATTCGAGCTGGCGATGGATGTCCATCTTCCAGACCTCCGGCGACAGGGTGCGCCAGGCGTTCACCACCCCGGCAAAATCCAGCGGCAGGCTGATCCGCGCCCCGGCAGGATGCGGTCGCGCAACCTCCAGCATCGCATCGGTCAGATGTTTGTCGGCCTCATAGGCCTGGCGCGCGCAGCGACGGTCATCCATGGACAACCGGCCATTCGGATCATCCCGCCGGTAGCCGAACGGCTGGTTGCGCGTGGTGACCCGCAGGCGCAGGAGATGACCGGCCGGGGGCTCATCGCCGAAATCGATCCACAGGCGGTGGCGGGCCGCACCGGGAACGAAGGGCGTCCAGCCCATCAGCATCGCAAGGGTACGCTGCTGGCCATCGACCAGACCAAGGGCGGAACGAGCGTCCACGGCATCGGACGCCCCGTCCGGATGCCCCCCGCGCAGTGCCAGCGAGGCCCCATGACCATCCATCTCGCTCGCCATCAGCGTGCCGATGGGCATGCCCTGGAGCAGCGAATCCCAAAGCTCGATGATCTGCGCGGGCTTCCAGACAAACCCGCGCTGGATCATGGGAAGGACGACCTTGTACTCAGGGCTCATGCCTGCGGCCATATCCAGCCACGTGACCAGGGGCAGGACGCGAATCGAACTGTCAGTAAAAAACGGCATGGTGTGTCTCCTTCCAGGAAATGGGCGCCACCGAAGGCTAAACCCGCCATGCGACATCATGCGTCGCACACAACAGGCCGGATGCTTCCGTC
>JAQVHL010000063.1 GCA_028696185.1 Halothiobacillaceae bacterium
CCGGGATGCCGTTGCCATTGTCGATAAAGTAGAAGTGTAGCCGCTGCCCGCTACGGCGTGCCCCAATACGCAGGATCAGCGCCCGCCCGGCGGCGCGGTAGGCCAGCGCGTTGTCGAGCACGATGGCAAACATCTGCGCGAAATCGCTTGCCGAGACCCCCACCCACAGCGGCCCGTCCGGCAGACTCACCTGCGCACCCGCTTCTTCCAGTCGCTCCTTGTGGCCGGCAAGCTGCGCCTCCATCACCGCGCGGGCCTCGCAATGCGCCCGGCCGTTCGGCGGCCCCATACCTATCGCGAGATAACGCTGAATTTCCAGCACCAGCCGGCTCAGTCGCGCGGCCTGCTCCTCGATGAACCCGAGTGCCCGCCGGCCGTCCTCGTTTTCGATCAGTTTCTCCTGCCGCTTCAAGCGCTGGGAAAAGCTCACCAGCCGCCGCGCCGGCTCCTGGAAATGATGCGCCATCACCTCCGCCAGTCGTGCCAGCTCCGCATTGCGCTGATTGAGCTCGTCCACCAGCCGCGCCTGTTCGGCACGCAAGGCACGCTGGCGGCGCAGGTTGAACACAAGGTAGGAAATTGCCGCCGCCTGTAGCAGCAGAGCGATGCCCAACAGCCAATAGGTGCGCGTGCTTGCTGTACGGATCTGCGCGAGCTGGGCATCGACCTGTTCTTCCAGGCGCTTTTCGTACAGCGAACGCTCGCCCGCATCCAGCCGACCCTCGCCGATATCGACAATGATCGAGAGCAGCCGCTCACGTCCGTTGAAGAAGAAGGGCTGGCTGTAGACATCCACCGTGCGCACCTCGCCCGAGGCCAGCCGGTGGCGGAAGATGAAGTAATTGCGCTGCTCGCGCTGGGCACGCTGCCATTCGGCGCGCACCTGTTCGGGGGTGAAGGTATTGATCTCGTTGATCCGCATCGTCACGAGCGTTTCGCGCGGGTAGCCGTAGTAGCTCGCTGCCGCTGGATTGGCGTCCACGATCCGCCCCTCGGACGGTTCGATCAGCAGCATCGGCAGGCGGATGCGCTCAAACACCTGCGCGAAGGAGGTCTGCTCCATCGCCTGCACCGGCAGGCAGTACAGGAACAGGATCAGCAGCATGGCCCCTGTTTGCCTGTGCCGGTTCATGCCACATCCTCCGGCATTTTCGGCAGGGTGAAACGGAAGCAGCTGCCCTGACCTTCGCCGGCGGATTCGGCGTGGATGTGGCCGCCGTGGCGTTCGACGATCTTGCGGCAGATGGCAAGGCCGATGCCGTAGCCCTCGTATTTCTGCCGGGTCTGCAGGCGCTGGAAGACTTTGAACAGGCGGTCGATCTGCTCCGGGTCGATGCCGATGCCGTTGTCGCTGATGCGAAAGCACCAGCCTTCGGGGCAGGCTTCCACGGCGATTTCGATGTGCGGGGGGAGGTCGGGTACGCGGTATTTGAGGGCGTTGCCGATGAGGTTCTGAAACAGCCGGGTGAATTCGTCGCGGCTGGCATTGACGCGCGGCCAGTCGCCCTGGATGTCGATGCGGGCGCCGGTTTCTGCGATCTGCGGGGAGAGGAAGTGCAGCGCTTCGTCCAGCGCGGCGCGCGCGTCCACCGGCGCCATCGGCGCGCCCTTGCGTCCCACGCGCGAGTATTCCAGCAGCGAGAGCAGCATCTGGTCCATGCGTTGGGCGCCGTCGCTGAGAAAACCCAGCATCTGGCGCGTTTCGTCGTCCAGGCGGTCGGCGAGGCGGCGTTCGAGCAGCTGGCTGTAGCTGTTGATCATGCGCAGCGGCTGGCGCAGGTCGTGGGAGGCGACGTAGGCGAACTGTTCCAGCTCGGCATTGGAGCGGGCCAGATCCTCGGTCAGACTCTGCCGTACCTGTTCGGCCCCGATCTGGGCGGTGATGTCGGTGGCCACGCCGGCATACCGTGGCGGCTCGCCGTCCGCGCTTGGGACGAGGTAGTTGCGTGCGTGAATCCAGCGGATTTCGCCATCGGGACGGAGGATGCGGTATTTCTCGTCAAAGCCGCCTTCGCTACGGCTGCGCCGGACCGCCGCGCGCACCCGGTCCTGGTCGTCGGGGTGTGTCGTTTCGAGAAACAGGTCGGGCCGCGCGTACAGTTCCTCCACCTTGTGTCCCCAGATGCGTTCGAAGGCCGGGTTGATGTAGAGCATCTGCTTGGCGGTGCGAATCCAGAACACGATTTCGACATTGTCGGCGAACTGGCGGAATCGCCGTTCGCTTTCGGCCAGGGCGGCTTCGATGCGCTGGCGTTCGCTGATGTCGAAGATATGGCCGTGCCAGAGCAGGCTGCCGTCAGTCTGGGGTTCGGGCATGGCGTGCCCTTCGACCCAGATCAGCCCGCGCTGGGGGTGCAATACCCGGTAGGCGATCTGCCAGGGGGCAAGTTCGTCGGCGGACTGGTCGATGGTGGCGGCCACGCGTGGCAGGTCGTCGGGGTGGATGACGGCAAAAACCGGCGAGGCGTCCTCGCGCGCCTCATCGGGCGTGACGGCGTAGATGTCTTCGAGGCGTTCGCTGGCGTAGGGGAAGCAGGCACGTCCGCCGGGCCAGCGCTGGTATTGATACAGCACGCCGGGCAGGTTGGCGGCCAGTTTGCGCAGGCGTTCGAGCGACTCACGCGCGGCCTGTTCGGCGGCGCGGATGGCCCTGAGGTCGTGAAACACCGCCAGCAGCAACTCGCGCCCCTCGATGTCGAGCTTTCGCACCAGCACCCGTATCGGCAGGGATGTGCCGTCGCGGCGTCTATGCTCGGTTTCGAAATCGAGCACCTGCCCGGCCAGCAGAGTGTGCATGCGCGCGTGAATCTCTTCCGGCTGCTCCCGCGCTTCGAAGTCGGCGACGTGCAGGCGGGCGAACTCTTCCGGCGAGTACCCCAGCTGGGCGCAGGCCAGCGGGTTGAAACGCTCCGGCTGCCCGGTATGCGGATCGATCAGCACCACGGCATTGGGCATGTTCTCGAACAGGGCGCGGAAGGTGGCCTCGCGCGCCACAAGTTCAAGCTCCATATGCTTGCGTTCGGTGATGTCCTGGTGCGTGCCGTACATCAAGATCGGCGCGCCGTCGGCGGTGCGGGTGATGACCCGGCCCCGATCGAGCACCCAAACCCAGTGGCCGTCACGGTGGCGCATGCGCGCCTCGCATTGGTACAGCTCCGATTCGCCGGAAAAATGTTTCTGCAACAGCGTGTTGGACGCATCCAGATCATCCGGATGGGTCAGGCGCGTCCAGGTGTCGATGGAGATCGGAGCCAGTTCCGCCAGGGTGTACCCAAGCATCTGCGCCCAGCGTTCGTTGAACACGGCGGCACCGGTCTGCACGTTCCACTCCCAGGTCGCCGCGCCCGTGCCCTCGACGATGCCGAGCAGGCGCACACGCTCGGCGTCCAGCTGTGCGGCCAGCCGTGTGCTTTCGGCCTCTTGTGCCCGGCGACGGCGCTGGAGCAGGGCGAGCCATCCCGCGCCGCTGAGCAGCAACAGGCCGTACAGCGAGGTGCTCAGCCACAGTTCACGGAACCAGGGCGCTTCTACCTGTTCCGTCAGCCGTCCGACGGCGATCACCAGGGGGGGGGGCCATGCGCAGCTCGGGCGGGTTGATGGTCTGCAAGGCCAGGATGCGTCGCTCACCGGTGGCGTATACCGTACCGTCGAGCACCGAGTGTGAGCGTCCGCTGTCCCGGTGGCGGGTAAAGAGCGAGCCGGGCCGGGCCAGATCCATGCCGGCCATGCCGGCCATGCCCTCGCGTTCCGACGCCATCACGAACTGGATGCCCGAGCCATGGGCGAGCGCTGCCCACATATCCGGGGCAAAATTGGCGGAAGCCAGTTGTGCCTGAAAGAAGGCCGGCTCCAGGCTGGCCATGACCACCCCGGCAAAGCGCCCTTCGTGATCCAGCAGCAGGCGCGACAGGCTCACCAGCCAGATATCGTCTACCGCGCTCTTGAAGGGTTTGGAGATGTACAGTCGCGCGGGGTCGTGGGTTTCGCGCGGGTGCAGGTAATACTCGCGCTGCGAGGAATCGCGCCCGGTGAGTTTTTCGAGGCTGGTGATCTGCATGATGCCCTTGGCATCGACGATGCCCAGGGTGCGTACGCCGGGCATCAGGTGTGCATCCGCTTTCAGGCGTGTGAGCATCAGTGCGTTGCGGTCAGGGCGGCCCTCAAGCCGCTCCCACTCCTCTGCGCTGTTCAGCAGCAGGTTGTTGATTGCCCTCAGCTGAAAGGCGATGCTTTCATGAAGCGTCCGTGCCTGGATGGCCAGGCGGTCGCGCGTTACTTCGTGAAGCGAGGCCCTGTCCTGGAGCAGCACAAGGGCCAGAAGCAGGCCGAGCAGCCCGAGTGTCAGGGCAAACACGCTCCATTCGGCGCGGTTGCGCGGGCTGAGGTGTCGCGCGGCGGTCAAGACATCGGACGGCATGGGAGGCTCCAGGGGCGTTCGGGGGGCGGCCGGTTTGTCGATTCTGAGTCTTTATACGCTGCGGGTGAAGCGGCGGGTATGCTCCGCGTGCGTTTTTCTGCTGGGGAAGGGCAGAAGACGCGCACAAGCCAAGGGCCGGTCTTGCGACCGGCCCTTGGCTTTTTGTTTGGTTGCGGGGACAGGATTTGAACCTGTGACCTTCGGGTTATGAGCCCGACGAGCTACCGAGCTGCTCCACCCCGCGTCAGTAGTGGGGCGCATTATAGATGGATTTTGTATTGTGTCAAGCGTATTTCATGAGGCTCAAGCTTGCCTGTCCGATGGGGCCGATGAGTGGGCTATACTCCCGATGCAGGTTTCCTGCCTCAGCGGGCGTCGTCGCCCGTGCGGGCATAAATCACGACAGGAGTGGTGTCAGATGAAATACGTGATCCGGTTCGCCGACCTGAAGATTACCGATGTGCCGCGGGTGGGGGGCAAGAACGCCTCGCTGGGGGAGATGTACTCCAGCCTGATCCCGATGGGCATCGAGGTGCCGGACGGTTTTGCGACCACCGCCGAAGCTTACTGGCACTACATCGACCACAACGGCTTGCGCGAGCGCATCTTCGCCGAGCTGGACGGGCTGGACATCCAGGACACCCAGGCCCTGGCGCGGGTAGGGCAGAACATCCGCGCGATGATCGAGGGCGGGACAATGCCCGAGGATCTGGCAGCCGAGATCGCCCAGGCCTATCAAGACCTGTGCGCCAAATATGGCGGTGAGGACGACATGGCGGTGCGCAGCTCCGCCACCGCCGAGGACCTGCCGAACGCCTCCTTCGCCGGCCAGCAGGAGACCTACCTCAATATCCGTGGTGTGGACAATCTGCTGGCTACCTGCCGCAAGGTGTTTGCCTCGCTGTTCACCAACCGCGCCATTGCCTACCGGGTGCATCAGGGCTTCGCGCATCAGCAGGTGGCGCTGTCCATCGGCGTGCAGAAGATGGTGCGTTCGGACGTGGGCGCCTCAGGGGTGATGTTCACCCTGGATACCGAATCGGGCTTCCGCGACGTCGTCTTCATCACCGCCGCCTGGGGACTGGGGGAGAACGTGGTGCAGGGCGCGGTGAACCCGGACGAGTTCGTGGTGTTCAAGCCCACCCTGCGCGACGACCTGCGGCCGATCCTGAAGCGCAAACTCGGCGAGAAGGCCATCCGCATGGTCTACACCGACAGCGGCCTGGCGGGGGCGTCCACCGTCAACGTACCGGTGCCGCCCGATGCGCGTGCGCGCTTCGCGCTTTCCGATGACGAGGTTCTGGAGCTGGCGCGTCAGGCCGCCGCGATCGAGAAGCACTATACCGAGCGTGCGGGCGAGCCGCGCCCGATGGACATCGAGTGGGCGAAGGACGGCGTCAATGGCCGGCTGTTCATCGTCCAGGCACGCCCGGAAACCGTGCAATCGCGCGCCAACGCCATGCAGCAGGTGGTCTACACCCTGCACGAGCGCGGCCCGGTGCTCGCTTCCGGGCGCGCGGTGGGCGGAAAAATCGCCCAGGGGCGGGCACGGGTGATCCTCAAGGCCCGCGACATGCACTCGCTCAAGCCGGGCGAAGTGCTGGTGACCGACATCACCGACCCGGACTGGGAGCCGGTGATGAAGCTCGCTTCCGCGATTGTCACCAACCGGGGCGGGCGCACCTGTCATGCGGCCATCATTGCCCGCGAGCTGGGCATTCCGGCAGTGGTCGGCTGCGGCGATGCCACCCGCCGCCTGTCCACCGGCACCGAAGTCACCGTGTCCTGCGCGGAGGGCGATACCGGCTATGTCTATGCCGGCAAGCGCGCTTTCACCCGCAAGGAAATCGACCTCTCGCATCTGCCGCAGCCGAAGACCAAGCTGATGCTCAACGTCGCCAACCCCGATCAGGTCTTCGAGCTTTCGCCCCTGCCTGCCGCCGGGGTGGGCCTGGCGCGGCTGGAGTTCATCATCAACCACAGCATCCGTGTCCACCCGCGCGCCCTTCTGGAGCTGGACCGTCAGGACGCCGCCCTGCAACAGACTATCCGCGAGATCATCGCCGGCTACCCCGACCCGCGCGAGTTTTACATCCAGCGTCTGGCCGAAGGCATCGGCACCATCGCCGCCGCGTTTTATCCGCGCCCGGTGATCGTGCGTTTCTCCGACTTCAAGTCCAACGAATACCGCTCACTGATCGGCGGTGAACAGTACGAGCCGGAGGAGGAAAACCCCATGCTGGGCCTGCGCGGCGCGGCACGCTATTACTCGGAGAGTTTCTCCGACTGCTTCGCGATGGAGTGCGAAGCCATGCGCCGCGTGCGTGACGACATGGGGCTCACCAACGCGGCGGTCATGCTGCCCTTCGTGCGCAGCGTGGAGGAAATGCTGGGCGTGATGGACATCATGAAAGGCCACGGACTGTCGCGCGGGGTGAATGATCTGAAGGTGTATCTCATGTGCGAGATTCCCGCCAACGTCATTCTCGCCGACGACTTCCTTGCCCATGTGGATGGCTTCTCCATCGGCTCCAACGACCTCACCCAGCTCACCCTGGGCGTGGACCGCGACTCCGGTCTGCTACAGGGCTTCGACGAGCGCCACCCGGCGGTGACGGTGATGATGCGCCAGGCCATCGAAGCCTGCCACCGCCACGGCAAGTACGTCGGCATCTGCGGCCAGGCCCCGTCGGACTTCCCGGAAATCACTCGCTTCCTGGTCGAGCAGGGCATCGAGAGCCTCTCGCTCAACCCCGACAGCCTGATCGGCATGCTGCAGGTGGTGCTGGAGGAGGAAAAGCGTCACTGAGACTCGTCGATAAAGGCGGGGCTCATTGCAGGTAATCGAAGAACACCGTGAACAGCACCGTGGCGGCGAGCAGGCTGACCACGGTGGCCGGCAGGCCGCGCCGAAGCCAGATGGCGGTGGTGATGCGCGCGCCGGGAATGCGGGCGCGTTCGGATTCCGCGATACAGATCACATTGGCGGTGGCGCCGATCGGGGTGCCGTTTCCGCCCAATCCCACGCCGATGGCCAAGGCCCACCACAGGGGCGTGATATTGACGCCATGCGCCTCCAGCCCGGCGACGATGGGGATCATCGTCACGGTGAACGGGATATTGTCGATGATGGCGCTGAGTGCGGCAGACACCCACATCAGGACCAGTGCGGCAATCAAGAGATCGGCGGGATTTTCTGCCGCGCGCGCCAGGGCGCCGCCGATCAGGGCCAGCAGACCGCTGGCTTCCACGCCGCCGACCAGCACGAAAAGCCCCGCAAAGAACACCAGTACCGACCACTCAAGTTTGCCGAACAAGGGTTCTGGCGCCGGGCGCACCAGGGCCAGGGCCAGAGCCACGCCGATGAAGGCGACGTAGGACGGATACAGATGAAAATGGTGATGTATGAAAAACAGCAGGATCACCACCGCCAGGGCCGCCAGAAGCCGTGCAAGACCGGAGGGATCGACGATGGCGCGCGATTCGTCGAGGGCGACGGCCGCGTCACGATCCTCGCCGGGGGTGAGCAGGTCACGAAAGACAATGAGCAGGAAGCCCACCACCAGCACCCAGATCACGCCGATGATCGGTCCCATGTGCAGGAAGAATTGCAGAAAGTCGATCGCGGCCGCGCTGCCGATCATGATATTGGGCGGATCGCCGACCAGGGTGGCGGTGCCGCCGATATTGGAGAGCATCGCCTCGGCCATGAGGTAGGGGAGGGGGTTCAGGTTCAGCAAGCGGGCGATGAGTACGGTCAGGGGCGCAAAGATCAGTACGGTGGTGACATTGTCCAGCACCATGCTGATGACGCTGACCGCCAGCGACAGATAAACCAGCAGGCGGCGAGGGTCGCCGTGCGAGAGCTTGGCGATGCGGATTGCCATGTACTCGAAACCGCCGGTCGGTCGCAATAAGGTGATGAGCATCATCATGCCGGCGAGCAGAAACAGCGTGTTGGCGTCGATGGCCGTGAGGGCAGCTTCCTGAGTGTAGAAACCAAACGCCATCCCGACACCGATCATCGTCACCGCACCGATGATGGCCGCGCTGGTACGGTGCATGATTTCGCTGAAAATCAGCACATAGGCGGCGATCAGTACCAGGGTGGCCACGCCCATTTCCAGGGTGAAAGCGTTGTGTATGGGCATGGGGGCGCCTATAGATGCTCGTCGTTGCCTTCGAGGATACGCCGTGCGATGCGCATGCGCGTGACAATACCGCTGTAGCGCCCGTCCTCGACCAGGAACAGATAGTTCGTTCCCTGCTGCTCCATGATGGCCAGTCCCTTGATGACCGGTGTATGGGCGGTCACCGTGGGGGCGGCAGGAATAATCAACGGATCGATGGGCAGGGCGAGCAGGGCGGCTATCTGGACATCGGGCATCGGCAGCAAGGCATGATCGTCGATCAGATGCGCGGCGCGGATTGCATCGTAGGGAATGCACTGTTCGCGCATGATATGGCGCATCGACGCACGTCCAAGAATCCGTCCTTCATCATCGACGAAGGGGAGCCCCCCGACATCGGCCCGCGCGCATTCTTCCAGCACGGTGCGCACCGTATCCCCGGCGCGAATGCTCGCGGTCGGAATGGCCAGCTTGCCCAAGCGCATCGTCGATCCTCCGTTGACCTGCCCGTGGGGGCAGAAATCGGCTCACCCTCATTCCGGCAAGCCTAGCAGCCTGTCGTATTTTAGGGAAATCACCTGCAAACCCGTCAAAATCCGCCCTCACGCGGCCAGGTTTTTGCCTCGATCCCTGAGGGCCGACAGGCTGCCCGCAAGGTTTGGGCAAACCGGGAATGAAGGGGCGTTCAATCGTTTCAACCGTTGCTGTCAATCCTCGAAGCGCAACGGATGTCGGCTTGCGGGAAGCAGGTGCAGGTCGGTCAGCAGGGCATGCACAAGCGTGCGTGTCGTGGCATCGGGAAACAGGGTGCGGTAATAGATCACCCGCAGCGTCAGGAAAGCCCCCAGGATCATGCTAGCCAAACTCAACAGGCTACCCAGCGCCAGCGTGGATACCCCGCTCACGCCCTGGCCTAGGGTACAGCCCATGGCCAGCACACCCCCTGCCCCCATCAGTAGCGCGCCCAGACTGTGGCGCAGCAGATCGGCCCGATCAACGAAGCCTTGCAGGCGTGTTTGTCCGCGCACACGGTGCCAGAGCAGCGAGCCGGCCACCACCCCAAGCACCGTCGTCACACCAAAGCCCAGCGCCTGCGGCGCGAAGGATTGCCTCAGCCAGCGCAGCAGTTCTGCCGCCGGGCCGACGAAGGTGAAGGATTGCGTGCCGAGTCCGGGCGGGACGGTTTGTGCATAACGTTGGGCTTCCATCGCGGCCCCTCCCCAGTCGCTGCCGGTCAGCCACCAGGCACCGGTTACCAGCCCCCCGATCAGTACCCCGCCTGCAATTTCCCGCCATCCACGGCGCCGGGAACGGCCGGCGGCGCGGACGACCCACCCGCCGATCAGGCCGCCCAGCAGCAAAGCCAGCGCCAGACGTACATAAGAGGCGTCCAGACCGAAAGGGGCGAGCACGTGCCCCAGATCCTGTCGCCCGGAAGGCAGGTCGAGCGCGGTCGCGCGGCCGAAGCTGTCTACGGCCGTGTGCAGGGGGGGCCAGTAGAGCAGAGCCGCAGCGGTCAGGCCGACCAGCGTGTAGACATACAGGCCGCGCAGATTGCCCCCGCCCAGACTCACCAGTGCCCGTGTCGTGCAGCCTCCGGCGAGTACCATACCGATGCCGAAGGCCAGCCCGCCCAGTACATGACGTCCCCAGGCCAGCGGCGCGTCGCGGTAGCCGACGCGGGTCTGATCCAGGTCGATCAGTCCCGCCACTTCCAGCAGTGCCACCCCGAGCAGGGCGATGCCCATCGACACGACCCAGGCGCGCAAGCGGGTGGTTTCACCCAGCGTCGCCCAGTCCGCGACCGCACCCAGGGTACAGTAACGGGTGGCGGCGGCTGTCAGGCCCAGCATCAATCCAAGCAGGAAGGCCAGTGCCAGCAGCAGCGGCCAGGCAGTATCCACGACGATCGTCTCCAAGGCTGAAACCCACGCAGCATAACCCAGGCCCTGGACGCTGTTCACGCTCCCGATCAATGGGGCAGGGCCGGCTGAAACCGCACGAAATTGTGCGGTGCAAACTCAGAGAGGCCCGGCTCGCGGTAGACAAGGGGCATCAGCGCAAAGGCCTGGGCCAGGCCTTGCTCAAGGATGCGCTATTGCGCATCGCACAGGCCGCCGACATCGCCGGCATTCGTGGCCTGCTGGTACATGCCAAGGACGATGCGGCGTGGCAGTGGTACGAATCATGGGAATTCGAGCCCAGCCCGACCGATCCGTACCATCTGTTACTGATGCTCAAGGATCTCAAGGGCATGTTGAGTTGAGGGCGTCTAAAGCTTCCCGGAAGTCCAGCTCTCATGCGCCGATTATCCCAAAGCGCCGGCGGATCAAGCTCCAGATCGAACAACGGGATGTGGTTCGGCAGCGTGCTGGCCAGGATGTCGGGTGTCAGTGTGCTCAGGTCGGTGCGTTTTGAGGAGGGTTTGCCTGCCCAGATGCGCCGTGGTGCGTGCTTGTGAACAGGGACAAGGCGCCTCTCTGCCCGCGAGAGTGTGGGCCGAAAGCGCGGCTTCGTATATCCTCAACCAGCCCATTTCAATGTCAGACAGCCTTGCCGATGACCCAAGCTACTTTCGATGTCCAGGCCCTGCTTGCCGCCGTGGCCGAACCGACCCGCCTGCGCTGCCTCATGCTGCTTGCCCGTGAAGGTGAGTTGTGCGTCTGTGAACTGATCCGCGCGCTGGAAATTGCCCAGCCGCGGGTATCCCGCCATCTGGCCGTCATGCGCGAGGCGGGGCTTGTGCATGACCGCCGGCAGGGGATATGGATTCACTACAGCCTGCACCCGCAGTTGCCCGACTGGATGCGGGGTGTCATTGACGCCCTGTTCGAGGGGCTGAAGGATCAAGCGCCCTATTCTGAAGATGCGGTGCGTCTGAAGCGCTGCTGAGAGCGAATGCCGCTTTTCCGATAAATGTTTCAATGGGTTGGCATAAAGAAATTCAGCGCGTTGCGAGACGGGTTTCTGCGCAAGAATGATCCGGCCGGCGGAGGATCGCTGGCAACGGGGTGAACCTCGTATCGGGACAAATCTTCATGAAGGAGAAAGCCACGATGGCTGCACTGTTTTCCGCCGAATGGATGAATGCCCTCAAGGAAGCCTGGAATGCGGACCCTGAAGTTCGCGGTCGTCTGGAAGAAATTGGCTTCAATTCCATCATTGCCTGCGGCTTCAAGGACGAGGATCAGCCGCGCGGGGTGTTTGTGGTCGAAAAGGGCGCCTGCGTTCGTGCGGGTGATTACGACGGCTCGCCGGCCGACTGGGACATGCGTGCCACACCGGATAACTGGGCGAAGTGGGCGCAGGAGGGGATCGGCATGGCCGGTCTGGGCACGGCCTTCGCCATGGGCAAGCTGAAGTTCATGAAGGGCGATTTCGCCGCCATGATTAAAGATCCGCGCATGGCGGGGCCTTTCGTCAAAAGTTTTGCGCTGATGGGGCGTATCGCAACGGATTGATTTTTTTGCTTCATGGCGAGGGTGTTCATAAAACGAAGGTTTGTTGGACACTGTAGCGTCCAGTGAGGGGCAAGTCCCCCCTTGGAGGCGCCATGGGCGGGGTTGCGGAGACCGGGTGAAAGGGCCATGGAGGGCCCTTTCAGTCCCGCCACAACAGGATGTTGTGTCGGGACGGCCCGGTCGGAGCGGCCCCGGCCAGGGCTTGCCCGAAGGGCGCCTCCGTGGGGGTGCCCTTTCTTTGGTACCTTTCTTTGGGCAAGCAAAGAAAGGTACTCGCCCGCGCGCGATGCGGGCCGTTCGAAGTGCGCCGCTTGAGGCGGGCGAAACAGTGCGCAAGCCTGTCCTGCCGGTTTTTGAAAACATGTTCTTGATTTTTCAGCCTGTCCGCTTGCGAAAGATCAAGTCGTTCAGCAGCCGGTTAAAGTCGCTTTCAATAACCGTTGGAGCCCTTTTTCGCCCGCCATGAGGCTAAGCCCTTCAAACAGGCGCCAACGCAAGCGGGCGAGTCACTTTTCTTGCTTGTGCAAGAAAAGTAACCCA
>JAQVHL010000064.1 GCA_028696185.1 Halothiobacillaceae bacterium
GGTCCCGTGGGGGTGTGTTCTTTTGGTTACTTTTCTTGCACAAGCAAGAAAAGTGACTCGCCCGCTTGCGTTGGCGCCTGTTTGAAAGGCTTAGCCTCATGGCGGGCGAAAAAGGGCTCCAACGGTTATTGAAAGCGGCTTTAACCGGCGCCTGAACGACTTGATCTTTGGCAAGCGGACAGGCTGAAAAAATCAAGGATGCGTTTTTCAGAAAGCGATCAGGACAGGCTTGCGCACTGTTTCGCCCGCCTCAAGCGGCGCACTTCGAACGGCCCGCATCGCACGCGGGCGAGTACCTTTCTTTGCTTGCCCAAAGAAAGGTACCAAAGAAAAGGCACCCCCACGGAGGCGCCCTTCGGGCAAGCCATGGCCGGGGCCGCTCCGACCGGGCCGTCCCAACGCGACGTCCTGTCGCGCTGGGACTGAAAGGGCCCTCCATGGCCCTTTCACCCGGTCTCCACAACCCCGGCCATGGCGCCTCCAAGGGGGACCCGGGAATCCTTCGTCCGGCGCTGAATTGTTGGACGAGCGTGGGCGTAGGGAAGGGCCTCCCGGTCTAGCTCGGTCGCCGAATAAAGCGGCTGAACGAGCGTGGGCGTAGGGAAGGGCCCCCTTGGGACCGCCGTGGACTGGCCTGTGGAAGCCGGGTAAATGAGCCATGGAGGGCCCATTTAGTCCCAGCGCGACAGGACGTCGCGTTGGGACGGCCCGGCTGGAGCAGGTCAGGCCAGGGCTTGCCCGAAGGGCGGTCCCGTGGGGGTGTGTTCTTTTGGTTACTTTTCTTGCACAAGCAAGAAAAGTGACTCGCCCGCTTGCGCTGGCGCCCGTTTGAAAGGTCAAGCCTCATGGCGGGCGAAAAAGGGCTCCAAGGGTTATTGAAAGTGGCTTTAACCGGCGCCTGAACGACTTGATCTTTCGCAAGTGGACAGGCTTGCGCGCTGTTTCGCCCGCCTCAAGCGGCGCACGTCGAACGGTCTGCATCGCGCGCGGGCGAGTACCTTTCTTTGCTTGCCCAAAGAAAGGTACCAAAGAAAAGGCACCCCCACGGAGGCGCCCTTCGGGCAAGCCCTGGCCGGGGCCACTCCGACCGAGCCGTCCCGAATTCGAGCGCCGCACCCGTCAGGGCTTGGGGCATGGATGCCCCAAGGGTGCGAGAACAGGATGCACAACATCCTGTTGTGGCGGGACTGAAAGGGCCCTCCATGGCCCATTTAGCTCCGCCGCGACAGGATGTCGCGTCGGAGCGGCCCGGCTGGAGCAGGTCAGGCCAGGGCTTGCCCGAAGGGCGGTCCCGTGGGGGTGTGTTCTTTTGGTTACTTTTCTTGCACAAGCAAGAAAAGTGACTCGCCCGCTTGCACTGGCGCCTGTTCTAAGGGCTTAGCCTCATGGCGGGCGAAAAAGGGGTTCAGCGCTTCTTCATAGGGGGTTCAACTGGCTGCTAAAAGCAAGCGGACAGGCTTGCGCGCTGTTTCGCCCGCCTTAAGCGGCACGCTTCGAACGGCCTGCATCGCGCGCGGGCAAGCCATGGCCGGGGCCGCTCCGACCGGGCCGTCCCAAATTCGAGCGCCGCACCCGTCAGAGCTTGGAGCATGGATGCCCCAAGGGTGCGGAACAGGATGCGCGACATCCTGTCGCGGCGGGACTGAAAGGGCCCTCCATGGCCCTTTCACCCGGTCTCCACAACCCCGTCCATGGCGCCTCCAAGGGGGGACCTGGGAATCCTTCGTCCGGCGCTGAATTGTCCAGAAAACCTTCGTTCGGTAAACGCCGAGTCAGGCCGTCCCGTTGATCTCAATAGCCAGCTCCCTCAAGCGATAGGCACTGGCCGGGCAATGTTGTGCCGATTGCATGACAATCCGACTGAAACACGCCCTGAACGCGGCGACATTGTGGCAAGCGCGGATCTCTTCCAGAAAAACTTCAGAGCTTGTTCCGAAACAGTCCACACAATAATCCGTCAACAGGAACTTGGCCTCCGAAAGAATGATACCGTCCTCAATATGGATATCATCGGGACTCAAGACCTGATCGACATTTCCAGCAGAATGCGATGAATGTACTGTACTTTCGGTCGCCAAAGCGGAACGTCCGTCCCGAGAAGGCGTGGACGCGGCTGCTGGACGGGAAGCATCCCCTGAAATAACGAAGCCCTGATCGATAAGGGCACCGATTTCACTATAAAAATCACCGGCAGGAAGCACCGTTTTTTGCTGCAGATCAGCGATAGGACGCGGCTTTACCAACAAAATCAAAAGACTGCGTTTCCTTGAATCAAGCCTGTAGGTACGATGCTTGAGCTCCTCTTCCCCCTTGGCCGTAATTCGCAACATTTCCATTTCTGGCACCTCGCCTATTAACAGGCCGTTGAAAACGATTCATCAACGGCCTGAGCCATTCGCACTAAGACATATGCAGCGACCGAAACCCTTGTTCCGGATGCCTATCAGAGTTTAAGGCGGGCGATGGATTTTTGCAGGATTTCAACCGTCTTACCCAACCGTTTGATGACGTTCTGCAACTCACCAAGGCTGGCGTCCGTGGGTTCCTGGACGTAGCTTTGACTAAGCGCTTCAAACCGCCCTACCTGCTCCTTGAGTGCGCCGGCGCTATCGTGAATGGACGTAGTCAGATTATTCAATTTCATTTGCATCAATTTAAGAGAAGCCATCAGGCTGCTGTCATCCCCCTCCTGCAACGGGATGGTCACCCCCAGGTTCCCATTTGCAATCATCTTCATGCAGTAGGCCGCTTCTTGCGGTTCACCGCCAAGCTGACTCAGGATGCTCGAACGCATGCGGAAAACCAGCACCGCCGACAGGGCAAACAACAGGACAGCCACGCTCAGGAACACACTGGACTGCTTCCAGAAACGCGCATTGATGTCATCGACGTAAAAGCCAATGCCGGGCATCCACCCCCCAAGGCTCGAACTTTAGCACACCGTTAAGCTTTGGATAGCGCTTGGACTTATCCGCATCTCCAGGCTTCGGAGCACTCAACTCAAGGAAGGCGATATTGCTTTTGCTGGCAGAAAGCGCATCCCAGTACGCTTGAACGGTTGTTCGCCCATCGGGAAGGATTCCTCCGTTATCCGCCTTGCCCAAGCGACTGGGAATCGGATGCATGACGAAATACTCGTCATTGAGACTACGCACAAAAAAATAATCGTTCTCATGCCGCTGCGCTCCAAGCGCCTCCTTGGCCCGTTGCTGCGCCTCGGCACGACTCATCTTGCCGGCCATTTCAAGCGAATGGAAATGATTCAGCTGCGCTTCAGCGAAGATCAGAAGCTGGGTGATCTGCGCGCGCCGCTCTTCGAGCATGCCCTGGCGCATGCTGTAGAGTCCAAAAAACCCCATGGCAAGGAGGCTGAGAAGGGAAGCGGCGACAATGATAAGAACACGGGTTTTGAGACGCATGAAACGGCTCCTTTTTTACCTGATTGCCCGAAATGACGCACCACCGTGCGCCAGAATCCAGCGTTGGACGTAATACTGACGGTCCATCGTCAAGTTTCATCAGAAGCACGACGCTGTGCAAAAAGCCGTTGAGACACCGCCCCGCCGACAGGGCTTGTCTCAAGCAATGATTGCCTGACATAACGTCCAGCGGGCTTTCGCTTTACCTGGGTAAAGAAAAAACCCTTTCATCGCTATGGCAAGGACTTCGGCCCCAACACCCTATCCACAACACGCTCTTATTAGTGATCCTACAAGCTCCAGCCGCGCGGCACCATCGGGAAACCCCGATTTAAAATCAGCCAAACAGAAAATGGAGCAGGAAAATCCCTACCCCTTGACGCCTCATTCTTTAAAAAAACATTCACAAAGATCTCAGGCGGGTTCACGAGTGGATTCCCCGCCCTCAGCTCCATTCTTCAGAACGAACGCCATGAACGCCGCTTCAGGCAGGGGCCGCGCAAAGAAATATCCTTGCGCCATGTCGCAACCGGCAGCCGCCAGAAGATCAGCCTGTTCGCGCGTTTCCACGCCCTCGGCAACGAGCTTGATACCCAGGCGCTTGGCCATGAGGATGATGGATTCGACGATGGCTCGATCACTCGGATCCTCGGCGATGTCGCGGATGAACGAGCGGTCGATCTTGAGAATATCGATTTCGAATTTTTTCAGATAGGACAGGGCCGAATAGCCGGTACCGAAATCGTCCAGGGCCACCTTCATACCCAGCCCGCGAAGCTGGTCGAGTTGTTTGATGACATCGGGCTGGTCGTCCAGAAGCAGTCCCTCGGTAATTTCGATGGTCAGATGTTCGCCGGAGATCGCCTGTTCGTTCAGGTGATTCACCCAGCCATGCACTCCCTCCCGGTTGAAAAACTGGCGCGGGGATCGGTTGATGCTGATACGCAAGGGCTCCCCCGACGTGTTTTCCACCCGGCTATTCCATTCGTGAGCCACACGCGCGGCATGGGCGAAGATACGATCACCAATGGCGTGAATCAGCCCCGTACTCTCGGCAACAGGAATGAAAACCCCTGGCGATACCTCTCCACGCACCGGGTGTGTCCAGCGTGCCAGAGCCTCGGCCTTGACCACGCGCCCGGTGGCGATATCCACGATGGGCTGGTAGTGCACACTGATCTGGTCGTATTCCAGCGCCTCGCGCAAGTCATGAATTAGCTGCCCATCGAGGCGGCTGTTTTCCCGCGTGTCCTCGCCGTGGAAAACGCACTGATTGCGTCCTGCGGCCTTGGTGGAGTACATCGCCTGGTCGGCATAGCGCAGCAAGATATCCGGGTCGTCACCATCGCTCGGAAAGAGGCTGATGCCGATGAAAGCGGACAGGTTCAGGGTGTGCTCATCCAGCACTACCGGCCGGGCAATGGCATCAAGCAACCGGCGGCTGATGGATTCGCACTCACGCGCATCCGACAAACCGGAGAGCAACACGACAAATTCGTCCCCTCCCAAACGAGCAACCGTATCCACCGCCCGCACGGTGTGGGTCATTCTGCGCGCGATTTCGCTCAACACCCGGTCACCGGCGGCATGACCGTAGTTGTCATTGATCGGTTTGAAGCTATCCAGATCGATGAGCAGGACCGCCAGCATCCGTTTTTCGCGATGCGCGATGGCAACGCCCTGAGTCAGCCGGTCGTGCAAGAGCAGGCGATTCGGCAGGCCGGTCAGGGGGTCATGGTGAGCGATATGCCGAAGGTGCTGTTCATGCTGTCGGAGTTGGGTCACATCGGAAAAAATGCCGATATAGTGCTTCAACTGTCCAGCCCCATCGCGAACGGCTACGATGTCCAGGTGTTCGGTGTAAAGCTCGCCGTCCATGCGCCGGTTTATCAGCTCGCCCGTCCATGCGTCGGTTGCGCCCAGGGTGGACCACATGGACTTGTAGAAGGCTCGATTCTGCAAACCGGAGGAAAGCATGGCAGGACGCTGCCCCAGCGCTTGTTCACGGCTGAAGCCGGTGATGCGGGTGAAGGAAGGATTGACGTCGAGGATATGCCCTTTCGGGTCGGTAATGACGATGCCCTCGCGGGCGGCCTGGAACACGCTGGCCGCCATGCATAGCCTATCTTCCATCTCGCGCTGGATACTGAAATCCCGAGCAATGGTCAGGACACCGATAGCCTGGCCCTCCGAGTCGAACTCGGGAATGCTGCGCAACTCCATGAGCATACGTTGACGGTTGGCATCGACCCAGGCGAGCTCGTAAGTTCCGGGCTTGCCTGTAGCCAATACGTGCAGCAGATGGGCCTGGAAGGCCGCACCTCCCGCGCCGCCATCCGGCAAAGCCCATTCCTCGGCGGGTGTTTTCCCGATCAGGGTTTCGATGGAGCGACCGGCAAACTGCTCGTAGATCGGGCTGATGTAGGTACGCCGACAATCCTGATCGTAACGGACAATGACATCAGGGAGATTTTCCGCCAGAGTGCGCAATTCCTGCTCACGCTCGCGCAAGGCATCTTCCATCCGCTTTCGCTCAGTGATGTCACGAGAGAGCACGATGAAGGTTGCATCCGCACCGTTGATCCCCGGTTTTTTGGCCAGAGAGTGTTCGAACCAGCGTGTTTCGGTGTCCAGGCGAAGCGGAATGACCTTGCCGTGCGCGACGCCATCGCGGTTTGCTTCACGCAGGGCATCCATGGCCAGACACGCGGCTTCTGCTGGCAAGACTTCGTCGAGTGTGCGTCCGATCAGACGCTCTTTGGGCATGGAAAGCAGTTCGGGGCGCGCGGCCCAGACATCAAGGTAGACGCCGTCGCGATCCACCTCGAACATCAGGTCGGGAATGGCGCCCAAGGTCGCCGTCAGCCTCGCATTGAGCGCACGGACATTTTCTTCGGCTTGCTGTCGCGCGGTGATATTCAGCACAAAACAGGTGAGACCGGTCACATTGCCGCCCGGGGCGCGTATCGGTGACCAGAAGGTTTGCCAGTGCATCCTCACATGGGTGGCGTCGCCGTAGCTCTCTTCGGTGACGAAGGATTCGCCACTAATCGCGCGGTCAAACCCCTGTCGTGCTTTCTCCCGGTCGGGGTGGTTACCGATGACATCGAGCATGGACATACCAATTTCGATATCGCTCCCCCAAAGGGTCTGCATCGCTTCCCGATGAAGCCTGTTGAAGGCGAGGTAACAGTAGTTGCGATCCAATGCAAAAACGATGACCCCCGGCGAGCTTTCGAGGATAGCCTGGGTCAGGGTATGGCTTTCCCAGAGCGTATCCTCCATACGCTTACGCTCCGTGATGTCGCGAGCGCTCACCAAACTGAAATGCTCGCCCTGGAACTCGACCAGAGAGGTGCTCAGTTGCACCGGGAAGATGTGCCCAGCCTTGGTCCGGTGACGACGCTCCATGATCGGCAACTCGCCGAAAAAAACGCCTCCGGAAAACGCGTTTTGAATCATGTCCTCAAGCGCATCGGGACTGATATCAGGATCAATGTCCAGCACCGTCATGCCCAGCAGTTCCTCGCGCGTGTAGCCCAGGGTGCGACAGGCCGTGGCATTGACATAACGGAAACGGGCCTTTCTATCGACAAGAAAAAAGGCATCGATGGAGGCGTCGATGGCGCGTTCGAGCAGCGCCATGCGTTGCTGGGCGGCTTTGCGCTCGGTAATCTCCCAGGCGACAGAGACAATGCGCAACGGGTCACTGTCCGGAACGACAGCCACACTGACTTCGAACTCCCGTCGCTCCCCCGATAAGCTGCGCAAACCAAGCTCATAGGTACTAGGTACAGACTCGCCCGCCAAGCGACGGCGGTGGTAGTCCAGCACCCGTGCGCGGTCATCCGGATGAATGATCTGCGCCAGGGGGGGGCAGGCGTCAATCATGGCATCGGTGAACCCGAGTTCGCGGGCCAGCGTGCGGTTGCCGACATGGATGATCCGGCCGTTTTCGATCACCATCTGCTGCAAGCCCACATCACTCAAGGCGCGTAACAGGCCTGCCTGGATCTCGGCCGTGGCCCCTAGCTCCGCCTCCCTTCGCTTGCGTTCGCCAATCTCCTGCATGAAGCCCTGCCAACACACGCTATCGCGCGCCGACACGGGCCCCGCCAGCCACTCGATCCATACCTCGCCCTTGTCGGGATGATTGATGCGCAACTCACTACGCCAGGGCTGGCCGGTCTGCGCCGACACCTCGGCGGACTCAAGGAAAGGAACGACATCCTCCGGATGCATGCGGATCAACAGCGGGGCCGCATCACAGATGACCTCCTCGGGCCGCAGGCCGGTGATATCGAACAGTTTTTCCGTAACATAGGGCATCGCAAAGCGTCGATCGTCATGACGCTCAAACGTGAACAGCACGCCAGGAAGTGCGCCGACCATGGGGCGGCATTCCGCATTTGCCGATTGCTGTGCCGTGCCGGAAAAAGCCGGCTCGGGGCAAGAAAATGCTTCACAACCAAGCATGTGCGCCCGCTCCAGTGGGGGAAAATTACTTGGAGGAGTGTATGAGAATTGCCCTGCCCGCTTGTATCAGCACAAGCTGATTCCCGCGTAAGGATTTCCCTAGCCCAAAGCGAGTGCCAGGATGATCGCCATCCACGCGCCCCGCATCCGGGCTATGCCGGACTGCTGAAAACCGCTTTCCACCCATCGATCAAGACATACCTCACGTAACGTCCGGTCTAGGGATGTGGATACCGATCCGGGTACCACCGCCGGGCGTGCTGTCGATGCTCAGCTGGCCACCGACGCTGTCGGCGCGCTCCCGCATGCCGATCAGACCGAAACACTGCTTTGGCCAGGTTCCGGCATCAAAACCCTTACCGTCATCGCGTATTTCAAGATACCAGGCGCCATCGGGAACATCCTTCAGATCAAAATCGACCCGCGTGGCGTCGGCATGACGGGCAATATTGGTGAGTGCCTCCTGGGCGATGCGGAACAAGGCCGTAGCACGCGCTTCCCCCATGTGATTCAAGTGCTCGGGAAGGTTCAAATGGCAGGCGATCCCGCTGTGGCGCTCGAATTCGCCGGCCAGCCATTGCAGGGCGGGAATCACCCCCATGTCGAGCAGGGCCGGGCGCAGGCGGGTGGCTACGCTGCGGACGGTCTGAATGCTTCTGTCCGTCAGGGCGAGTAAGGATTGCATGCGCTCGTTCAGGGCCGGAAGCTCGCCCCCAAACTGCATGACAAGGGTGGAGAGGCCCAGCTTTAGCGAGGTCAGAACCTGCCCCAGTTCGTCGTGCAGCTCGCGGGCGATACGCCGCCGTTCCTCGTCGCGGTCGGATTCGCGCTGGGCCAGCAGTTCGCGCAGGCGGGTGTGGGACTCGGCCAGACGACGTTCGGCCTGAACCATCGCCGTGATGTCCCGGCCGATGGCCAGCGCGCCGATGATGCGCTCGCGCTCGTCCCGCTCAGCGACGACCGTCACCTGATGATGACGCGGCTCCCGCTGCGGGTTGGCATCCGGCAACTCAAATTCGATCTGGTCGGGCTGGCCGCTCGCAATCACGGCTTGCAGGCAACGCTGAAGCGCTTCAAAAATGGGGCCGGGCCAGCTTTCCAGAGGGGTTTTTCCCAAAACATCGGCCAATCTGAAACCGCCCGCTTTCTCCAGGACCGGGTTCAGGTAGGTAATGCGACACTGGCTATCGTAGCGGGCAAGGTTGTCGGGCAGGTTTTCTGCCAGGGTGCGATAGGTCCGCTCACTGGCCCGCAAGGCCCGTTCGTTCTGCTGGAGCTCTCGGTTGGCGGCTTCCAGCTGCGCCGTGCGCTCCTGCACGCGCTGCTCCAGCTGGGTGTTCATGCGGCGAATCTGTTCTTCGGCCTGGAGGCGCTCGCTCACATCGCGCGAGAGCACCAGAAAGCGCAGCTCCTCCGGCCTGCCGCCCGGACGCCGGGATACCGACAGCTCAAACCAGGCCGTCCCCTGAGGCAGGTCGAGACGGATCCGCTTGCCAAAGCTCAGGCCATGGTTCTGCGCCTCACTCAGGGCGTCCATGACCGTTGCGGCTGCCTCGGACGGCAGCATCTCGCCGACGGTATGGCCCAGCAAGGCCTGTCTTTGCGCTGCCAGGCGTTCCGGGGTGTGAGTCCAGATATTCAGGTAACGCCCCTCGCCGTTCAGCTCGAAGAGCAGGTCTGGAATCGCATTGATCACCCCTTGGGTGAATTCCAGGGCGTCCTGAAGCCGCTGCTCGGCCTGCTTGCGCTCGGTGATGTCGCGCGAGAGCACGAGGAAAGTGGGACGATCCCGCAAACCGCCCGGCTTCTTGGCCAGCGTGTGGGCAAACCAGGCCTTACCCTGCGGAAGCTCGATGCAGATATCTTCACCCTGGGCATGCCCCTGCTCGTCCGCCCGTTGAATTGCCCTCATGGCGGCAGCCGCGTTTTCGGGCGACAAGACTTCATGCACGGTCCGGCCCAGCAGGGTGGCTCTGGGCAGGGCGAGCAGGTTGGCATCGCCCGCCCAGGCATTCAGGTAACGCCCATCCCTATCCACCTCGAAGAGAAGGTCCGGCATGGCGTTGATGACGCCCTCGGTGAATTCCAGCGCCGTCTTGAGCTCCTGCTCGGCCTGCTTGCGGTCGGTGATGTCGTGCACATAGCCGTACCAGATCACGCCACCGTCCGGGTGAGGCATCGGATTGCTGTGCCCCTCCATCCAGCGCTCGCCACGGACGGGGTGAAAAATCCGGTACTCGCAGCGCCAGGGCGTCATGGCGCGCGCCGATTCGGCGATGGAATCGGCCACCCGTTGCGCGTCGTCCGGGTGGGTCAAGGCCAGCAAGGGGGTGGCGTCGTCGACGACCTCATCGGGACGCAGGCCGAACAGATCGATGATATTCGGCGACACGTAGGGCATACAAAACGTGCCCTCCGGACGGCGATGAAAACTGCCCATCATGCCCGGAGAAGAATCCGCCAGGGCACGCAACTCGCGCTCGCGGGCGACGAGCGTGGCCTCCATCCTTTTACGCCGGGAGATTTCACGTGCAATGGAAACCAGACGGGGCGGCTGGCTACCGGGAACCCGCGCGATGCTCACCTCGAAATCACGCCGCTCACCCGCCTGCGTCATCAGGGCCAGTTCATAGTTGTCGGGCACCGGCTCACCGGCCAGACGTCGACGGTGATAATCCAGCACACGCTCCCGATCATCGGGGTGGAGGATGGACTCCAGTGGCGGATGGGCGTCGATCTGCTCGTCGGTAAAACCAAATTCGTGGGCCAGAGCACGGTTGCCGACATGAACGATGCGCCCTTCCTCGATCACCATCTGCTGGATGCCGACATCGCCCAGGGCGCGCAGCAAAGGCTCCTGGGTTTCGGCCATTCGGCGCCAGGTTTCTTCTCTTTGCCTGCGCTCGCTGATGTCGTGCAGGAAACCGGTCCAGACCACCCCATCGGGCTCGGCTTCAGGGGTCGCCCGCCACTCGATCCAGCGCTCCCCTTTCTCCGGATGAACGAGGCGGTACTCCCCCTGCCAGGAAGACAGGGTTCGGGCAGACGCGTCAGCAGCGGCGAGGAAGGGGGCACGATCATGCGGGTGGATACGCGCCAGCAAGGGGCGGGCATCCTCGCCGAGCTGCTCAGGACGCAGGCCGCTGAGATCCATCAAGCCTTCCGAAGCAAAAGGCAGGGTGTCCACGCCGCCCTCCCTGCGCCGGAGGATAAAGCACGCACCAGGAAAGGATCGGCTCATGCGCGTCATCAGATCGACATCAAAGGCTGGATTCATGGTTCCCTGACCGTCGAATGCGGCTCTGCGAGTGCCTTGGTGGCTCAATCAAGTTGCAGCCAGCGGGAAGTGCGCGAGCGGGGGGGGGGCCGTCATGCGACGGCGGCTTTTCATGATACACCGTCGAGTCAAGTCGTTCGAAGTGCGCCGCTTGAGGCGGGCGAAACAGCGCGCAAGCCTGTCCGCTTGCGAAAGATCAAGTCGTCCAGGCGCCGGTTAAAGCCGCTTTCAAGAACCGTTGCAGCCCTTTTTCGCCCGCCATGAGGCTTAGTCTTTCAAACAGGCGCCAGCGAAAGCGGGCGAGTCACTTTTCTTGCTTGTGCAAGAAAAGTGACCCAAAGAACACACCCCCACGGGACCGCCCTTCGGGCAAGCCCTGGCCTGACCTGCTCCAGCCGGGCCGCTCCGACGCGACATCCTGTCGCGGCGGAGCTAAATGGGCCATCCCTGGCCCATTTACCCGGCTTCCACAGGCCAGTCCATGACGGTCCCAAGGGGGCCCTTCCATCCGTCCACGCTCGTCCAACAATTCAGCGCCGGACGAAGGATTCCCAAATCCCCCTTGGAGACGCCATGGACGGGGTTGTGGAGACCGGGTGAAAGGGCCATGGATGGCCCTTTCAGTCCCGCCACAACAGGATGTTGTGTCGGGACGGCCCGGTCGGAGCGGCCCCGGCCAGGGCTTGCCCGAAGGGCGCCTCCGTGGGGGGGCCCTTTCTTTGGTACCTTTCTTTGGGCAAGCAAAGAAAGGTACTCGCCCGCGCGCGATGCGGGCCGTTCGAAGTGCGCAGCTTGAGGCGGGCGAAACAGCGCGCAAGCCTGTCCGCTTGCGAAAGATCAAGTCGTTCAGGCGCCGGTTAAAGCCGCTTTCAGGAACCGTTGCAGCCCTTTTTCGCCCGCCATGAGGCTTGGCCTTTCAAACAGGCGCCAGTGCAAGCGGGCGAGTCACTTTTCTTGCTTGTGCAAGAAAAGTAACCAAAAGAACACACCCCCACGGGACCGCCCTTCGGGCAAGCCCTGGCCTGACCTGCTCCAGCCGGGCCGCTCCGACGCGACATCCTGTCGCGGCGGAGCTAAATGGGCCATCCATGGCCCATTTACCCGGCTTCCACAGGCCAGTCCACGGCGGTCCCAAGGGGGCCCTTCCATCCGTCCACGCTCGTCCAACAATTCAGCGCCGGATGAAGGATTCCCAGATCC
>JAQVHL010000065.1 GCA_028696185.1 Halothiobacillaceae bacterium
GTCGGAGCGGCCCGGCTGGAGCAGGTCAGGCCAGGGCTTGCCCGAAGGGCGGTCCCGTGGGGGTGTGTTCTTTTGGTTACTTTTCTTGCACAAGCAAGAAAAGTGACTCGCCCGCTTGCGTTGGCGCTTGTTTGAAAGGCCAAGCCTCATGGCGGGCGAAAAAGGGGTTCAGCGCTTCTTCATAGGGGCTTCAACTGGCTGCTAAAAGCAAGCGGACAGGCTTGCGCGCTGTTTCGCCCGCTTCAAGCGACGCACTTCGAACGGCCTGCATCGCGCGCGGGCGAGTACCTTTCTTTGCTTGCCCAAAGAAAGGTACCAAAGAAAAGGCACCCCCACGGAGGCGCCCTTCGGGCAAGCCCTGGCCGGGGCCGCTCCGACCGGGCCGTCCCGACGCGACATCCTGTCGCGGCGGGACTGAAAGGGCCATCCCTGGCCCTTTCACCCGGTCTCCGCAACCCCGTCCATGGCGCCTCCAAGGGGGATCTGGGAATCCTTCGTCCGGCGCTGAATTGTTGGACAAGCGTGGGCGTAGGAAAGGGCCCCCTTGGGACCGCCATGGACTGGGCCGTTCCGACACAACATCCTGTTGTAGCGGGACTGAAAGGGCCCTCCATGGCCCTTTCACCCGGTCTCCACAACCCCGTCCATGGCGCTTCCAAGCGGGGAGCTGGGAATCCTTCGTCCGGCGCTGAATTGTTCGCAACACCTTCTTTTTTAAGCCGCCCCCTCAGAGGCGCCCGAGGTTGACCATATGGGTCCAGCCCGCGCCATCGTTGTCGTTGACGACCCACAGCTCGTTGGCGAATACGGTCATGCCTTCGGCTTTTTCCTGCAGGAAGCCGGCGTCCTTGCGCATATCCTTCACCAGGGTCTTGGTGAGCAGGCCGCCATCGACCATGTCGGCAGGATAGACGCTGTAGACACGCTTGATTTCGGCGGTGGCCGCGCCGTTCTCGCCGCCGCCCTTGTCGCGCTCAAGCACCAGCAGACGCCCGTCGTTGAGCAGGGTCAGATCGGACAGACCGGTCCAGTAGCTGGCCGGGTCTTGGCTGTGCTGATCCAGCGGGTAGTCGCTGGAAATCCAGTCTCCGGTCTGGGTGTCGTAGCGCAGGATGGCGGCGTAAGGCTTGCTGGTGTCGAAGCCGCGCTGCAGGGCCACGTACAGGAAGCGGCCGTCGGGGCTCACCGTCACGCCTTCAAAGCCGGTGCTGGTACTGGCTTTGGCAAAACGGGCCAGGATGTCGGCGGGCAGGCTCACCCGTTCCTGGATGCGGCCATCTGTCGAAACGCGTACCAGTTCGTTGGTATCGGCTGTCTTGCCTTCAGAGGCAATCCAGAAGCCATTGCCGGTCCAGGCGATGCCTTCCGGATCCAGGGAGACGGTCTTGCCTTCGCTGTCCCGGATGAAAATGGCTTTGTCGACGCTCATGCGGCCCTGGGCGACTTGCGCGGGGTCGATGCGGAAGATGCGCGAGCTGGCGAAGGCGTTGTCCGGCACGCTGTAAAGATAGCTGCCGTCGGTTGTCAGGCCGGAGAGCGCCGACCAGGGCAGATTGGCGCCGGTCGAGGCCAGTTGCGGCTGGCGCGCATTCGGTGTCGGGCCATCGGCGTGGAACTGGAAGATATTGAGCGAGCCATCGCCTTCGTTGGCGGTGATGAGCAGCTTCTTGCCATCGGCGCGGCCGGTCACGGCCACCAGCCCTTCCGGGCTCATGCCGGTGGGTAGGAGTTGCTTGAAGACTGGGTTGCGGCTGTCGTCCAGACGGTAAACCTCGACGAAGGAGCCGCGCTCGGAGGCGGCGAACAGGAAGTTCGCGCCGCCGAAGTTGGCGCTAAGGACGCCTTCGACTTCGATGCCCTTTTTGGCAGAACGCGAATCCGGATAGTGGCCGAAGATCACGGCATTGGCTTCGGATTGAGCGCCAGAGTCAAAAATCACGCTGCCTTTCATGTCGAACAGGCTGAAACCGCGTCCGCCGGAGTAGATGCCGTCACCGAAGGTTTTCAGATCGGTATCGCCTTCGTTGGCGGTGGCGACCAGGTCGTTGCCCACCCAGGCGACGGCGTCGGCTTCGCGGCGCCCCTGCATGCTGGAAACCAGTGCGATTTCCTTGTCGGCCTTGAGGTCGGCGTTGCTGCTGCGCACGCTGACGGAGGTGGAGTAGAGCGTCTCGATTTTCGGTGTGTCGGTCTTGCTCAGGTCCAGCAGGGCCAGGGCATTGTTTTCCTGCAGGGAAACGGCGGCCTTGCCGGTGGCACGGTTGATGGAGACGAACTCGGGTTGCGGATCGAAGGGGTAGTTGATGTTCGGGGTGACGGACAGCGCGGAAACCAGGTCCAGGGTCTTCACACCGCTGGATTTCTCGCCGTAGAGGTCTTCCAGGCCCACCACGTCGACGCTGCCGGGACGGAGGCCGCCCAGGGTGGCGTCGCCCTCTTCGTTGGTTTCCTCGTCTTCGATGGCCACGACGGCGCGCAGGGTGGTTTTCTCACCGATCAGGGCCACGGAGTCCGGGCCGATGCCGATGGTGATGTCCTTGACCCAGCGCGGGTTTTTCACGTTGCTGAGGTCATAAATCTGGAGTTGGCCGCGCGCCGGATTGGATTGATTGTCCCCCAGTCGCACGGCTACCACGGCGTATTTTCCGTCCGGAGAAACGGCGACAGAGGTCGGTTCGCCCACGCCATTGCGTGTGACATCCACATTGATGAGGGCTTTCGGGCTGGCCGGGTTGGTGATGTCGAGCAGGCCGATTTGACCCGCGCCGGCGTTGGTGTAGACCAGCGTCATGCCGTCCGGCGTGGCGGCGACAATTTCAGCGACGCCATTGACCGGAACATAGGCGGTCATGGCAAAACCCGCCTTCTGCGAGGGGGCGGGCGTCGGTGTAGGGGTGGGGGTGGACGCATCGTCACCACCGCAGCCGGCGAGCAGCAGTGTGGTGGCAATCGTTGCGGCCAGAAGAGCCGGAGCGTGAGGCAGACGCATGTGAAATCCTTGTTTTTGCAATGGGGATTGGCGGCTACCTAGCCTAGGTTGGGCATGTGACGGGTGTGTGATTTTTCAGTGACGGATTGGTGTATCGAAACGTGGACAATCCGCGCTTACTCGCCTTCACTGGCTTCGAAGCGGGGCGCCACGCGGTGTTCGGGTTTCAGGCGCATCTCGCGCAGCAGGAAGCGGGCGGGGTGCAGGGCCTGGGCGAGTGGGCGGGGCAGGGGGGAGGGTTCGTCGTTGACTGCGCTGGCCAGGGTTTCGGCGCACAGTGCGCTCCAGGCCAGGCCGCGAGCGCCGTGGCCCAGGCTGAGGTACAGGCCGGGCCAGTATTGCGCGCTCTTGTACGGTTGCCAGGGGCGACCGTGATAGAGCTCGGCAAAGTCGTGGCGGAACGCGTCTTCCTTTACGAGCGCGCCGATCAGGGGCAGGCGGTCGGGGGTGGCGCAACGGAAGCTGACCCGGCCGCTCAGGGCTTCGGGCACGATGGAGGTGCAAAAACCCGGCAGCAGGCGTTCGACACGCGCCAGGTTTTCCTGGTGGCCGCTTGCCGTGGGGGTGGGGGTGTCATCGTGCAGGTCGAAACTGGCGCCGGCGCAGTGCAGGTTTTCGCGGGGGGGGATGATATAGCCTTCGCGGCAGACCACGCTGGACAGGGGGCGCCCCGGCAGCAGGCTGATTTGTCCGCGGATGGAGCGCAGGGGCAGTCCGTGGGCCGGAAGCAGGCGTGTGGCGTCGGCGGCGTTGGCGAGGATCAGTACCGGGGCCTGGGCGATGCACTGCCCATTGGCGTCCCGTGCGTGCCAGTGGTCGTCGGTGTATTCAATGTGTGCGACTTCACGGCCGAAGTGCGTGTGGATGTGATCGGCGTGGGCTTGGAGCAGGCTGCGGCACAGCCCCGGCGGGTGCAGATACCCCCCTTCGGGAAACCACCAGCCGGCTTCGGCTACCGGGGCGCCGCACAGGCGGCCGGCTTCGTCGGTTTCGACCCAGCGCACGAAGTCTTCTGGCAGGCGCAGTCGTTCGAGCATGGCCTGCTGGCGTGCGCGATGCCGTGGATTGCGCGCCAGGCGCAGGACGCCAACCGGGGACCATTCCGTGTCCAGGGGGGGGAGCTGGGCCAGCAGACGACGCATGTAACCGTAGCCTGCACAGGCGAGCTGGCTGAGCGGGTTCCAGTCGGCGCTGAGCACGGGCAGCAGGATGCCGGCCGGATTGCCGGAGGCTTCGCCACCGGGGGCCGGGTGGCGGTCGATGAGATCGATATGCCAGCCGCGTTCGGCCAGACGGTGGGTTACGGCGGCGCCCGCCATGCCTGCGCCCAGGACTATGGCCCGCCCGGATGCCACGCGGGGCGCGCGGGCGAACCAGGCGGGCGTGTCGTCGGGGACCGGTGCGGCGCTGTAGCGGCCGACAATCATCTCGCGCTTGCGGGCGAAACCGGGGCGGGTGTCGACGGTGAAACCGGCTTCGTTCAAGCCCCGACGTACCGCGCTTGCCGCGGTGTAGCTGGCCAGTGTGGCGCCGGGGCGGGCCCGTCGGGCGAGTTGGGCATAAACGGCGGGGTTCCACATATCCGGGTTCTTGGCCGGGGCGAAACCGTCCAGGTAAAAGGCGTCGGCCTGCGCGTCGAGTTGCGCTAGCTGATCGACGGCCTCGCCGAACATCAGGGTGAGGCTGACCCGGCCATTCTCCAGGTGCAGGCGGTGGGTGCCGGGAAGCAGATCCGGCCATTGGGCGCACAGCGCATCGGCAAGGGCGGACAAGGGGCTGCCCAGGTGCAGCCTGCGAAGATCGTCGGCGGTGAAGGGGTGTTTTTCCACTGCGCAGTAATAAAGGCGTGCATCGGCGGGGGCGTGTTCGCGCCAGGACTGCCAGGTGGCCAGGAAGTTGAGCCCGGCGCCGAAACCGGTTTCGATCAGGGTGAAGTTGCGCTGTTCGCGGAAGCGTTCCGGCAGACCATTGCCGGCAAGGAAAACATGCCGGGCCTGCGCCAGACCGCCGTCGGCTGAGTGGTAGACATCGTCATAGCGTGTGGACAGCGGGATGCCGCGTGAGTCGCGCTGCAAGGGCGCGGGTTCCAGGGGCGGAAGGCTCATGGTGTTCCGGCAGAGGCGTTTGTGAAGGAGGCATTATCGCTCATGCCGCGTTCCAGGCGATGGCCCCTGTTGCCGTAGAGGCTCATGGCGATAATCTGCGTTTGAGAGTCATAACAAGTTCAGCGGTTGCCCGGAAAATCGTTACACTTGAGAATGTGTGAATCTCTCATCGGAGCTCGGCTCATGTCGCGGGAAAACGAGCGTCGTTTCCATCGTATCCATTTCCTCGGTCAGGCGCGGATTTCCTGGGCCGAACAGTCGTTCGAGACGGCCGTAATCGACGTGTCGCTCAAGGGCGTCATGCTGCGCCGCCCGGAGGGCTGTGACCCGCATATCGATGACGAGATGGGGGTGAGTCTGAGTTTGAACGGCGGTGAGAGCTCATCCGCGCATATCGACATGCACACCGTGGTGCGGCATGTGTCGCCCGGCGGTGTCGGTTGCGAGTGGGTCAATATCGATCTGGATAGCCTGACGGCCCTGCGTCGTCTGCTGGAGCTCAATATCGGCGATGCCGACCTGCTCGACCGTGAGCTGGGTCAGCTCGAACACCTCTGAACGCGTCACCGGAACTCTTCGATGTTCGAATATAACCAGTCCGCGCAGGAGGCTTCGTCCCTCTTGCGCGTCGTCCTGCAGGAGCTCGGCAAGCATGGCCTGTCGCCTACGCCGGTCAACTATGTCCTTTTCTACGAGCGGGCGCTGAGTCGTAGCCCTTCGTTCGACCGGGCCTTCGACGCGGCTCTTGAAAGCGAGGAGGGGCTCAATGAGGCGCGTGCGCGCCAGTTGGTCGACGAATTCATGCTTCAGGGGCTGATGAACGAGCTGGCAACGGCACAGGACGAGCTCAAGCGCATCCTGCGCGGCATGATGTTGCAGATGCTGCAAACCGGTAACGAATTTGCTTCCTATGCCAGCAGTCTGGGCAATTACATCCGCCGGCTGGATACCACCAGCGATTCGCGCTTCATCCGCGAGTTGACCGACGAGGTGATTGCCGAGACGCGCGGCATGCAGCGTTCCAGTGTGGATACCCAGCAGCGCTTCACTCAGGCCACCCAGGAAGTCGAGAAACTGCGCCAGGAGCTGGAAGAAGCCCGTCGCGAGGCGACGACCGATGCCCTGACCGGCCTGCCCAACCGTCGTGCGTTTGGGGATTTTCTTACCACGATGATGGACGATGCGCTGAAAAACGCCACCAAGATGGTGCTTATCATCGGTGATATCGACCATTTCAAGCAGATCAACGACAACTACGGTCATCTGGTCGGCGACAAGGTGCTGCGTTTCACCGCGCGCACCCTGCTCAGCCAGGTCAAGGGGCAGGATTTGGTCTGTCGCTTCGGTGGGGAGGAGTTTGCCGTCATTCTGCCGCAGACCACTTACACCGGTGGTATGGCCCTGGCCGAGAAGCTGCGTTCGCGCATTGCCGCCAGCCGCCTGAAGCTGGCGGAAAGCGGCAAGGATCTGGGCGAGTTGACCATCTCCTTGGGCGTGGCCTGCATCCGCCATGACGATACACCCGAAAGTCTGATCCGCCGTGCCGACCGCGCGCTGTATCAGGCCAAGCACGAGGGACGCAACCGGGTCGTCGGGGAGGATGATCTGTCCTGATGCTTCCCTTTCTCCGGGTTGTTTCGCGGTTTTTTCTGTTCTGCCTTGTGCTGCTGGTGCTCCCGCTGTCTGTCCGGGCGCAGGCGGTTCCGTCCTTGGGGCAGATCACCCTGCAGCTCAAGTGGCTGCACCAGTTCCAGTTTGCGGGCTACTACGCCGCGCTTGAGAAGGGCTATTTCGCCGAGGAAGGCGTGGGCGTTGTCCTGCGCGAACGCGATCCAGCCACGAACAACATCCTGCAGGTGCTGGAGGGCGAAGCCGAATACGGCGTGGCCGATGCCTCCTTGTTGCTTTATCAGGAGCGCGGGCTGGGGGTGCGGATCATTGCGCCTATCTTTCAGCATTCGCCCAATGTGCTGCTCACCCTGGCGTCGGCCAATATCCGCAGCCCGTCGGATCTTGCCGGCAAGCGTGTGCGCTTGTACAGCAATGACGCCGAAGGTTTTGCCATTCTGGCCATGCTTGCCGAGTCCGGTGTGTTGGACAGCGGCATCGTCCGTCAGCCCTTCACCCAGGATTTTTCCGTACTTGCCCGTGGCGAGAGCGACGCCATCTATGCCTATAGCACCAACGAGCCCTATGTCCTGCGCCAGCAAGGTGTGGAGACCCATGTCATCAATCCGGTGAATTTCGGCATCGACATGTACGGTGACATGCTGTTCACCACCGAAAAGGAAGTGCGCGAACACCCCGAGCGGGTGGCCGCGATGCGGCGGGCCGTGCTGCGTGGCTGGGCGTATGCGCTCGATCACAAGGAGGAAATGGCAAGGCTGATCCTTGAGCGCTACAGCCAAAAGAAAACCTTCGACGCCCTCATGTACGAGGCGCATGGCCTGGATGAACTCACGTCGCGGCGCACCATTGCCCTGGGTACCCTGGATCGTGGCCGTCTGGACTACATGGCGCGCCTGTTCATGCGTCATGGCTTGTCCGAGCGCGAAATCAGCGTGGCCGGGCAGATTTATGACCCGGTGCCTAAGGGCCGCTTCAGTCTGAGCGAGGAGGAGCGGGCGTTTCTGGCCGAGCATCCGGTGATTCGTCTGGCTATCGACAACAACTGGGAGCCCTTTGAGTTTATCGACGAAAAAGGGCAGTACCGCGGCATTGCCGCCGAATACATGGATTTGGTCGCTTCCCGCCTGGGCGTGAGTTTTGATGTGGCGCGCAAGCATCCCTGGAATGATGCGGTGGAAATGCTGCGCCGGCGCGAACTCGATGTGTTCTCCTGTGCCGCGCGCACGCCGGAACGTCAGCTTTTTGCCCATTTCACGCGTCCGTATGTCCGTTCCCCCATGGTGGTGGTGACCCGTAGCGATCATGAATTCATTCCGGAGCTGTCCCGGCTGGAGGGGCGGCGGGTCGCCGTGCCGCGTGGGTATGCCTCGCACGAGTACATGCGCAACGAGCATCCGCGTATCGGGCTCCTGTTGGTGGAAAATGTCGACGAAGGGCTGAGGGCGGTGGCTTTGGGGCAGGTGGAGGCATTTATCGACAATCTGGCCGTCATCAGCTATCGCCTGAAAAAAGAAGGGCTGGCTAACCTGAAAATCGCAGGGCAGGCGCCGATCACCTTCGACCTGTCCATGGGGGTGCGCAGCGATTGGCCCTTGATGCAGGGGATTCTGCAAAAGGCGCTGGACTCCATTCCCGAGGAAGAAAAAACCGCCATTTTCAACCGCTGGCTGCAGATCGAATTCGAGCAGCCGGTGGATTATGGTGAGCTGCTGCCCTATATCGCGGCCATCGTGCTGGTTTTTAGCATCGTACTGCTTTATAGCCTGCGCCTGCGCGGCCTGAACCGGCGCATCAGCCTGATCAATACCCGCCTGACCGAGCAGGAACAGAGCCTGCGCGACAAGAATGCCGAACTGGAGTTTCTCTCCACCACCGACCGTCTGACCGGCGTGTTCAACCGGCGCTGGCTGGACGATGCCCTGACCCGCAATCTCTCCAAAGCGCAGCGTTACGGGCGTCCCCTCTCATTGCTGCTGTTCGATCTGGATCATTTCAAGGATGTGAATGACCGTTACGGTCATCTGGTGGGCGATGAAGTGCTCAAGGTCTGCGCTGATCTCGTGGCGGCCCGCATCCGTACCAGCGATTTTTTCGGGCGCTGGGGGGGCGAGGAATTCATCGTCCTGTGCCCGGAAACCACGCTGCAGCAGGCCGGTGTCCTGGCTGAAAGCTTGCGCCGGGCGGTCGAGGGCGCGGCGTTTCCCGAAGGTATCCGTCAGACCATCAGCATCGGTGTGGCCGAGCTTGGCTCTTCGATGAGCGCCGACGATCTGATCCGCCAGGCCGATCGTGGGTTGTACCAAGCCAAGGCCGCAGGACGTAACCGGGTGGCCAGCGTCGCGGCTGGGGAATAGCCAATCCCGCTTATCCCGATGCCGACGTGGCCTGGTAAAGCGCGTGCAGTGCCTCGATCAGCGCATCGCGTCGTGCGTATAGCCCGTTCAGGTGTTCGGGCGTGGCGGCGGAGCCGTCCCGCGCGTTCCGGGCGAGCAATTCGCTGGCGTAGCGGTGTACGGCCGCGTGGCGATCCACGATGGCCTGCTGATTCGGGCCGAGCGTGGTCTGGCGCGCCAGCCAGCGCCCGAAGCGGCATTCGCCTGCGTCGAGTTCGGCGGGGTGCTCGCCCTGCCCGCGCAGGTAGGCGACGAGACGTTCGATCCAGGCGCGGTGCTCCACTTCGGCGAACAGCAGGTGCAGGTCGTCGCGGTTGACCGCGACTTCGTTGCGCCAGGCGGCCGGTGCCTGCCAGCCGGCCAGCCAGGCGGGAATCTCACTGGCGGGCATCGGGTGGGCGATGGCGTAGCCCTGGCCGGTTTCGCAGCCCAGCCGGGCGAGCATGATGCCGTGCTCGATGGTTTCCACGCCTTCGGACACGGCATTGCGCTGGAAAGCAATCGCCAGCCCCAGCACGCCCTCGATGATGGCCATGTTTTCCGGGTCGTCGAGCATGCCGCGCACGAAACTCTGGTCGATCTTGAGCTCGCTGGCGGGCAGGGTCTTGAGATAGGTCAGCGAGGAATAGCCGGTGCCGAAATCGTCCAGGGCGAAGGCGACGCCCAGGGGGGCGCAGTCGCGGATGATGCGCGAGGCCTTGACCAGATCGTCCAGTGCACTGGATTCGACGATCTCCAGGATCAGGCTGTCGCGCGGGAGTTTCGGGTAGCGGGCCAGATGCGCGCCGAGCCAGGCGGCGAAGTCGTCGCGTTGCAGGGTCTGGGCGCCGATATTGACGCTGACCGGCAGCGTAATTCCCGCGTGCCGCCACTGACACATCTGTGCAAGAGCCTGCTTGAGCACCCAGTCGTCGAGCTCCAGCGCCAACGGACTGCCGTCCAGGCAGGGCAGGAAATCGCCGGGATACAGCAGGCTGCCGTCCTGCTGGGGCCAGCGTACCAGGGCTTCGGCACCAACCACCGCCCCGCTGCGCAGGTTTACCTTGGGCTGGTAGTGCAGTGCGAGTTCGTTGTCCTGCAGGGCGGCGCGCAGGCGCTCGCGGAAACTGTGCTGGTCGCGCGCGGCCTCGTCCTGTTCGGCGTTGAAGAAGTGATAGCGGTTCTTGCCCGCCTGCTTGGCTTCGTACATGGCCTGATCGGCCTGACGCAGCAGTTGGTCGGCGTCCAGGTCGGCGTCCGATTGTGGGAAGAAGGTCACGCCGCAGCTGGCGGAAACCTGCAGGGTGTGGTTGTTGTATTCCACCGGACGCGAGGCGGCGACGAGCAGGCGTTCGAGCACTTCGGTGGTTTCCAGCAGGCCGGAGAGATCGCCGATCACGGCGACAAACTCGTCCCCGCCCAGGCGGGCGAGGGTATCCGCGTCGCGCAGTGACTTGCGCATGCGCAGGGCGACGACCCGCAGCAGGTGATCGCCGGCATCGTGGCCATGCTGGTCGTTGATGGCTTTGAATCCGTCCAGGTCGATGTAGGCCACCGCAAGCGGGCTCTGCGTACGTCGCGCATGGGACATGGCCTGGCGCAGGCGGTCGGCGAGCAGCACGCGGTTGGGGAGTTCGGTGAGCGCATCGAAGTGCGCCAGTTGCTGCAGACGCTCCTGCTGCTGCTTTTGTACCGTGATGTCGGTGAACAGGGCGACGAAATGGGTGATCGGCCCGCGTCGGGAGCGCACGGCGGAGATGATCAATAGCTCGGGATAAATGCCGCCGTCCTTGCGCCGGTTCCAGACTTCGCCTTCCCAGGCACCGGTGTCCAGCAATTGCGTCCACATCGCCTGATAGAACGCGGCATCGTGATGGCCGGACTTGAGCATGCGCGGGTTGTTTCCAACCGCTTCTTCGCGGCTGTAGCCGGTGATGCGGCAGAAGGCATCGTTGACGTCGATGATGCTGCCGTCGGGCGCGGCGATCAGGATGCCCTCGCGCGCGTGACTGAAAACCGAGGCCGCCAGCCGTGATTCGGCCTCCCGTCCGTGACGCAGCATGGCGTAGCGGATGGCTTTGCGCAGCACTGCGCCGTCCGCCCCCTTGGCGAGGTAATCCTCCGCGCCGGCTTCGATGGCCGGGCTGATGGCGGCTTGGTCGTCCAGCCCGGTGAGCACCACCACCGGGCAGTCGGGCAGGCGTTCCCGGCAGCGGGTGACGGTGCTGACGCCGGTCGAGTCCGGCAGGTTGAGATCGAGCAGGATGACGTCCGGGCGGAAGGACTCGCGTTCGATCAGTGCCTCGGCTTCGGTCAGCGAGCTGGCCAGGCGCACATCGAAGGCATCCGGCCCTTTCTCCAGCAGCTGCCAGCGGATGAGCTGGGCATCGCCCGGTTCGTCTTCGATCAGGAGCACGCGGGGCGTGCGTATCGCATCAGGCACGGCGCCTCTCCTTCAATTGCCCTGTTCAATTGCCCTTGGGGCGGCGCACCAGCGTCACCCAGTAGTCTTCCAGCCCTTTGACCTTGAGCAGGAAATCATCGATGTCCAGGGGCTTCACGATGAAGCCGGCCGCCCCCAGATCGTAGGACGCCACGATGTCCGACTCGGCATCCGAGGTGGTCAGCACCACGACCGGAATGCGCCGAAAGCGCGGGTCGGCCTTCTGCCGGGCCAGGAAGGCCCTTCCGTCCATGCGCGGCATGTTCAGGTCAAGCAGGATCAAATCCGGGGGAGGCGCGTCCTGGAAGCGCCCCTGCTGCTCCAGATACTCGAAGGCTTCCACCCCGTCCTGCACATGTTGCAGGTTGACCAGCACATGGCTTTCCTCGAAGGCGAGACGGATCAGGTAGGCATCCGCCGCCTCGTCCTCCACCAGCAAGACGGTGAAAAGATCTGGGTTCAGGGTCATGATGCCTCTCCCGTGGGTAGGTCAAATTCCACACACAGCCCGCCATCCATGCCGTCGGAAAGCGCAAGGCGACCGCCCAGCCGCCGCACATGTCTATCCAGGAGCGCCAGCCCCATGCCGGTGCCGTGCGCATCCGACTGCGGTGGCGCCAGACGCACAAACAGCTCGCGCGCCCGCTCACGATACTCTTCCGGGATGCCGTTGCCATTGTCGATAAAGTAGAAGTGTAGCCGCTGCCCGCTACGGCGTGCCCCAATACGCAGGATCAGCGCCCGCCCGGCGGCGCGGTAGGCCAGCGCGTTGTCGAGCACGATGGC
>JAQVHL010000110.1 GCA_028696185.1 Halothiobacillaceae bacterium
ACCTCTTCGATTCGATGTACCGAGGCTATCCTGTGGGCTATCTGCTGCTATGGCAGAACGGCATACCATGCGTACCGAACCCGCAAAAACCGGCCGCCCGCTGGGGGCGGTCAGCGTTCGCGCCCAGGCGTCCCGGCACACAACCGAGGCGGTGGCCGCTCTGGCTGCCGTTGCCGCTGATGCATCCGCCCCCGCCGATGCGCGCGTCCGGGCGGCTGAGGTGTTGTTGGCGCATGCAACTACGCAAAAGGAAAGCCGGCAATGACTCAATCGACTTCTGTTGTGCAGGCAAGCGGTGACACCGAGGTCCTTACCTCTCTCTGGGATGGGTTGTCGCCGCACCTGATCGCCAGTTTCTGGCCCGTGGAGCGCGCCGCCAGCGGTTCCCGGTCCTGGAAGAAGATCGAAAAGGCGCCTGTCGTCAAAGCGCCGCTGACCGATGCGAACGTGGAAATGTTGTTGGGCTGGATGAGTCCGTTTGAGAATGCCGGCAGCGACAAAGGCCTGCCGACCATTTCCGCCATGTTGCAATCTGGCGCCCTCCAGCCCTGGGCGTCCGGCGTCAAAGGGGGGGCGGATACGCTGGGCAAGTTCGAGGGACGCTCTGGCATGACGAAGCTGAACAGTACCCAGGTCTTTGCCGGCATGCCGCCGCTGAAAATCAATGTGGTGGCGCTGTTCCGGGCTTGGCGCGATGCCCAGGCCGAAGTCATGGCGCCTGTGCATCAGCTCATCAAGTGGGCGCTGCCGCAGGACCTCGCCCCCGATGGCCCTATCCTGTCGCTGCTGAAGGCTGCCAAAAGCGTCGCCGAGGGCAAGCCGCTCGACGAAGGCGCAGCCAACGCGGTACTGCCATCCGTTGCGCCGACGAAGATCGCCATGCAATACAAGGGTACGCTCTATTCTCCGATGGTGATCGAGTCTCTCGGCTACCCGATCAATTCCCCCGTGGACGCCAGCGGGCGCTTCGTTCAGCTCGCCATCCCTATGACCTTGTGCAGCCTGGCGGCAATCGATCGGGCCGACTGGGATCGGGCGAAGGATGGCAGCTATGTGGCTGGCGGGTTCCTGGTGTGACTCCCCGCCATCGTTGAAAGGCCATCATGCCAGCACACCCCAAACTTCCCGAAGAGATTTGGACCGATGCCCGCACCCGCTGGGAGTCCGATCCCCGAGAGGGTTACGCCTGGCTGGTGGCCGATATGGCCCTGCATGTGACGGGGGCGGCTGTGCGCAAGAAGGCCAAGAAGGAAGGTTGGCGCAAGAAGGTTGCCCGGTCTGGTTGCTGCGGGTGTTGCAGAAACCATGAGCCTGTTAAGAAAAGTTCAGTTGACCGTGAGTGCATTCCGCATTCGGAGATTCTGGACAGGCTGGCCCGTGCCCTTGAAATCGTGGAGGACTGCGCCGCCGCGCTCAGAGAAACCATGCTGCCGGGAAACCATCGGTAGAGAAACCATGACCCGGAGAAACCATGCTTCAGAAACCTTCATTCGGTACGGTTTCCTGGCACTCGGCGGGGTCAAGATCAGCCACTGTAGGTTTCTCAGCCGGAGTTTCTTTAGTCCATAAAACGGGGGAAGGCCGTCCCGCCCTGTGACCTAATCAGGCGCTCAGTTCGCGTGTTAGCTCGGGATGCTTGACGATCAGGCGCAGCAGGCAGGCGACCGCACCAGGTGGCGAGAATCGGCCCTGCTCCCAATCGCGCAGGGTGGCCACCGGCGTGGCGATCCGTTCGGCGAAGGCGGCCTGGGTCAGGCCGGACTTCTCCCGCGCCTGGCGCACAAGAATTTGCTCCGGCGTGGTGACGCGGCCCGCGCCGACCTGCGCTTCCTGAAGCGCCTGACGCAGATCGGGCAGCGCCTCGCCGGCGTCGGCCTCGATGGCCCTGGCGACGGTTTCGATGTCGATCTTCTTGCCCATGTCACACCACCTTTCTGATTTCCGCCGGATTCATGTTGCTCCGCTCGGCCTTGGCATACACCGCCACCAATAACACGACCTCTTCGGCGGTCAGGTTGAAGTAGATCACCCGCGCGCCGCCGGATTTACCCGAGCCGGCACGGCTCCAGCGCACCTTGCGCGCCCCGTCCGCACCGGGAATCGCGTCGCCGGCTGTCGGGTTGGCTGCTATCCAGTCAATGAATTCCAGCCGTTCGTCTTCCGCCCACAGCTTTGCGGCCTGCTTCTGGAAGGTCGGCGTTTCGATGATGGTGCGCATGCTTTCGATTGTACGGGATTCCCGTATTTTTGCAAGCTTGCCGGTGGTTTTCCGGTAAGCCTCACGGTGCTACGATGCGCTCGTGCCTTGCGACCCAGCCGGAAGGGGGCTGGGGAACGCGGTTCCTCGGAACTGTACTGGCCGGGGCGGTTCCAACCGCGCCCGGCTTGGTGCGCGAAGCCGTGACCCGCTCCCGGCGCCTTGGCGCTGCCCCAGCGGGTAGCAACTCTGGACGTTCGCTCCAGGCGCAGGGCACACCAAATTCAGGCAGCATCAGCCATCCCGTGCCTGTTCGCTGGCCGGCCCTGAGAACTTTCACCAGGCCGTGCAGCCCGCCAGTGTCTATCCTCTTGACGGGCGCTAGCAGCTTCCAACTGCCCAGCTTGTCCCCGTTCTAGGTGAAGACTCCCGGTGAAGGCGGCGAGATATACGACTCAACCGTTTCTACGCACCTGTGGCCTACACGAGCACGGCCACAACTGGGAGCGGAAGCCTTGATGGGACTATATCAAGCAAAGACCCGCCAGGGCTATTTCGAGAGTGGCTCGGGATTTCGCACTGGGGCACCTACTCGACCGTTTGGCGGGTCTTTCTGCATTATGGCGCTGGAACCGGTGCCTCTCAAGATCGGAAGAGCAC
>JAQVHL010000016.1 GCA_028696185.1 Halothiobacillaceae bacterium
CACTTCGAACGGCCCGCATTGCGCGCGGGCGAGTACCTTTCTTTGCTTGCCCAAAGAAAGGTACCAAAGAAAGGGCACCCCCACGGAGGCGCCCTTCGGGCAAGCCCTGGCCGGGGCCGCTCCGACCTGGCCGTCCCAAATTCGAGCGCCGCACCCGTCAGGGCTTGGGGCATGGATGCCCCAAGGGTGCGAGAACAGGACGCGCGACGTCCTGTCGCGCTGGGACTGAAAGGGCCATCCATGGCCCTTTCACCCGGTCTCCACGACCCCGTCCATGGCGCCTCCAAGGGGGACCTAGGAACCCTTCATCCGGTGCTGAATTGTCCGCAAAACCTTCGTTTTGTAATCACCCTCGTAGAGGTTCACAGAGAAATTCCCGGCTCGAATTCGATCCAGGGGAAGCCTCAAGCTGAAATTCATATATGAAAACCGGGACAGGCTCTGCGCAGGCAGTTGAAAAACGCTTTACAACCGCCGCTGTCAGGCCGATTCCGCCAGTGCGCCCGGTGGCCAATCCTCCGCCGGGGCGGCAGGGGCCTCGGGAAAACCGGGCAGGCGCTCGAACTCGTCTATAGGCAGCGGACGACTGTAAAGATAGCCCTGGAACAAATGGCAACCATGCTGGCAGAGTAATTCACGCTGGGCCTGCGTTTCCACGCCTTCGGCAATCACCGCCAGCCCAAGCGCCTGCCCCATGGCAATGATGCTGCGCACGATGGCCTCATCGCTTTCGTCCTCCACCATGTCACGCACGAAGCTCTGGTCAATCTTGAGTTGATCCAATGGCAGGCGGCGCAGGTAGGACAGCGAAGAGTAGCCGGTACCAAAATCATCCATCGAAAAGCCAACGCCCAGGGCCTTGAGGGCTTTCATCTTGCGCACGCTGTCTTCGATATCGACCAACATGCTGCTTTCCGTGAGTTCGAGCTTCAGCCGGCTGGGAACAACGCCATGACGCGCCATCACACGGCTTACCTGCTCGACGAAATCCGCCTGACTGAACTGCTTGACGCTGACATTGACTGCCAGGATGAGATGACACAGGGTAGGCATACGCGCCCAGCGGGCCAGCTGATGGCAAGCGGTATCGAGCACCCACGCCCCGATGGGCAGAATCAGGCCGGTTTCCTCGGCCAGGGGAATGAAACGTGCCGGAGAAACCCACTCCAAACCTGGGCGAAACCAGCGCAGCAAGGCTTCGGCACTGAGGATATGTCCGCCGGACTCGACCTGTGGCTGATAATACAGGGTGAACTGCCCTCCCAGTCGTACGGCTTCGCGTAGCGCCTCTTCCAGCTCGAAACGCGCTTCGAGGGCCTGCTGCAAACCCGGCCGGTAAAAGCGGCAACTGTCGCGGGAAAACCCTTTGGCATCATACATGGCGGCATCGGCATGCTTGAGCAGATCATCGGCGCCATGCTCATCCCCACGAAACAGGGCCACACCCACGCTGGCGGTGATATGACAGGCCTGCTCCTGCAGAAGAAAGGCTTCACGCAGGGCATCGCGCAACCGTCCGGCCAGGGTTGCGGCGGACAGGGTCGCGCCAACCTCTTCGCGCCCCAGCGCCTCAAGTAAAATCAGAAACTCATCCCCACCAGGACGCGCCATCATTGCGTCATCCCCCAGTACACGTCGAAGACGACGCGCCACTTCGCAAAGCAGAAGATCGCCCGCCGCATGACCCCGCGTGTCGTTGAGGACTTTGAAATTATCCAGATCAAGCATCAGCACCGCGCCCCATTGGGCTGCGGCCTCACTGACATCCACCACTTCCTGGAGCTTTGCGATGAACTGGCGCCGGTTGGGCAGGCCCGTGAGAGGATCGTGGTAGGCCAGCTCGTGAATACGCGCTTCGGCCTGCTTTTTTTCCGTCATGTCCAGCACGATGCCGACATGATGTGTCACTCGCCCCTCCCCGTCCATGACCGGGCTCAGACTCAGCCACTGCGGGCAGATCGAACCGTCCTTACGCCGGCTGCAAATCTCGCCCTGCCAATGACCGTCCCGCTGAAGATTGCCCCAGAGGGCGTCAAAAACCGCCGAATCATCCTTATCGAACATGAAATCACTCGGCAAACGGCCCAGTACATCGTCTGCGCCGTATCCGCAAAGCCGGCTGAACGCAGGATTGATTTCAAGGATGCGCCCTTGCGCATCGAGAATCATGACCCCTGAATGACTGCTTTCGAACACACTGGCCATCAGATTGCGTTCTTCGAACAGTCGATCACACTCACTCATCAGCGTGGCGGCTTCTTTTTCCTGCGCCTGACACTGACGTACCGCTCGCGACAGATGAACCATGATCGGCCTGAATATCTGGGTCAAGGGCAGCCGGGTGCGCGGCATGCGCCGAGCCAGCAGCATCACGACACCGAAGGTTCGCAATTCATGCGGATCGTGGATGGGAAGACGCAACCAGACACGGTATTCACTGTCCATGGCCGGCAGACAGTTCAGCAACTCCGCTTCATCGAACAGACGTACCGAATCCCCGGCCAGAAGCGACGAGGGCAAGACCAGCTCACCATCGATCATTTCGATCAGGCGATAGTCGCCAATGGCCGTATAGATGCGTGTACCTACCCACTCTGGCAGATTGCCTGCGGGCACGTCCAGACAGACGAATCCGGCTGGAAATCCGCCATGCTGCAACAGGCGCTGCAGGGTGTGCGTCAGCAAGGGGCGTAAACGGGAATGCGCGCCGATGACCACCGCCAGATCGTACAGGATGGCCAGGACGTTACCTCGACTCATGCTCAGGTGCTCCGCTGCCAGCACAAGGCCGCCAGCGTGGCACCATGAAATTGCGGATACCCGCCGCCGGGGCAGCTGCCAATCTCGCCCAGGGAAACGGCCCCGGCCATATGCCTACCGTCGAAACGACCGGCCAGGGTACGCAGCTCACGCTGCGCCGCCTCGAATCCCAGTTGAATACGCCGTCCCGCACAGTAGAACAACAAAAGATCATGCACGGCGCCATCGGCCAGTTGAAGCAATCCATCCATGAGCTGGTGCAACATCTCTCCCCCCCCAATGCTGGGTGGCTCAAGCAGCGTCAACACCGAATCCGGGGGAATCTCCCCGGCACACTGAAGCTCACCCTCCGAACCCAGCGCAAGCGGAACGCAAACCAGCACCTGATTCTGTCCACGCAAAATCCCCAGTGGATAACGTGGTGCCAGATCACGGAAGTTTTCCCGCGAGATCGTCACGCCATAATGCGCCAGTACCCATTCACGATACACGTCGAAGGCCGGTCGCCAGTCGATTTGTGCAATGCAGTTCCCCCGTCCGCTGGTCGCATACACGGTATCCCTCGGCATGCGATAGCCATGCTCCAGTACAACCCCCCGATGCGGATTGAGCAGAAGCACCAGGACGCCTTGCTCCACGACACGCTCCCCGTCGAACAGGCAGGGCATGGGACGAAACGACTCGCTTCCCGCATTCACACCGGCATAGTGCACCCGATTGGCCAGCTGCAGATAAAGCTGATCGAGCACTTGGCCGATGTGCGGCAAGGCCGCGTCGAAAAAGAGAAACAGGGTCGAATCCCCGCCCTCCTGCCAGCCCGCCCCCATCTGTGCGCGGATACCGTTGGCGATGCGATCAATCGCCCGCTCGATACCGGCCTCATCGCGAGGCAGGGGCGCATGCAGGGCGGCGTAGGGCATCTGCTTGAAGCACAAAAGCCAGACCCCTCCGGAATGCAAGAAGCCTTCCCGCACCAATTGAGGAAAGATCCCCCCGACCACCGGCACCCGTCGATGGCGGCAGACCGCCTGCAAGGCAGGCAAGGCATCGCGGTGCGCTTCGGCAAGCAGCATGCAGACGCCCATTTTCGGGAACAGGTTCTGCCACTGTCCAAGCACCGCATCCATCGCGCGAGGGTCTGGCTTGGGCAGGTAATGCATCAGATCGGCCTGGCGCAGGGCATTTTGTTGCGTCTGCTGCAAACGGTTTTCTGCCTCCACATCCGGCGCGATACGCACGCCGCCGTACAGGCTCGACCGATCAAAGGAAGAAGGGGATACAAAAACGGGGGTATCGAACAGCATTTTCTTCGCTCCAACGGATAATTTCCCCCAACAGGGAGAGGGCGTTGTAAACACAAGACAGGAGGCGTGGTCGACCTGGAAAAGCCAACGGTCGCAGAGATCCGGCTCACCTTAAGCACAATGCTCCGACACGCGCTCAGGCAAGGGCAGTTCAGGCGCACTGGGGACAAGGCAACAGAGGACCTCCCAGAGCGGTGGCTTCCCTTTTTTTCAGAGGGGTATGGCGCAACCAGACGGCGCCGGTCTGTACATCGAACACCACTTGACGATGGCCGCTTCCGCCCAGATGTCCCGGCTGCATTTGCATGCCGTATTCACGAACCAGACGCTGACCCACTTCGACATTGCGCAAGGGGACGGCCTGTTCGTCCGAACCGGCACGCCCCTGAGTGGGCGCAAACATATGCCCGCCACCGAACAGACGCGCCACCAATTCCTGCACCGGACAGCCGTAGTGCGAGAACGCTTCGATCAGCACCTGCATGGCATCCTCCGCATAACGGGGATTTCGCGCCGTCGGCCGATTCTGGCGGCCGGCCAGCAAGTAATGACACATCCCACCGACACGCTGGCCCGGATGCCAAAGCGTCACCGCGACACAAGAACCCAGCAGGGTGCGAATCCGGTAGGCTCCCCGGCCAACCCAGGTTTGCCCTGGCAAGAGGTAGACCTCCTGCCCTGTCGATGCATCGAGCGCTTCATGCTCGCCCCAGAGTAAGCGGGAACCGTTTCCGATCGTCATTTTGCATCTCCTTTTCCCGCCTGCCAGGCAAGAAATTCCATGATTTTTCAAACCCGTGCGTAACTCATTTCCCCCAGGGGCGCATCGCCCGCCTCCTGCTCATCCACCGCCCTCGACAGGCCGACAACCTTGCGCAGTTCGGGCTTCTCCTGGGCGAGCACGGATTCTTCATCCATCTCATTCGTGCGGAACCAAGCGATGATTCCTTGCAATTGGTCGGCCTGGCCGTTCATTTCCTCAGCGGTGGCCGCAAGCTCTTCGGAGGCGGACGCATTCTGTTGCGTCACCTGGCTGAGCTGCGTCATGGCTTCACTGATCTGACTGGCGCCGGTGGACTGTTCCTGTGAAGCGGACGCTATTTCCCTCACCAGTTCGGAGGTTTTCTGGATGGAAGGCACCATTTGTTCGAGCAACTGACCGGCTTTTTCCGCCAGCGTCACGGAACTGCTGGCCACTTCACCGATTTCCTTCGCGGCAATCTGGGAACGTTCGGCCAGCTTGCGCACCTCGGTGGCCACGACGGCAAAGCCCTTGCCGTGCTCTCCGGCACGGGCCGCCTCGATGGCGGCATTCAGGGCCAGAAGATTGGTCTGATAGGCAATTTCATCAATGATGCTGATCTTCGCCGCAATGCTCTTCATCGCGTCCACCATCTGGTGCGCGGCCACTCCGCCGTCCTGCGCTTCGTGCGCCGCCTGGGTCGAAATGGTGTCGGTGCGGTGGGCATTGTCCGCGTTCTGGCTGATCGATGCGGAGATCTGCTCGGCGGCGGCTGAGGTTTCCTCTACGCTTGCCGCCTGTTCGGTCGCGCTTTGACTGATGGCCTGAGCAGTAGCGGTAATTTCACCCGACGCATTGGTCAAGGAATCGGCCGACTGCCGCACTTCGCGAATGGTGTTGGTCAAACGCTCGACCATGATTTGCATGGCGCGCAGCAACTGAGCGGTTTCATCGACGCCCCGCACATGAATGCGAGTGCGCAGATCGCCCTGTGCCAACCGGTTGGCGATGTCTACCGCCTGATGGATGGGGCGGGTAATACCCCGTGTCACCACCACGCCAAGCAGGATGGCCAGCGCGACGCCAACAAGCATCGCAAACATGACTGTCCCTTGAATCTGCCTGGCATGCTGGGCCGCCTCGCTCAGGATCTGCGCACGCTCGGCATCCAGCACCTGGCGCATACCGGCAAACAACTCACGCATCTGTCCCAGATACCGCAAGGTATCCTCACGATAGACGGCTCGTGCGGCGGCTTCATCGCCACGCTTCAATAATTCAATGATACGTCCAGCTGTTTCGTGCAAGGCATCGTGAGGAGCGTCCATGGCATCGAACAAGCGGCGAAACTCCGGGCTCGCCTGCCGATAAGCGTCCGAGGCCGCAAATTGATGCAACCACTCACCGAATTTGCACTTGGCTGGATTGAGCTCGCCCTGGAATGGCTCGTTGAGCAACAGGGTGTTGGCCAGGCTATTGACCCAGGCCATGTGTCCCATTTCCCGCTGCAACTGCTCGATGGCCTCATCGGCGCGTTGATTGGCGGCAGCTGCATTGGCATTGACTTGGCTCAGGGCCGTGTAGGCCAGACTCCCCGCCACCAGCAGCACCAGCACGATCAGTGAAAAAGCCAAACTGAGTTTTCGACCGATGGTCATTCCTGAAACGTGCATGGTCTGTTCTCCTTTGTCTGAGATGACCGGGTATTGCTCTGGAAGGAACGCCTGCCCAGAGTGCAACTTTTACTTTTGCATCCGAAAATTAACTCACATGAAGTCCGGTGAACGTCGCAGGCGGACAGGCCGCGACTAGAAAAACGTGATGTCACCCGGAGCGCTCGGCGCAAGCTGCGGCTCACCCCCACGGCCCGAATGGTTCTGATGCTGTTCGGGCGTGGTGTAACGTGCCTTGAGCTCTTCAAGCCAGCGCTGTGTGTCGGCACGCTCCACGCCGGAATCCAAGCGTTGCGCCAGCGCTCCCATGTCCTGCTCGACATGCGTAAGGATTTGCGAGACGCGATCCTGAAACTGCAAGGAAACGAGAATGCCGGAAATCTCTCCGTGGACACCGTCGCTTTCCTCGCGCAGCAGGCGTGCGGAATCTTCCAGCCCTTCCGCCACTGCGTGATAACGCTCCAGCACACGACGTATGGTTTGCTCGGCCTGGGTGACCATGGCCTCATCCTCAACGGCATACGCCTCGGCCGCATGACGGGTCGCGTGGATCACGGCATTGATCGCCTCCACCTTGGCCGTAATGCGCCGCCCGGCATCGCCAGACTTGCTGGAAAGATTGCGCACCTCACCGGAGACCACGGCAAAACCACGCCCGTGATCACCGGCACGCGCCGCTTCAATGGCCGCATTCAGGGCCAGCAGGTTGGTCTGCGTGGCGAGGCTGGAAACCGTATCCGCCATCGCCTTCATTTCCTGCGTGTAATTGCTCAACTCCACGATGCGCGCAAGCATTTCCCGCTTGGCATCCAGCGCGCCCTGCATCCCTGTCAACACGCTGTTCAGCTCATCACGGCACACATGAAGGGTCTGCACGACGGATGCCGCCTCGCCGGAATCGGTCGACTGAGCCAGAGCCTCCTCCAGACGGGTGTTGATGTCGGTAAAACGCATCACCAGCTCGCCTATCGACTCCTCGGTCAAGGAACGCCCCGTAGCGACATGACGCTGCCACAGAGGTACCACGTTGCGCGTGAGATCGAGCAGGCTGTCTCCGGCACACGGGGCAGATGCCGCCGAACCACGGATCGTCTCCACGGTCCGCTGCCACAGCTGGAATTCGCGATGCAGGGTTTGATGACTGAGCCAGCTGGCGGCAACCCCAACCAGCATCAGCAAGGCGGCATTGAGCCAGACCAGGGGCCCCTGACCGGGGATGAGCACAAGAATGCCACCACAGGCGGCGATGAGTACCGGTAGCCAAGGCAACCAGTGGAGAACGGGAATTCGCGCCGACTCGTTCATCGTAGTCCTCCTTGATGCCATTCCCGTACACTCTGGACGAGAGGCATCGATACCTTGCGCGACGCCAGAGCCCTTGCCCTATCGGAAGAGCGCGCTTGCCAAGCCCGTCAGACTGTAGAGCGTGGGCGAGGGCGTCAGACACAGACAGTCTCCAACACGAACATGACCGATGGGTGAAGCCCGTGAGGCAATCTCATACGGTCCGTAGGAAGTCTGGTATCCAGAGGTGTTTTTTCCTATCGGGAAACCCCCAACAGGCAGGTAAGCGGCAATGCAATCAGGCGTAAGGATATCCCTACCGTTCGCGGATTTTCCCCAAGACCTTGAGAGTGTTTACAAAAACAAGGTTTGTTGGACACTATAGCCTCCAAGGGGATATGAGAATCCTTCATCCGGCGCTGAATTGTCCGCCAAAGCTTCGTTTGTTCCCCCAAGGTCAGCAGAAAAACACCCCGTCCGGAGCGGGGTCAGGTCGAGACGTCCTTGTCGATCACCCCATAGCGGATGGCACAGCGCACCAGCTCGCTCATTGAGGCCAGACCCAATTTTTTCGTCAAACGATGCTTGTGCGTACTGACGGTCTTGGCCGACAGATGCAGGGCATCGGCCACACCGTTGATGGACTGTCCACGCGCAAGGCGCAGAAACACTTCGAACTCACGATCCGTCAACAAACTCCGCGGATGACTCTCCTCCATGGAGGTCGTGGAAAACAGCAAACGCGCCGCAAGACGGGGTTCTATGGCATGCCCGCCTGCCGCTACGTGCATGACGCCTGCCAGAATGGCTTCCGGTTCACTGTCCTTGGTCAGATAACCGGCGGCGCCGGCCTTGATCGCACGGGAAGCAACCTGCGGCTCGTCATGCACGGAAAACACCAGCACGCGCAGACGCGGCGCTTCGTCGTGCAGACGGCGAATCAGCTCCACACCGCAAGGCCCCGGCATATTCATGTCCATCATCAGCACGTCGCTATCGCCACGCCGCGCCAGCTCGATTGCTTCCCAGCCGTTTTTCGCTTCCCCCGTGACGACGATGTCCGGCGCCAGCGCAAGAATGCGGCTGATCCCCTCCCGCACCACGGCATGATCGTCAGCAACAATAATCCTTACCATGCGTTTCTTCTCGTTGAGCCGGTATCCACACCGAAATCCTTGTCCCCTGCCCCGGTACGCTCTGCAGCCTGAATTCGCCCCCACACATGGATGCCCGCTCCCGCATGCCCAACAAACCGAAGCTGTTGCGTATCCGCCGTGCCTGAGCATCGAATCCGATGCCATCGTCAAGCACTTCAAGCAAAGTACCTTCGCTGGAGGCCTGAATCCAGACACGAATCTCACGCGCCTGAGCGTGGCGCGCGATATTGGTCAGCGCCTCCTGCAAAATGCGGAACAAGGCGGTGACCTGTTCATCGGAAAGACCACTCACTTCCTCCGGCGCCTCGAAATGACAGCGGATGCCGCTACGCTCCGCAAAACGGCTCAACTGCCACTCGGCGGCAGCCACCAGCCCCATGTTTAGCGTATGGGGCCGCAAAGCGGTTGCGATATTCCGCACGACATCCAGCATCGCATCGGCGGTTTTCTTCATTGCCTCGGCACCCTGGGCGATATCCGGATGTTGATGGGCATAGCGAAACTGCAACAAGGCGGCATCCATGCGCAAGGCCGTCAGGTATTGCCCGAGCTCGTCATGAACCTCACGCGCAATACGCGCGTACTCCGCCTCGCGCAAGCGTTCGTGATGTGCCGACAAGGCCCGCAGACGTCGTTGATACCGCATGAGTTGCGCTTCGTAATGCGTACGCTCGTACGCCAGCCCAAGAATATGCCCCAGCATTTCCAGAGCCTGACGATCTTCCCGCGTCCATTGCGCCTGTTCGGCACGCGCAACATCAAAGCCAATAAACCCCGTCAACTCCTCCTGACGCCACAAAGGAACACACAACAAGGCCGCACAACCTCGGGAAAGCAGATACTCGCACTCCGTCGCCCTATTGGAGGGCAGTTTTGCCACATCCGGAACAAGCAGACTCCCCGAACGAGCCAAGCGCTCCAGAAACCAGGGCATCCGCTCATGGGTACACTCCTCGAACACGACGCCGTCCGTTATGCCCTCCAGCAGCGACCAGCAGTGACGCTGTTGAAATACGGACGCTTCCTCATGCACCCGATACACATACCCCCGATCCGCTCCCATCAACAGCCCCAGACAGCGCAGCACCCACTGCACGGCCGCCTCAAGCGATGCTTCGGAGGGTTTAAGAGAATGGCGAGAGAACTCCAGCAGGCAGGCCTGCAAGGCAAGCTGTCTTTCCAGCTCCGTGCGTGCCCGACGGGAGTCGGTAATGTCCAGCAGGCTTCCCATCACGCTCGACCGACGCCCTTGCTCCCTGGCATGCACGCAGACCCGCACCCAGCGAGGCTCGTTATCGATCATCAGGCGATGCTCGATGCAGTAGGGCAACCCTTCGTGCAGATACGCCTCCCAAGCCCGTTTGACCCGCGAGCGATCCGCTTTAGGAACCCGCGCCAGATAGTCCGAGTAACGCAAGGCGCGATGAGAGGGAACCCCCAGCAGGGAACGGAGCTCTCGCGAGCCACGCACGCAGCCGTTGTCCAGCTCCAGTCGCCACTCACCTATCCGTCGCATTCCCTGTCGCGACAGAGCCGCCGTCAACGCACGCGGGAAACGTGCCAGTCCTATCGCTGTCCGGCTTCCAAAAGAAGCGCTTTCATCAAGACACGGCAGGTCCGCCTGGATACCAAAACGCTTCTTCAACAACCAGGATTGTCGCAGCCTGCCGACCTTCATGTGCCCTCCTTTGCGCTATCCCCATCCGGCCGCGTCGATATCTCTGCTTAACCATAGCATTCACACGGACAATCTGCCGGGGGCTACTGAAGCACCAATCCCTCCGGAAACGAGGCCCATCCAGCCAAATCTACTCGCCCCCTCATCCTGTAAAATCCTCCAGTAAAATCCTCCTGCCCCCCGATGGCCCTTCCTTCACGCCGCCCGGCGGCCCAATACGGATCCGGAACATGGAAAACAGCGAAACAGTAGGCATCCTCTTCGTTTGCATGGGAAACATTTGTCGCTCCCCCACCGCCGAAGGCGTATTCACACATCGCGCCCGAGAGGCGGGGCTCGTCGACCGTCTGCGCATCGACTCTGCGGGCACCCATGCCTACCACATCGGCAATCCGCCAGACCCCCGCTCACAGGAAGCGGCGCTGCAGCGCGGCATCGATCTATCCTGCCTGCGCGCTCGCAAGGTGGAGCCTGTCGACATCGAGCGTTTCGAGTATGTCCTGGCCATGGACGCCGATAATTTCGACATCCTTCAGCGACTCAGCCCACCGTCCTTGCGCGAACGTGTACGCCTGTTCATGGACTTCGCCCCGGATTACGGACTGAAGGAAGTACCGGACCCTTATTACGGCGGTCCGGCCGGATTCGAGCGAGTACTGGACATGATCGAGGCGGCTTCGGAGGGGCTGATCACGCATCTGCGCCGCCATCACAGGCTGTAAACAGCCTGCAGAAGACTCTAAAAAAAAGCCCCGCCCCACGGCATTACGCGGGACAGGGCTTTTTCCAGCCGGTGTTTTCAGGCGCGGAAGCGGACTCCGTCAGCGCACGCCGCAGGTATCGCGGCTGATGCCATAAATGACCAGCGAATAGTCGGTCATGTCGAAGCCATGTTCTTCGGCGATCTTGGCAATGCGTTCCTGAATTATCGGGTCATGGAATTCTTCGACCACACCGGTCTTGATACAGACGATGTGGTCGTGCTCCCCCTTGGAGATGAGTTCGAAGACAGCCTTGCCGCTTTCGAACTGATGACGCTTGACAATGTCGGCAGCCTCGAACTGGGTCAGCACCCGGTAAACGGTAGCCAGGCCGATTTCCTCGTTCTGGGAGAGAAGCTCCTTGTAAACATCCTCGGCACTCATGTGCCAGGCGGGATTGCGCTCAAGGATCTCAAGGATCTTCAAACGCGGAAGCGTGACCTTGAGGCCGGCCTTTTTCAGTTCGCTGGATTCCAAAACCGATGACTCCTGGTGGATTGTCTTACCCGCGCCCCAATGGCGGGGAAACTCGGAACGGCCCCGATGGCCGACCGGCGAGCATGGACTTCGTCGTGACAGCCTGTATTATTTGGAAGCCTTGTCGTTTTCTCAAGTCAGAAGGCCATGCAAAAACCTTATCTCGCACTCTTCATGGGGCTTTCCCTGTCGCTCGCGGCAGGTTGCTCCAGTTCCACGGCCTGGACGCCGGGGTTCGTACAACCCTACCAGATCGACATCCAACAAGGGAATCTACTTGATGAAGAAGCCGTGGCCCGCCTGCGCCCCGGCATGAGTCGCGACGAAGTTCGTTTCCTGCTCGGCACACCCACGCTAAAGGATGTCTTCCATGCCGACCGCTGGACCTACCTGCGTTACGAGAAACCCGGCAAGGAAAAACCGCGCCAGAGCGGTCTGGTAGTGCATTTCGAGGGGGATCGCGTCAGTCGCATCGAGCCTTTCGAGGACAAGACCGCGGCTCCCCAGGAACAGCCCGCCACCCCGTAAGGGCGGGCTTCAGCCTTCGCTGCTTGACGTCGCCCGTCCCGCTTCGGCTCGCTGGCGCCGCACTGCCTTGGGGTCGGCGATCAGTGAGCGGTAGATTTCCACCCGGTCACGAGGCGCCAGCGCCCGCCCCAAAGGCACCACCTTGGCGAACACGCCTACCTTGTTCACGCTCAGGTCGATTTCCGGGAAACGCTCCAGCAGACCGGATTGCCGGATAGCCTGCTCCACGGTGGTTCCCTCCGGCACATTGAGCGCCCGTAGCACCTGCTCATCGGGGCGAGCGTAAGCCACCTCGACCGGCATCAGCGGCCCGGCATCAGCCAAGACGTCGGCCATACACCTGCTCCGCGCGACGCTGGAAGGCATCGACCAGCCCGTTGACGATTTCCCGGAACACCGGACCAATCGCCATATCGAGCAGCCGGTTGGCGAACTCGAACTCCATTTCCAGGGTCACCACACAGGCCGATTCACCGGCCGGCGCGAACAACCAGTGCCCGGACAGCCGGCGGAAAGGGCCTTCCACCAGACGAATCTCAATCATCTTGCCCGGCTGCATGCGGTTGTGGGTGGTGAAACTCTTGCGCAGGGCGCCACGCGCCAGCGTGATGCTGGCGCGCACCTCCTCCTCACTGCGCAACATCACCCGGGTCTGCACGCACCAGGGCAGAAACTGCGGGTAATCTTCCACCGCATTGACCAGTGTGTACATTTCATTGGGCGTATACGGAACGTGTAGCACGCGCTTGATGGTGGTGGTCATGAGTCGTTTTTTCCACAATTTCTGGTCACTGCCACAAACCCAAACCGCTCAACAACATCAAAAGCACGCCCACAGGGGCGATGAACGCCGCCAACAGGCGCCAGAGCGCGAAACTGACGCGCCCCAGGCCCAGCTCCTGGCGTGTCGAGTCGGCGCGCATGACCCAGGCGGCAAACAGCGCCATGAGCATGCCCCCAAGCGGTAGCATGATGTTCGAGGTGACAAAATCCAGCAAGCCAAAAAAAGTCTTGCCAAACAGGGTCCAGTCCGCCAGCAGGTTGAAGGACAGCACGCTCAGAAGACCGATGGCCCAGATGATGGCCCCGAGCAGCAGGGTCGCACGCACCCGGGTAAAACCACGCTGCTCGACCAGATGCGCCACAGCCGGTTCGATCATGGAAATGGCCGAAGTCCAGGCGGCGATGCTCACGACGATGAAGAACAGCGCACCGAACATCGTCCCCCAGGGCATCTGAGCGAAGGCAATGGGCAAGGTCTGGAAAATCAGGCCCGGTCCCGCGCCCACTTCCAGCCCATTGGCAAACACCACCGGAAAGATCACCAAACCTGCCATCAGCGCAATCACCGTATCCGCCGCTACGATAATGAGTGTGGTGCGCGCGATGGAAACCCGCTCGGGCATGTAGGAGCCGTAGGCCATGATGGCCCCCATGCCGATGCTCAGGGTGAAAAAGGCATGCCCCATGGCGATAAGCACGGATTGCGGGGTGAGCCGGCTGAAATCCGGTGTGAACATGAAGGAAAGCGCCTGATAGAACGCCTCGGGCGAACCCATGTTGTAACCGACCAGCGCGACGAGTATCAGCGCAAGCAAGGGCATCATCCAGCGCGTGGCGCCTTCCAGACCGCCGCGCACACCGCGCGCGACTACCGTCAGTGTGAGCAGCATGGCCACGGTGTGCCAGAGCAGGAGCTTTTCCGGATCGGCAGCAAAGCCCTCGAAATGCGCACGGATCGCCGGTGCCGACATGCCCTCGAACATTCCCGACCCCGCGCGAAAGACATAAGCCAGCGCCCAGCCCATGATGACCGCGTAATAACTGAGGATGAGAAAACCGGAAGCAACCCCCATCCAGCCGATCAGCGACCAATGCCGGGAGGCGTTTCCCTCGCGCGCGAGCGCCTGCATGCCCAGAATGGGGCTGCGACGGGAACGCCGGCCCAGCATGATCTCGGTCATCATGATGGGCGTGGCCATCAGCAAAAGACACAGCAGGTACACCAGAACGAAGGCGGCGCCGCCGTTTTCCCCGGTGATGTAGGGAAACTTCCAGATATTGCCCAGACCGACGGCCGCGCCGGTGGCAGCGAGGATGAACGCCATACGGGACGACCATTGCCCGTGTATCGATTCCCGTCGCTCGTGCATGCGCCCCCCGTTGCCGCGGTCACGTGTTGCCGCATTTGCTTGAAATGCCGACATTCTGCGAGAATCCCCAGGCTCAAACAAGGCACCGGTAACAAAAACCCAACATGGCCAAGAACACGGCGAATGACGGACAGAGCACGATCGCGCTCAACAAGAAAGCCCGTCACGACTATTTCATCGAAGACCGCTTCGAGGCCGGAATTTCCCTGGAAGGCTGGGAAGTCAAAAGCTTGCGCGCAGGAAAAACCCAGATTGCCGATAGCCACGTCATCGTGCGCAACGGCGAAGTCTGGTGGCTGGGCGGGCTCATCACGCCCCTGCTCTCCGCCTCCACGCATATCCATCCGGACCCGACACGGACACGCCGCCTGCTGCTGAACCGCGAGGAAATCAACCGCCTGATCGGCGCGGTTGAGCGCAAAGGCTACACCATCATCCCTACCGCACTGTACTGGAAACGCGGGCGTGCCAAACTGGAAATCGGCCTGGCCAAGGGCAAGAAGGACTACGACAAACGCGCCACCGAAAAGGAACGCGACTGGCAGCGCGACAAAGCCCGCCTGATGCGCAAAAGCGTCTGACGACGAGGAGTGTGCCGATGAACCGCCGCCTGCGCTGGTCCACCGTGTTTCGCCTGTATGAAAAAATCCAGCCCTGGGTCAACGTCTCTGCCGCCAAGGAAGACCTGCCTCCGGGTGAGCGGATTGTCGTACTCGCTCCGCATATCGACGACGAAACCATTGGCTGTGGCGGCGTGATTGCCAAACACGCCGCGCAAGGCCAGCGCGTCGCCATCCTCACCTTTGCCGACTGCACGCCGGAGCGCATCGAGGAAGGCCGCGCCGCCGGGCGCCTCCTGGGTGTGGCGCGGCAGGACTTTCTGGCGCACACGTCCAAAACCCTGCTCGATGGCCCGGAACCGGCCGCCAGCCTGGCCCGCTTCCTCGACGAAGAACGTCCGGACCTTGTCTACGTTCCCGGCCTGTTCGACCGCCATGTCGATCATCTGTCCGTGAACCTGCTCCTGGCCCGCCACAGCCGCCAGACCGGCGCTTCCTGGATGGTCTATGCTTCAGAGATATGGAACACCCTGACCCCGAACGTGGCGGTGGACATCACCCTGTTCAAGACGCTCAAGGCCGACGCTCTTGCCTGCTTCAGCTCGCAGAACGCCGCGAACAACTGGGTCGATGCCGCGCTCTCGCTCAACCGTTACCGAGGCATCACCACCGGAGCCGGCGACTATGCCGAAGCCTTCTACCGCATGACGGCCCAGGGACATGCGCAACTCTATGAACACGCGCTCGGCCGGCTCTGAACGACACGACACCCGCGCCGTCGTGCAACTGATCGCGGGTGACGGACGCGGCGGCGCCGACCGCATCGCCCTGGCCCTGGGCGAGGGCCTGCGTGCGCTTGGCCTGCCCGTGGCGTTTGCCGTGTTCCCCGAGTTTCTCGAACGCCACGACCTGCGCGCCCAGGGCTACACGCTCTACCCCCTGACCCGCCGTCGCGGCATGGGCGGAGCACGCGATGTCCGCCGCCGGCTTGCTGACGCGCGACTGATCCTCAGCCATGACTCCGGTAGCCGTCACCTCGCCCTCAATGCACGCTTGCTCGGTCTTTCCACGCCGATCTGGTTCATGCGCCACTGCATCAGTGGCACCAGCCGCTTCGGTGGCGTGCAGTTGCATCGCCTGCTCATCCAGCGACAGATTGCCGTCAGCCACAGCGTCGCCGAATCCCTGATGGCCTCCGGTTACCCGGCATCGCGGGTGGACACCGTGCATGGCGGTGTCGCGCTGGCACCCTTCGCCAGCCCGGACGCCGCCGAAGTGGCGGCGCTGCGCGAGCGCTGGCTGGCCGATGTCCCCCCCGGTACGCCCATCATCGGCATGGTGGCCCGCTTCAACGTCTACCCCGCCTGGCACGCCGCCGCCACCGACCTCAAGGGCTACGACGTGCTGTTTGCCGCACTGGCCCGTCTGACGCTGCCCTGGCGTCTGCTTGTCGTCGGCCCCAAGGATGCGGCCGATTTCACCGCCCTGCGCGCCATGGCCGCTCACCACGGGGCAGACCCGCAACGCCTGATCTTCACCGGCTTCGTGGAGCGCATGGGTCCGGTCTACGCCCTGATGGACCTGAATGTCCTGCCCTCGCGCAGCGAAGGGCTGGGGCTGGGCGCCATCGAGGGCATGGCGGCCGGTGTCGCCACCGTGGCCAGCGCCAGCGGTGGGCTGCGCGAGGTCATCACCCCCGGCGAAACCGGTCTGGCTGTTCCCGAAGGAAACGCACATGCGCTTGCCGATGCGCTGCACACCCTGCTGAGCGAAGCGCAGACCCGACAGGTGCTGGCCACACAGGGGCAGCGCGCCGCGCTGGAACGCTTCGATGCCGCGCGCATGAGCGCACGTGTCGCCGAACTGATCGACCTGCATCATCCCGCGAGGAGTGCCGCGCAATGATCGAAAGCAGCACACCACGCGCCGCCTCCCCCCCCGAGCCCTTCACACGCCTGACGCGCCCCCTGCCTTGGCTGGTATTCGTGCTGGTCAGCCTGGGCCTGGTCGCCACGCTGACCTGGATCTACACCCAACAAACCCGTGAACTGAAACTGGCTGCCCAGGCCAATCTTTCCGCCATTGCCGACCTGGAGGCCCGTCAGGTCAAGACCTGGCTGGACGAGCGTCTGCGCGACGCCCGCCTGGTTTCCTTCGATGGCTTTGCCGAAGAGTGGGCGGACTGGCTGGAAAAAGGCGGAGACGAAGCGCGGCTCGGCCCGCTGCGGCGACGGCTGGAAGCCCTGCGTGTAGCCGGGGATTATCGAGCCATTTCAATACTGGACATCGACGGCCAGCCACGGCTCAGTGTAGGCAATTCGGCACCCATGACGCCCAGCGAACAGGCCATTGCCCTGCACGCCCTGGAGCAGGACAGCCCACAGATCAGCGGCTTTTACTCCGATCTCCGACTCGGGCTGCATCTGGGCATCGTCGCCCCACTCTTCGATGAGCGCAAACCCGTCGGTCTGCTGCGACTGGAAATCGACCCGCAAACCGGCCTGTTTCCACTGCTGTCGATCTGGCCCACGCCCTCGCCCAGCGCGGAAACCTTGCTCTTGCGCGGCCTGCCGGATGAGCGCATCCAGTTTTTGAGCCCACGCCGTCATGACCCGGCGGCCCCGCTCTCCACCGATCTGCCCCTCCTGTCCAAGCCGGTGCTGGCGGAAATGATCCGCAGCGGGCAGGACGGCTTTCTCGAAGGCCGGGATTACCGCAACCGCCCCAGCCTTGCCGCGTTGCGCCATATCCCCGACACGGACTGGGTGCTGATCGCCAAGATCGACCGTGCGGAAGTACTCGCCCCGATCAGCGAACGCCTGATGACCCTGGCCGGTTTCGGATTGGCGCTGCTGCTGGGTGCGGCCCTCGTCGTCACCCTGCTGAGCTGGCGACGGCGCGCCCAGTACGAACGTGACCGCTACCGTTTGTTGCTGGAACACCGTCAGGCCCAGGAAAGCGCGCGTCAGGCCCTTGCCGAAGGCGAGCAACGCCTGCAAATGGTGCTGCGCGGCGCCAAGATCGGCTTCTGGGACTGGAACATCCGCACCGGACAAAGCTTCTACAGCCCCGAATGGCACAATCTCGTGGGTTATCGTCCCGGAGAGATCGACAATCACCACGACACCTGGCGCTCACTGATTCACCCTGACGATCTGCCCACGGTCGACGCCACCCTCGACGCTCACCTGCATGGCGATACCCCGACCTACGAGATCGAATTCCGCATCCTCAACGCCTCCGGTGAATGGCGCTGGGTGCTCTCGCGCGGCCAGGTTGTCGAATACGACAGCGAAGGCCAGCCCCAGCGCATGATAGGCACTCATCTGGACATCCACGACAAGAAGCAAGGCGAAATGAAAATGCGCCTGTGGACCCAGGCACTGGAACAAAGCCCTTTCGGCATCATCGTCACCGACGAGAACGTGCGGATCCTCGCCGCCAACCGCGCCTTTGGCCAGATCACCGGTTATGAAAGCGGCCAAGCCATCGGCCACACCCCGGCCCTGCTCAAATCCGGTCGCCAGGACGAGGGATTCTATCAACGCATGTGGGAAACGATCCGCAACACGGGCCATTGGGAGGGCGAGATCTGGAACCGACGGCACAACGGTGAAATCTATCCCGAGTGGCTGTCCATCGCCGCCATCCGCGACAGTCAGGGCCGCGTGGTCAACTATCTGGGCATTTTCACCGATCTGACGGAAAACAAGGCCGCACTGGAGCGGATCGAGTATCTTGCCTCGCACGATGCCCTTTCCGGACTGCCCAACGCGCCAACTTTCCTCCAGGAGCTGACGCTGTTGCTGCGTGCCCTGCCCCGTCCCGGCCAGCACTGCGCCCTGCTGCTGCTCGACCTGGACCGTTTCCGCAACATCAACGATTCCATGGGCCACGCGACGGGCGACTACCTGCTCACCGTCATCGCGGATCGCCTGGTCAACACCCTGCCTCCAGGCACCCTGATCGGTCGGCGCGGAGGAGATGAGTTCCTGGTGGGGCTGGGCGCGCTCGACCAGGCCGAAGAAGCCAGCGACTATGCGCGCCGCCTGATTCGCAGCATTGCCGAACCCATCTGGGTTGAGGAAGCCGGCCTCAACATCAGTGTCGGCTGCAGCATCGGCATCAGTCTGTATCCCGATGACACGGACGACGCCGAAAGCCTGGTGCGCCATGCCGACACCGCCATGTACCGCGCCAAATCCATGGGGCGCAACACCTTCCAGTACTTTGCCGAAGACAACGCCGAAAAGGCGCTGGAAAACGTCTTCCTCGAAGCCGAGCTGCGCGCTGCGATGAAGACCCATACCCTGACGCTTGCCTATCAACCCAAAGTCGATCTCGCCAGCGGCCGGCTGGTCGGCGTGGAAGCCCTGGTTCGCTGGAACCATCCCGAGCATGGTTTGATCTCGCCGGCCCGCTTCATCCCGGTGGCCGAGGCCTCGGGCCTGATCGTCCCTCTGGGCGAACTCATCCTTGAAGAAGCCTGCGCCCAGCTGCGTCACTGGCGTGATATGGATTTGCCGCCCTTCCCGGTTGCGGTCAATGTCTCCGCCGTGCAGTTCCGGCAGGGAGAGTTCGTCGAAATGCTCACGCGCACGGTGGAAAAATACCGGCTGCAACCCAGCGACCTTGAGATTGAACTCACCGAAAGCGTACTCATGCAGGACGCCACCGGCACCATCGACCTGCTCAATCAGCTACGCACACTGGGCTACCGTCTGGCGCTGGACGATTTCGGCACCGGCTACTCCAGCCTCAGCTACCTGCGCTGTCTGCCGGTGCAAACCCTCAAACTCGACCAGAGCTTCATCCGCGCCATGGAAGACAACAGCGCCAACCGGGCCATCGTCGAATCCGCCATCCACATGGGGCATGCGCTTGATCTGTGCGTCATTGCCGAAGGGGTGGAAACCGCCAGCGACGCCCGCCATCTGCAAGGCATAGCCTGCGATCAGGCCCAGGGCTACCACTTTGCCCGCCCCCTCCCGCCGCAAGAACTCGAAACCTGGCTGCGTGCACGCAGCTCATCCGAAGGAAGCCCGAAATGAGCGTCGAACCGATTTTCATCGGCAAGGCTGAACACGCCCTCCATCTGCTGCCACGTATGGCCAACCGTCACGGCCTGATTGCCGGCGCGACCGGCACCGGCAAGACCGTCACCTTGCAAGGGCTGGCCGAAAGTTTCTCGCGCCTGGGCGTGCCCGTGTTCATGGCGGACATCAAGGGCGACCTCTCCGGCATCGCGGCAGCGGGCAGCGACAGCCCGCGCCTTCAGGCGCGCGCCGAACAGCTCAACATGGGAACGCTGAGTTTTTCCGCCGCCCCGACGGTTTTCTGGGACGTGTTTGGTGAGCAGGGACATCCGCTGCGCATCACCATCGCCGACATCGGCCCCATGCTGCTCGCCCGCCTGCTGGGACTCAACGAAACCCAGTCCGGCGTACTCAGCGTCGTCTTCCGACTGGCCGACGATAACGGCTGGCTCTTGCTCGACCTCAAGGATTTACGCGCACTTATCCAGCATGTGGGCGAGCATGCCCGCGAGCTGCGCAATGAATACGGGAATCTTTCCCCCGCCAGCATCGGCGCCATCCAGCGCGCCCTGCTGGCCCTGGAGGAACAGGGTGCCGACCGCCTGTTTGGCGAGCCCGCCCTCAGTCTTGACGACCTCCTCCAGACGGCTCCCGACGGACGGGGCATCGTCAACCTGCTTGCCGCCGACCGCCTCTATCGCGATTCCCCTCGCGTGTATGCCACCTTATTGCTATGGCTGCTCTCCGAACTCTTCGAACAACTCCCGGAAGCCGGTGATCTCGACAAGCCCCGTTTCGTCCTGTTTTTTGACGAAGCCCACCTGCTGTTCGACGACACCCCCAAGGCCCTGGTCGATAAAATCGAACAAGTCGTGAGGCTTATCCGCTCCAAGGGCGTGGGGGTTTATTTCATCACCCAAAGCCCCCTGGATATTCCCGAAGCGATTCTCGGGCAGTTGGGCAACCGTGTGCAGCACGCCCTGCGCGCCTACACCCCGCGCGATCAAAAAGCGGTAAAAACGGCCGCCGCCACCTTTCGCCCCAACCCCGGCCTTGACACCGAACAAGCCATTACCGAGCTGGGTGTCGGTGAAGCGCTGGTCTCGCTGCTGGACGAAAAAGGGCGCCCCACCCCTGTCGAACGGACCCTGATCGCCCCGCCGCAGAGCCGCATTGGCCCGCTGGCTGCGAACGAACGACAGGCGCTCATCCACCGCAGCGCCCTGTACGGACATTTCGAAAAAGAGATCGACCGCGAATCAGCCTACGAAATGCTCCGCGCCCACGCCCAGCGCGAGCAACAAACCGCCACACCCCCGGCCACCCGCGCTCCCCAGCCACGCCCCTCCAACCGGGAAAGCCCTCTGGAAGCCTTCATGAAAAGCGCAGCCCGCGCGATAGGCAGCCAGCTTGGCCGCCAGATCATCCGTGGCATTCTGGGCTCACTGAGCGGAAAAAGACGGTAATCGCCTTGCCCTGGCGGCTAGAATTTTTCCAGATTGAGCATGACCGGGAAGTCGTCATTCCCGGTGCGCTGGAAGGTATAGCGGGTATCGACACACTCGAAGCTGACCCGATCCGGACGCAAACGCCGCCTCGCCGGAGGCGGTGGCGCCATCTGTTCATGGGCGCGCTGGAAAAGTCCACGCAGCGAGGCGTCGAAACCGTGCGCCAGGGTTTTCAAAACCCGTCCATCCAGATCGTCCTCGCCCACCAGGGTCAAATGAACATCCACGCCCAGCGCACGCAAGGTTTCGGCCTGACGGATTTTGTCCCCGGCGGGGGAAAGCGTGTCGCCCTCGCGGGCGTTCCATGAAAAAACCTGATAGGGAACATCCCGTTGCCGGGCCATGGTGGACAGATGCCCGGCATGACTCAAGTCGCGAATGGCCTGCGCGGCCGGGCCGTAATAAAACGGATCCTCGGGCGGCACACACCGTTTCCAGGGTGTCAGACTGTAGCATTTGATGACGGTACGCCGGGTCTCCAGGCGCGCTTCACACCCCTCCAGCGCCCCCTCTTCCAGCACGTTCCACAGGTATTCCAGCGGAGGCGAGGTGTACGAGCAATTGTCAATCAAGACCCGCGCAAAACCGGGCGAAATCTTGTTCAGCAAATGCGCAATATAGCCCCCATGACTGCTGCCAATAAGCATGATATTGCTGAAATCGGCATTCAGTCCCTGACGTTCCAGGTACTCAGTGACATACACATGATCCAGCGCCTGCATGAGGCCAAAGTTCTGATACTCCTCTTTGCCGGGTACCAGTGCGGCATGCAGCTCAATCGTCTCGTCAAGAACCTCGTCCAGCCGCTCCACCAGTTGCCTGAGTGACAGCCTTGCCGAATCGAGCTCTGGAAAATAATCGCGACGTATCCGGTCCAGCGTTTCATCCGTAAGGGCAAGGGTCGCCCCGGTCTCGGGCCGTGTGTGATAGCAATGGTATTTCACCGCCACGGCGGCATAACCGAAATCACGGGTGAGATGGCGCAGCAGCTTTTCCGAATAACCGGGGGGATCGCCACAGCCGCCAATATAGAAAACCACACCCGGATGGGGTGTGGCTGGCTGATAACAGACCTCGAATTCCAGAGGGCTGTCCCGAAACCGTTGCAGTTCGAAATCCAGAGCACCCTGGATGGTTCTTCGCTCAAAACACAGACTCACGCCGTCTCCCCATCCTCTCACGCCAAACGCTTGAATCCCTTTCGGGGGAAAGCCCGACTATAGCGACGACAGGCAGGCAAGACAAATCACCCGGCCCGCTTGCGAAGACCGGGGTAGCGAAAGAGGCGAGGCTTTTCGTCAGCGCAAATCCAGAGCCTGGTTCAGCGCCGCCGCTTCGGTCACATAATCGACAGAAGTCACGGCACCGTCCTTGAGGTGGATCAGCGTGACAGTACCTTTACGACGCGGCATGAAGCTTGTATCCGCTGCCTCATACCCCAGCAGGACGGGATACGGACGCTCGCGCATCTTCGGCAGGGCGAACATGCTGGTAACAAAGGACGGCATCTCGCTGATGTCGGCGATGAAGACGGCCTGGCGCGTTGCCAGGAAATCCTTGGGCCGCGCCATCAATACCTCATTGACCATGTCACTGGGGGCCTTTTCCACAGCGAAGATCAGCAACGAGGTATCCGCCGGCACGGTATGCATCTTGTCGTGCTGGTCCTTGAGCTGGATCGAGGGCAAGGCCGCCCCCGGCGCCAGAGGTTCGGCGAAGGCGGGAACGGTCAGGGTCAGGAGGCTGGCCAGAAGCAATCGACGCATGGGAATCACCCGGACAATGAATCAGTTTTCATTATCCGGGCATCATACAGGTAAATAAACCTATCCTTTGCGGGGAAGCGCCGGGCGGGCTTTTTACAGACTCGCGAAAACCCGCTTGGCGGCTTCCAGCGTGCTTTCGATCTCCGCATCGCCATGCGCGGAACTGACAAAGCCGGCCTCGAACGCGGACGGGGCGAAATACACCCTTTCCTTGAGCATGCCGTGGAAGAACAGGCGGAAACGGTCCACATCGCAGCGTGTAGCCGCCGCGTAACTGTCCACGGCGGTCTGTTCGGTAAAGAACAGACCGAACATTCCCCCCACCGACTGGGTCAGGAAGGCCACGCCGGCTTCACGCGCGGCAGCTTCCAGTCCCTCGCACAGCGCGCGAGTACGGGCGGCAAGACGCGTGTGAAAATCCGGCTCGGCAATCAGCTTGAGCGTCTTCAGACCCGCCGCCATGGCCACCGGGTTGCCGGACAGGGTTCCGGCCTGATAGACGGGCCCCAGCGGGGCGATATGCGCCATGATCTCGCGCTTGCCGCCGAAGGCGCCCACCGGCATGCCGCCACCGACCACCTTGCCCAGGGTGGTGAGATCCGGCGTGATGCCGTAATGGGCCTGTGCCCCGCCCAGGGCCACGCGGAAGCCGGTCATCACCTCGTCGAAGATCAGCACGGCGCCGTACTCGTCGCAAACCGCGCGCAGGGTTTCCAGGAACCCCGGTCTGGGCGGAATGCAGTTCATGTTGCCCGCGACCGGCTCGACGATGATGCAGGCGATCTGATGCCCGATACGTGAGAAGGTCTCGCGCACCTGCTCGCTGTCGTTGAAATCCAGGGTCAGGGTATGTTCGGCCAGCGCGTCGGGCACGCCGGGCGAACTGGGCACCCCCAGGGTCAGCGCGCCGGAACCGGCCTTCACCAGCAGCGAATCGGAATGGCCGTGATAGCAGCCCTCGAACTTGACGATTTTCTCCCGCCCGGTGAAGCCGCGTGCCAGACGGATGGCCGACATGGTGGCCTCGGTGCCGGAAGACACCATGCGCACCATGTCCATCGACGGCACCAGCGCGCAAAGCCGCTCGGCCATGTCGATCTCGGCGGACGTCGGCGCGCCAAAGGACAGACCCCGCTGCGCGGATTCGCGTACCGCCTCGATGACCGCCGGATGCGCATGCCCCAGGATCATCGGCCCCCAGGAACCGACATAATCGATATACCGCTCGCCATCGGCCCCCCAGACAAACGGCCCTTCGGCGCGTTCGATGAAAATCGGCTCCCCGCCCACGCCGCGAAAGGCCCGGACGGGCGAATTCACGCCGCCGGGGATGTGTTTCTGGGCCTGAAGGAAAAGTGCGTGTGAGCGGGTCATCGGGAAGCGTCCTGTAAAGGGTTTACAAACAACTGATGGATTTCATGGGCGGCGCGGGCCACATTCTCACGGGCGAGCACGGCAGAAATCACCGCCAGCATGTCGGCGCCATGGCGGATCAGTGGCGCGCCATTTTCCGCCGTGATACCGCCAATGGCGCAGATCGGCAGCTGCAGCACCTCACGGGCCCGGCTGAGCAGCGCCACCGGCGCGCGCACCGCCTCGGGCTTGACGCCGGAAGGGAAAAACGCCCCGAAGGCGACATAATCGGCGCCGCGCGCCTGGGCATCGAGCGCGAGCGATAGCTGATCGTAGCAGGAAACCCCGATGATCGCGGCCTCGCCCAGACGCACGCGCGCCGTCTCGATGGGCATGTCCTCGCGCCCCAGATGAACACCGTCGGCGCCGCAGGCCTGCGCCAGCGCCACGTCGTCATTGACGAGAAACAGCGCGCCATGACGCGAACAGAGCTCGCGCAGCGCAAGTGCCTGGGCCCGGCGCCTTGCGGCATCATCGCTCTTGTCACGGTATTGCACGATACGCGCGCCGCCGTTCAGGGCCGCCTCAACGGCGCTGCGCAAATGCTCGTCGGGCGCAAGCCGGGCATCGGTAACCAGATACAGGCCCCGCAAACGCGGATCACGCGCTTTCATGCGATCTCCAGCGCCTGCCAGGCCGCACCGATCAACGGCGCACGCGGCTCCAGCGCCACGCGCACCGGCAGGCTTTCCAGCAAGGCGCGGAAGCGTCCCTTGTCCAGAAAGCCTTCCAGGAAGGCCCCTTCACGCAGGGCCGGCAGGATTTTTGGCGCAATGCCGCCCCCCACCCATACCCCGCCACCGGCCAGACATTTGAGCGCCAGATTGCCCGCCTCGGCGCCGTAGATGCGCGCAAACAGGCGCAGCGCCTCCACGCACAGCGCATCCTCTCCCGCCAGTCCCAGCTCGGTCACCACGGCATTGGCATCCGGCGCCGCCGCCATGCGCGCGGCCGTTCCGGCAGACTCGGCCGCGTGGCCGCTGTCGCGCAGGAAACGGTACAACAGGGAAAATCCGCTGCCGGAAAGAATGCGCTCGTAGCTCACATGTCCGCCCAACTGCGAACGCAGCCAGACCAGCAAGGCATCCTCAAGCGGCGTATTGGGCGCAAAATCGCAATGCCCCCCCTCGGTAGGCAGGGCGTGGTAACGCTGTCCATCCCAGTACAGGATGGCCTCGCCCAACCCGGTGCCTGCGGCAATCACCGCCGTTGTACCCGATCTTGCCTGAGTCGAAGCCAAAGGGTTGAGTTCCACGTACTGTCCGACCGGCAGACGCAGCATACCCAGCGCGGCCGCCTGCAAATCATTGAGCAGACGCACGGGCGCACCGCCCAGCCCGCCTGAAAGCGTCGTTTCTTCCAGCACCCAAGGCAGATTGGTGGCGCGGCATACCCCGTCGCGCACCGGACCGGCCACGCCGAAACACGCCGCCGTCACCGTATCCGTGCCGACGAACGCGTGCATCAGGCTATCGAACTGCGCGTGCGAGGTACTGGCATAGCTTTGCTCGCGCACGGTCTCAAGCCCGTTCGCGCCGTGCCGGAACAGGGCCAGCAGGGTTTTGGTACCGCCGATGTCGCCGGCAAGGATCATGATGCAATCTCCCGATTCGGCCCACGAAGCCATGACTGGACTATCCGCGGGATGGGTTTGGCTGTTGGCGATGCAAGGCGAGCACACTCAAGGCTGGGTGGATTCCCCCGCCAGCTCGATCGCCTGCTGCTCGCCTTTTTCCAGAAGGAAATCCAGGGCCCAGACGATGCTGTTGGCCACCTTGTGCGGCGGCAGGCGGTAGAAATCGCTCCAGGCCAGATCGCGCACCTCGTTGTAGCGTTCGCTATCTTCCGGGTGCGCTTCCAGGCGCGCCAGCCGTACCGCATGACCGATGATGACATCGAGCACCAGCCAGTCGTCGATACGCAGCGTGGGGTTGACCCGCACCACGGCAATCAGGGCTTCCAGCGCCTCGATGCACAGCTGGCGGTACTCGGGCGAGGCGATGCGGTTCAGGCGATGATCGACCAGGAGAGCGAAGTTTTTCTCCCCGGCCGTGCTCTGGGCAAGTAATACCCGGCTTTCCAGATAGTTCTTGCGATTGTACTTGTCGCCTATGACCACGCCCAGACCATGACGAAGCAGGTTCCATACGCCGCTGTGGAAATCCGCGCTCATCCGACCCAGCGTTCCGCCGACCTGGCGCCAATGGTACCAGTCACTCACCGGCGCTGACTCCAGCTCCGGCCCGACACGGTCAAGCTCGGCATTGAAGATGACCTTGACCAGACGCCCCGGTTGCGCCGCCAGATGCAGCGCCTCGGTGTGTTGCAAGCGGGCTTGTGCCGCGCCGTAATGCGCCAGCACCTCGCGCAAACGCTCGTTGATCTCGTGGGGCGCCAGATCCAGAAGCCAGTCGAAGGCCTCGCCCGGCGGGCAGCGGCGCTCGCGTGCCAGCTCCGCAACCATCAGCTGCAGCAGGTGCCCGACTCGCAGGGTGATGATGCCTCGAAACAGGCCGGAGTCGGCGCGAATCAGCATGCCCAGGTGAATGATGAGCTCCTGGGTGAGGATGCGTTCGCGTTCGTCCTCACCGCAGAACAGACGAATGCGTTCCATCACCGCCTCGTTGGGCATGGGCTCGTGCAGGATGGCCCGCCGCGAGTAGGCGCGCCCCACGGCCAGTTGCTTCTGGCGCACCAGGATGTCGATGACAGCCGTTTCGAGATTGGCGTCCACCTTGCCCAACAAGTCGGCCGAACGGCGCAGTACAGCCCAGAACTGCCAGTCCGCTGCGAGAAAGAACAAACGTTCGGCCACTTCACGTAAACACAGCGAGGGGCCTTCGGGTGCGTCGCGCAATCCCGTATCGAAGCTCAGACCCTGCCGTCGAGCGAGCAGCACCAGAATCTCCACCTGCTCGTGAAGGTTGCCCGTACTTGCCAGCCACGTCAGAAGCGACTCGTCACTCGCGCTCTCCAGACGCATCAGCTCGTCGATCAACAGTGGACGGGTGGCGCACACCTCGCCACGCAGGGCAGTGGAATCGGTCGGAATGGCCGTCTCCTGCCCTTCCCGCCCTTCTTTGAAACACACCGGCAGACGGTCGCTGTTGGCCAGCGGGATCAGTTGCGCCAGTCGTCCGGCGCGTACCGGGACGCCATCGACCTGTCCCTTGAGCAGCTCGTCGCGCAGAAATTCGATGCACTCGGTGAAACCCGGTTCGCGCAGCATGCCACGGGTAATGACCAGCGTGATTAACGGCTTACCCGGCAGACGCCAGTACCGGTGCACATAGCTGATTTTCGCTTTCAGCAGTTTGACCAGAAAGGCGCTGTCGTGACCGAGATAGAAATCGCGGGTATTGAGCACCTGCGGCTGGAACACGGTGGGACGGCTACCGACCCAGTAGACGCGCGAGGTGGTCAGCGCACGCAGGCGGCGCGGCGGCCGACCGCTGAGCAGCAGCTTGGTGTTTTCCCCCACGCGGGAGAGCGCCTCCGCTAGCAACGAGGGTTCACGCACGTCGACACCACCTATGGCAGAGAGCGGCTCGGTGACGATGCCGGCCTCTTCCAGACGAGCCTGGACCTGCTCATCCTCGGCAATCAGTGCCACCATTACGGCCCGCTCGACCCGACGGCCCACACGGCGGCTGCGGCCGAGCGGGTCGATGTCGGCGGTTTCCAGCAAACCGTCCTGAATCAGGGCGGCCAGGATAAACAGGCTCTGCGCCCACACCAGCGGCTGGTTCTCGTTGGGCTGACGCGGCTGGCTACCAGGAGCGGCCCGCTCGGCGTCGATGTACTCCTGCGGGACGTAATACAGCTCGGGCAGGAGACGCAGGCCATCACGCTCGACGAACAGCGGTTCCAGCCGTTCGCGGTATTCGCGCGCCATCGCCTTGTCGCCGAAAAACAGGCCGTTGAGCAGCAAATAGGTGAAGAACAGCGGCCACTCGGATTCGATGTGCTCGAAGCGCAACAGCTCCTCGGGCTCGTAATGCAGCTTGTGCGTGTCTTCGATAGCGGTCTGATGGCCATCGCGCAGGAAACGCTTGCAACCGTAGCGGCCGGCGAGCTTGTCGATCACCATGCGCTGGGTCAGGGCCACCAGTTCGGGATTGCTCACCGCAAACGCCGGAAAACCAACCACCGACAACAGGGCCGCATCCACTTCCTTGGACCCCGATTCACGCGGCAGGATGGATTTGAGCGTGATTTCGGTACGCGCGATATCATCCGGCAATACATGGATGACCGAAGCCACCTCGCCCTGCCCACCGTACAGATCGAAGGCCTGAATCGACTGCAGGGCGGCCAGCACCATGCCGATGGAGCTGGCGTTGAGTTCGCGCTGCCCGGTGTTGATCTTGTTGCCGCGCTCCCAGATGCCGTAGTCGGGAATGCTGTAAGCGCGGCTCAAGTACCAGACCAGGTTCTGGATGAAGCTCACCTCGTCCTGATTGAACACGATGCGCAGGCCGGAGGCGGTCATCTGCGTGAGCATGAGCAGGAACAAGGACGTGGCATCGAGCTGCAGATGCCCCCACTCGGTGTCGCCAACCACTTCCTGGCCGCTGGCCGTATCGTACTTGGCGTGCAGGGCGTCACGCGGATCCTGGGTGCGCTTGAAGCGCTCGACCTTGGGCGCCTGGCGCATCATCGCGAACAGCAGGCCGCGCATGAGCTTGACCACGCTTTGTTCAAGCTGATAGGTCCGCCCGTGATCGACATCCCGCTTGCGGTACGCCAGCGCCAGCCCCCACACGGCCAGGATGCTGTAGACGTTGTCACGCACCCAGGCATGGGTGTAATCGCCGTGGCAGGTCACGGCGGTACTGGCAGGCAGCAGGCCCGTGATGGGATGCTGACGGGCGAGGATGATGCGGCTCACTTCCTCGTAATGCGTTTCCAGCCGACGCAGACACTGCGCATCATCAAGGGAAAATGCCGGCGATTCAAAAACACTCATGGCGGACGAGCCTCATCGAAAGCACGACAGGAGGACAGGAAGTTAATGCCGGGTGGGATGGGCCGTCGAAGTGGCATCCTCGGCAACAAACAGCTGCGCCACGTCCACCGCATCGAAACGGTAATGCGCGTTGCAGAACTCGCAATCGACCTCGATGCTGCCCTGCTCCTCCAGAACCGATTCGGCTTCCTCGCGCCCCAGGCTGAGCAGCATCTCGCCCACGCGCTGGCGCGAGCAGCCGCAGTGAAAATGCACGTCCGACTCTTCCAGAACGCGCACGCGCTCCTCGTGATAGAGCCGGTAAAGCAGGGTTTCGCCGGGCAGCGAGAGCAGCTCTTCATGGCGCACGGTGGCGCCCAGATGACCCACGCGGCTCCAGTCTTCCTCGGCTTCCTCGCCCTCCCCCGGCATCTTCTGCAACAGCAGGCCGGCGCAGTGCTCCCCGTCGGCGGCAAGCCAGAGACGGGTGGGCAGCTGCTCGGAGCGGGTGAAGTACTCTTCCAGCGCCTCGGCCAGGGTGGCGCCCGATAGCGGAACGATCCCCTGGTAGCGCTCGCCGCGCGCCGGCTCCAGCGTAATCACCAGCTGGCCTTCACCCAGAAGCTCACCCAGGGTTCCGCGAGCGACATCCTCGCCCTGCCAGCGCGCCATGGCGCGAAAACGCCGGTCGGCGCGCGCCTGGACGACCAGGAGCGAGACCGGACCGGCACCGCGCACCTGCAGGGTCAGACGCCCCTCGAATTTGAGCGTGGCGACCAGAAGATTGGTGGCAGCAACGGCCTCGCCCAGGAGATCGCGCACCGCCTCGGGGTAGGCAAGCCGCCCCAGTACGGTGCGCCAGGCCGTGCCCAGGCGGATATGTTCGCCGCGCACATGACCGGGATCGACAACAAAACGGATCAAGGTATCGGGATCGGACATCGAATGCTCTACATGAACATGCCGCGCGCCCTTGTGGACGAACACGGCACGAAAACCGGACGCGGGCAGTCCCTCACCCCGCGCGCGTTGAAAGCTTAACCGGACAGCTTCTGCTTCAGCAGGTCGTTGAGCTGGGCCGGGTTGGCCTTGCCCTTGGCCGCCTTCATCACCTGCCCCACGAAGAAGCCGAACAGCTTGTCCTTGCCGCTGCGATAGTCCTCGACCATCTGCGGGTTGGCCGCCAGCACCTCGTCGATCAGGGCCTCAATGGCACCGGTGTCGGTGATCTGCTTCAGGCCCTTCTTGTCGATGATGGCATCGGCATCGCCCTCGCCGGCGAACATCGCCTCGAACACGTCCTTGGCGATCTTGCCGGAGATGGTGTTGTCGACGATGCGGCGCAGCATGCCCGCAAGCTGTACAGCGCTGACCGGGCTGTCGGTGATTTCCTTGCCGTCCTTGTTCAAAAAGCCCAGCAGGTCCCCCATCACCCAGTTGGCGCACAGCTTGGACTCGCCGCCCACCTCGCGCACCACGGCTTCGTAGTAATCCGCGAGCGCGCGGCTGGCGGTGAGCACGCCCGCATCATAGGCCGGCAGGCCGTAGTGGGTCATGAAGCGGTGTTTCTTCTCGTCCGGCAGCTCCGGCAGGGTGCCGCGCACCGTCTCGATGAACGCGGGCTCCACCACCAGCGGCAGCAGGTCCGGGTCCGGGAAGTAGCGGTAATCGTTGGCTTCTTCCTTGGAGCGCATGGAGCGCGTCTCGCCCTTGTTGGCATCGAACAGGCGGGTTTCCTGCACGATGGAGCCGCCGCCTTCGATGATCTCGATCTGGCGCTCGACTTCGTAGTTGATGGCGCGCTCCAGGAAGCGGAACGAGTTGACGTTCTTGATCTCGCAACGGGTGCCGAAGGCATGCGCGCCCTTGCGGCGCACGGAGACGTTGGCGTCCATGCGGAACGAACCTTCCTGCATGTTGCCGTCGCAGATTTCCAGATACTGGACCAGGGCGTGAATCTTCTTGCCGTAAGCCACCGCCTCCCTGGCCGAGCGCAGGTCGGGCTCGGAAACAATTTCCAGCAGCGGCGTTCCGGCGCGGTTCAGGTCGATGCCGGACATGCTGTGAAAGTCCTCATGCAGGGACTTGCCGGCGTCTTCCTCCAGATGCGCGCGGGTCACGCCGATGACCTTGGTCGAACCATCGTCCATTTCGATCTCAACCTGACCACGCCCGACCACCGGCAGTTCGTACTGGCTGATCTGGTAGCCCTTGGGCAGGTCGGGATAGAAGTAGTTCTTGCGCGCGAAAACCGAGCGCTGGCCGATCTCGGCGCCAATGGCCAGACCGAACTTGACCGCCATGCGCACGGCTTCCTCGTTCAGCACCGGCAGCACGCCGGGAAAGGCGAGGTCGACCGCGCAGGCCTGTGTGTTGGGCAGCGCGCCGTAGGCGGTGGCGGCTCCGGAAAAAATCTTGGTCTTGGTGGCGAGCTGGGCGTGGATTTCCAGCCCGATGACGACTTCCCATTCCATCGAATCAAACCCCGTGAATGCTGTTGCTCAGGCGAAGGCGGCCGGCACGCGGGTGTGCCAGTCGGTGGCCTGCTGGAAGCGGTGCGCCACATTGAGCAGACGCGCTTCCTCGAAATAATTGCCAATGATCTGCAGCCCAACCGGCTTACCCCCGGCAAAGCCCGCCGGCACGGACATGCCGGGCAGACCGGCGAGGTTGACGCTCAGGGTGTAAATATCCGAGAGGTACATCTGAACCGGGTCTTCGCTCATCTGACCGACGGCCGGTGCGGCAAACGGGGCCACCGGCCCCATCAGCACATCCACCCCGGACAGCGCGCGGCGGAAGTCCTCGGCGATCAGGCGGCGGATCTGCTGCGCCTTGAGGTAATAGGCATCGTAATAGCCGGCGGACAGCGCGTAGGTGCCGATCATGATGCGGCGCTTGACCTCCTCGCCGAAGCCCTCGCCACGCGAACGCTTGTAAAGGTCTTCCAGGTCACGCGGGGCCTCGCAGCGGTGGCCGAAACGCACGCCGTCGTAGCGCGAGAGGTTGGAGGACGCCTCGGCCGGGGCGATGACGTAATAGGCCGGAATCGCCAGTTCACTGTTGGGCAGCGAGACATCGACGACTTCCGCACCCAGACGGCGGTATTCGTCCAGCGCCGCCTCCAGCACCCGCGCCACCTCGGCATCCAGGCCCTCGCCGAACCATTCGCGCGGCAGGCCGATGCGCAGGCCGGTGAGGTCCGCGTCCAGCGCGGCGCGGTAGTCCGGCACCTCGCGGTCGACGCTGGTGGAGTCCAGTGGATCAAAGCCGGCCATGGCCTGCAGCAAGAGCGCGCAATCCTCGGCAGAGGCGCCCATCGCCCCGCCCTGATCGAGACTTGAGGCGTAGGCGATCATGCCGTAGCGCGAGACGCGGCCGTAGGTCGGCTTGATGCCCGTGATGCCGCAGAACGCCGCCGGCTGACGGATCGAACCGCCGGTATCGGTGCCGGTGGCAACCGGCGCCAGCCGCGCGCCCACCGCGGCGGCCGAACCGCCGGAGGAGCCGCCGGGCACGCAGTCCGGGTTCCACGGGTTGCGGGTGATGCCGAAATGACTGGATTCGCTGGTCGAACCCATGGCGAATTCGTCCATGTTGGTCTTGCCCAGCATCACCGCGCCGCCCTGCTGGAGCTTCTCGTGCACGGTGGCATTGTACGGGGCGATGAAGTCGCGCAGCATGCGCGATCCGCAGGTGGTGCGCACGCCCTGGGTGCAGAAGATGTCCTTGTGCGCGTAGGGAATGCCGGTCAGCGGACCGGCACTACCGGCGGCAATGCGCGCATCGGCGGCGTGGGCAGCCTTCAGGGCTTCGTCATCGGTCACGGTGACAAAGCTGTTCAGGAGGCGGTCATGGGCGGCAATGCGCCCAAGGAAATGCTGGGTCAGTTCGACGCTGGAGAATTCGCGCCGGTCAAGACCGGCGCGCAGCTGGGCAAGGGAGAACGTATGCATCGGCAAAGAAATCCTGCGCGGGTTATTCGATCACTTTGGGCACGAGATACAGGCCGGCCTCGACCTGCGGCGCGATGGACTGGAACAGCGCACGCTGATCGGTCTCGGTCACGGCATCCGGGCGCAGGCGCTGCACCGCATCGAGCGGATGCGCCATTGGCGCGATGCCGTGGGTATCGACCGCGCGCATCTTCTCGACCAGGTCGAAGATATTCGACAGGTCACGGGCATAGTCGGGAACCCGGGCCTCGTCGATGGACAGACGGGCCAGGTGGGCGATCTTGAGGACTTCATGGGAAGACAGGGACATCCATGGAACTCCGAACGGTACGACACGAAAATGACCCCGAACTCTACCACAGCCGGCCGCGCATTGTCCCCTTGCCGGGAGCCCCGACGCATCGGGACGACGCGGTTTCGTGCTTGCCGGCATGAGCGGCGATTGTTAAATTAACGGGCTTGTATTTATATCTTCGGGTTTTTATCGGGATTCATCCTTCCCGCCCTTTCCATCCAGGTTTTATATTTTCATGTTCAAGCAGATTCGCGGAATATTCTCCACCGACCTTTCCATCGACCTGGGCACCGCCAACACCCTTATCTACGTCAAGGGCAAGGGCATCGTGCTCGACGAACCCTCGGTGGTCGCCATACGCAACGACGGCGGCCAGCGCACCATTCAGGCCTACGGCACCGAAGCCAAACAGATGCTCGGCCGCACCCCGCAGAACATCACCGCCGTACGCCCCATGCGCGACGGCGTGATCGCCGATTTCCACGTCACCGAGAAGATGCTCCAGCACTTCATCCGCAAGGTCCACGCCACCCATGTCTTCCGCCCCAGCCCGCGCGTTCTGGTGTGCGTGCCGGTCGGGGCTACCCAGGTCGAACGCCGCGCCATCCGTGAATCGGTGCTGGGCGCCGGAGCACGCAAGGCCTATCTGATCGACGAACCCATGGCCGCCGCCATGGGCGCCGGCATCAACGTCGACGAAGCGCGCGGCTCCATGGTGGTGGACATCGGCGGCGGCACCTCCGAAGTCGGCGTAATCTCCCTGGACGGCATCGTCTACTCGGCCTCGGTACGCATCGGCGGTGACAAGTTCGACGAGGCGATCATGGCCTATGTGCGCCGCAACTACGGCATGCTGATCGGCGAAGCCACGGCCGAGCGCATCAAGAAGGAAATCGGCTGCGCCTACCCGAGCAAGGAATTGCTGGAAATCGAAGTACGTGGACGCAACCTTTCCGAGGGCGTGCCGCGCAGCTTCACGCTTAACAGCAACGAAATCCTCGAAGCCCTGCAGGAACCCCTGTTCGGCATCGTCCAGGCCGTACGCAATGCCCTGGAACAAACCCCGCCTGAGCTGGGCGCCGACATCGCCGACCGCGGCATCGTCCTCACCGGCGGCAGCTCCCTGCTGCGCGACCTCGACCGCCTGCTGATGGAGGAAACCGGCCTGCCGGTCCTGGTGGCCGAAGATCCGCTCACCTGTGTGGCGCGCGGTGGCGGCAAGGTGCTCGACCTGATCGACGAACGCGGCAGCCGCCTGTTCGCCCTCGAATAAGACCCAACGTGGCCGCCGCGCTTTTCAGGCAGGGCACCCCCGGACTTTTCAAGCTGTTCCTGCTCATCGGCCTGTCCATCGGGTTGATGATCGCCGACCAGCACCTGCATCGTACCGAATGGCTGCGTGCCACACTGGGCACGGTAACCGGGGCCGCCCATTATGTCCTGTCCCGCCCCTCGCACTGGCTGAGCAACTGGCAGGACGAGCGCCGCATGGCGGACGCACTGCACAGCGAGGTCGAACGCCTGCGCGAGGAAAATCTCCTCCTCAAGGGACAGATGCAGCAGTTCTGGTCGATGTCGGAAGAAAACCGTCGTCTGCGCAGCCTGCTCAACGGGTCGCGCCTGCTTGACCACGACATCCTGCTCGCCGAAGTCATCAGCGCCGCACCGGATCCCTGGCGCCACCAGATCCTCATCAATCGTGGCAGCCGTGCCGGTGTGCATATCGGTCAGCCGGTCGTCGATGCCGAGGGCATTGTCGGACAGGTCCGCCACGTCACCCCCCTGACCGCCGAGATACTGCTCATCACCGCGCCCCGTCATGCCATACCGGTCATGATTCCGCGTACCGGCCAGCGCGGTGTGCTGCACGGCACGGGCCATCGCCAGCATCTGTCGCTCGAACACATTCCTGACAACGCCGAAATCAACACCGACGATATTGTGGTGGCCAGTGGCCAGGATGGCGTCTTTCCCGGCGGCTTCCCGGTCGGACGCATCAGCAGCGTGCAGCGAGCCCAGGGCGGGCCTTTCGCGCGGATCGAGGTGCAGCCCTTCGCCGACCTGGAGCGTCTGCAGGAAGTCCTGCTTGTCTCCAGCAAATACGAAGACATTCAGCCCCCCGTGCGTCTGACGACACCCCCGCCGTCAAACTGTCCGGAACAACGCCCATGAAACGCCCCTTCGCCCTCCTGCTGCCGCAGATCACCAGCCTGGCCTTGAGCCTGATGCTCTTCCTGCTGCCAGCGCCCGAGGTGCTGCGCCCCTATCTGCCGCTCTGGCCTCTGCTGGTGGTTCTGTTCTGGTGTCTGCACACGCCCGAACGTTTCGGGCTGGCCGGCGCCTGGATCACCGGCCTGTTCGTCGATCTGGGCACGGGAGCCATGCTCGGGCAAAACGCGCTGCTCTATACCCTCTGCGCCGCGCTGATCCTCTGGCTGCACCTGCTGCTGCGCCCCCTGCCCCGCATACAGCTTGCCCTGTTCGTTGCCGGCCTGTCTGGGTTTTATCTTTTCTTTGACCTGTGGATGCGTGGTGGTGTTGGCGAATCCACCCTGGCCTGGGCCTTTTTCTATCCCATCCTGGGCAATCTTCTGGCTTGGCCGCTGCTGAGCCTCGTGATGGAAAAAACCCTGCTGGGGCAACATGGGGCCAACGGCGAGAGGGTTTGACGCAAGCCATTCGAGCGGGGAGTTGCACCTGAAAACAGTGCCCCGGTTTTTTCACCTGACACTCAAGGGCGTCCGCAAAACCTTCTTTTTGTAAACACCCTCTTACCCCGCCCCAGTGACTCTCTAAGACGGCAAGGCCCAGCGAGGCGGCAGGCTGGCACGTAGATGGGCAATCAAGGCATCTACACGGTGCGCCCTTGGGGCGGCGGCCACCTTGAGGGACAGGGACAGAGGGGGCGCTTCCCAACCCTGCAGCACCGGACGGAAACGCCCTTTCAAACCATGCTTCGGGCATTCGGCCAGCCAGGCCGGAAGGATGCCGATACCGTAGCCGCGCGCGATGACATCCGCCTGCATCGGCAGGGAGTCGACCTTAAGACGCGCCTGGGGCTCGATCAGACAGTGCTCCTGCGCCCCCACCCGGCGCAAGGCAATGGTCGGAGATTCCCCCGCCAGTTCGACCCATGAGCAACCATCCAGGAGCTCTTCCGGGGTTTGCAATTGCGCACAGCGGCACGTCCCGCTCACCGAGGCATACAAGCGCCGCGTCCATTGTCCCAGCGGCACATGACGCAGGCCTGGCAGACGGGATTCCTCTCCGCAGGCAATCCAGACATCCACGCCTGTATCGCCTGGCAGACCCGCTTTCGGTACGACGGTGACCTCAAGACGAATACGCGGATGCCGGATCAGAAAATCATTGAGCACACGGGTGGCCCAGCCGCTGGTCATCTCGGGACTGACCCAGACCCGTAAGGCCCCCTCCATCGCCTGCGCTTCGGCGGACAGGGAACAGCGGGCTTCTTCGGCCAGCGCGAGAATCCGCTGTGCATACCCGGCATAACGCAGGCCCGCATCGCTCAGCAACAGGCGCCCGCCCTCCTGGCGGGTCAGACGCTGGCCCAACCCGCTTTCCAGCATGCTCAGACGACGACTGAGTGTCGACTTGGGCCAGCCCAGCGCCCGTGCAGCGGCGCTCAGATTGGGATGCTCGCGCAGGGCCAGAACCGCGCGCAGCGCGTCGAAATCACTCATTTCATTCCACTCCTTACCTGGGCGATCCCGCCTGTTGCGATGAGGGGGCCACGCCCTCATCCGTGTTCCATTTTTTGAACAAACCGTTCCCTTCCTGTGCCTTCCTGTATCGCGCCCAGCGGTTTACCATGCACAAAAAAGAAATGCTATTGATTATTATTTCACATTACACGGAATGAAACGGATGAAAAAGCCCTCGCTGCTCGCCCTCTCCCTGTGCCTGGGCACCGCTTCGGCCCAAGCCACCGATGAGGCTGCCCAAGCCCAGGAACTTCCCAATGTGGAAGTCCAGGCCGCACATGAAGCGGATACCGCTCCCGGCGTGGAAAAACTGCCCATCGAACGCCTGCAACGCAATCAGGCCAAGGACATGGCGGATATCTTCCGCGACGAATCCTCGATCATCGTGGGCGGCGGCTCCCGCAATGCCCAGCGCCTCTACCTGCGCGGTATCGAGGCCAGCACCCTGAACGTCACGGTGGACGGCGCACGGCAAGGGCGCAATCTGTTCCAGCATCGCGGCAACATCGGCGGCATGGATCCGGAACTGCTCAAAAGTGTGGAAGTGCAGACCACCCCGAGCGCGGATCAGGGCGCCGGCGCCTTAGGCGGCAGCATTCGCTTTGAAACAGCAGACGCCCAGGATCTGCTCGCACCGGGGCGCAGACTCGGGGGAATGGTGAGAGGCGCGTACGGCAGCGTCGATCAGGCCCTGCGCGGCAGCACCAGCCTCTATGGCCTGCTGGGCGAACATGCCGGGCTGCTGGCCCATGTGAGCGCCACCAATTTCGAGGACTACAAGGCCGGAGGCGGCGAAACCGTGAACGGCTCTGCCGGGCAGGATCGCGATTACTTCGTGAAATTCAGCCTGCTGGATGCGGCGGGCCACAGCCTGCGCGCCAGCGCCGAACGCAACCGGAACAGCGGCCTGTACCGCTATGCGGCGGCGGATGGCGCCTATGACCCGGACGCCCCCCTTACCTACCAGATCAGCCAACGCGAAACCTATGTGCTCGATCACCGTTACCGCAAGCCTGGCAATGACCTGATCGACTGGAAGTTCAACGTCTTCAAAAATGAGCTTTCGCTTGAAAACCTGAGCAACGATACCCTGACCGAAAGCCAGGGTATGGGGGGCAAGCTGCGCAATATCGCCCGCTTCTCTCTCGGCCCAACCCGCCATAGCCTGACGGCCGGCCTCGACTATTACAGCGAAGAGGGCATCGAGACCCGGAGCAACGTTCAAAAAGGCAACGACAACAATGCCCGCAACACCGGCCTGTATCTGCAGGAGCGCATGAATATCGGTCCGGTTCTGCTCTCTGTCGGGGCGCGGCACGATGATTACAGCAGCGATTTCGGCCCGGTGAACGTCAGTGGCAGCAAGGTATCGCCCAACGCCAGTATCGAAGTGGAGATGGCCGGTGGTCTGAGCGGTCATCTGGCCTATGGTGAAGCCGTACGCAGCACCGGCATCATCCCCATTCAATGGTTGTCCAACACCACGGGTAACCCGACCTTCAACACCCAGAAAGGCAAGGACAGCTACGGTCGCGCTTTCGAGCCCGAAACGTCCAAACAAAAGGAAATCGGTCTGCGATACACCGCCAATGGCCTGATTGCCGCGAACGACCGCCTGCAGCTTGGCGCGACCGTATTTGAAACCGACATCGAAAATCTGATCCAGCAGATTGGCGGCTCGCAGGGCAAACCGGTCACCGGCTTCTATAACGACGACCCGGTTACCACCAAGGGCTACGAACTGCGCGCCAGCTGGATGATGAACCGCTGGCAGACCCGTCTTAGCTTCACCCACGCCGACACCACCGGCAAGGACGGCCAGGCCCTTGCCGTGACCCGCCGTAAAGGCGCTTCCACGGGCGACCGGCTGGTGTGGGACACCCTGTGGCGTGTACGCGACGACCTCAACCTGGGTTACACCCTGACTGGCGTGGCCGGCCTGCATCGCGACAGCATCGACCGCTCCGGTTACACCCTGCACCACATCCAGGCTGAATGGAGCCCTGCCGCCCTGCGTGGCGTCAGTCTCGCGCTCGCCGTACGCAACCTGACCGACAAGCGTTACAGCGAACAGAGCTCCATCGGCACGGACGATACCGCCGTCGATGAACCCGGTCGCGATATCCGCCTGACCGCGACCTACCGCTTCTGAATTCACCGCTGAGTTCTTCTCCCCTGGGCGGCCCGCCCGCCGCCCACTTCTTTTGCCACAAAGGAACCCCCTCCATGACCACGTCTCATCTACGTGCGTGCACGCTTGCGCTCGCACTGATCGCCTCACCGCTGAGCATGGCCTCTTCCGACACCCATGCAATGCCCAAGGGTGAGCTCTATCTGGTCAGCGCCGGTACCGGTGACCCGGAAAACATGACGCTACGCGCCCATCGCCTGATCCAGTCCGCCGACCTGGTGCTCACCATGGGCGGACGTAAGGACGCCCTGGACGCGCTTATCAAGGACAAACCGGTACTGGACGCGGGCCATGGCCTGTTCGGCCTGTCCATCGACAAAAAGACCGGCGAAAAGCTGACGGAAGAAAAGCAGCTCGAAAATGCCGTAAAGGCCGCCCGGTCCAAGAAAACCGCAGAGGAAATCCGCGCCCAGCGCGATGAAAACCGCAAGCGCATACGCGAAGCCGTCGCCGCCGGCAAAAAAGTGGTGATTATCGACAATGGCGACCCGACGATCTTTGGTCCGCAGATCGGCTATATGAACGAATTTGCCGACCTGAACCCCCAGGTCGTGCCCGGACCGTCCAGCTTCAACGCTGCCAACGCCGCCCTGGCACGCAGCGTAGTGGGCGGAAAAAACCGTGCGGTAATGCTGACCATGGCCGCCCAGATGCATCAGGACGACAGCGCCGACCGTATGGCCCGACTGATCGCCGATGGCACCACTGTGGTATTTTTCATGGAACGTGACACCCCGCGCTTTCTGGACGCGCTGAAAAAGCGCCTGCCGGGCTCAACGCCCATCGCGCTGGTTTCCAATGCCGGATCGCAGCAATCGCAACAGGTCATCCAGGCCACACTGGACACCCTGATGGCGCGCATCGGCGAGAACAAACCGAAGAATTATCTGGTCTACGTCGGCGAATTTCTCGAATGAGTTCGCCCGCCGCCTCAACTCCCCTGCGTCGTGAGCTTGGTTTACGCTCGGCCACCGTCCTGGTCATCGCCAACATGATCGGCAGCGGGGTGTTCACGACCTCCGGTTACATCATCGGTGAGCTGGGTAGCGCCCAGATGCTGTTGCTGTGCTGGCTGGTCGGCGGCCTGTTCGCCCTCGCCGGGGCCCTGTGCTACGGCGAGCTGGGCGCCATGCTGCCGCACGCAGGCGGCGAGTACATCTATCTGCGCGAGGCCTTCGGTCCGCTACCCGCTTTTGTCTCGGGCTGGATCTCACTGATCGTCGGCTTTTCCGCGCCCATCGCGGCAGCGGCCATTGCCTTCGCCACTTATTTTCTCGGCAGCGAAGGCGAGGCTTTGCTGGTCCTGAGCGCCGCCGGGCACGACTGGCTGACCCTCTCCCCGGTCACCCTGCTGGCCAGCGCAGCGATTCTGGTCTTCACCTTGATTCACCTGCACAGCTTGCGGCTGGGCAAGGGCGTGCAGAACCTCCTGACCGCCTACAAGCTGGGCTTCGTCGCCCTGTTCATCGGCGCCGGCCTGTGGCTGGGTGAAGGCAATCTGGCCCACCTCAGGCAAACCCTTCCGGAAGCCCCCGGCGGGGCGGCGAGCTTCGCCATTGCCCTGATCTTCGTTTCCTTTGCCTACAGCGGCTGGAACGCTGCTGCGTATCTTGCCGGCGAGATACGCCGCCCGGAACGCAATCTGCCGCTAGCGCTCACCCTGGGTACCCTGCTGGTCGGCACACTCTACCTGCTGATCAATCTCGTTTACCTCTACGCCCTGCCGCCCGAGGCGATGCGCGGCACGCTGGAGGTCGGCACGGCCGCCGCCGAAAAGCTCTTCGGCCCGACCATTGGCTCGCTGTTCGGCCTGGGTATCGCCCTGGGATTGTTATCGGTCATGAGCGCCATGATCATGGCCGGACCGCGCGTGTATTTCGCTATGGCACGCGATGGACTGTTCCCGCCATACTTCGGCCGGGTGCATCCCACCCGCGCCACACCGACCGGCGCCATCCTGTTTCAGTCCGTCATTGCCCTGGTGATGGTGCTGGCCGCCGCCTACGACGCGCTGCTGATCTATATCGGCTTCACCCTGTCGCTGTCGTCGATGCTGGCGGTGGCCGCCCTGATGCGTCTGCGCCACCTGCGCCCGGCGCTGCCGCGCCCCTACCGCACCCTCGGTTACCCGCTGACGCCCCTGCTGTTCATCGCCGGCAATCTATGGATCATCACCTACACCCTCAGCAGCCGCCCGGTGGTGGCGCTGTACGGTCTGGCCACCCTGACAGCAGGCGTGGCGCTGTATCGCCTGCGTTACCATAAAGTGGCACGAAGCGCTGAAAGAGCCCTGCCGGCAGAAGAAGGCGCTCCCTCCTAACACAGGGCAAGCCTTTGACGGCGCTTAGTCGTTCTGCACGACGATGCGCGGAAACAGACTGCTGTAATCCTTGGCGCGCAGTGACAGAGTGGCGCCCAGCTTGCGCGCCATTTCCCGGTAGCGACGGGAAATCTCACCGTCCGGCTCGCTGACCAGCGTCGGATGCCCGCCATCCACCTGCTCACGGATGCGCCGATCCAGCGGCACGCCACCCAGGAAAGGCACCCCGTAACCTTGCGCCATGCGCTCGCCGCCGCCCTCGCCAAAAATCGGCTCCACATGGCCGCACTGCGAACAAACATGCAGGCTCATGTTCTCGATGACACCCAGCACAGGAACATTCACTTTTTCAAACATCTTCAGCCCCTTGCGCGCATCGAGCAGGGCAATATCCTGGGGTGTGGTGACGATCACCGCCCCCGCGACGGGCACTTTCTGCGACAGGGTCAACTGGATGTCCCCCGTACCCGGCGGCATGTCGACGATCAGGTAATCCAGGTCGCTCCAGCGCGTGTCATTGAGCAACTGCTGCAAAGCCGATGTCACCATCGGCCCGCGCCAGATCATCGGATTGTCTTCCTCGATCAGATAGCCGATGGACATGCTCTGCAGGCCGTGCGCCATGACCGGCTCGAAGTGCTTGCCGTCCAGGGTTTGCGGCTTCTCATGCGCCCCCAGCATCTGCGGCTGGCTCGGGCCGTAGATATCCGCATCGAGCAGGCCAACCCGCGCGCCTTCGGCATGCAGCGCCAGCGCCAGATTCACCGCGGTGGTCGACTTGCCCACCCCGCCCTTGCCTGACGCTACCGCTACGATATTGCGCACCTCAGGCAGACGCTTCAGCCCAGCCTGCACACCATGAGCCTCGATTTTCCAGTCCACGCTCACATCCCAGCGAGTCACGCCCAGCACAGCGGACAGGCGCTCACCCACCTCCTGCGCCAGCGCCGGGACATAGCCGGCCGCCGGGTAGCCCAGGCGCAGATGCACGCCCACTTCAGCGCCACGCATGTCAATTTCACGAATCGCCTTCGCTTCGGCCAGCGTCTGCCCCGTGTAGCGATCCACGATGGTCCCCAGCGCCTCACGCACGGCAGCATCGCTGCCCCCAGACCGACCGAAACCGAAAAACGCCATGACCGTCCCCTCGATTGAAACCTTCGAAATTCTACCCCAGCGTCTCGGGCTCATGTCCCCGGCGTTTGCCCTGCTTTAGGCGCCGGCAGGAGCCAGGCCAGCGCGCCCGCCAACAGGGAAGAGCCCAGCAGGAACAGATGCAGATTGATGGCCGCCGGCACCACCTGCGCCGCCGCCAGCCCAAAGGGAAGAATCGCTGCCAGCACGCCCGCCTCGTAGGTGCCGAATCCCCCCGGCGCGTGAACCGGCAACACCGAGGTCAGATCGCCGCCGATGGCCCCAAGCCAGGCCAGCGCCGCAGGCATGGGCAGAAACGCCGCCAGCACCCAGGCCAGTGCCGCCAGCTTCACAAGCCAGTTGACCCAGGTCCAGATAAACGAGCGCCACAACTCCCGGCCATCGGCAGGCAGCGCCTGCAAGGCCTGTACGGCTTTTGCGGACAAACGCCCCCCGCGTCCCTCACACCAGGAAAGAGCGCGTCCGCGCAGGGCGTAGGCCAGAAAAGGCGCAGGCAACAGCAGCAAGACCAGTGCGAGCGCACCCTGGCCCCACAAGGACACGGAAAGCGGGGCCAAAGCCAGCGCCGACAAGCCGATCAGCACGATGGCATGCAGATCCAGCAGACGAAACCAGAACAACCCCGCCACGGAGCGCGCCACGTCCATACCGAAATAGCGCGACATCAACACCGGAAAGCTCACCTCCCCAGCCCGCATCGGCAACAGATTGTTGGCCAGATTGTGCAAGAGCGTCAGCTTCAAGCAGGCCACGAACCGCCCGGACAATTCAAGGCGGAAATAATCGAGCAAACGCAGCGCACGCAGGATGTAGCTCATGACCAGCAACCCCAGGGCCGCCAACGCCGCGCTCGGAGCAATCTGTCCCCAGGGCGCAAGCAGGTGCCCCCAGCCCCAGACCTGCTCCACGACAAGCAGCATCCCGATCAGGGCGGCCCAGGACACGACAGCAGGCCAGCGGGCCGCAGCGCTCACCCCCATTCTCCCTGCATGTGAACGCGCCTCGCCGGCTTAGCCGCGAGGTATTCCTGCGGAAAGGCTAAGGCAAAAAGCGATTTGTGGATCAATGGCATGCAGTAAACCTTGAAGACATGGAAAGGAAGAACGGTGTTACTCACGCAGGGCTCTGGCGCATCCAGTCCTCCAGTCGCAGTCCTTCGACCCGCTCGAATCCACGCCGGTTGTTGCTCACCAGAATCAGGCCACGACTACGAGCATGGCCCGCAATCATCGGATCGTAAGGCCCGATAGGTGTTCCCTGACGGGCAAGTTCAGCCCGGATCTGCCCGGTATGATTTGCAGCGGTGGTGTCGTAATCCAGAACATCCAGCCTCGCGATGAAACCCTCGATGACCTCCAGGTTTCTGACAGGCGCCGATGATTTTTCAGCGCCATAAATCAGTTCCATCAGAGTCACGGTGCTGATACACATCTGGCTGGCATGACGGCAAAAGATCCCGCGCAAGTCGCGAGGCTTGTTCTTGAGGGTGAAGAGGCAGATATTCGTATCCGGCATGTACTTCAGCATCAGACCGCCTCGCGTTGCTGCTCTTGAACCGGCTCACGCTCCGTCATGAAGTCCTCGCTCACCCCAGGCCCGTCGAACCAGCTGTCCCAACCCTCGCCGGAGGGGGCGATAATGCGAGTGCGCCCAATGGCGATCACATCCACGCGCTTGACATCCTCGGGCAGGGCGACCGACTTGGGCAGTCGAATCGCCTGGCTACGGTTGCTCTTGAATACAGCGCCTTGTTCCATCGTGAGCCTTCCAAGGGGATATGCCAACGGCATATCCATCATGGAAAGAACCCTGGAGATGTCAATGCAAGCCCGCTGAGCCCTGCAGGCATCCGTTTCACGCCTCCATTCCGCTGTGCCGCAACAGGGCATCGATCTGCGGATCGCGGCCGCGGAACGCCCGGAAGGAGTCCAGCGCGGGGCGGCTGCCGCCGACAGCGAGGATTTCACGCCAGAAGCGGGCGCCGGTCGCGGCATCGAGCAGGCTGCCCTGACTGCCGCCGGCTTCCTCGAAGGCAGCAAAGGCGTCGGCGGAAAGCACTTCGGCCCATTTGTAGCTGTAGTACCCGGCCGCATAGCCGCCGGCAAAGATATGGGCGAAACCGTGCGGAAAGCGGTGCCAGGCGGGCGGGTGGATGAGAGCGACTTCGCGGCGCACGGTTTCGATCAACGCAAGCACGGCCTCGACCGATACCGGTTCCGTGGCGGCGGGTTCCTCGCTATGCAGGAGCAGATCGAACAGGGCAAATTCGATCTGACGCAGCATCTGCAATCCACTGTGGAAGTTGCGCGCGGCAAGCAGGCGATCATACAGCGTGCGCGGCAGCGGCTCGCCGGTCTGGACATGGGCGGTCATGCCGTGCAGCACGTCCCATTCCCAGCAGAAGTTTTCCATAAACTGGCTGGGCAGCTCGACCGCGTCCCATTCAACGCCGTGGATGCCGGAAACGGCCAGTTCGTCCACTTCGGTCAGAAGATGGTGCAGGCCGTGGCCGAATTCGTGGAACAGCGTCAGCACGTCGTTGTGGGTGAAGGTGGCCGGGTCCGTCCCGACCGGACCGGGAAAATTGCAGACAAGATACGCCACCGGAGTCTGGGTACCGGCGGACAGCCTCGCCCGCGAGCGCGCGGAGTCCATCCACGCGCCACCGCGCTTGCCCGTGCGGGCGTAAAGATCAAGATAGAAATGCCCGATGCCGGAGCCTTCGCGCTCCACGCGGTAAAATCGCACGTCCGGGTTCCAGACGGGGGCGCGATCCTCGACGATGGAGACGCCGAACAGGGTTTCGATAACGCCGAACAGGCCCGCGATGACACGTGGCTCGGGCAGGTAACGGCGCAGCTCGTTTTCGGAGAAGTCATAACGCGCCTTGCGCAGCTTTTCCGCCGCGTAGGGGATGTCCCAGGGCATGAGTTCGGCAAGCCCGAGCTCGGCGGCGGCGAAGGCGCGCAGCTCCGTGAGGTCTTTTTCCGCATAAGGCCGCGCTCGGCGGGCCAGCTCGCGCAGGAAGGTCGTGACCTCGTCCACCGAGCGCGCCATTTTGGGCACCAGCGAAACCTCCGCGTAATGCCGATACCCCAGAAGCCGGGCCTGTTCACTGCGCAGGGCGAGGATGCGGCCGATGACCGGACCGTTGTCGCGCTCGGCGGGGCCGAATTCACTGGCACGGGTGGCATGGGCGCGGTAGAGCGTCTCGCGCAGGGCACGGTCGTCGGCATATTGCATCACCGGCAGGTAGGACGGCATGTGCAGGGTAAACAGCCAGCCGTCCTGCCCGGCACGTTCCGCCGCCTCGCGTGCCGCGCGGATGGCCTCTTCCGGCAAACCGGACAGCCCGGCTTCGTCATGGACGGTGTGGGTCCAGGCGCTGGTGGCATCGAGCAGGTTTTCCGAGAACTTCGCCGCCAGGGCGGAGAGCTCTTCCTGAATCGCCTTGAAACGCGGCTTGTCGACCTCGGGCAGCTCGGCGCCAGAGAGGCGGAAGTCGCGCAGCGACTGCTCGATGATGCGCTGGCGCACGGGATCAAGCGAGCCAAAGCACGGGGCGTCGTGGATGGCCTTGTACTTCGCGTACAGCGCGAGGTTCTGCCCCTGCTCGGCATAGAAAGCCGCCACCTCCGGCAACAGCGCGTTGTAAGCCTCGCGCCAGGGCGGGGTATCCATCACGCTGTGCAGATGGCCGACCACCCCCCAGGCGCGGTTCAGGCGCTCGCCCCCTTCGGTCAGGGGCTGAACGAAATTCTCCCAGCAGGGGGCGTCCGTATCCGCGAGCCGTGCCTCGATCAGGGCGCGGTTCTCGTCGATGAGCTGACGGATGGCCGGAGCGACGTGCTCGGGGCGCAGGGCGGCAAAGTCGATGAACTCGGCGGGATCGAGCAGCGGATTCACGGTGGCGGACATGAGCGGGCCTTTACGGATTTCGGGCAAGAAGGCAGAGAGTATCGGTTTACACGGCGCTTGAACAATACGCATTGATCGCTTTCTGAAAAACGCATCCTTGATTTTTTCAGCCTGTCCGCTTGCTTTCAGCCGCCGGTTAAAGCCGCTTTCAGGAACCGTTGCAGCCCTTTTTCGCCCGCC
>JAQVHL010000066.1 GCA_028696185.1 Halothiobacillaceae bacterium
TGCCCATGTGCGATCGCGCGATACCCGCCTGTTCCGCCAGCACCTCCTGCGCCAGCGCCTTCGCGGACCGTGCCTCGCGCACGGCAACGCCGAAAGCGCGCGCTGGCTCGCTTTCATAGGTTCTTGTCCCTGCGGGTCTGCCGCGTTGCACCGATCGCTTCTGCATCAACAGAAGCGTCACGCGCCAAGCGAATTTAAACCACGTTAAACTTATCTCATCAACCGGTCGCGCCCGGTTTTTTCCAGTGTCGGCGTTGTACAGGTGACACGATGATCGCTTCCGAGCCCTTGAACATTGCCCTGTCGGACTGCCTGGCCTATCCCCGGTTGTCGGTGCCGATGGCGGAACATCGCCGGCGCCATCCGGACCACCCCATTCGCCTTCATAAAGAACGCCTGGAGGACCTGCATCGAGGACTGCTCGCGGGGGCTTTCGAGGCGGGCCTCTGCCAGTCGCCCGCAGCCCCTGAAGGCATCGATGTCCGCCCCGTCTGGCGCGATGCGCTGGCACTGGCCGTGTCTGCCCATCACCCCTTGCTGGCCTTCGCGTCAGTGTCCCTGGAGCAGGCCGCCGACCACCCTTGGATCGCCCTGGATGCCCGCGACTGTGTGGGCTACTGCGGGCAGATCGACACGCTGCTGACGGCGGCCGGCGTCTTCCCCTCGGACGTCACGACGGCCACATCGTTCGGGTTGATGATGACCCTGGTGGCCGCCGGCTACGGCGTCTGCCTGGCACCCGCCGCCCGCATCGAGGGCCATCGTTCCCTTGGCGTTGTCCAGCGTCCCTTGCAAGAGGGCGCGCTGACGCTCACCACCTACTTCCTGAGCCGTCGAAATACGGACAGCACCCACCTGGAGCGGTTCTTCCAATCGCTCCAGGCAAGCGCCTGACCGAACTTCGGCGCGACCCTGGCTTGATCAGTCTCCGGGCGTCGCTTCGGCGACATCGGCAGCGACGGCTTCGCGCACCAGCCGCTGCACGCTTTGCCGGACCTGCTCAGGAAACTCGGTCGTCACGACTGGCTCGCTCGCCTGCATGCACTGTGCGGCCACCAGCCGCGCGGCAAGGTGCAGGTTCGTTGGGTTGACGGCTTCGATGGCCGGCCGTGTCCCGAGGGCCTCATATGAGCGCAGGAGAGCGTGGTAGATGTCCCAGGTGTCGATGCCCCGTGGCAGTTGCTTCAGGACGGACTGGACCAGCCTGCGCTTGAGCGGATCGAGTTGCCAGTCTGGCACTCGCTGCCCGCGATGCCCCATGTGGATCGACAGCAGGTTGCCGGCCTGGATCTCGTAGGTGATCCAGCGGCGCGACTTGCCCGCGAGCCTGGCGTAGTCCGCCACCGAGAGGTTGTGCGGCGCCTCGAAGATCTCCAGCACCTGCAGGCGTTCACGCTGCGCGTCCGACAGGCGCGGCCGTGCGTACTCGGGCATGCGCACGGCCGACAGCCGCTGCACCGATGCCGGCGCTTCGGGTTTGTCGGGCGCCGGCGCGGTCACGATCAGCTGCGGCGCGGTGAGGTCGAGCACCGGCGGCTGCACCGTCGCCTGGCCGGCAATGGTCGGCAGGCCCTGAAGCGTGATGGTCAGATGCCGGCTGGCAACCTCGACCTCATTCTGCTCAAACAGGTCCAGGCGATCGGCCCAGTCCTGCATCATGACGCGGCGCTGCTCGACGTATTCGGCATGGTTGTAGGTCGCGCTGATCCTGTCTGGATCGGCATGCGAAAGCTGGGCGTCCACCCATTTCTTCGGGTAGCCGAGTTCGTTCAACGCCGTCGAGATCGTTGCCCGGATGCCGTGCCCCGTGAGTTGGTCCTCGTAGCCCATGCGCTTGAGCGCGGCGTTGAGCGTGTTCTCGCTGATCGGGTTCTTCAGGCACCAGTCGCCGGGAATGAGATGAACCTGGGCCGGCTTGAAGTTGTCGAGCAGGTGGCGAACGATCTCCTGCGCCTGCACCGACAGCGGCACGATGTAGGGCGGGATGTCGATGATGCGCTTGCGCTTCTTCCTGGTGAGCAGCTTTCGCTGCTTGAGCCTGGCCACGGGGATGATCCACAGGCCCCGGTCGAGGTCGAACTGATCGGGCGTGGCGAAGCGCAGTTCGCCAGTGCGCACACCGGTGAGCATCAACAGCCGCAAGCCCAACTGCGTGTTCAGGCGCCCGCGGTACTTGCGCAGCGTCTGCAGCATGGCCGGCAGCTCGTGCATGCGCAGGAACGGGTTGTGTTCGACCGGCGGCAAAGGCAACGCGACCACTTCCAGGTCCCTGGACGGGTTCTCGCCCATGTTGGGGATCGCCACCGTGGCGTAGGTGAACAACTGGGTGAACCAGGTCCGCAGCTTCTCGGCCACCGACAGCGAGCCGCGCTTTTCCACCTTGCCGATGATGTCCAGCAGGTGCGCGCGGGTGATCTCGTAGATGGTCAGGTGCCGCAGCGACGGGAACACGTCTTTCTTGAAGACGCGCCCGATCTGCTCCAGGCTGGTCTGCCGTCCTTCCTCCAGCGAGAGACGGCGATGGGCCAGCCATTGCTCGTAGACGGCCATGAAGGTGTGCTCGCCGGCCAGGACGATCGCGTGCCGCTTGCGCTTGCGTTCGCTGTGGGGATTGACGCCCTTGGCGAGCAGCGAGCGGGCTTCATCGCGAAGCGCACGGGCGTCCTTCAGAGAGAGCGCTGGATACGTGCCGAAGGACATGCGGTCGCGCTTGCCGCCCCACGAGAAGCGGAAGTGCCACGCCTTTGCACCGGTGGCTGAAACAAAGAGGGAAAGGCCGTCTGTGTCGGCCAGGGTGTACGGTTTGCCGGTCGCCTTGGCTTGGCGAACCGTGAGGTCCGAAAGCATGATCCCAACTCCTTGAAAGCGAGTTGAGTGCCATGTTTCCCATCGAGCCCCGGCTCCCCCAGCAACAATGCGGAATCGGGAAGCTCCGCATTGAGATGTACCACTTAATGTACCGGTTTTGACCGGCTGTCAGTAGATTTCGCTGGACGTCACTGGAACGGATTTTCTGGAAAAACCGAACCGTGACAATGACTTGCAACACTCCATGGAGGTCCTTGGAACACCGTGGAAAGTTGAAGTGGAGCGGGTGAAGGGAATCGAACCCTCGTATGCAGCTTGGGAAGCTGCCGTTCTACCATTGAACTACACCCGCGAGGGACTGGGATTATGGCGCTCACCGCTTCGGCTGTCAAAACCCGCGCGACACGCCCCATCCGTTGCGGGCAGCCCGGCGGGTAATTCCCACATAGCTTGGTAATTTGGTGTGATTCTCCGGCTGGGCTAGAATCCGGGGGTTTTTGTTTCAACAACGAAAAGCGGGTCGCCGATACCCGCACGCCCGAACGAGGAAAGCGCATGCCCACCCTGACCTTGCCCGCCCGAGCGCTCGGCGCCATCGCTCTTTCAATGGCTCTTCCGCTGACCGCCGCACCGGCCGACCCCGCGGCGGGACAGGCCAAGGCGGCGGCTTGCGCGGCCTGCCACGGCCCGGTTGGCGTCAGCGCCAACCCGGCCTTCCCCAGTCTGGCCGGTCTGGGCGAGCGTTATCTGGCCAAGCAGCTGGCGGATTACAAGTCCGGCGCACGGCAGAACCCGATCATGGCCGGACAGGTGGCGGCGCTGAACGAACAGGATTTTGCCAATCTGGCCGCCTTCTACGCCGCGCAACAGGCCGCGCCCAAGCCCTCGGAAACCGCTTCCCCGGAAGGGCGCGCCCTGTACATGGCCGGCCGCCCGCAGGATGGCATTCCGGCCTGCGCGGCCTGCCACGGCCCGGACGGTCACGGCAATGCGCCTGCGGGCTATCCGGCCTTGCGCGGTCAGGTGGGCGCCTATCTGGAAGCGAGCCTGAAGGGCTATCGCGCCGGAACGCGCGCCAATGACGCGAACAATGTGATGCGCGCGGCGGCCAAGGGGCTGACCGATGCGGACATTACCGCGCTGACCGCGCATATCGCGACCTTCCGCTGACCGCCTCGCGGGGCAGGAACCTTCCCGCCCCGCGCGTCCTCCAATTCGCCCCTGGCCTTTCGAGCACACGCCCCCGCATGAGCAACGCCACCGCCGCACGCCCCCTCCCGCAACGCTCGCTGAGCGCGCGCCTGTTCGAGTGGCTGGGGTCCATGAGCCTCGCCGTCACCCTGCTCATCGCGCTGGCCCTGGCTTCGGTCATCGGCACGGTCCTGCAGCAGAACCAGCCCTACAACGCCTATCTGGCCAAGTTCGGGCCGTTCTGGTTCGAGGTGTTCCGTGTGCTGGGCCTGTACGATGTGTACGGCGCCGCCTGGTTCATCGTGATTCTGGTGTTTCTGGTGACCTCAACCAGCATCTGCGTCTGGCGCAATGCACCGAGGATGCTGCGCGACATGCGCGAGCTGCGTACCGGAGTGCAGGAGAACTCGCTGCGCAATTTCCGCCACCACGCGCAGTGGACCTCGGCGACGGATGCGCGGGCTCTGGCGCCAACGCTCGCGGCCCGGATGAGCCAATTTGGCTACCGCACCCGCATGGAAACCCGTGATGAACACACGGTGATTGCGGCACGCAAGGGTGGTTTGAACCGCCTGGGCTACATCTTCACTCATGTCGGCATCGTGGTGATCTGCCTGGGCGGCCTGCTGGACAGCAAGCTCTACCTGCAATGGCGCGAGGCGACCGGCGCACTGAAGGTCGAAACGCGCGACATTTCCGCCAGCGAGGTGCCGCCGGAAAGCCGGCTGCCCCCCGGCAACCCTTCGTTCCGCGGCAACGTCAATGTTTCCGAGGGTGGGCAGTCCAAGGTCCTGTTCCTCAATGTGCGCGACGGTTATGTGGTGCAGGAACTGCCGTTCAGCATCGAGCTGAAGGATTTCCGCATCGAGCACTACGACAACGGCCAGCCCAAATCCTTCGAGAGCGACCTGCTCATCCACGACCCGGAACACCTGAACGAGCCGCTGGCAAAAACCATCGCCGTGAATCACCCCTTGATTTACCGTGGTTTTGCGATCTATCAGGCCAACTTCGGCGACGGCGGCTCGAAAATCCCCCTGCGAGCCTGGCAGCTCATCGGGGAAGTCGGCAAATCGCAGGAGATCGAGGGCGCGGTATTCAAGAGCCTGGGCTTTGGCCTGATGGGCCAGAAATACACCATCGAGATCAGCGACTTCCGACTGTTCAACATCAACCCGATGGAGGGTAAGGACGGACAGATCGAGCAGAAGAATTTCGGTCCCAGCGTGGTCTTCCGCCTGCGCGACGAGGCCGGGCAGGCGCGCGAATACGAAAACTATCTCGCGCCGGTACCCATGAATGGGCATTCGTACTTCCTCTCCGGCATGCGCGAGCGCATCGGTCAACCGATGCGCTTCCTGTATATTCCCGCCGATCGCGACGGACGCATCGAGGGCTTCATGGGTTTTCTGGCCCGTCTGCACGACCGCGAGAAGATCACGGCCATCGTCGAAGAGCTGATGCAGGAAATGCGCGGCGCTACCCCCGACGTGGCCGACAAACTCGATACCACGGCGCGTGACGCCATCGTGAATGTCGTCGATCAGTTCCTCGCCGGCGGCTTTGACGCCATCGGGCGCGACATCGAGGCCCGCGTGCCGGAAGCCCAGCGTCAGGCGGCCATGGACACCACTTTCCGCGTGCTGCAATCCATCCTCGGGCGCCTGTACATCCAGCTGCACAACGAACGCGGCTGGGGCGACCCCACCGAGGACGATGCACGCTTTCTGGAAGACGCAGTCAATGCCATCAACGGCCTGAGCCTGTACGGCTCGCCCTTGTACCTGCAGATGACCGGCTTCACCCAGATCCAGGCCTCCGGTCTGCAGATCACCCGCTCACCGGGCAAGGACGTGGTGTATTTCGGCAGCCTGCTGCTGACCCTGGGTGTATTCATGATGTTCTACATTCACCACCGTCGGCAGTGGGTACTGCTCAAGCCGGGCAAGGAAGGCACCCTGGTGCTGCTGGCCGGCACGGACAGCCGCCGTTCGCTGGATTTCGAACGCGAGTTCGAAGCACTGCGCAACCGAATGAACGAAACGCTGTCCAACTCGCCGACAGCCCCTTCCTCTCCCGCGTAAGCCCGAGGTTTCTCCGATGTCCGTACCTCACGATCAGATGATCGACACTCTTCCCCCGGTCGCTGCAGGCTTCAAGCTGCGCGGCGTCGATTACGCCTGGATTGCCACCGTCCTGCTGACGACGGTCATGGCCTGGCTGCAATACCGAACGCACATGGACGGCTACGAAGCGGCCATCCTCGCCGGCAGTGCCCTGGGGCTTGGCGCCCTGGGCCTGTGGTGGAAGCCGTTCCGCAGCTACAGCCTGGTCGTAGGTGTGCTGGCGCTGGCCGCGCTGTGGCGCTACGGCACGCACATTCCCGGCGGGGAGGCCATCGGTGCTCCGGCGCTCTCGGCCATTCAGGGCAAGGATTTCCTGCTCAAGTACTTCGTCTCCTCGCAGTCCGCCATCATGTGGATGAGCGCACTGGTGTACTTCTCCACCGCCACTTACTTCTTCGGCCTGCTGCGCCGCTCGGACTACATCAACCGCGTCGCTGCCTTCCTGGCCTGGAGCGCCGCCGCCTTCGGTATGACCGGCCTGCTGGCCCGCTGGCGCGAGTCCTACCTCATCAACGCCGACTACGGCCACATTCCGGTGAGCAACCTTTACGAGGTCTTCATCCTGTTCGCCGTGCTCACCACGCTGATCTACCTCTTTTACGAAGGCCGTTACCGCAGCCGCAACCTGGGCGGTTTCGTGATGCTCGTCATCGCCGCCGCGATCTCCTTCCTGCTCTGGTACACCTTCGGGCGTGGCGCGCACGAAATCCAGCCGCTGGTACCGGCCCTGCAGAGCTGGTGGATGAAGATCCACGTACCGGCCAATTTCGTCGGCTACGGCGCCTTTGCCATCGCCGCCATGGTCGGCGTTGCCTATCTCATCAAGCACCAGCTCGGCGGCGATGGCCCCAACGACCGCCTGCCCAAGCTGGAACTGCTTGACGACCTGATGTACAAATCCATCGCCCTGGGCTTTGCCTTCTTCACCATCGCCACCATTCTGGGCGCCATGTGGGCCGCCGAAGCCTGGGGCGGCTACTGGTCCTGGGATCCGAAAGAAACCTGGGCCCTGATCGTGTGGCTGAACTACGCGGCCTGGCTGCACATGCGCCTCACCAAAGGCTGGCGCGGTGCGGGCCTGGCCTGGTGGGCGGTGATTGGCCTGCTCATCACCAGCTTCGCTTTCCTTGGTGTCAACATGTTCCTGTCCGGATTGCACTCCTATGGCACGCTCTGATCGTCGTTCCTTCCTGCTGGGCTCCCTTGCCCTCGCTGCCGCTCCCTGGCTGCCGGCCCGCGCGGAAGACCTCCTCTTTGCCGAAGGCATCCATTACCAGCGGGTGCAGACCCCCGAGCCGCCCACCCAGGGCCGGGTGGTCGAGGAGTTCTTCTCCTACCACTGCCCGCACTGCCTGCACTTTGAGCCCCTGCTCAAACCCTGGGTGAAGGCTCTGCCGTCCGATGTAAAATTCCGCCGCACGCCCTTCCCGCTCTCGGAAAGCGGGATTCCGCTGGTGCGCGCCTATTTCGCCCTGGAAACGATGGGGCGCATCGAGGCCCTGCACGAGCGCATTTTCGAGGCGGTGCAGATCAAGCGCATGCCGCTCAATACCCGCGAGGCCATCGCCGGTTTCCTGTCCAGCATTGGGGAAGACCGCGACGCCTTTCTCAAGGCCTACGACAGTTTCGGCGCCGACAGCCAGACCCGCCGCACCATCACCCGCGCGATGACACTGGGGGTGGATTCCGTGCCCGCCATGATCGTGCAGGGCACCTGGCTGACCACCGGCACCCTGGCCGGCGGCAGTCAGGCCGCCATGCTGAAAGTGGCAGACCAGCTTCTCGATACGCGGGCACTGGCCCAGAAATGAATCGCGCCGCCGAGCTTTTGATCCGCTGCCTGGAAAACGAAGGCGTCGAATACATTTTCGGCATTCCCGGCGAGGAAAATCTCGACGTGATGGATGCGCTGCTCGACTCGCGCATCCGCTTTGTGACGACCCGCCACGAACAGGGGGCGGCCTTCATGGCGGACATCGTCGGTCGCCTGACCGGACGCGCCGGCGTCTGCCTGTCCACGCTGGGACCGGGTGCGACCAACCTCGTCACCGGGGTGGCCGATGCCAACATGGACCACGCGCCGCTGGTGGCCATCGCCGGTCAGGCCAGCACCGACCGCCTGCACAAGGAATCGCACCAGGTTCTCGACCTGGTGCGCATGTTCGAGCCGATCACCTGCTACGCCACCCGTGTACTGAGCCCCTCCACCATTCCCGAGACGGTGCGCAAGGCCTTCAAGCAGGCGCAAGGCGGCAAGGGCGGCGCAAGCTTCATCGAGCTGCCGGAAAACATCGCTGAAATGGACGCAGGCAACGAAAACCCCCTGCCCATCGAAGACAGCCTGCCCAGCGAGCCCGCCACCGCACAGATCGAAAACGCCGCCCGCCTCATCAGCGAGGCGCGCTCGCCGATCATCCTGGCCGGCCACGGCTGCATCCGCGGTCAGGCCACCGGTGAGCTCGCCGACTTCGCCCGCGCCCTCAACATCCCGGTGGCCAACACGTTCATGGCCAAGGGCGCGATTCCCTTCAAGCATCCCATGGCGCTGGGCAGCGTGGGCCTGCAAGCCAAGGATTACGTCAGTTGCGGCTTTGACGGCGCGGACCTCATCATCTGCGTCGGTTACGACCTGGTGGAGTACCACCCCCACCTCTGGCACCCCACCCGCGACCGCAAGATCCTGCACATTGACAGCGAGCCGGCCGAGGTCGATGCGCATTACAGCGTGCACACCGAAGTGGTGGGGGACATCCGCCACAGCCTGCGCCGCATTGCCGAACAGGCCACCCCACATGAAGGACCGGCCTTCCGCCACCTGCGCCGCGCACTGATCGAGGATATGGGCCAGCACGCCGAAGACCGCACCCTGCCGCTCAAGCCGCAGAAGCTGATCTGGGACTTGCGCACCGTGCTCGACCTGAGCGACATCGTCATCTCGGACGTCGGCGCGCACAAGATGTGGCTTGCGCGCATGTTCCGCTGCGAACACCCCAACACCTGCCTGATCTCCAACGGCTTTGCCAGCATGGGCATCGCCCTGCCCGGCGCCATTGCCGCCAAGCTCCTGAACCCCGAGCACACCATCGTCGCCGCCACCGGCGACGCCGGTTTTTTGATGAACGTGCAGGAGCTGGAAACCGCTGTACGCCTGAACACGCCCATCATCGTGCTGATCTGGAACGACGGCGGCTACGGTCTGATCGAGTGGAAGCAGATGAATCATTTCGGGCGCCCCTCGCATGTGCGCTTCGGCAACCCGGATTTCGTGCGTCTGGCCGAATCCTTTGGCGCGCTGGGCTTTCGCGTGGACAGCGGCGACGGCCTGCAGGACATCCTGCGTCAGGCCATCGCCTCGCAGCGCGTCTGCGTCATCGACGTGCCCGTGGATTACAGCGAGAACCTCAGGCTCACTGCCCGCCTGGGCGAAACCGTCTGCCCGGCATGAGCGCCTCTGGCCAGCCTGCTGCGCCCACCGCCTTCCGCCACTTGCGCCTGCTCACCTATAACATCCAGGTCGGCATCCCCACCCGCCGCTATCGCGACTACCTCACCCACGGCTGGAAGCACCTGCTGCCCAGCCCGGAACGCATGGGCAATCTAGACCGCATCGCCGCCCTGATTGCCGATTACGACATCATCGGCCTGCAGGAAACCGACGCCGGCAGCCTGCGTAGCCATTTTCTCAACCAGACCGAATACCTCGCCCTGCGCGCCGGCCTGCCCTACTGGAACCACCAGACCAACCGCAGGCTGGGCCACCTGGGGCAGCACAGCCTGGGACTGATCGCGCGCCAGCCGCCCCGCGAGCTGGACTGTGTGCCACTGCCTGGCCGGGTGCGCGGACGGGGCGCCATGGTCGCGCGCTTTGGCGGAAGCGACGACGAAGTGCTGGTCATCGTCACGCATCTGGCCCTGGGTAGCCGCACCCGCCTGCAGCAAATGGATTTCCTCGCCCGACTGGTGGGGCATCACCCGCGCGCCGTGGTCATGGCTGACTTCAACTGCACCCCGCACAGCCCGGAAATGCGTCATCTGATTGCGCACACCGGACTGCGCCTCGCTGACGGGACGGCCCCGAGCTACCCGAGCTGGAAACCCGCCCGCCCCATCGACCATATCCTCGTTACCCCCGCGCTGAGTGTGCGCGAAGCACGGGTGCTGCCCGTGCCCTACTCCGACCATCTTCCCGTCGCGGTCGAAGTATGTTTACCTGAGCGCTGCTTACCCCACACGGACCACACGGACAGGGAAACCGCCCCATGAGCCCGCGCAAACCGACGGTTGAAGACCGCGCCAGCGAAGACACCTCCCCCCAGGACTGGAAAGCCCGCTACCTCAGCGTGCTCGGTGAACTGGAAACCGCCGAAATCGCGGTCGCTGGACTGGAAGACATCGTGCGCCAGGCGCTCGGTCGCCTGTCGCTGGCCGTGGACAAGGCCTACCCGGCCGTCGAACCGACCCTGCGCGCCCTGCGCGACGAGATCAAGAAAAGCGCGCCGGGGCAGCTACCGCTGGAACGCATCGGCAACCGCCTGCAGGCCGTGCTGGAAGACATCCGCACCATCGAGGCGCGCGAAGGGCGCAAGAGCGACGGCCCCCAGACCGAAACCGAGCGCGTGCTGGAAGAAAAGGCCGACCACACCCGCCGCCTCATCGCCGTGCTGGTGGAAAAAATCGCCTTCACCCATGAAATGGAAGCGCGCAAGTCCGCCCTGCTCGAAGCCCTCGCCGAAGAAGGACGTTCGCCAACCGTGGTGCTCGTCGACCGCACGGCCCGCCTTATCAACGACATGCGCCGCGCCATCGAGCACGAGAAGGACGATCTGGCCGGGTTCCTTCAGCAGCTGACCCAGACCTTAAGCGACCTGGATCGCCATGCCGACCAGCAGATCGGCGAGATCGGCGCGCGCCGCGAATCCGGCACGGCCCTGCATCGCGCGGTGGAAGGACAGATGCGCGACATGAGCGACGAAGTCCACCGCGCCACCGACCTCGATACGCTCAAGAGCGTCATCCAGCTCCGCCTGGACCGCATCCGCCAGCACATGACCAACTACCGCAGCGAAGAAGACGCGCGCCTGGCGGTGGCCGAACGCGCCGCCGACAGCCTGCGCCAACGGGTGCGCACCCTGGAGAAGGAAACCGACAGCCTGCGTCTGAACCTCCAGGAAAGCCGCGAGAAAATGTTCCGCGACCCGCTCACCGGGCTGGCCAATCGCCTCGCCCTAGACGAGCGTCTGGAGCACGAGGCGGCACGTCTCAAACGCCACCCGTCCCCGCTGACACTAGCCATCTGGGATATCGACTTCTTCAAGAAGATCAACGACAGTTTCGGCCACAAGGCCGGCGACAAGGCCCTGCACGTCGTTGCACGCAAGCTCGCCGGCATGGTGCGCGAATCCGACTTCGTCGCGCGTTACGGTGGCGAGGAGTTCGTCATGCTGCTGTTGAACACCGACGGCCCGACCGCACTGGGCGTGACGGACAAAATCCGCGAAGCCATTGCCCACGCGCCCTTCCGCTATGCCGACAAGCCGCTGACCATAACCCTGTCCTGCGGACTGACCCCCATCCAGCCCGGCGAGCCCTTGCTGCAGGCCTTCGAACGCGCGGATCAGGCGCTGTACGCCGCCAAAAACGGCGGGCGCAACCGCTGCGTTCTGGGCTGAGTCTCTGCCTGCGCCACCCTGTGGTGCGAGGCTTCAGGGTGTTTGCCAAACGAAGGTTTGTTGGACACTTGTGACCAAGCCGAACGGGGGAGCCCCCCCCTTCCCCCTTGGGACCGCCATGGACTGGCCTGTGGAAGCCGGGTAAATGGGCCAGGGATGGCCCATTTAGCTCGGTCTCCGCAACCCCGTCCATGGCGCCTCCAAGGTGGATCTGGGAATCCTTCGTCCGGCGCTGAATTGTTGGGCGAGCGTGGGCGGTGGGAAGGGCCCCCTTGGGACCGCCGTGGACTGACCTGTGGAAGCCGGGTAAATGGGCCAGGGATGGCCCATTTAGTCCCAGCGCGACAGGACGTCGCGTTGGGACGGCCCGGCTGGAGCAGGTCAGG
>JAQVHL010000017.1 GCA_028696185.1 Halothiobacillaceae bacterium
GTAGCTGATGTCGCGGCGGCTGTCGGGCAGGAACGGGTCCAGCACCAGGATGAAGCAGGCCATCGCGGCCAGCACGATCTCCGGCAGGATGGGGAGAAGGTTCAGGCTATCGAGGGTCATGGTGCGTCCGTCAGAGCTTGGATTGCGAAACGTGCTGGACGAGGTTGTCCATGGTGGCGTGCATCACGTTCACCAGCGGATCGGGCCATACGCCGAGCAGGATAATCAGGAAAGCCAGCGAGCCGAGAATCCAGAACTCGCGGGTGTCGATGTCGGTCAGTTCCGCGACTTCTTTGTTGGCCACATCGCCAAAAATCACGCGCTTGACCATCCACAGGGTGTAGGCGGCGCCGATGACGAGCGTAGTCGCAGCGATGAAGGCGATCCAGAAATCCGCCTTGAAGCTGGCGAGGATGACCATGAACTCACCCACGAAGCCCGAGGTGCCGGGCAGGCCGGAGTTGGCCATGGCGAACACGACCACCAGCGTGGCAAACCAGGGCATGGTGCTGGCCACACCGCCGTAGGATTTAATTTCGCGGCTGTGCATGCGGTCGTACAGCACACCGATGGACAGGAACATCGCGGCGGAGATCAGACCATGGGAAACCATCTGCACCATCGCGCCTTCCAGGGCGAGTACGGCGCCACTGCCGCCGGGATTGGCAGGGTTGGCGAAGATCATGAAGATGATGAACATCCCCAGGGTGACAAAGCCCATGTGTGAGATGGACGAATAGGCGACGAGCTTTTTCATGTCCGACTGCACGAGCGCCACAAAGCCGATGTACACCACAGCCACCAGCGACATGAAGATGATGAGCCAGTCCAGCTCCGCGCTGGCATCCGGGGTGATGGGCAGGGAAAAGCGCAGGAACCCGTAGCCGCCGATCTTGAGCATGATGGCCGCCAGGATCACCGAGCCCCCGGTGGGCGCTTCGACGTGCGCATCCGGCAGCCAGGTATGTACCGGCCACATGGGGATCTTCACCGCGAAGGCGATCAGGAAAGCCAGGAAAATCAGCACCTGCTCGGTCATGTTCAGCTGCAGGGCATGCATGTCGAGAATGGCGAAGCTGCCACCCTCGAAGTACATGTAGATCAGGGCGATCAGCATGAACACCGAGCCAAGGAAGGTGTAGAGGAAAAACTTGATCGTCGCATAGACGCGGCGCGGCCCCCCCCAGATGCCGATCACCAGATACATGGGGATCAGCATGCCTTCAAAGAAGAAATAGAACAGGATGGAATCCAGCGCCGCGAAGGTGCCGTTCATCATGCCTTCCATGATGAGGAAGGCCGCCATGTACTGCGCCACCTTCTCGCCGATCACTTCCCAAGCGGCCGCCACCACCAGCACTGTGGTGAAGGTGGTGAGGATGATGAGCGGCATGGAAATGCCATCGACGCCCAGGTGGTAATTGATGTTGAAGGTGGGAATCCAGGCGCCGTACTCGATGAACTGCATCGCCGCGCTGCGCGGATCGAAGCCGGTATACAGCGGCAGGCTGACGAGGAACGTGAGCACCGCGCTGGCCAGGGCCACGCGACGGACAGCCACAGGGGAACGGTCCCCGATCATGAGGATCAGCACGCCCGCCACGATGGGCAGCCAGACAACCAGGCTCAGAATAGGCCAAACCGAGAACATCCTACCTACCTTGTTGTAATCGTTTCAGTTTCCGCACCGACGAATCAGCGCCACAGGATCATCCAGCTCATCAGGCCGATGAGCGTGGCGATCATCACGAAAGCATAGTGATACAGATAACCCGTCTGCACGCGGCGCACCAGCATGGCCGCCCGCTCAATGACATTGGCGGTGCCGTTGACCATCCAGCCGTCAATCATCTTCAGGTCGAAGTAGCGCCACAAGCCACGCCCCAGACCACGGCTGCCAGCCGCGAACACGGCGTTGTTGAACTCATCGAAGCCGTAGGCGTGGTCCAGGGTATCGTAGGCAAACCCAAAGCGGCGGCGCACCGCATCGGCAATACCTGGCTTGACCATGTAGATGAAGTACGCAAGCCCCACCCCGGCCATGGCCAGCCAGAAGGCCGGCGTCATCAGACCATGCAGCATGAACCCAGCCGCCCCGGTGAAATGCTCGCCCAGGCGCGCCAGTACGTCATGCTCCGGCGCAACGGCAATCACGCCCTTGAGGTAGTCGCCGAACAACAGCGGCTCGATGGTCAGGTAACCGATCAGGAGCGAGGGTACGGCAAGGAACAGCAGCGGAACGGTGACCACCCACGGGGATTCATGCGGGATCCCGCCATGGTGATGCCCATGGTCGTCATGCCCATGCCCGTGATGCGCCCCGGAGGTATCGAAACGCTCCTTGCCGAAGAACACCAAAAAGAACATGCGGAAGGAATAGAAAGCCGTGACAAACACCCCGGCGAGCACCAGCAGATAGGCAAAGCCCGCACCGGGAATGTCGGAGAGGTGCACCGCCTCGATGATCGCATCCTTGGAGAAGAAACCGGCAAAGCCCGGAAAGCCGATCAGCGCCAGCGAGCCGATCAGGAAGGTCCAGAAGGTGATGGGCATGTACTTGCGCAGCCCGCCCATCTTGCGGATGTCCTGTTCGTGGTGCATGGCAATGATGACCGAGCCGGCGGCGAGGAACAGCAGCGCCTTGAAGAAGGCATGGGTCATCAGGTGGAACAGCGCCGCCGAGTACGCCGATGCGCCCAGCGCGACCGTCATGTAGCCGAGCTGTGAGAGGGTGGAATACGCCACCACGCGCTTGATGTCGTTCTGGATGATGCCGAGCAGGCCCATGAAGAACGCCGTCAGGGCGCCGATAATCATCACGAAGGACAAGGCCGCCTCGGACAGCTCGTACAAGGGCGACATGCGCGCGACCATGAAGATACCGGCCGTGACCATGGTCGCCGCGTGGATGAGCGCGGAGATCGGGGTCGGGCCTTCCATGGAATCGGGCAGCCACACATGCAGCGGCACCTGGGCGGATTTGCCCATCGCACCGATGAACAGCAGGATGGCAATCACGCTGACCAGCGACCATTCGATACCGGGAATGATTTCCAGCTTGATGGCCGCAAGATCGTCGGCCTTGGCGAAAACATCCGCATAATCCAGCGTGCCGGTGTACATGAGTACGGCGGCAATCCCCAAGAGGAAGCCGAAGTCGCCCACGCGGTTGACCAGGAAGGCTTTGAGGTTGGCGAAAATCGCCGTTTCGCGCTTGTACCAGAAGCCGATCAGCAGGTAGGACACCAGACCCACGGCTTCCCAGCCGAAGAACAGCTGCAGGAAGTTGTTCGCCATGACCAGCATGAGCATGGAGAAGGTGAACAGCGAGATGTAGCTGAAAAAGCGCTGATAGCCGTCGTCATCGGCCATGTACCCGATGGTGTAGATATGCACCATCAGGCTGACGAAGGTGACGACCAGCATCATCATGACGGTCAGCCGGTCCACAAGGAAACCGACTTCGAAGGTGAAGGCGTCGGATGCCATCCAGGTGTAGACCGGGCCATTGAAGGCTTCACCGCCCTGCAGAACGATGTGATTGAACGCGACCACCGACAGGATGAAGGCGATTGCCACACCGATGATGGTGACGGTATGCGCACCGGCACGGCCAATCTGCCGCCCGAACAGGCCGGCGATGATCGATCCGATCAGCGGGGCGAGAACAATGCCGAGATAGACCTTCTCCATGCCTTAGCCCTTCATGCTGGTAATGTCGTCGACATTGATGCTGCGACGGTTGCGGAACAGCACCACGAGAATCGCCAGACCAATGGCGGCCTCGGCAGCCGCCACGGTCAGGACGAAAAACACGAAGGCCTGACCGTTCACGTCCCCCAGGAAATGCGAGAACGCCACGAAATTGAAGTTGACCGCCAGCAGCATCAGTTCGATGGCCATGAGCAGGATCAGGATGTTCTTGCGGTTGATGATGATGCCCGCCACGCTGATGCCGAACAGGATGGCAGCCAGGATCAGGTAATCGGAAAGGGCGATCATGCCTTTTTCTCCCCGCCCTCGGGCGATTGCACGGCTTCGGCCGACTCCACGACCGCCTTCACGGCGGGCATGCTCACGATACGCAGACGGTCTTCGCGCCGCACCTTGGCCTGTGCGGCCGCGTCCTGATACTTGGCATCGGAACGGCGGCGCTGCGACAGCGCGATGGCGGCAACGATGGCAACCAGCAGAATGAAGGCGGCAATCTCGAAGGCGTAGACAAAATCCGTGTACAGGACCTGCCCCAGCGCGAGGGTGTTGTTGGTTCCCGCCGGCGCGGGCGCCGGCGCCGGGTAGCTCTGCAGGCCGAATACCGACGGTCCGACCACCAGCGCCAGCTCGATAATCATGACCAGGGCGACGAACACACCGACCGGCAGGTTGCGGATGAAGCCTTCGCGCATCGGCGCCATGTTCACATCGATCATCATCACCACGAACAGGAACAAGACCATCACCGCGCCGACATAGACCAGAATCAGCACAATGCCGAGGAATTCGGCCTCAAGCAGGATCCAGATCATCGCCGTGCTGAAGAAGGTCAGCACCAGGAACAGCGCGGCATGCACGGGGTTCTTCACCGTGATGACGCGCAAGGCGGTTATCACGGTGATCGAGGCCAGGATGTAGAACAGTATCTTTTCGAAACTCATGGCGCCGGCTCGTTAAGCGTTAGCGGTAGCGGGCATCGGCCGCACGGTCGGCCGCAATCTGGGCCTCGTACGTGTCGCCGATGGCCAGCAGCTTGTCCTTGGTCATGATCTGCTCGCCGCGGTTTTCGAAGTGGTACTCGAAGATGCGCGTCTCGACGATCGAATCGACCGGGCAGGCTTCTTCGCAGAAGCCGCAGTAGATGCACTTGAACAGGTCGATGTCATAGCGCGTGGTGCGGCGGGTGCCGTCATCGCGCACTTCCGACTCGATGGTAATGGCCAGCGCCGGACAGACCGCCTCGCACAGCTTGCAGGCGATGCAGCGTTCCTCACCGTTGGCGTAGCGACGCAGGGCGTGCAGGCCACGGAAACGCGGCGAGATCGGGGTCTTTTCCTCCGGATAGCGCACGGTGAACTTGCGCCCGAAGAAATACCGGCCGGTCACGCTCATGCCGAGCCACAGCTCCCAGAGGAACCAGGTCTTGAAGAATTGCTTGATGGCATTCATTTCGTCGCTTCCATCAGGAGAACCACGGGCCGAGCTTGAAGTACACGAACACCCCCTCAACGAAGATCCACAGGACCGTCACCGGGATGAACACCTTCCAGCCCAGACGCATGATCTGGTCATAGCGATAACGCGGGAAGGTGGCGCGGAACCACAGGAACAGGAAAAGCAGGAAGGCGATCTTCAGCAGGAACCAGACGATCCCCGGCACGAGGGCGAACGCCGGCTCAAGGAAGGTGCCCTGGAAGGGGGACAGCCAGCCGCCCAGGAACAACAGGGCCGTCAGGGCGGAAATCAGGATCATGTTGGCGTATTCCGCCAGCATGAACAGCGCAAAGCCCATGCCCGAGTATTCAACGTGGAAGCCCGCGACGATCTCCGATTCACCTTCGGCGATATCGAAGGGCGCACGGTTGGTTTCAGCCACGCCGGAAATGAAATACACCGCGAACATCGGCAGCAGCGGCAGCCAGTACCAGTGCAGGATGCTCCCGGACTGACCGCGCACAATCTCACCGAGGTTGAGGCTGTTGGAGGCCATCAGCACACCGACCAGCGCAAAGCCCATGGCCAGCTCATAGGCGACCTTGTGCGCGGCGGAGCGCATCCCGCCCAGCAGGGCGTACTTGGAGTTTGAAGCCCAGCCGGCCAGGATCACCCCGTACACCCCCGCTGCACCCACGGCCAGCACATACAGCAGACCGGCGTTGACATCGGCGATGACCCAGCCATCGTCGAAGGGGATCACGGCCCAGGCGACATAGGCTGCCAGCAGGATGATGATCGGCGCGGCGTAGAAGATCACCCGGTTGGCCACCGCCGGGGTGATGATCTCCTTGAACATGAGCTTCACCACGTCGGCGATGGGCTGCAAAAGCCCCTTGGGGCCGACGCGGTTGGGCCCCAGGCGCACCTGCATGTAACCGATCACCTTGCGCTCGGCGTAGGTGAGGTAGGCCACCGCCAGGGTGACGCCCAGGATGATGATGCCGATCTGGATCAGGGTGACGATCAGGAACTGGATCGTCTGCGGCAGCCAGCCCAGCACGGGCGACAGGAATTCAGTCATCTCATGCCCCCCTCACGTCCACGCGGTCCACACTACCGAGAGCCCGCGTCGCTTCACGCGCCAGCGGCAGGGATACGCTGCCGGCCGGAAGGCGATCGTCGAAGACCAGCTTCAGCAGGATTTCCGCATCGCCACCGCGTACCCGCACCGTCTGCCCTTCGACCAGGGCCTGCGCGCGGGCATCGGCGGTTGTCATACCCAGTACATCGCACTGCGCGGCGGGCGTTTTCTGCAGTGAGCTCGCCCGACGCACCAGCGCGTTGCCCGCATACAGCGGCAGGCAGGCGACACGGGTGAAGCCGCCTGCGCCCGACACCCGCCCCGTCTCGCCGGCAAACTCGCCCGCCGGGGCGTTGTTCAGCGTCAGCTCCTCGCAGGTCCGGCGCAGCTCATCGCGCACTTCCTCGGAATCCACCTGCTCGAAACCGGGCACGTCGAGCAGATTGCCCAGCACGCGCAGTATCTTCCAGCCCGGTCGGGCCTGTCCTACCGGCGCTGCCGCGCCGGACATCGACTGCCAGCGCCCTTCGGCATTGACATAGGTGCCCGATGTCTCGGCAAAGCTGCCCAGGGGCAGCAGCACATGCGCATAGCGAAGCAGGGTTTCGGTGGCATGGCCCGTTACCGCCACCACGGTTTCCGCCTGGGCCAGGGTGGCCAGGGCCTGCGCCCCGTTCGCGCCGTCGAACTCCGGCTCGATCCCGAACAGCAGATAGCCCTTGAGCGGCGTGGAAAGCATCTGCAGGGCGTTGCGCCCAGCGCCGCTCACCGCGCGACCCGCCGGGCCACGGTGAGGAACACTGCCGGCAAGCCAGGCGCCGCAGGCATTGCCTTCGACACCGAAATACCCAAGCTGTGCCCCCGTGGCCGCGGCAAGCGCGCCCGCCAGACGGCGCAGCGCATCGAAACGCGCATCGCGCTGAGCCAGTTGCCCAAGATAAATGGCGCGCTCGCCCGCCCCACGCAGAACATCCAGGAGGGCGCGGTGCCCCTCCTCCACGGCGACATCGGCCGCCCGCGCCGTCCAGGCCGCAGGCACGGCGCCGGCGAGCTTGAGCAGCGCCAGCAGAGTATCGATCTGCGCATCGGTATCACCCACATGCTGGACGAAGGGCTCGAAAGTCAGGTCCAGACGCAGCGGATTGATGAAGGCAATGCGCGCCCCCCGGAGGGCGGCCTTGCGCAGACGCAGGGCCAGCAACGGCGCTTCGGCGCGGATATCGGCGCCCACGACGAGGGCGGCACTGAGCGTGTCCATCGCGGCAATGTCGTGACCCAGCCAGGGCATGACGGGCGCGTCGGCATCGCCGCTGAAATCGCGCTGACGCAGGCGATGGTCGATGTTCTGGCTACCCAGACCACGCAGCAGCTTCTGCGCGAGGTAATGCTCTTCCAGGCTGGCATGCGGGCTGATGAGCGCGCCCATTTCGTTCGCACCGTCACGGACCATGATGCCCTTGATGCGCTGGGCTGCCGTTTCCAGGGCCTCCTCCCAGCTCACTTCACGCCAGGTATCGCCGTCACGGCGCATCGGGTTCATGAGCCGGTCAGCGGCATAGATGCCCTCGTAGGCAAAACGGTCGCGGTCGGCAATCCAGGTTTCATTGACCGGCTCGTTCTCGCGCGGCACCGCGCGCATGACCTTGCCATTACGGGTATGCAGATATAGGTTCGCGCCGACCGAATCCAGCGGCGAGATGGCCGCGTGCTGGGTAATCTCCCAGGGACGCAGGGTGTAGCGCGAGGGTTTGGCGGTGAGGGCGCCGACCGGGCACAGGTCAATGACGTTGCCGGACAGCTCGGAACTGATGGTGCGTGCCACGTATGTGCCGATTTCCATATGCTCGGAACGGCCGGTCGCGCCCAGCTCCTTGAGGCCGGCGATTTCCTCGCCGAAACGCACGCAACGGGTGCAGTGGATGCAGCGGGTCATGTCGGTCGCGATCAGCGGGCCGATGTCCTTGTCCTTCACCACGCGCTTGGTTTCGGAGTACTGACCGATGCCTTCGCCGTAGCCCATGGCCACGTCCTGCAGCTCGCACTCCCCGCCCTGGTCGCAGATAGGGCAATCCAGCGGGTGGTTGATGAGCAGGAATTCCATGGTCGCGCGCTGCGCGGCCAGCGCCTTGGGCGAACGGGTGAATACGCGCATGCCTTCACTGACCGGCGTGGAACAGGCCGGCAAGGGCTTCGGGGCACGCTCGACTTCCACCAGGCACATGCGGCAGTTGGCCGCGATCGACAGTTTGCGGTGGTAACAGAAACGCGGGATGTTGATGCCCGCGGCATCGGTCACCTCGATCAGCATCTCCCCCTTTCGGCCCTGGAGGGGGATGCCGTCGACTTCGATATTGATCAGATCATCGCTCATCGGCTTCTCACTCAAGTCCTGGCTCAGACGGTGGCCAGACCGTCTTCGATCATGCTGTGCCCGTGGTCGATGTAATACTCGAACTCGTGCCGGAAATGCTTGATGAAGCTGCGTACCGGCATGGCCGCCGCGTCACCGAGCGCGCAGATGGTGCGCCCTTCGATCTTGCTCGCCACGTCGTCGAGCCGGTCGAGATCCTGCTTGCCTCCCTTGCCTTCCACGATACGGGTCAGCATGCGGTACAGCCAGCCGGTACCTTCACGGCAGGGCGTGCACTGACCGCAGGACTCGGAATAGTAAAACCGCGAGATGCGCTGCAGGGCACGAACCATATCGGTGGTTTCGTCCATGACGATAACCGCGCCGGAGCCGAGCATGGAGCCGGATTTCGCAATCGAGTCGTAGTCCATGAGCGTCTTGAGCATGACTTCGCCCGGCACCACCGGGACAGACGAGCCACCGGGGATTACCGCCTTGAGCTTGTTACCGTTACGCACACCGCCGGCCATTTCCAGCAGTTCGGCAAACGGTGTGCCCATCGGAATCTCGAAGTTGCCCGGCTTGTTCAGATGGCCGGACATGGAGAAGAGCTTGACGCCGCCGCTGTTGGGCACGCCCAGTTCAGCGAACCACTTGCCGCCGTTGCGCAGGATGGCCGCCACCGAGGACAAGGTTTCGGTGTTGTTGATCGTGGTCGGACGACCGTAGAGGCCGAAGTTGGCAGGGAACGGCGGCTTGAAGCGCGGCTGGCCTTTCTTGCCTTCCAGCGACTCCAGCAATGCCGTTTCCTCCCCACAGATATAGGCGCCCGCGCCCAGTGAACCGAACAGATCGAAATCGACCCCGGAGCCCAGGATATTCCTGCCCAGAAGACCGGCGGCGTAGGCTTCCTTGATGGCCTGCTCGAAGCGCTGGAACGGCAGGTCCAGGAACTCGCCACGCATGTAGTTGTAACCGACCGTGGCGCCGATGGTGTAACCGGCAATCGCCATGCCCTCGACCAGCGCATGCGGGTTGTTCAGCAGGATCTGACGGTCCTTGCAGGTGCCCGGCTCGGACTCATCGGTATTGCAGACGATGTACTTCTGCCCCGGCGCGTTACGCGGCATGAAGCTCCACTTGAGCCCCGTGGGAAACCCGGCCCCGCCGCGACCACGCAGGTTGGAAACCTTGAGCTCCTCGATGATGAGGCTCGGATCGGTCTTTTCGGCGAGGATCTTCTTCCACGCCTGATAGCCGCCGATCTTGAGGTAATTCTCGAAGGTCCACGGCTCATCGAACTGGCGGGTGGCAAAGCAAACCTGGGTGGTCATCGCATCACTCCAGTTCATCGAGAATCCTGTCCACCTGCTCGGGGGTCAGCTTCTCATAGTAGACATGGTTGACCTGCATCATCGGTCCACCATCGCAGGCGGCCAGACACTCTTCCTCGCACTTGAGGTAAATCCGCCCATCGGGCGTGGATTCACCCAGCTTGATGCCGAGTTTCTTCTCGCAGTGCTCGACGATCTTGTCCGAGCCCATCAGCCAGCAGGAAATGTTGGTGCAGATCGAGACATGATTACGTCCGACCGGACGGGTCTCGAACATCGAGTAAAAGGTAGCGACCTCATAGACATTGATGGCCGGAATGCCGATGTACTCGGCTACGGCATCCATAAGCTCGGTAGTCAGGTGACCGTGGTTCTGATGCTGGACGGCACGCAAGGCCGCCAGCAGCGCCGACTGGCGCTGATTGGCCGGGTATTTGGCCAGCCAGTGGTCGATCTCTTCGCGGGTGTGCTCATCAAGCAGCCCGATGAGGGATTTTTCGCTCATCAACGGTCAACCTCGCCGAATACGATGTCCTGGGTTCCGATAATCGCCACCACGTCGGCCAGCATGTGACCGCGCGACATTTCGTCAAGCCCCGAGAGATGCGCAAAGCCCGGCGCGCGGATCTTGAGGCGATAAGGCTTGTTGGCTCCGTCGGATACCAGATAGATGCCGAACTCACCCTTGGGATGCTCGACGGCGGAATACACCTCGCCCTCCGGCAGGCAGTAACCTTCGGAGAACAGTTTGAAGTGGTGAATCAGGGCCTCCATGTCGGCCTTGACTTCCTCGCGGCGCGGCGGGGCGATCTTGTGGTTATCCACCATCACCGGGCCGGGATTCGCGCGCAGCCACGCGATGCACTGCTTGATGATGCGATTGGACTGGCGCATCTCCTCGACGCGGACCAGATACCGGTCGTAGCAGTCGCCGTTCACCCCCACCGGGATGTCGAAATCAAGACGGTCGTAAACCTCGTAAGGCTGCTTCTTGCGCAGATCCCAGGCCACGCCGGACCCGCGCAGCATCGGCCCGGTGAACCCCATCTGCATGGCCCGCTCGGGGCTGACGATACCAATGTCGACCGTGCGCTGCTTCCAGATACGGTTGTCGGTGAGCAGGGTTTCGTACTCATCGACATAGGCCGGAAAACGCTGGGTGAAATCTTCGAGGAAGTCGAGCATGCTGCCTTCGCGCGCTTCGTTCATGCGCGCAACGGCCTTGGCGTCGTGCCAGGGCGTGGGCTCGTACTTGGGCATGGAGTCGGGCAGATCGCGTGCCACACCGCCCGGGCGGTAATAGGTGGCATGCAGACGCGCGCCCGAGACCGCCTCGTAGCAGTCCATGAGATCTTCACGCTCACGGAAGCAGTACAGGAACAGGGTCATCGCGCCGATATCCAGCGCGTGCGCCCCCAGCCATAGCAGGTGATTGAGGATGCGCGTGACCTCATCGAACATCACGCGGATGTACTGCGCACGCTCGGGTATGGAAAGACCGACCAGTTTCTCGATGGCCATGACATAGGCGTGCTCGTTGCACATCATGGACACGTAATCGAGCCGGTCCATGTAACCGATGCTCTGGTTGTACGGCTTGCTCTCGGCGAGTTTTTCGGTGGCACGGTGCAACAGGCCGATATGCGGATCGGCACGGACAATGGATTCCCCATCCATCTCCAGCACCAGGCGCAGTACGCCGTGCGCAGAAGGATGCTGCGGACCGAAGTTGAGCGTGTAGTTCTGGATTTCCGGCATGTCGATCAGCCTTTCTTGCCGTTACGCAGGTAGCGGTTGTCTTCGCGGATCACCCGCGGCACCAGCACGCGCGGCTCGATGGAAACGGGTTCGTACACCACGCGCTCCTGCTCGGGGTCATAGCGCACCTCGACGTGGCCGATGAGCGGAAAATCCTTGCGGAACGGATGCCCGACAAAACCGTAATCGGTCAGCAGGCGACGCAGATCGGGATGACCGTCGAACAGAACGCCGTACAGGTCGAAGGCTTCACGCTCAAACCAGTTCGCACCCGACCAGATACCGCACACGGAAGGCACACTGGGGAAGGCATCGTCACGCGCGGCAACACGCAGACGCAGACGCAGGTTATGTGCACAGGAAAGCAGGTGATAGACGACGACATAGCGTGGGCGCGTCGCATGGGCGGGCAGATCGTCACCGAATTTCAGCCGTCCGGCGGTGGACGGCTGCACGCCCCGGCTGTAACCGGTGCGGCTGACACTGTCTTCGCCCGCCCATTCGCTCTTGCCGTAATCGAGATAATCCACTGCGCACAGATCAATGAGCTGCTCGAAGGAAAACCCGGGCTCAACGCACAAGGCAGAGCACACATCGAGCAGCTGCTCGGGCGCGAGCTCGACTGTCAGCTCGTCAAACGCCAGACGCACAGCCTCGTAACGCCCGGCGAAACGGGCCTCGAAGGCTTCCTTGAGATTTTGCAGCGACTTCGCCATCGGTCACTCCGGCTTTACGGACATCAGGTCCGCGCAATGGTATTGGTGCGACGGATCTTGTTCTGCAACTGGATGATCCCGTACAGCAGGGCCTCGGCGGTCGGCGGGCATCCAGGCACGTAGATATCGACGGGCACGATGCGATCGCATCCGCGCACAACGGCATAGGAATAGTGATAGTAGCCCCCGCCATTGGCGCAGGAGCCCATCGAAATGACCCAGCGCGGCTCGGCCATCTGGTCGTAGACCTTGCGCAGCGCGGGCGCCATTTTGTTGACCAGCGTACCCGCAACGATCATCACATCGGACTGACGGGGGCTCGGGCGGAACACCACACCGAAACGGTCCAGGTCATAGCGTGCCGCACCGGCGTGCATCATCTCGACCGCACAGCAGGCCAGACCAAAGGTCATCGGCCACAGAGAGCCGGTCCGCGCCCAGTTGATGAGCTTGTCCGCCGTGGTGGTGACAAAGCCCTTGTCCAGAACACCTTCTACTCCCATTCCAGAGCACCCTTCTTCCACTCGTAGACAAAGCCGATGACCAGCACCAGCAGGAAGATGGCCATGGCAATCAGGCCGAACGTGCCGATGCTGTCCAGAGCAACGGCCCAGGGAAACAGGAAAGCGATTTCGAGATCGAAAACGATGAACAGGATGGCGACGAGGTAGTAGCGCACATCAAACTTCATGCGCGCATCTTCGAACGCGGCAAAACCGCATTCGTAGGGGGAGTCTTTTTCCTGACCGGGACGACGCGGAGCAAGAACCCAGCCAATGGACAGCAAAACGGCCGAAAACAGGAACGCCACGACCAGAAAGATCAGGATTGGCAGATAACCTTCAAGCATGCTTGACTCCCCTCCCGTCCAGAGCCCGTCAGGCAAGCGCGCAAAATAATGGGGGCGTTAGCCCCCGGTTCGCGCCGTTCACGACGGGTATTTCTTGTAGCGAGGCCTCGATGGCGGGCCCCTTGGTGTTTGGTGCGGATGGTGGGACTCGAACCCACACGTCTTTCGACACTACCCCCTCAAGATAGCGTGTCTACCAATTCCACCACATCCGCGGAATTCTTTAATCCCTTATTGCGCCGGAGGAACGTCCGCCGGCCGCACCGGCTCGCTTGCCGCCGGCTTTTCACCCTGAACTGCATCCTGGACTACAGGGGCGAGAGACTCTACCACGCTGGGACGATTCGTGGAAGTATTAACTACGTAAGCCAGCGCCAGACTGGTGGCAAAGAAACCTGCCGCCAGCCAGCCGGTGGTTTTGGTCAGAAAGCTGGCCGCGCCACGCGCACCGAAGACGGTACCCGAAGCGCCGGCACCAAAGGCCGCGCCGGCATCGGCGCCTTTGCCATGCTGCATCAGCACCAGCGCAACCAGCGCCAGCCCGATGAATAGATGAATGACGATCAGGATGGTGAACACGCTCAACGACCTCCGACCTGGGCAGCTGCGCCACAGATCGCCAGAAAATCAGCCGCCTTGAGCGAGGCTCCACCAATGAGCCCCCCATCAATGTCCGGCTGCGAAAACAGCTCAACCGCATTATCCGGCTTGACACTGCCACCATACTGAATGCGCAATGACTGCGCGACCGCGGCATCACGCGCGGCGACACGCCCACGAATGAATGCATGCACGGCCTGCGCCTGCCCTGGGGAGGCCGTGCGACCGGTACCAATGGCCCAGACCGGCTCGTAGGCCACAATCAGACGGGAAAACACGGCGACACCGCAACGATCAAGCACGGCGTCGAGCTGCTCGCCCACCACGGCCTCGGTCGCGCCCGACTCACGCTCCTCCAGGGTTTCCCCCACACAGAGCACGGGGGTCAACCCGGCATCCAGCGCGACCGCAACCTTTTCAGCCACCAGCACGCTGGTCTCACCGAACAGGCTGCGACGCTCGGAATGCCCCACGATCACATAGGCACAACCCAGCTCCTTGAGCATGAAGCCTGCCACTTCGCCGGTATAGGCCCCGGCGGCCGGCTGTACGGCCAGGTTCTGCGCCCCGACCCCGAGAGCCGGCCCAACCTGATCCCGCACGCGCGCGATGTGCACGAAGGACGGGCAAACCCCGACCTCCACGCCCGCAAGCCCTGCGAGACCGGCCAGCACGCCCTGCGCCAGAGCATCCACCTCTGCGAGCGTGCCATTCATCTTCCAGTTGCCGATCACTACGGGCGTGCGCATGCCACCATTCCGGGTCAGTCAAAAACGGTCGTGAAGATTAACGTCGCAAGGGGAATAAATCAACCAGCCCGATGCACTTCCCGGCGCGTTGCGTCCCGCACGACAAGCGCGATGCGCTCCGCCAGACCTTCCACCTCGCCCGCATCCTCGCCTTCCACCATGACCCGCACCAGCGGTTCAGTACCCGAAGGGCGCAGTACGACACGCCCGCGCCCGGCCAGCGCGGCCTCGACACCCTCCACAACCCTGACGACGTCCGGCAGGCTTGAGAGGTCCACTCGCTCTTGAATGGCCACATTGATCATGACCTGAGGATAGACCTTAAGCCCCGAGCACAATTGCGCAAGACTCAATCCCGTGCGCTTCATGGCCGCCATGACCTGCAGGGCGGCCACAATCCCATCGCCAGTACTGGTACGGTCCAGACACAGGATATGCCCCGAGGCTTCACCGCCGTACAGCCAACCGGTTCGACGCAGCTGCTCCATGACATAGCGGTCGCCGACCTTGGCGCGCAGGAAGGGCAGGCCCAGGGCCGTGACGGCCTGCTCCAGACCGAAATTACTCATCAAGGTACCGACCACGCCGCCGGCATAACCGGTGGTTTCCACCCGCTCGCGCACCAGGGCGTACAGGATGGCATCACCGTCGATCAGCCGTCCATCGGCATCGACCATCACGACCCGGTCGCCGTCGCCGTCCAGCGCCAGTCCCAGATCGGCCCCTACCTGCCGCACCGTCTCGCGCAGCAGCGCAGGCGAGGTCGAGCCACAGCCTTCGTTGATATTGAGCCCGTCGGGGTCAACCCCGATGGCATGGACTTCCGCCCCCAGCTCACGCAGGACGCGGGGCGCAATGTGATAGGTGGCGCCATGCGCACAATCGACCACCACCTTGAGACCGGCAAAGGACAGTCCCAGCGGCACGGTACTCTTGCAGAATTCAATATAACGTCCGGCAGCGTCGTCCACCCGCTGCGCCTTGCCCAGGGCATCCGGGGCGGTCAGCTGCAGGGGTTCGTCGAGCAGGGCCTCGATGGCTGCCTCCACCTCATCCGGCAGCTTCTCGCCATCGGCAGAGAAGAACTTCACCCCGTTGTCGTGAAACGGATTGTGCGAGGCACTGATAACGATACCCGCCGACGCACGCAGACTGCGTGTAAGGTACGCCACGGCGGGTGTGGGCATGGGACCCAGCAGACGCACATCCACACCGGCTGCGGACAGACCGGCTTCCAGCGCCGACTCGAACATATACCCCGAAAGCCGCGTGTCCTTGCCGATAAGCACACGCTTGCGCCCGGTGGACGCCAGCACCCGGCCGGCGGCCCAGCCCAGGCGCAGCACGAAATCCGGGGTCATGGGCGACTGCCCGACCCGTCCGCGCACCCCATCGGTGCCAAAATAGCGATTCATCTTGTTGAATACTCCATCACCCGGGTGTGGACCCGCACCATATCCACGGTCTGCTTCACGTCATGCACGCGCAGGATGCGCGCGCCACGCTCCAGTGCCAGCAGATGCGCCGCCAGCCCCGCCGCCTCGCGCTCACCCACCTCGCGCCCGGTTATTTCGCCCAGCATGCGCTTGCGCGACATGCCGACCAGAACGGGATACCCCAGCGCGACAATCTCGCCCAGGGCGGCAAGCAGCGCGAGATTGTGCGCCAGCGTCTTGCCAAAACCAAACCCAGGATCGAGGATGATCTGCGAGGGTAAAAGCCCCGCCTCGGTACAGCGCATCGCGCGTTCGTGCAGGAAGGCGCGCACTTCAGCCACCACATCGGCATAGTGCGGAGCTTTCTGCATGTCACGCGGCTCGCCCTGCATGTGCATAAGGCACACGGGCACGCCCAGTGCCACCGCAGCCTCCAGCGCCCCCGGCGCGCCCAGGGCGCCCACGTCGTTTATCATCGAGGCACCGGCCTCCACGGCAGCACGCATGACCTCGGGCTTGCGAGTATCGATGGAAATGGGCACATCGCAGCGTTCGCTCAGTGCCTGCACGACAGGCACAACACGCTCAAGCTCCTCGTCAAGCGCCACGGAAGGCGCGCCAGGCCGGGTCGACTCGCCCCCCACGTCCAGGATGTCCGCCCCCGCTTCAACCAGCCCCAGGCCGTGGGCGACCGCCCGATCCACGGAAAAAAAACAACCCCCGTCCGAGAAGGAATCGGGGGTGACGTTGACGATACCCATGACCCGGGGCGCGCCCCGGGTCAGGAAATCACGATCCATCAATGCTCGCTCGCCGTCCCGCCCAGGGCGCCGGACCCCCGGCCGCCATCGGCGGCCGGCGCATCGGATGGGGCTTCGGCCGACGGACGCCCGGCATCGGAAGAGCCACCACCGGAGGACCCACCCCAACCGCGCGGCTCACCCGGCTCGCGTCGTGCCATCAGGTTGTCGATCTGACCGACATCGATGGTCTCGTATTTCATCAGGGCCTCGGCCATGGCGTGCAGGACATCCATGTTGTCGACCAGAATCTGCCGCGTACGCTCGTAGTTGCGGTCGATGATCGAACGGATTTCCTCGTCGATGATATGCGCGGTCTCGTCCGAGACGCTCTTGTGCTGGGTCACGGAACGCCCCAGGAACACTTCGCCCTCTTCCTCGGTGTACGCCAGCGTCCCCAGACGCTCGGACATGCCCCATTTGGTAACCATGTTGCGCGCGATGTCGGTGGCGCGCTCGATGTCGTTGGATGCCCCCGTGGTTACGGCTTCCGCCCCGAAGATCAGCTCCTCGGCGATACGGCCGCCGAACAGGCTGGACACCTGGCTCTCCAGCTTGCGCTTGCTGTAACTGTAGCGGTCCTGCTCGGGCAGGAACATGGTCACCCCCAGCGCTCGTCCGCGGGGAATGATGCTGACCTTGTAGACCGGATCATGCTCCGGCACGACGCGGCCGACAATCGCATGCCCGGCTTCGTGATAGGCGGTCAGGCGCTTTTCCTCGTCGCTCATCACCATGGAGCGCCGTTCGGTACCCATGATGATCTTGTCCTTGGCGCGCTCCAAGTCGACCATCGTCACTTCATGCTTGTTCTCGCGTGCGGCGAACAGCGCCGCCTCGTTGACGAGATTGGCCAGATCCGCACCGGAAAAACCCGGCGTGCCGCGCGCAATCAGCGACGCTTCCACGTCGGCGGCCATCGGCACCTTGCGCAGATGCACCTTGAGGATCTGTTCGCGCCCACGCACGTCGGGCAGGCCGACCACCACCTGACGGTCGAAACGCCCCGGACGCAGCAACGCCGGGTCCAGCACGTCCGGACGGTTGGTGGCGGCAATAACGATGATGCCCTCGTGGCCTTCAAAGCCGTCCATCTCGACCAGCAACTGGTTCAGGGTCTGCTCACGCTCGTCGTGACCGCCCCCCAGACCCGCACCACGATGACGGCCTACCGCATCGATCTCGTCGATAAAGATGATGCAGGGGGCATGCTTCTTGGCCTGCTCGAACATGTCGCGCACACGCGAAGCACCCACGCCGACGAACATCTCGACGAAATCGGAGCCGGAGATGGTGAAGAACGGCACCTTGGCTTCGCCGGCAATGGCTTTGGCGAGCAGGGTCTTGCCGGTGCCCGGCGGGCCAACCATCAGCACGCCGCGTGGAATCTTGCCACCCAGCCGCTGGAACTTGCCCGGATCGCGCAGGAACTCAACAAGCTCAACCACTTCACCCTTGGCTTCGTCGGCACCCGCCACATCGGCAAAGGTCACCTTCACCTGATCCTCGCCCATCAGGCGGGCGCGGCTCTTGCCGAAGCTCATCGCGCCCCTGCCGCCACCGCCCTGCATCTGGCGCATGAAGAACACCCAGATACCGATCAGCAGCAGGAAGGGGAACCACTGGATGAAGATGGTCATCAGCAGAGAGGGACGCTCGGGCGGCACGGCCTGGATGTCCACACCGTTGTTCAGCAGATCGCCGATCAGGGCGCGGTTGTCCGTTTCCGGGCTATAGGTCATGAAATCGTTGCCGGCAGTCGTGCGGCCACGTATCTGGTTGCCCTCAATCATGACCTTGTCTACCTGGCCGCTCTTCACGTCATTGATGAATTGCGAGTAGGACAGCGGCTGGCTGACGGGGGAGCGCTGATTGAAGCTGTTGAAAACCGTCATCAGCACGACGGCAATCACCAGCCAGATCAGGACATTCTTGGCAAGATCGTTCAAGGCAACACCTCGAAATGGGCGGGCCCGGCCTGCGGCCGGACAGGAAAGGTTTAATGCTAAAGCTACTACAGTCGGGCCCCGCGGGCCAGAATGTAGGCTTCGCGCGAGCGTGGCCGCGAGGCTTTGGGTTTGCGGATCGTCACATTCGAAAAGCCCTGGCGAACCTCCTTGACGTAGGCATCGAAGCCCGCGCCCTGGAATACCTTGACCAGGAATCCACCGTCTTCGTTCAACACCCGTCGGCAGAAATCCAGTGCCAGCTCGGCCAGATACATGGCGCGCGGCTGATCGACCGAGTCCATTCCGCTCATGTTCGGCGCCATGTCGGAGAGCACGAAATCCACTCCACGCCCGTCGAGCACGGTCAGGAGCCGCTCAAGCACGGCTTCTTCGGTGAAGTCCCCCTGAATGAACTCCACACCAGGAAAGGCATCCATCGGGAGGATGTCGAGCGCGACCAGACGCCCCTTGTCGCCGATCAGGCTGCCGGCCAGCTGTGACCAGCCGCCCGGCGCCGCGCCCAGATCGACGACGCGCATCCCCGGACGCAGGATGCGGTCGCGCTCCTGAATTTCCATCAGCTTGTAGACCGCCCGCGAGCGGAAGCCTTCCCGCTGGGCGCGCAGGACGTATTCGTCCTGGAAATGTTCGCGCAGCCAGCGCCGGCTGCTACCGCTTCGTGACATGATCGTTATCTGTTGGCAGGGGGAAGCCCCGGTAGTGACATCGCCACCCGTACATGGCGGCGCAAGGATACGGATTCAAGCCCGCAAGACGAACAATACCCGCGCAAAATGGCGGGCTTTCATCGGACGCACCGGCCCGTCATCCGGCGCTTGAGCGCATTTTCGCCGTTTTGTGCGCATGATACCATCGCCTACCATCGATCAAGGCGTGAACTTCATGAAACTGACCCAATCCCAGCTGCGCTTCCTGCGCGCCCAGGCCCATCACCTGAATCCGGTCGTCCTGCTCGGTCAGAACGGGCTGACCGAGAACGTGCTGGCCGAAATCGACGGCGCGCTGGAACACCACGAGTTGATCAAGGTCCGCGTCCCCGGTATGGATCGCGAGCAGAAACACGCCGTCATCCAGACCATCAGCGAACGTACCGGTAGCGTGCTCGTACAGCAGCTGGGCCATGTCGCCACGCTGTACCGCCACCGGACGCGCAATCCCGGCATCATCCTGCCGCGCTGACGCGGCACCGGCAATGCCCCTGTACGCACTGGACGAGGATCCGAGCCACTTCCCGCCTCCCGCGCATGCGCTGACCGAGCCCAACGGCCTGCTGGCCATTGGCGGCGACCTCTCCCCCGAGCGGCTGAAGAATGCCTACGCGAGCGGCATCTTCCCCTGGTACAGCCCGGACCAGCCGATACTGTGGTGGTCCCCCGACCCGCGCACCGTGCTGCATCCGGACCATCTGCGCATCTCGCGCAGCCTGCGCAAGACACTGAGCCGGGGGCATTTCGAGCTGCGCTGCGACAATGACTTTTCCGCCACGCTCGACGGCTGCGCTGCACCACGCCCCGGTGCAGACGGCACCTGGATTGTCCCGGCCATGCGCGAGGCCTATCGTGAGCTGCACCGGCAAGGGCTGGCGCATTCGGTGGAGACCTGGCTCGACGGGACGCTGGTCGGCGGATTGTACGGTGTGCAACTGGGCCGGGTATTCTTTGGTGAATCGATGTTCAGCCGGGTCAGCGATGCCTCGAAAGCGGCCCTCGCCCATCTGTGCCAGAGGCAACCCTTCGGCCCTATCGGTCTGATCGACTGCCAGTTCAGCACGGCTCATCTTCTGCGCCTGGGCGCAGTGGAAATCCGCCGCGCGACCTTCATTGAAATGCTCCATACCTTGATCCACGCGCCTCAGGCAGACGGGCCGGGCTAAGCTCCATTCATTTACATCGGACCCGAACGGCATGCATACACACATCCTCGGAGAAACCCTCATCCTGCTGGCCATCGCCGTGGTGGTTGTGGTGGCTTTTCGCCGACTGGCCCTGCCCGCCATCCTGGCCTATCTGGGGGTGGGTGCCGTCGTCGGCCCCTTTGGCATGGGCTGGGTGTCCGACTCGGAGAACATCCGCTTCATTGCGGAATTTGGTGTGGTGTTCCTGCTTTTTACCCTTGGGCTTGAGTTTTCCCTACCCAAGCTGATGTCCATGCGACGCGCCGTGCTGGGCATGGGAAGCGCGCAGGTGATTGCCACCACGGTGATTGCCGGAGGAATCGCCTTGCTGGCGGGCTTCTCCCTGGAGGCGGCCTTCGTCATCGGGGGCGTGTTCGCCATGTCGTCCACCGCCATCGTCATCAAGCAGCTCGGCGAGCAGATGGAAGTCAACTCGCGTCATGGGCTCAATGCCATCGGCATTCTGCTGTTCCAGGACCTGGCCGTCATCCCCTTCCTGATCCTGATCCCCATCCTCAGCAGCGGCGGCGATGAAAGCGAGGTCACCCGTAGTCTGCTCTGGGCGCTGGGCTCGGGCATCGTGGTCACGGCCTTCCTGCTGGCCGTGGGGCGCTGGGTGCTGCGTCCCTTGTTCCGCGAGATCGCCAATGCCCGCTCAGCGGAGCTGTTCACCCTTGCCGTGCTCCTGGTCGCGCTCAGTGCCGCCTGGCTCACCGAAGCCGCCGGCCTGTCCATGGCCCTGGGCGCCTTCCTCGCCGGCATCATGCTCAGCGAAACCGAGTTCCGCCACCAGATCGAAACCGACATCCGTCCCTTCCGGGACGTACTGCTCGGCCTGTTCTTCGTCACCATCGGCATGATGCTGAATCTGCGCGCCCTGCCGGAGATCCTGCCCTGGGTCGTGCTCATCCTCGCCCTGCTGATCGCACTCAAGGTGGCCACCATCTTCCTCGTGGGCCTGCTCAGTCGCGAAAATCCTGGCGTTTCGCTACGCACCGGCCTCGTGCTCGCTCAAAGTGGCGAGTTCGGTTTCGTGCTGCTGGCCCTGGTGGATCAGAGCGTTCTTTCCGACCAACACATGCAAATTATCCTCGCCGCCGTCATCCTCAGCATGGTGCTCACCCCGTTCCTGGTACGCTACAACGGACGTATCGCCAAGCGCGCCAGTCCGAGCTACCGGCGCTCCATCGTCGAGCGCAAGGAGGAAATCAGTCAGGGCGCGCGTGAACTTGAGCGTCACGTCATCCTCTGCGGTTTTGGCCGCGTCGGGCAGAACCTGGCCAATTTCATCGAACAGGAAGGCGTGGACTATGTCGCCCTCGAAGTCGATCCCGATATTGTCTACAAGGCGCGACAAGCCGGTCTGCCCGTACATTTTGGCAACTCCACGCACCAGGAAATCCTCCATGCTGCCGGCATCCTGAGTGCAAAGGCGCTGGTCATCACTCACCATGACATCACGGCCGCCATCAAAACCGTTTCCCTGGCGCGCAACATCGCCCCAGGCCTGCCCATCCTTGTGCGCACACCAACCGACCAGTTCCTGGAGGAGTTGATCGAGGCCGGCGCCACCGAAGTGGTTCCCGATGCTTTCGAGGCCAGCCTGATGCTTTCCTCCTACCTGCTGGGACGCTTGGGCGTCCCCCTGTCGAAGATCATCCGCATGAACCAGCAAATCCGGCGGGACAACTACAGCCTGCTGCGACACACTTTCCGAGGTCAGGAAGTGAGCGACCTCGACATCCCCCCCCGCAAGCAATGGCACCTGCAGAGCGTGCATCTGGTCCACGGCAGCCATGGCATCGGCCAGTCCCTGGGCGAGCTTCGAATCGAAGAAAGCGGCGTGATTGTCGATGCCATCCGCCGCAGCGGCATCAAGGGGCAGTCCCCCGACCCGGAAACCCGCCTGCAGGAAGACGACGTACTGATCCTTTATGGTACGGAAAGTGACCTCGCGCGCGTGGAAAAACGCCTGCTGAGCGGCAGGGAATAACCCACCGATCAGCTGCACTTATGGATGATAAGCAAGCACACTCGCACGGACAGGCTATACTCAAGTTATCTTTGATTGGCAGACAACGTCGGCAGCCTCACCGATCCAGGCCGCCGGCGATCCCTCCGAGGGCATAGGCCATGATCGATCCCGTCAGTAGCGCAAGCTTCAACCCACCGGTCGCCCTGCGTCGTCCGGACGAGCCTTCCTACGTTCAGGAAGGGCTGACGGCTCGCGCACGCATGCCCACCCCATACCGTATCGCCTCACCCGGTGAAATCGAGCAGGCGGTGCGTGATCGTGGAGCGCTTGAATCCCGCGTCGGCAGCCTGCTTGACGTACGGGCCTAGGAGCATCGGCCATGGATATGAGCACCGCCAGCTGGTCGCAACAACCGCTCCCCCCCTGGAACCCGGCCACCCAGGAAGCACTCAAACGCGGCGCCCAGGTCAACAGCAAGACCGAGCCTGGCGAGCCCCCCACCGCGCAGGAAAACGCCGCCGTACGCCCGCAATCGGCCGAGCCCGACCAGCAGCAGACCCGCGAGCAGGCAAATGAGTTGCGCGAGCTCAAGGTCCGTGACCAGGAAGTGCGCCAGCACGAAAACGCCCATCGCTCCGCCGGCGGGGGATTGGTTCGTGGGGGCAGCTACGAATACACCCGAGGCCCCGATGGGCGCATGTATGCGATTGCCGGGGAAGTCAGCATCGACAGCGGCAGTGTCCCCGGAGACCCGGAGGCCACCTTGCAAAAGGCTCAGACCGTGCTGCGTGCGGCCCTGGCCCCCGCAGAACCCTCGGGCCAGGATCGGCGTGTGGCGGCCCAGGCACAAGCCACGGCAGCTCAGGCTCGCCTGGAACTGATGCAAAAACGCGCCCGTGGTGAAGAAGGGCAAGCCCCTGGAGGCGTCGTCGATGTCCGTGCCTGAAAAACAATTACTTGGCAGTGTCGGCAAACCGGGTTGGAAAAACCCTTGTAACTTGGCATGCTAAGCCCACATATCAACCCGAATCGGTTCGAGATGACCCAGCCCAACAGCACGCTCACGGCAGCACAGATACTCGACACCCTGCGCAAGCGGGGCCGCGAGATCCTGCTGGGCCGCATGGATGCCATGTTCAGTCACGCGGACGATACGCTGTTCGGCATGGCCGAGCGCGCGTCCGAGGCTCGCCAGCAAAACCTCTATTTCGACACCATGCGCACCCTGCGTCTGGAACGGCAATCGCTCACGGAACGCTTTCTTGCCCTGGTCGGAGAAACCGAAAGGCCGGCAGGGCCGACACCGGAGAGTAAAAACGACCCCGAGGACATGTTCTCGCTCTCGCTGCTGGATCACGATCAGGTCGAGGAAAATGTCGCCGTGACCAATATGGTCACCAAGATCAAAAACCTCTACGCCACCGAAATCGCGCATCTGGAAACCCGTCTGGAATGGCTGGCCGAGCGGCATAGCCTCGAACTTCCCGCCAGCCTGTACTCGCCCCAGCGCATTTGCGAAGCCTTTCGCGACGCCATGGACGAGCTGGAGCACGAAATCCAGATCAAGCTGCTGATATTCAAGCTTTTCGAGCAGCATGTCGCCTCCCGGCTGGCGGATTTCTACCGTGAACTGAACGAAACCCTGATCGAGTCCGGCGTCCTGCCCAAGATCCGCCTGCAGCGCGGTGGATCAGGCCGAGGCGGGGGTGGCGGGGGGAGTATGGGCGGCATGGGGGGAGGCATGGCCGCACCGGCATCGCCCGCCCTGGCGGGCGATGCCGAGATGGGAGGCGATTACGGCGGCGGGGCCGGAGGATACGGCGGGGCCGCGCCGGCCTATGCCGGATACCCCATAAGCCGCGCCTCCCTGCTGCAACAGCTGACCCAGCCAGGGCTCAACGAAGGCATTGCCCCACCCACTGCTGCCTGGAATGCCGATACCCTGCTCAGCCACCTGCTGGAAAGGCTCGATGGCGGTCAGGGCGGCAAGCTGACGCCAGCGAGCATGCAGGATAACGAAAAGCAGGTTCTGGAACTGGTGAGCATGATGTTCGGCGCCCTGCTTACCGACCGCAATGTCACCGACGCCACCAAGCTGCTGATCGCACGCCTGCAGGTACCCGTGCTCAAATCCGCCCTGCTCGACCCAAGCTTTTTCCGCAATGCGATGCACCCGGCCCGCGCCTTCATCAACACCCTGGCGCTACGCGGCACTTCGGCGGTCCCGACCGAAGCCCCCAGCTTCCAGCGCATGCAGGCCCTCACCGAGCGCGTTGTCGAACAGTTTGATAGCAACCCCAACGTCTTCGCCAGCGCGCTTGAAGAACTCAAGAACATCGAAAAAGACATCCCGGCGGCTCCGGATGAATTTCTCGAACAGGAACGTGCCCAGGCGCAACGCCGACGCACGGAGCTCATTGCCCGTGCCCGTGAGGAAGTCACCGCGCTGATTGTGCGCCACACGCGGGGCATACAGCTCCCCCCCTTCCTGCAGCAGTTCATCCAGCAGGGTTGGGGACCGCTCATGGTGGTGAAATTCATCAACCACGGCCAGCACAGCGTCGCCTGGATTCAGGCCGAAGAGCTCCTGAGCGACCTGCTCAAGCGCACCCAGCCTTCCCTGCCGATCGATCAGGAAGAAGATCGCTCCCTGCTCGTTGCCCTGCGCGATGAGTTGGACAGTGTGAATTTCGACTCCTCGCGCGTCGAGCTGATGCTGGCCCCGATCACTGCCTGGTTCAACGAACGCCATGCCACGCTGACCAGCGAAGAAAATGCCTTGGCTCCGTTCGCCAGCCTTGAGGAAGTCGAAGCCGAAGCCGAAGCCGAAGCCGAAGCCGAAGCCGAAGCCGAAGCCGAAGCCGAAGCCGAAGCCGAAGCCGAAGCCGAAGCCGAAGCCGAAGCCGCAGCCGAAGCCGAAGCCGAAGCCGAAGCCGAAGCCGAAGCCGAAGCCGAAGCCGAAGCCGAAGCCGAAGCCGAAGCCGAAGCCGAAGCCGAAGCCGAAGCCGAAGTCGAAGCCGAGGTCGAAGCCGAAGCGCCTCCGCCTGCTCCCGAGGCAGAAGCAACCGTGCCCGTTACGAAAGCCGAGGAATCCGCCGCCTCATGGGCCGCTGCAACCGTGGCACGCCTTGCGGAAGACTGGAAGCGCGCCGAACCGGAACCCGAGTTTGAAGCCACCGGGGATTATGTCGTCGGCACCGTCATCGATATACCACCTAGCGTTGATAAGGAACCCAGCGAAAGCAGCGAAACAGCCGGAGAGGAAAATCCGACCCGTTGGAAGGTCATCGACTTCCTGGCCTCCACTTTCACCCCGAACACCTGGTTCCAGATTTTCACGGGCGAGGGACTGGCTGTTCGGCGCCTGAAGGCACACAGCTTCTCCGCCAGTATGGATGTGGTGATCTTTGCCGACCGCAACGGACAGAAATGCCTGTTCCGTCCCATCGACGCCTTTATCGACGATCTGCTGCAGGGACGTTCGCACCCCGTATTCGACGATCCGCGCTTCCAGGCCGACCTCAACCATCTGCGCGATGTGCTCACCGCCGCCGCGTTTCAGGAAACCCGCAAGACCGGTCAATCATGACAGAAACCATCGGCAATCCCAGCGACCGTCGTCTGTTTCACCGTGAAATCCGGGAAGAGCGTCTGCTGGCCCGTATTCCGGGCGTGGCGGGAGACCCTGCGCGTTTTATTCGCTGCCGCACCATTGATGTCTCGGCGGAAGGACTGCAACTGCTGAGTGAGGAGCCTCTGCCCACCAATCTCACGGTGGAGCTGTGGGTCAATCTTTCCGACAGCCCCGGCAAATTCCTTCTGCACTGCAGGGTTGTATGGACACACATGCAGGACGGTCATTTCCTCAGTGGCGTCATTTTGTTCCAGGACTCGAACATCGACGACTGGGATGACTGGCGGGCGCTATTTGCCGACTGAAAAAGAAACCTAAAAAAACCGGGTTGGCGGATACAAACAGGACGCAGCAATAACTACTTCAACCGCCTGCCAATCCAGACCACGCCCAGAACAGCGTCCTACAAACGGGACCGCCGGCGGCTGAAACAGTGTTTCGACAGCCGACGGCAGCGAATCAACGGTGCAACTGCGTGCCGTCCAACCCGGCTTCAGCCAGACTCACGGCACGAAACACCGCACGCCCCTTGTTGAGCGTCTCCTGCCATTCGCTTTCAGGCACTGAGTCATACACGATGCCCGCCCCGGCCTGGATGTGCAGCGTTCCATCCTTGATGACAGCCGTGCGGATGGCGATGGCCGTGTCCATATTGCCGTTCCACGCCCAATAGCCCACCGCGCCGGAATACACGCCGCGCTTGACCGGCTCCAGCTCGTCGATGATCTCCATGGCCCGCACTTTGGGGGCGCCGGAGACGGTGCCCGCCGGAAAGGTGGCGCGCAGCACGTCCATCGCCGACAAACCCGGACGCAGATGCCCGGTGACATTGGAAACAATATGCATGACATGCGAATAGCGCTCGATCACCATGCGGTCGGTAACGCACACGCTGCCGGTCTGCGACACGCGTCCGGCATCGTTGCGCCCCAGATCGATCAGCATCAGGTGTTCGGCGCGCTCCTTGGGGTCAGCGAGAAGCTCAGCTTCAAGCGCGCGATCCTCCGCTTCATTGCAACCGCGCGGCCGGGTGCCGGCGATGGGCCGCACGGTGACCAGATCATCCTCAAGCCGCACGAGGATTTCCGGGGACGAACCGACGACCTGGAAGGTGTCGAAATCCAGGAAATACATGTATGGCGAGGGATTGAGCCCCCGCAGGGCGCGATACAAATCCAGCGGCGAGGCGTGATAAGGAATCGACAGGCGCTGCGAAAGCACCACCTGCATCACATCCCCATCGACGATGTACTCCTTGCAGCGTACGACAGCGGCCTTGAACCCCTCTTCGGTGAAACCCGAAACAAAGTCGGCCTCCTCCACCGCGCGCCCCCGCGGCGCGGGCGGCCGCGGTGTCGGCGTATTGCGCAGACGCTCCGCCAGCCGGTCCAGACGACGCTCGCCCAAGGACAGCGCATCCGGAGCCGCCGGGTCAATGAGCACGATGAGCAGGAGCCGGCCGCGCAGATTGTCAAAGACCAGCACGTCCTCCGAGGCCATCAGCAGGATGTCCGGGGTCTCCAGCGGATCAGGCTTGGCGGGCGCCCGCCCGAAGGCCAGCTTCGGTTCGATATAGCGAATGGTTTCGTAGCCGAAATAGCCGACCAGCCCGCCGGAGAAGCGCGGCAGCCCTTCGGGGGAGTAACAGCGGTAACGCGCCTTGAATTGCTCGACCCAGGCCAGCGGGTCCTCGACCGTCAGCGACTCGACCGGCACGCCCTCACGCTCGACACTCACATCGTGACCATGAATGCGCACCACATCCCGCGCTGGCAGGCCGATGATCGAGTACCTCCCCCACTTCTCCCCGCCCTGCACCGATTCGAACAGGTAGGAATACGGTCCGGAAGCCAGCTTGAGGTAGGCCGAAAGAGGGGTGTCGAGATCCGCGAGCACTTCACGAACCAGCGGCACACGGTTATACCCTTCCGCCGCGAGACGGGCCAAGGTTTGCAGGTCGGGGTTTACATAAGTCATGCGCATTTCTCCGGAGGCGATTCAAGACAGAGCGGGCGGGTGCGAATCACCGCACGCCATCGCCATGCCCCGACGGCCCGGAAAATGAGATCAGCCACGGCAGGGCTCCAGCAGCTCCGCCAGCTCGACCATCGAGTCGATGACCACATCCGGGTTGTAGTTGCGGATATCCTCGCCGTGGTTGTAGCCATAGCTCATGCAGATGATGTTGAATCCGGCGGCACGCGCGGCCTTCACGTCGGAAATCGAGTCACCGACCATCAGGGCCTCATGCGGAGCGCACTGGAACCAGCCAGCGGCATAGAACAGCGGCCCTGGATCGGGCTTTTTCACAGTCAGCGTATCGCCTGAAATCACCACCTCGAACGTGTCCAGCACCCCCATGTCGCGCAGCAGCGGCAGGGTGAAGGCTTCCGCCTTGTTGGTGACACAGCCCATGCGGTAACCGCGCGAACGCACGATCTCCAGCCCTTCGACCACGCCGGGGTAGAGCAACGAGCGCTTGGAGGTGTTCTCGGCGTACAGAGCCTTGAACATCGGCAGCGCACGCGCGAAAAGCATGGCATCCGGCTTGCCGTTGAGGTCGTTGGTCAGCGCGCGTTCGACCAGGCGCTCCACGCCGTTGCCGACCCAGTTGCGTACGGCGGCCTCGCCACGCACGGGCAGATCGAGCGCCTTCATCATCTCGTCCACGCAGAAAGCAAGATCAGGTACGCTGTCGATCAGGGTGCCATCCAGATCGAACAGCACCATTTTCGGGGTGAAGGTCTTCATCGGCCCACTCTTTTTCGTCAGTTAGCCGCCGACCTTGGCGAGCTCGTCGCGCATGGTCTGGATGACGGTGTTGTAACGGTTGGCGTCGCTGTCCTTGGCGGCGCCGAAGATGGCGGAACCGGCGACGAAGGTGTCCACGCCAGCGGCGGCCACTTCGCGGATATTGGCCGGACCGACGCCGCCGTCGATCTCCAGGCGGCAGTCATAACCACCCGCGTCGATCATGGCGCGCACTTCGCGGGCCTTGTCGAGCACGTAGGGAATGAACTTCTGCCCGCCGAAGCCCGGGTTGACCGACATCAACAGCACCATGTCCAGCTTCGGCAGCATGTACTTGAGCACGTCCAGCGGGGTGGCCGGGTTGAACACCAGGCCCGCCTTGCAGCCGGAATCCTTGATGAGGCCGATGGTGCGGTCGATGTGCTCGGAGGCTTCCGGGTGGAAGGTGATGTAGGTGGCGCCGGCCTTGGCGAAGTCCGGGATGATGCGGTCCACCGGCTTGACCATCAGGTGCACGTCGATCGGCGCGGTGACGCCGTGCTTGCGCAGGGCTTCGCAGACCAGCGGGCCGATGGTGAGGTTCGGCACGTAGTGGTTGTCCATCACGTCGAAGTGGACGATGTCGGCGCCGGCGGCCAGCACGTTGTCCACTTCCTCGCCCAGTTTGGCGAAGTTGGCGGAGAGGATGGACGGTGCGATGAGGAACTTCGACATGGTGTGCGCTCCAGTGGGTACGTTGTCGCGTGGCTTGCGAATCAAAACCGCAACTTTACCGGAACAGGCGGGTATTTTCAGCCACCGGTTCCCTATCGTTCGTACGGACAAGAATTCTGGACAAAAAAAATCCGCCATGTCTCCACGGCGGATCCCGGCTGACCTGACGGCCCGGAAGGATTACTTCAGGGTAGCGAGGTAAGCGGCAACGTTGGCCATGTCGGCATCGGACAGACCAGCGGCCATCGGAGCCATCATGGCGGTGTTGGCGCCAACCTGCTCACCGGCTTTGTACTTCTTCAGCTTGGCGAGGGTGTCGTCAACGGCATGGCCGGCCAGCTTCGGGAAGATACCCTGGCCTTCAGCGCTCATGCCGTGGCAGCTGGCGCAGCTGCCGCCGTAGAGGGTTTTGCCAGCGGCGGCATCGCCAGCGGCAAGGGCAACACCGCTCAGAGCGGTCAGGGCAGCGGTCAGTGCGACAGCGGAAACGATTTTCATGCGTCTTCTCCTGCTAGGGTTGTAAAAGCGTCCGGGGCCTCACGGCGAGCTCCCTTTCGCGTCTTGAGAATATCCATCATGTTTCATGCCAGACGCCTTACGCCCAGACATCAACACGTTAGCCGATCACCCGCGACCTGCGCGGGTTGCAATTCACACCCAGGAATGAGCGGGGATTGCAGAATGCACAAAACAGCGCGGATTCTAGTACAAATTACAGGGAAGTTCACAGCCAGCCATCTCACTTGCCAACGATGTAATCCGCATCGTCAAAACTGCGCACCCATTGCGGACGAATGACCACGAAGGTTGTGATGAGCATGCCGTTGAGTACGCCCTCGGGAAACAGGATCAAGGGCAGATAACGCAGATAGTCGTGACTGAGGTGACTCCAATCGTACAGACCGCTGCCCCACATGACCCACGACAGGGCCAAAGCGGCCGACAGCGCCGCCAGCATCGCCCCTGCAAAGGCGCTCAGGAAAATATATATGAAGAAATTATGCGGCAAGTACATATAAACCACGCGCCGCACGACATCACTGACCAGCGCCGGCAAGACACCCGCCACCAGCGCATTGAGCGCCAGAGCCTCCCACCCGGCCATGCCCAGAAAACTGTACCCCGCCAGGATCACGGCGCTGGCAAGCACGGCCAGGGCCCAGCCGAACATCAGGGTGAAGGCGGTCATGCCCAGGAAATGGATACTGACGCCCGGCGTCACATCGGCACGCAGCGACCACAGGAGAACGAGGACCAGACAAGCACCAAGAAAAACATGCTGACGCTCGCCTACAGCCAGAAACTCCCGCCAGGGCGCTTTCCAAACCGCCACCAGCAAGACTAGGCCAAACAAGGCCCAGGACGCAAGAATCCACGCCTCACTCAAAAGTCCGTCAGGAAGATTCATATAAAAACCCCTGCGGGGACCGCCGTTTATTAGAACCCGCCAATGTGTTAATAATAAACACCCCAGCAACCCCATAGGGAAATTTTATGGACACCCCCTCCGCGCATGACAAGCTCGCCCATTTCCCAATCTCCTTCTTTGCCACCGTGATGGGCCTCTCTGGCCTGACCATCGCCACCGAGAAGGCGGAGCACGTCTGGCAGACCGGACATTTCGCCAGCCCCTGGCTGCTCGGCCTGACCGTTCTGGTCTTTCTTGGCATAGCGGCGGTATACCTCATCAAGCTCGCCACCCGGCGCGCCTCGGTGATGGAGGAGTTCAACCACCCCATCCGCCTGAGCTTCTTTCCCGCGACCTCCATCGGTCTCATCCTGATCGCCATCGCCGCCTACCCTTACCTCCCCGGTGTGTCGCTCTGGCTATGGGGCCTCGGCACTGTCGCGCATCTGCTGTTCACACTCACCATCCTGTCGCTGTGGATGCACCATGACAAGTTCCAGATTCAACATAGCAACCCGGCCTGGTTCATTCCCATCGTCGGGAACATCCTGGTACCGGTCATCGGCGTCGATCTGGGCTTTCCCGAAGTTTCCTGGTTCTTCTTCAGCGTCGGGCTGCTGTTCTGGGTCGTTCTGCTGACCATCCTGATGAACCGCTACTTCTTCCACAACCCGATGCCAGCCAAGCTGCTGCCGACGCTGTTCATCTTCATCGCCCCGCCGGCAGTGGGCTTTATTTCCTGGCTCAAGCTCAACGGCGGCGAAATCGACGCCATGGGCCGCTTCCTTTACTACATCGCGCTGTTCACCACCCTGCTGCTATTCTTCCAGTTCCGGCACTTCGCCAAAGTGAAGTTCGCGATGCCGTGGTGGGCCTACTCCTTCCCCATGGCCGCCATCGCCATCGCCAGCATGCTGATGTATCAGAAAATCGGCGGCAGCTTCTTTGCCGTGCTCTCCCTGATCCTTCTGGCCGCACTCGCCCTGCTGATCGTGGTGCTCATCATCAACACACTCGCCGCCATGAAGCGCGGTGAGGTCTGCGTACCGGAGTAATGCGCGTATGACCCCGGGTCTTGTTCACCTTCACGGTCTGTTTGTCGTCCTGTCACTCGCCGGGTTCATCACACGCGGGTTATGGATGCTGCGTGACTCACCGCGACTCAAGGCCCGCTGGGTACGCATCGCCCCGCAGGTTGTCGACACCCTGCTGCTTTGCACCGCGCTTCTGGCCGCCTGGCGGCTCTACTGGCAGCACGGCGCCCATCCGGCGTTTCTGAGCGTCAAGATCGCCGGACTGCTGCTGTACATCGCCCTGGGCCTTATCGCCCTGCGACTGGGCCGAACCAAAGCCGTGCGTGCCACGGCTTTCGCCTTGGCCGTACTCCTCTTCCTTTACCTCATGGCCGTCGCCATAACCCGCCAGCCCTTCCCGTTTATCCGCTAAAAATCGCCTCGCAACAACGGAGCTTGAGCCAAAGGCATCGGGTGGGTAATCTTCCCCGTTTGTCACGATCAGGATTTGCCATGACAGCCGAGGCCGCGCTCGTCGGCGTCATCATGGGCTCCCGCTCCGACTGGGACACCATGGACGCCGCCATTGCCATACTGGAGCAACTCGGGATCCCCCACGAGACCCGTGTGGTATCCGCCCATCGCACGCCGGACCTGCTTTTCGACTACGCAGCCCACGCGGAAGGGCGCGGCATCGAGGTGATTATCGCCGGAGCCGGTGGTGCAGCCCATCTTCCAGGCATGGTTGCGGCCAAGACCGCCCTGCCGGTACTGGGTGTGCCCGTACAGTCCAAGGCGCTCAACGGCATGGACTCCCTGCTATCCATCGTGCAAATGCCGGCCGGCATCCCGGTCGGCACCCTGGCCATCGGCCGCGCAGGGGCGACCAACGCCGCCCTGCTCGCCGCCGCCATGCTGGGCAACAAATACCCCGCCATCCGCGCGGCCCTGCACGCCTACCGGCGTACGCAGACCGACACGGTACTGGCCCATCCGGATCCGAGAAGCGCGTGATGAAAAAAATCGGTGTCGTCGGCGGCGGCCAGCTCGGCCAGATGCTGGCCCTGGCGGGCATTCCCCTGGGGCTGGAGTTCATTTTTCTGGAACCCTCCGCCGATGCCTGCGCGGCCCGCCTGGGCCGGCAGATCGCGGCGGAATACGACGACATCGAAGGGCTGGAGCGCCTGGCGGTAGAAACCGACCTAGTCACCTTCGAGTTCGAGAACTTCCCCGTACAGGCTGCCCGCCACCTCGCCACGCTCACCGATCTCGCCCCCGGTGTGCGTGCCCTGGACGTTGCCCAGGACCGTCTCAACGAAAAGGCCCTTTTCCGTGAGCTGGACATCCCGGTGGCGGATTTCGCCGCCATCGACAGCCAGGACGACCTGGATAAGGCCGTCACCCGGCTGGGCCTGCCCGCCGTACTCAAAACCCGCCGACTGGGCTATGACGGCAAAGGGCAGAAAGTGCTGCGCACCCGGGCCGATGCCGAAGGCGCCTTTGAAGAACTGGGCGCCGTGCCACTGATTCTGGAAAGCTTCGTGCCTTTCAACCGCGAGCTCTCCCTGATTGCCGTGCGCGGCCGCGATGGCGAATGCCGTTTCTATCCCGTCGCGGAAAATATTCACATCAACGGCATTCTGCATCTCTCCCGCCCGCGCCTGCACGACTTCATGCAGGAACAGGCGCAAACCCATGCCCGCCGCGTACTGGAAAGCCTGGATTATGTCGGCGCACTCGGTTTCGAGTTCTTTCAGGTGGATGATTACCTGCTTGCCAACGAGATCGCCCCCCGCGTGCACAACACCGGGCACTGGACCATCGAAGGCGCGGTCACCTCGCAGTTCGAAAACCACCTGCGCGCCGTGCTCGGCCTGCCACTGGGAGCCACCGCGGCACTGGCCCACGCGGCGATGGTCAACTTCATCGGCGAGATGCCCGCCATCGAACCCGTGCTCCATCTGCCCGGCGCGCGCTGGCACGATTACCACAAGGATCCGCGCCCTGGGCGCAAGGTCGGCCACGTCACCCTGCTCTCGGATTCCCCCCGTCGCCTGGAACAGCAGATTGCCCAGGTCGAGGCCCTGATGCGCTGAACCGCCCTCGGCGCATCACCCCCCTTCGAGTACGAACTCCCGAAACGCCTGCGCCACAGGTGAGAGACGCTTGCCCGCCCGGTTGACCAGATACCAGTGGCGCACGATGGGGAAACCCTGCACATCAAGGGTGACAACCCGCCCTTCGCGCAATTCGTTCTCCACCGTGTGCAGTGACACCACCCCAAGCCCCAGCCCCACCTCCACCGCCTGTTTGATGGCCTCGTTCTTGTTCATCTCCATGGCCGGACGCAGGGTCAATCCCTGCTCGCGGAAAATCGCCTCCACCGCGCCACGCGTACCGGAACCCGCCTCGCGCGCCAGCATGGCCTCCTCCGCCAGACGCGCGAAAGGGATACCTTTCTTGCCAACGAGCGGGTGGGCAGGAGGGGCAATCAGCACCAGCGGATTATCCATGAACGCCTGCGCGAACAGATCGCTGCCCGAAGGGGGTTGGCCCATGATGGCAAGATCGGTTTCGTTGTCGGCCAGCTGCTTGAGCAGGGTTTCCCGGTTGACCACATTGAGTGTCAGACGCACTTCCGGGCGCGACTGGCGAAAGCGCGCCATCAGGCGGGTGGCGAAGTAGCTGGCGGTGCTGACCACCCCGACCGTGAGCGAACCGCCCCGCATCCCGCGCAGGTTCGCCAGCGCGCCCTCCATGTCCTGAAGCTGCTGGGCAATCGACTGGCTGACGCGCTGCACCTCCTGCCCGGCCTCGGTCAGGAAGATTTTCTTGCCAATCTGTTCGAACAGGGGGATCCCCAGCGCCTCTTCCAGCTGCTTGACCTGCATGGAAACCGCCGGCTGCGAGAGGTGCAGCTCGCCGGAAGCACGGGAAAAGCTCAAATGACGCGCCACCGCATCGAAGATACGCAGCTGGCGCAGGGTGACATGAATCATAAGCAGACCTGATAATTTCAATCAGGATAACCAAATATATCTTATAGCTGCCAGCCGCTATAGTCCACAAAGCTTCCGGGGACATGCCCGGGCGCCACGGCACACACGCCGCATCGAAAATTTCAGGAGAGCAACATGGCCCTTGACCAGTCCAACCGTTACTCCGATCTGAGCCTTCGCGAAGAAGACCTGATCGCCGGCGGCAAGCACATCCTCGTCGCCTACATCATGACCCCGGGCGCCGGCCACGGCTTCCTGGAGTGCGCCGCGCACGTCGCCGCCGAGTCCTCCACCGGCACCAACGTCGAAGTCTCCACCACCGACGACTTCACCCGCGGCGTCGATGCCCTGGTGTACGAGATCAACGAATCCACTGGCCTTGTCAAGATCGCCTACCCGCTCGACCTGTTCGATCGCAACGTGATCGACGGCCGCATGATGATCGTCTCCTTCCTGACCCTCGCCATCGGCAACAACCAGGGCATGGGCGACGTCGAAGCGCTGAAGATGGTGGACTTCTACGTTCCCCGCCGCGTGATCGAGCTGATGGACGGCCCGGCCGTCGACATCTCCGACCTGTGGCGCATCCTCGGTCGTCCGGTCAAGGACGGCGGCTACATCTCCGGCACCATCATCAAGCCGAAGCTGGGTCTGCGTCCGGAGCCGTTCGCCAAGGCCGCCTACGAGTTCTGGCTGGGCGGTGACTTCATCAAGAACGACGAGCCGCAGGGCAACCAGGTCTTCTCCCCGATGAAGAAGACCATCCCGCTGGTCTACGATTCAATGAAGCGCGCGATGGACGAAACCGGCGAGGCCAAGCTGTTCTCCGCCAACATCACCGCCGACGACCACTACGAGATGTGCGCCCGCGCGGACTTCATCCTCGAAACCTTCGGCCCGGACGCGGACAAGGTCGCGTTCCTGGTTGACGGCTACGTCGGCGGCCCGGGCATGGTTACCACCGCCCGTCGCCAGTATCCGAAGCAGTACCTGCACTACCACCGTGCCGGTCACGGCGCCGTGACCTCCCCGTCCGCCAAGCGTGGCTACACCGCCTACGTGCTGGCCAAGATGTCCCGCCTGCAGGGTGCTTCCGGCATCCACGTCGGCACCATGGGCTTTGGCAAGATGGAAGGCGACAAGAGCGACCGCGACATCGCCTACATCATCGAGCGCGACAGCTACACCGGCCCGTACTTCCACCAGGAGTGGTACGGCATGAAGCCGACCACCCCGATCATCTCCGGCGGCATGAACGCCCTGCGTCTGCCCGCGTTCTTCGAGAACCTGGGCCACGGCAACGTGATCAACACCGCCGGTGGCGGCTCCTACGGTCACATCGACTCTCCGGCCGCGGGCGCCAAGTCCCTGCGCCAGGCTTACGAGTGCTGGAAAGCCGGCGCCGACCCGATTGAGTACGCGAAGGAGCACAAGGAATTCGCACGCGCGTTCGAATCCTTCCCGCACGACGCCGACAAGATCTATCCGGGCTGGCGCGAGAAGCTGGGCGTCCACAAGTAATAGACGCTTAGCCTAAGGCCTAAATACCCCCGGTCCGCCGGGGGTATTTTTTCCCGCCCTCTTGGCCATGCGCACCCGACCGCCCCCTCCGTGCCCATCGCCAAGCGGGCCACCTCAGGAACACGAGCATGATCGACACAGCACAGTACCTGGTGAAGAAAGAACCGTTCTACCAGCCACAGCGTAATGAAGTGGCGCTGTATCAAGCCGCCTACCGCAACCGCCTGCCGGTGATGGTCAAAGGCCCGACCGGCTGCGGCAAGTCGCGCTTCGTCGAATACATGGCCTGGACGCTGGGCAAGCCGCTCATCACCGTGGCCTGCAACGAAGACATGACCGCCTCCGACCTTGTCGGCCGCTACCTGCTCGAATCCAACGGCACCCGCTGGCAGGATGGCCCGCTCACCCTCGCCGCCCGCATCGGCGCCATCTGCTATCTGGATGAAGTGGTCGAGGCCCGCCAGGACACCACCGTGGTCATCCACCCGCTGACCGACCACCGCCGCACCCTGCCGCTGGACAAGAAGGGCGAGCTGGTCGAGGCCCATCCGGACTTCCAGCTCGTTATCTCCTACAACCCCGGCTACCAAAGCCTGATGAAGGACTTGAAGCAATCCACCAAACAGCGCTTCGCGGGCTTCGAGTTCGACTATCCCAAGCCCGAACTGGAAACCGCCATCCTCGCGAAGGAAACCGGCCTGGACGAAGCCACTGCCGCCAAGCTGGTGAAGATCGGCGTGACCGCGCGCAACCTCAAGGGCCACGGCCTGGACGAGGGCATTTCCACCCGCCTGCTGGTGTACGCAGCGACCCTCATCAAGGATGGCGTCAGCCCGTTCGATGCCTGCCGCATGGCCCTGGTGCAGCCGATCACCGACGATGCGGACATCCGCGACACGCTGGAACACGCCATCGACGCAACGTTTGCCTGAGGGCGTGCTCGCGCCCGCCTCGCCCGAGGCAGCGGAGCGGAATCGGGGATCACGCACCATGACCACCAACACTGCCGAACAAACCCAGGCCTGTCGCGCCCGTCTGGAAACCCGTTTCGAACAGGTCGAGGCGGTGTTCGAGGACTGCCTGACCGAGGCTCTGGCCACGCTCAGCCCGGCGGGCATTGACGCCTGGCTGGATGCCGCGCGTCTGCTCGGCAAGCTCGGGCGCGGCGCGGAGCCGATGCTCGCCCTGCTGGAAGAATGGCCCTCCGTGGCGCGGGCCGTGGGCGAAGACGAACTGCCCGCTGTCATGGCCCTAGTGCACAGGCTGCAACGCTCGCCCAATGGCCGCGCCATCGCCCCCTTCCTGCAAACCCTCGCCCCGGTGGCCCGCCGCCTGCATTCGCCGGAACAGCTCGAACACTACCTCGACATCGTGCGCGACCTCGCGGAGCGCACCACCGGCTCCATCCACGGCCACCACACCACCTTCCCCAGCCCCGGCCTGCCGGACTTCCTGGACAAGGCCCCCGTCCTGCTGCAACTGCTCAGTGTCGGTGGCCTGCGCAACTGGACGGACTACGGGGTACGCAACTACCACAACCACCCGGAGCGCCAGAAGGAATACTTCAGCCTGCAATCCGCCGACAGCCGCGCGGTGATGCAGCGCGAGCGCCACGGCACCCTGCTGGCGGATGTGGAGCGCAAGCTCGACCTCTACCTGCGCGGCCTGTGGCAGGACAGCGATCCGCTCGTGCCCTACTCCACGGCCTTCCACGAACTCCGCAAACCGATGCCGTACTTCGACAAGCTCGGCATTCGCCTGCCGGACGTGCAGGACGACCTGATCCACGCCGACGCAAGCGTGATCAGCGGTCTGGACCGCTACCGCGCCATGCTGGCCCACATGGTCGGTCATCGCCGCTGGAGCACGCCGCAGATCGCCGACAACTGGAGCCCGTTCCAGCGCATGGCGGTCGAGTTCCTCGAAGACTGCCGCATCGACACCCTGCTCGTGCGCGAATACCCCGGCCTGCGCCGCCTGTTCCTCGCCCTGCACCCCAAGCCTGTCGAGGACGCCTGCAATGAAGAAACCACCGCCTGCCTGCGCCACCGTCTGGCCCTGCTCTCGCGCGCCCTGCTCGACCCCAAGCATGGCTACCGAAATGCCGTGCTGAACGAATTCGTCCAACGCTTCCACACCCTGATGCAGGACGGCGAGGCCAGCACAAACGACATGGCACGCCTCGCCATCGACTACGTCGCCCGCACCCGCCGCCAGAGCGACCAGCTCCCCAACATCCATTTCGACAACACCGAGGTGGACTACCGCGACGACAACCGCCACCTGTGGCGCTTCATCGAGGAGGGCGACGAAGAAGAGGCGTTCGACGAAAAGCGCAAGCTGGAGCCTAACGAGGAGCTCAAGGGCCTGCCGCCGCGCCACTACCCGGAATGGGACCATCACAGCCAGAGCTACCGCCCCGACTGGGTCAGCCTGTACGAAGCCCTGCACCCGCAAGGACAGGCGACCCTCATCGACGCTCTGCTGAACAAGCACGCCGGCACCGCCAAGCGGCTCAAACGCATTCTCGACCTGCTCAAGCCGCAGGACAAAGTCCGCATCCGCTTCCAGGAAGAAGGCAGCGAACTCGATCTGGACGTCGCCATCCGCTCGCTCATCGACTTCAAGGGCGGCGCCCAGCCCGACCCGCGCATCAACATGAGCCACCGCACCGCCGGGCGCGACATTGCCGTCACCCTGCTGCTGGACCTCTCGGAATCGCTGAACGAAAAGGTCAAGGGATCGGAGCAGACCATCCTCGAACTGTCACAGGAGGCCGTATCCCTGCTCGCCTGGGCCATCGAGCATTTGGGCGACCCGCTCGCCATCGCCGGTTTCCACTCCAACACCCGCCACGACGTGCGCTACCAGCACATCAAGGGCTTCTCGGAACCTTGGAACGACGAGGTGAAGGGGCGCCTGGCGGCGATGGAAGCGGGCTTCTCGACCCGCATGGGCGCCGCCATGCGCCACGCCGGGCATTACCTCGGCAAGCGCCGCACCGACAAGAAGCTGCTGCTGATCCTCACCGACGGCCAGCCCGCCGACATCGACGTCACCGACGAGCGCGCCCTGATCGAAGACGCCCGCCAGGCCGTCAACGAGCTCGACCGCGAGGGCATCTTCACCTACTGCATCAGCCTCGATCCGAAAGCGGACGAGTACGTCTCCGACATTTTCGGTCGCCAGTACACCGTCATCGACCACATCGAACGCCTGCCGGAACGGCTGCCGGAGCTGTTCATCGCCTTGACGAAATAGCTCCCCTCTCCAAGCCCACCCTCCCCCCGGGAAACGGCAAGCCTGCGATCACATCCAGGACAAACTACCCGCCCGACGGGCGGCGGCGCACCGGGCGTGTGGAGGATTCCAGCACGGCGGGGGCGAGCTTCGGCCCCTCTTCCAGCACATAACTGCGGAAAGCCTGCGCCACCGGCGAGAGGCGCTTGCCCTTGCGATGCACCAGATACCAGTGGCGCATGATGGGGAAACCTTCCACGTCCAGCACCACCAGTCGCCCGGTTTCCAGCTCCATCTCCAGGGTATGCACCGACGCGATTCCCAGCCCCAGCCCGGCAATCACTGCCTGCTTGATCGCTTCGTTGCTGCCCAGCTCGATCACCGTCGAAAAATGCACATGGTTGGCATCGAAGAAACGCTCGATTGCACTGCGTGTGCCTGAACCCTGCTCACGCACCACGAAGCTTTCCTTCGCCACTTGCGCCAAGGGAATGCTCGTCAGTCCCGCCAGCGGATGCCCCGAGGGCGCCAACACGACCAGCGGATTGTCCATGAACGGCTCGGCATCCAGCTCCATGTCCGCCGGCGGGCGCCCCATGATGACCAGATCGCGCTCGTTGCGCTCAAGCTGCCCGAGCAGGGTCTCACGATTGGTCACGTCGAGGCTGATCTGGATTTGCGGATGCATGCGGGCAAATTCCGCCAGCAAGCGGGTGGAAAAATAGCTCGCTGTGGTCGCCACCGAAACGGACAAGGCGCCACGCTCCATCCCCTTGATCGCACCGAAAACATCATCCATTTCGGCAAACAGCGCCGAAATGGTGCGGCTATAGCGGTAAAGCTCGCCCCCGGCTTCGGTCAGGAAAGTCTTGCGCCCCATCTGCTCGAACAAGGGCAGTCCAATCACCTCTTCCAGCTGCTTGACCTGCATGGATACGGCAGGCTGGGTCAGGTGCAACTCCTGCGCAGCCTTGGTGTAGTTCAGGTGCCGCGCAACCGTTTCAAAGATCTTGAGCTGGCGAAAAGTGAGGTTTTTCATGCCGTTCCCATAAGGTTTTCATTATGCGAGCAATCAGAATTTCTGAGTTCTCTAATGGGTTATTGTGCCCCATGATAGGTCTCGTTCAAGCACGCGACCCCCACGGTCGACGCGCAGGGACCAGGGCCGATGGCACAGCCGGCGCCACCTCAAGGCGGCGCGCCCTCGACAAGCTTCCGATGCTTTTCCATCCGACAGGAGGACCGTTCATGGCGAAAACATACAAGGCTGGCGTCAAAGAATACCGCGCCACCTACTGGGAACCGAACTACACCCCGAAAGACACCGACCTGCTCGCGTGCTTCAAGGTCACCCCGCAACCGGGTATCGACCGTGAAGAAGTCGCCGCGGCAGTAGCCGCCGAGTCCTCGACCGGCACCTGGACGACCGTGTGGACCGACCTCTTGACCGATCTGGACTACTACAAGGGGCGCGCCTATCGCATCGAGGACGTACCGGGCTCCGACACCGAGTTCTACGCCTTCATCGCCTACCCGATCGACCTGTTCGAGCCGGGCTCGGTTGTGAACGTGTTCACCTCCCTGGTCGGTAACGTGTTCGGCTTCAAGGCGCTGCGCGCCATCCGCCTGGAAGACATCCGCTTCCCGGTGGCCTACCTGACCACCTGTGACGGCCCCCCGCACGGTATCCAGGTCGAGCGCGACATCATGAACAAGTACGGCCGTCCGATGCTCGGCTGCACCATCAAGCCGAAGCTGGGTCTGTCCGGCAAGAACTACGGTCGCGCCGTATACGAAGCCCTGCGTGGCGGTCTGGACTTCACCAAGGACGACGAAAACGTCAACAGCCAGCCGTTCATGCACTGGAAGCAGCGTTTCGACTTCTGCCAGGAAGCCATCGAGAAGTCCGAGCGCGAAACCGGCGAGCGCAAGGGACACTACCTGAACGTCACCGCGCCGACCTCCGACGAGATGTTGCGCCGCGCGGAGTACGCCAAGGAGCTGAACACCCCGATCATCATGATCGACTACATCACCATGGGCTTCGGCGCCACCACCGCCCTGTCCAAGTGGTGCAAGCAGAACGGTATCCTGCTGCACGTTCACCGCGCGATGCACGGCGTGATCGACCGCAACCCGCACCACGGCATCCACTTCCGTGTGCTGTCCAAGATCATGCGCCTGATGGGCGGCGACCACCTGCACTCCGGCACCGTTGTAGGCAAGCTGGAAGGCGACCGCACCGCCACCCTGGGCTGGATCGACATCATGCGCGAGGAGTACGTCAAAGAAGACCGTTCGCGCGGCATCATGTTCGATCAGGACTTCGCCTACATGGCGGGCATGATCCCTGTGGCTTCCGGTGGCATCCACGTCTGGCACATGCCGGCGCTGGTTTCCATCTTCGGTGACGACTCCGTGCTGCAGTTCGGCGGTGGCACCCTGGGCCACCCGTGGGGCAACGCCGCTGGCGCCTGCGCCAACCGCGTCGCCCTGGAAGCCTGCGTCAAGGCACGCAACGAAGGCATCGAGCTGGAGAAAGAAGGCGGCAACGTACTGCGTGAAGCGGCCAAGCACTCCCCGGAGCTGGCCATCGCACTCGAAACCTGGAAAGAAATCCGCTTCGAGTTCGATACCGTCGACAAGCTGGACGTAGCCCACAAGTAATGGCCTGGGCGGGGTACTCCCCCGCCTCAATGAACCTGAATCACGAGGTGAACACATGAGCCAAGTTCAAGATTACAAGAGCCGCCTGTCCGACCCGGCCAGCCGCAAGTTCGAGACTTTCTCCTACCTGCCGGCCATGACCGATGCGGAAATCCGCAAGCAGGTGGAGTACATCGTCTCCAAGGGCTGGAACCCGGCCGTCGAGCACACCGAACCCGAGCACGCCATGGCCAACTACTGGTACATGTGGAAGCTGCCGATGTTCGGCGAAACCGACGTCGACACCATCCTGGCCGAGGCCAAGGCCTGCCATGAAGCCAATCCGGGCAACCATGTCCGCCTGATCGGCTACGATAACTTCAAGCAGTCCCAGGGCGCGTCCATGGTGATCTACCGCGGCAACACCAAGTAACTGCCGCTTGGTGTGGGCCCGCCCCGAGTGCCTTGCCACTCGGGGCGGGTAGCCGAAAGCCCCAGGCAGCCGCTGTCTGGGGCTTTATTTTTAGTATTCCCGGTGCCATGCCGATTGCAGAGGCTCTCTTCAATCGCCATCGCATCGTAGGGGCCGGACGCTCTGTTCCGCCGATGTGCATGACCATCCGCATCCCTAGCAGGAGGATAAGACCATGACCGATCTGCTCGCCCAATACCGCGTCATCAAAGAGCCGTACTATGAGCCGCAATCCGACGAGATCGCGCTCTATGAAGCTGCCTACGAGAACCGCCTGCCGGTCATGCTCAAGGGCCCGACCGGCTGCGGCAAATCCCGCTTCGTCGAGCACATGGCCCACCGCCTGGGCAAGCCGCTCATCACCGTGGCCTGCAACGAGGACATGACCGCCGCCGACCTCGTCGGCCGCTGGCTGCTCGACAAGGACGGCACCCGCTGGCAGGACGGCCCGCTGACCACCGCCGCCCGCCTGGGCGCCATCTGCTACCTGGACGAGATCGTCGAGGCCCGCCAGGACACCACCGTGGTCATCCACCCGCTGACCGACCACCGCCGCACCCTGCCGCTGGACAAGAAAGGCGAGCTGATCGAGGCGCACCCGGACTTCCAGCTGGTGATCTCCTACAACCCCGGCTACCAGAACCTGATGAAGGACTTGAAGCAGTCCACCAAGCAGCGTTTCGCCGGTCTGGACTTCGACTACCCGCAGCCCGAGGTGGAGGCCAAGGTCATCGCCCGTGAAGCGGGCGTGGATGCCGCTACCGCCGAGAAGCTCGTACAGATCGCCCAGCGCGCACGCAATCTCAAGGGACATGGCCTGGACGAGGGCATCTCCACCCGTCTGTGCGTTTACGCCGGCAAGATGATCGCCAAGGGCGTCGAGCCGCGCACCGCCTGCCGCATGGCGATGGTGAGCCCGATCACCGACGATGCCGACATCCGCGACACGCTGGATGCGACCATCCACACTTTCTTCAACTGAAGGGTGGATTGACGGGGCGCCCGCCGGCGCCCGTCACACGTCTGATGCACACCGGCTTTGCTGTAGCCGGTGATCGCTGGCGGCCCGCCCGCCATCCGCTAGGGGGAAAAGGCCATGTCCATTGACCTTCAGGAATTCATCGCAGGCCTGCCCTGCGCACAAAAATCGCACGTCCTGCGCGATGCACTGGAAGGCGGCTACTCGGAAGCGCAGCGCGTCATGTCGCCCAACGGTCTGAAGACCTACCTGGACGGGGTGACCGCCCTGTGCAACATGGGCAAGGGAGAAGACGTGATTGTCTCCTTCCTCGAAGAAATGCCCGAAGTGGTGCGCGAAATCGGCGAGGAGGCCGTGGGCGAATCGGTCTACACCGTGCTCAAGCTGTCCTCGCAGACCTCCGGTGCGGTGCTCGCCCTGCTGTTCGCCAGCCTGCCGACCGCCGCCCGCCGCCTGGGCGACATCGCCGTCTACAAGGGCTATCTGAACCTGATCGAACGCATGGTGGCACTGGCCCCGCGCGGCCTGCGGCCCATGCTCGACCATGTCGATGAACTGCTCTCCAAACTTACCCTGGGCGGCCTGCGCCGCTGGGTGATGTACGGCGCGGAAACCTACAAGCGCGACTTCAAGGGCCAGATCGCCTACTTCTCGCTGGAGTCTTCGGATGCGATGAGCGTGATGCAGCGCGAACGACGCGGCATCCTGTTCATCGACGCCCAGCGCAAGTTGCAGATGTACCTGCGCGCCTTCTGGAACCGCGAGTTCTACCTGCGTCCGACCGCCGGCGACTATGAATCCAAGGAAGGCTACAAGCCCTACATCGAGAAGGGCGCCATCTTCGTCCCCGATGCCTACGACGACTACTCGTCTGACTTTCCTTCCTCGCAAGCGACGAAGGGAAAAGGCGAAGGCGCCGCCGGCATGGAGGTCTACCGCGCCGCCGCGGCACACGCGGCCTCGCACATCGTCTACACCACCGCAGCCATCCAGGCAGACAATCTCAGCCAGATCCAACGTCTGGTCGTTTCGGTGTTCGAGGACGCGCGCATCGAGGAGCTAGCCATCCGCGACTTCCCCGGCCTGCGCCAACTCTGGCTGACCCTCCACCCCATGCCAGATGCCGCCCACGCGCCCTCCACCATGGATGAGTTCATCCATGACCTGCTCTGCCTCTCACGCGGCCTGCTGGACCCATCCTACGACCCCGGCGTTGAGCGTCGCCGTCAGTGGATCGCCCGCTTCCACGAGGAAATGTCCAAGCGCCCGGACGACAACCAGCTCGCCTGGGACCTGGGCGTGACCTACTGCGGCCAGGCCATGCAGGCCATCCCGGCGCGCGTCTCGTCCGCCACCATGGCCGGCCTGCCCGTCGTCTACCGCGACGACAACCGCTTCATCTGGGAATTCGCCGAGCTCGACTGGGAAGGCGACGGCAAGGACTACACCCCGGCCAGTCAGCGCGCCGCCCGCCGCCATGTCAACGTGATGGAGTTCGTCGATGCCATCGACTCGGAAATGACCGGCCCGATGGAAGACGATGGCGAAATCCTGGTGCTCTCCACCGAGCTGTTCCCGTATGAAGACAACGGCGTCAGCTACAACCAGATGGAAGGCAAGGAACCCATCCTCGGCCCCTTCCACTACCACGAGTGGGACTACCAGGTGCAGGTCCACCGCCCCGACTGGACCACGGTCTACGAGCGCCGCCTGCCGCGCGGCGACAAGGACGAGATCGACCGCATCCTGCGCGAGCACAAGGGCGTCGCCGCCCGCCTGCGCCACATCATCGACATGCTGCAACCGCGCGGACTCGTGATCGAGCGCAAGCAAGCCGAAGGCGACGACCTGGACCTCGACGCCGCCGTGCGTTCGATGGTGGACTACCGCATGGGCATCACCCCGGATGATCGCGTCCACCTGCGCCGCATCCAGAAGGTGCGCGACGTGGCGGTGATGGTGCTGATGGACCTCTCACAGTCCACCAACGACAGGGTGCGCGGCAGCGAGAAGAGCGTGCTGCAACTGACCAAGGAAGCGACCACCCTGCTTTCCTGGGCCATCGACGGCATCGGCGACCGCTTCGCCGTGCACGGCTTCGCCTCCGACAGCCGCCACGACGTGCAGTACTACCGCTTCAAGGACTTCTTCGAACCCTGGGACGACAACGCCCAGTCCCGCCTCGCGGGCATGAGCGGCCAACTCTCCACCCGCATGGGCGCGGCCCTGCGTCACGCGGGCCGTCACCTGGCCAAGCAGCAGGCGGCGAAGAAGCTGATGCTCGTCATCACCGACGGCGAACCCGCCGACGTGGACGTGGACGACCCGCAACACCTGCGCTTCGACACCAAGAACGCGGTGGAGGAACTCAAGAGCAATGGCGTGATGACCTACTGCATCACCCTCGATCCGCATGCGGATGCCTATGTATCGCGCATCTTCGGCGACAAGCAATTCACCGTGATCGACAACGTCCAGCGCCTGCCGGAAAAGCTGCCGCAACTGTTCGCGTCGCTGACCAAGTAAGGGGCAGAAACCTCGACACAACCAAGCCGGCACATGCCGGCTTTCTTGTTGCGAACAGTTCGCGCTCCCAGGGTACAAGCCACTCGATGCCTGCCGCCATTGCTGCGCCTAGCGCAACGCGCCCTATTGGTTTCATGATCGAATCGTTCAAGCACAAGCGCTTGCGATGCGATACACGACGAGCTCTGGCAAGCAAGTCCGCAGGTCAAGCTTGACGAAGTGGGCAAGATAACGCGGACGGCGGCCTGATCGCGCCTTACCGGATGGCTGTCTCCACTAAAAGCGAAGCCGGCCCAAGGGGATAGAAAAGAAGGTGTTGCGGGCAATTCAGCGCCGGACGAAGGATTTCCAGATCCCCTTTGGAGGCGTCATGGACGGGGTTGTGGAGACCGGGTGAAAGGGCCATGGAGGGCCTTTTCAGTCCCGCCACACAACAGGATGTTGTGCATCCTGTTCTCGCACCCTTGATTTTTTCAGCCTGTCCGCCTGCGAAAGATCAAGCCGTTCAACAGCCGGTTAAAGCCGCTTTCAATAACCGTTGAAACCCTTTTTCGCCCGCCTTGAGGCTTAGCCTTTCAAACAGGCGCCAACGCAAGCGGGCGAGTCACTTTTCTTGCTTGTGCAAGAAAAGTAACCAAAAGAACACACCCCCACGGGACCGCCCTTCGGGCAAGCCCTGGCCTGACCT